>DUBV01000116.1 GCA_012960105.1 Thiotrichaceae bacterium | reverse complement strand
GTTGCCTTTGTTAGCGATTTTAATTCCCGTTCATTATTAAGAAAAAGCATTCATGCTTTTAGAGAGAGTAAACAATTTCCATCAGAAGGGATAACAGCTCCGATTGTACTCGTACCTAATGTAGGGCGATCAGATCATGCCGCATTTTGGAAACACAATGTGCCCGCATTTATGGTGACCGATACGATGGGTTATCGAAACTATGGCTTTCATAATGCTAACGATACGTCGAACAGTTTGGATTATGAATCTATGGCGAGAGTGACAACAGGTTTAATCAGAATGATTGTAAGGTTAGCAAATGAAGAATAATTAGGATTAAATATTACAACTGCCGCTATTGTTATTTACTGAAACAGAACGATTGCCGTGCGTTGCATTATCTCGTTTACCACAAGTACGTGTATCGCCATCACGTTTATCTTTTATTATTGCTTCCAGATCTAATGTTTCATATTTAGAGTTAAAGCATTTCACACGTCTATTTTTAACATCATCGTAGGAAAACGTTTGCAGATGTCCCGCAGAAAAGCTGATTATCCATGAAGTATAGGTTTTGATAATCAATTCTTGATATTGTTCAATCTCGCCACAGCGAACGGTGTGACACCATTTATAAGGTTTATCATTAGTACTGGTTTCTGCCTGCACAAGTGATGATGCAGTAAACAGTATACATATAAGTACAGTAATTAATTGCTTCTGTAATTTTAAAGTCATACTTTTAACTTTATAATTAAATTATATTTAATAGGCTATAGACTAGCAAAGATTAATATTTGTGGAGTCTCTTCCACAGTTCGTATTTCCAATACATTTTGTTTGCTTTTCCAACGCCATTCACTTTTTTTAAATGTAGATCGAAATTTGTGGTTATTTTGTTAGAGTATTTTTAGGTAGATGATAAAGGTTGCTTGTGTTCACTTCCTTGTAAACACTAGGTGAAAGATTTAAAGTTTATGAATAAATAACTAACTCCTGAGTTGTTCTCATTCAAGCCAGTTTCATGAGAATAGATTACGATAAAGAAGTTATATTGCAAAATTATTATAATTTGGCACAACAGGGTCTGTTTTTTTACAGCCGTTTTTTTGCTTGCTGCTTTCTTGGCAGCTTTCTTTTTAGTTGTCGGTTTTTTCGTTACCTTCTTTTCCGTCACTTTTTTATTTTAGGCACGATTTTCCTCTGTTGATTGAAGACGTAGTTACTTTATATTCGCCTGGGTCTACATTAGCATGCACACACGATCGGTGTTTTGCCTTATCGCTCATAATCCTTATCCGATACATGGGTTTTTTAGTGTATGTAAAACAGCTTCTGCCATTTAATCCTATCCATCCAGATTTAGAAACCGTGCGCCACCAGAAAGTAATTGCAGAATATTTAATCTTCTCGTTTGTTGTCGTATTTTTAATGCACCATTGGTACTCTGGAGGAGGAGTACCACCACCACCAGCAAGAACTGTGTGTGAGAACAGGTTAGCGAAAACTAAGCAAGCAAATGGAATAATTATATTTTTTTTCATTATTACCTCCTCAAGGTATCTAAAGTGTAAAACAATATTATATGTGTTGTTTGGGAATTCTGCATCAACTTAGTATGGTAGGTAAAGGGAGACAGGGTCAATCATAAAAGATAGCCTGCTGAAAGTATGAATTTTAAGTGATTTTTATGCCCCACTCATGATATCGGGATGAGTTTTTGCAATTATTTTAATAAATAAAATACTGATTTATATAGAAAACATCTCTGAAAAGACTCGAATTACGTTAAGGTTCTTATCCATTTGAGTGATACTGCCATCACGATGAATTATCGCGCTAATTCCGGCATTGGTGACTCGTACCATTGGGATACGATGTTCTATGGATCGAAAAGCACTAAGGGCAAAGTGAATCTCGGCTGCGGCACTATCTCCAAACCAGGCATCATCAACGAGATTGATAAACATATCGGTATCGTTTTCAATTCCTTTTGAGACAAAGCGACTAAACACTGCTTCGTAACACACTAACGGCATGGCTTTAATATTATCTTTTAAATTGAAATGTTTATATTCATTTCCCGGAACGTAGTTCAGAGCGTTGTGAAAAATATTGTTTAACCACGGTAGCGTTTCTTTAAACGGTAGGTATTCACCAAAGGGCAAGAGTATTTGTTTGTTATAACTCGTGAGTGTTCCTTCGGATAATAACTGGGCCGTGTTGTAATAATTTTCATGTTCATCATCGGCATAGACGTAACCCGATGAAAATATAATATCGGTTTGTAAATGTTGTTGTAAAGAATCCAGGAAGGCGCGATCTGCTTCGTCTTCATTATAAGAAAATGGTGTGGGTATCTCTGGCCAAATGATGACGTCGACATTAGGGTTTTCTTGTTTAAGTGAGATAGATAAATCTGCTAGTCGTTGATAGACATCATATTGATGATCAAACTCATCATCACGCCAGCTGATCGGGATATTGGGTTGTACTACACCAACGGTGATGGATTTATTTTTTAAACCTGAATGAATAATGTCGAGTTTGTATTGGCTATAAATAACTGTTGCGCTGAATACGAGTAGTGTTGCGACTACAGACATACGGGCTGATTGTTTATGCTCTTTAACATTTAATATTGTACACGCGAACAGGCCATTGATTAAATTAACCACAAAGAATAAAAAGGGCACGCCACCAATTTCCGCGATTTGTATAAACCAGGTTTGTTGATATAGACCATGGACTAAATTGCCGGGTAAGAAGTGTGGGTAGACAAATATAATAAGTGTTAATAATGTTGTGCTAATGAATGCGCCTTTTATTGTCATTGCCAATTTGTATTTTGCGATGGCATAGCTATATGCAGCATAAGGCAGTGCATAGAACAGACAAAAGAGTAAGAACACCGGTAATAATAACCAGACACTGGTTGTTGCCATTTTGGCTATCGCTGGCATGGTCCACCAGATACAGCAAGACCAAATTGCTGTGCCGAATAACAGGCCAAACAATAAGGCGGTTTTAGGTTTGCTGTGATGGCTGATAGTAATGATGGGTATCATAGCGATGAATGCAAACATAGGTACTCCACCGCCCGGAAAGGCAAAGCGAAATAAAACAACACCTAAAATAATTAAAGCGAATCTTACACGCAGTTTCATAATTATTTTTTTATCAATTAATCAGAACGTAGTGCCGTGATGGGATCAAGTCGTGCCGCTTGATAAGCGGGATAATAACCAAAGAAGATACCAACGGAGGAGGAAACACCGACGCCTAAGAGTATCGCCATATAGGAGATCATATATTCCCAGTTATTAACTATTGATAAGACATAGGAGACACCGATACCAATAACTATTCCAATAGCTCCGCCTAACATGGATAAAATCATTGCTTCTACTAAAAATTGATTTTGAATGTCACTGCGTTTTGCACCTAATGCACGACGTATTCCAATTTCTTTTTTACGTTCAGTGACACTGACCAACATTACGTTCATTACACCGACACCACCAACTACGAGTGAAATACTGCCGATTGCGCCGAGCAATAACGTAAAGAGCTGCATTTGTTTTTCCATTTGTTTTAATAGTTGTTCCGCTGTTGAAACTCGTATGTTTAAACCTTGTTGTTTTCGAGAGAAATAATCTTGTATTGTGTTTATAAGAGAAACGGGTTTAACATTTTCTTTTATGCGTGCCATCACTGTTGCTAATTCAATTATATTAAAATTGCGGCTTGTTGTGCTGATATGCATGATTGCCGAATAATTAGTTTGGTAAGACATAAGTTCAGATTTTGGTGCATCTTCAAGTATCCCAACGATAGTGTAATAACGTTTATTCATACGAATTTCCCGACCAAGCATATCTTCAGTAACAGGTATATTTGCTTGATCAAAAGCTTCAGCTCCTAACATTATATATGGTTGATTTCTATCAAGGTCAGTAATAAATCGGCCTGCACGAAGCTTAAGTTTGTTTAAGGAAATAAACTCAGGTGTTATGCCAATTAGATTAACATCTCCCTTTATTCCACTTAGACTGAATTCACCAAAAGCTGTAACAACAGGAGACATTAAATGTATTGCAGGGATTTGTTGTTTGAGAGTTTTCGTCGTATCTAGTGTAAACTTAGCTTTCTTAGATGAGCTATTGTCTGTTTCTGAATAGCCCTTTTCAATGCTTATTAGATCAGTTCCCATATCCCTAAACTGTTTTAGCGATTCGTTACTTACAATTTGTCCCACTGAGATCATGGCGATAACAGATCCTATGCCGATCATAATTCCAATCAATGCCAATATAGTGCGTTGCTTGGAGGCATAAAGACTACGTCCGGCTTCAGTGATACTGGATTTACGTATCATTAGGCGGCTTGTCCTTTATTCTGTAGGTTCTTTTCTACTAACTTACCGTCTTGCATGATGACATAACGTGGGCACTGTTCTGCAATACCGGGATCATGTGTAATAATAACGATAGTAATACCTTCATCGCGGTTTAATGTTTTGAATAATTCCATGATCTCAGCGCCAACTCGTGTATCCAATGCGCCTGTTGGTTCATCTGCTAATATTAATGCAGGTTTACCTACGAGTGCACGAGCGATAGCAACGCGTTGTTGTTGTCCGCCAGAAAGTTCGTTGGGCCGATGGTCTGCGCGATCATCCATGCCGACTTTTTTTAACATACTCATTGCCTGTTTATGCATTATGGCCGTGGGAGTATCGCGATAGATAAGAGGTATACAAACATTCTCTAGTGCAGTTAATCGTGAAAGTAAGTTGAATTGCTGAAAAACGAATCCTATCTTTTCATTACGCTTGCTGGACAGCTCATCATCTGAATATTGCATGATTTCCTTATCATCTAGTAAATAAGTACCGGAAGTTGGTTTATCTAATAAGCCAATAATATTCATCAATGTTGACTTGCCACTACCAGATGTTCCCATGATGGCGAGCATGTCATTTTCAAATACTTCGAGGTCGACACCTTGTAAAATAGCCAGATCAGTAGGGCCGATTTTGTAAGATTTATGTATATCAATAAGCTTTAACATGTTTGTTTAATAACCGTAGTTTGATTGAAGTACGATTTGATCATCAACTTCGAGTCCTTCTAGTACTTCGATTTGAGTATCGGTAATAATGCCGGTTTTGATTGCTGTTTCTATCGTCTGTTGTGTATTTGGGTCAAGTTTATTAACGAAACTTTCATCACCTATGGTGCGCACGGCATTAAAAGGCAAGACAATTGCATCTGCGCGCTCATAGGTTGAGATATCTAACTTAGAAGACATGCCAAGACGAATGTTTTGCATAATTTCATCTGCGACATTGTTAATAGTGACGGTAATATCGAATAAAGGAATACTGCCCGAACCAGTTTTTGCTTGTGATGAGATATAGGTGATTTTTCCATAGAGAGGTGTGCCAATAAAAGCATCACCGGTTACGGATACATTTTGTCCCGCTTTAATTTGATTGATATCGACTTCATCGACTTTTGTTTTAATAGACAAGCCTTCCTGGTTAGCAATAGAAATAAGAATTTCTCCTGTAGTAACAGATGAACCTTTTTCGATAGTCTTGGCTTTAGATTTATTATCACCACCTGAATCAGAAAAAATAACTATACCTGAGACTTCGGCTAGGACATTGGCATTCTTAATTTGTTTTTGTAGTTCTTCTAATTCATATTTTGCATTTTCAAACTCAAGCTCGGATATTTTCAGATAGTCTTTGCTGCCTTGTTTAAGAACAGACTGAAGTTCTTCTCCCGTTGTTTTTTCTTCTAGTATTAAGTTGTCATATTGTTCTTGTGCGGATTCTTTTTCAGATGCTGGAATAATACCCATCTCATACAAACGTTCTGTTTCTGCCAAAGTACGTTTGCTTTTTTCTAATGAATATTTCATTTTAGCTATAGCACGTTTTGCTCGGGTAACTTCCTGTCCTGATTTCCAGTTTTTCAGTTTATTGAGTTCTTCAAGTGCTTTTATGTGGCGTGCTCTTGCTTGTCGTAAACTGACTAATACTTTTGATGTGTCTATTTTAATTATTTCTTGGCCTTTCTTAACGGCTTCTCCATATTTAAAAGACTTTGATATGACTTTGCCATCAATAGGGCTGATAATATTTACGACACTAAGTGGTTCTATGTTTCCCGCCAATGTTAATGTTGACTGTACATGACCAGTACGGACAGTAATGATGTCCTCTGGATTTATTTCGCTGTCATCGGCTATATATTCTGGCTCTGATTCATAAATTGAAGTTCCGCCAGAAAAATAGGCATAGCTCGATAAACCACCAAGTAAAACTAAAAAGCCTATACCAAGCCGGCCACTCATTTTTATTTTATTAAGCGCGCTTGTTAATGTTGACTTATCATTTTCTATATCAAGATAGGCTTGTTGTAATTCAAAATGCTGAACATCAAGCTTTTGCTTTAAGTCAGTGACTTTCTGATACATCTTTGCATTTTCTATGGTGCTTGCTGCTTGACTGATAAAGGCGCTGAGTAACTGCTCATCTTTTTCAGTAAATAAACCATCATGTTTATTTAATACTTGAACTACGCCTATACGACGACCATCACTACTAACGACTGCCTGACATAGCATGGTTTTAGTTTTGAAATCATTTTGTTTGTCGAATTCAGAATTAAAGCGTTCATCTTGATATGCATCTTTAATATTAACTGTTTCTCCGGTTTGCATAACATGTCCGGCAATACCTTTATCAGCTGCAATACGTATTTCGTTTAATGAACTACCTTGTGCAACTTCTGACCATAATTCATTGTTTTGTTCATCATAGAGAAACAAGGTGCTACGGTCGGCATTCATAAAGGCTGAAATATTAGCCATAATTTCCGGCAATAAATGTTCTAGATTAGCTGATTGTTGTAGAAACATTGTTTCTTCATTGAGATCAATAGCCATGTCGTACCCCAGTTTTTATTAATTTAATTATGAACATTATTTTTTTTGGTCAAAATTTATTTCTTCTATTTCAGGAATATCAGATATCTTATTGATATCTGACTTTCGGGTAATATTTTGTATCTCTATTCCCCAAGTATCTAATGTAGTACCAAGAAATTCATCAAGTGATGTCAATGCATTGTGATAAGCAATGATAGCATCGACTTCACTGTTTTCAGCGGTTACTAAGGAGTTTTGAAATGAAACAAGTTCAAAGTTTGAAGAACGGCCGGCGCGTAATTTTTCATTTTCTATGAATAGAGTTTGTTCTGCTAATTCGCGAGATCGTTTTGCTAAACGGACTTGTTCAAACTTTATATTAATATCGCGTATTTGATCTTCTAGTCCTATTAAAATTTCATCTTTGAGTTCTATTAATGCTAATTGTTGATTCTTTAAAGCAATACGTGCGTTGACAACTGTTTGTTCCAAAGTGTAATCACCAAAAGGAATTTTTAAAGACATACCTAAACTGTAATCAGCTTCACTAATTTCGCCTAAGTTACGACTAACTTCATGCCGAGAGCGATTGGTTAATGTGTTTGAATAAGAGGCGGTTAATCCCAGTTCCCAAAGTTTATTGTTTTTTGCCAAAATAAGATTGAGTTGCGAATCTAATAAGCCAAGCTTTGCTTGTAAATAATCAGTGCGTTCGGCAAAGGCAATAGTTTGTAGCTTATCAAAATTTAGATCGACCTCATTTATATCTAAGTCTTCAATAATGTCTATTCTTGAATATTTATCAATGTCGAGGATTCGAAGTAGCGCTAACCTTGCTGCATCAAGTGAGTTTTCACTAGTACGCAAATCAAGTTCGCCTCTTGCTAAGTCTGCTTCAGCTTGAATACTTTCTACCGCGGCCATGCGACCTGCATCAATTAACAATTTATTTACTTCGAGTAATTTTCTGGTTCTTTCTAATGAATCTTTACTGATTTCATATGCACGTTTGGTTTGAACTAATGAACGATAGGCTTGAATTACTGATGTGATAGTACTGATGAGCGAGGACTTCAGGCTTAATAGATTGACTTGTTCAGCTCGCTCGGCTTGTACTTGACTTGCTTGTGCAACCTCAAGGCCGCCGCCTTTTAGCAAGGGCTGACTAAAACTTAGACTAATGCCTGAAGTATGTGACGGTGTTCCAACACCTGCGTCATCATCTTTAGAACGAGTGTAACTGTTATTCCATGTTGCAGAGAGACTACCTCCAGTCCGTAGTGCCAAACTTGCTGTTGGGCTGTAACTAGTCGTATATGTTCTGGTACGTGTGCCAGTCGACTTATCAATAGTATCCGCAGCTGTTGTTGATATATCTAAATCTAGATTAGGTCGAAATTCATCACGAGCAACATATAGAGACCATTTGTCAGTAATACGTTGTAGATAAGCTGTTTTAATTGTTCTGTTATGGCTTAAGGCAAGAGCAATAGCTTCGTTTAGACTGAGTTTCTGAATGGGTAACTTTGATGTTTTTAAGTTACTTTGTCTGTGTTCGTATTGGTTTGGTTCTATTGATGGTGGTGGTGCAACAATTTCAGCAGCCATACCTATTTTCGAAATAAATATGTAAATAACTACGAGTATTAGTTGATTTTGATGGGACATAAGTCATTTATAATTATTAGATGTATTGATTGCCCATATTTTTATATTCACTCTCAAAATATTAGAGCAGTTAACATTATAGGATACTTATTATGAATAATTTAGCTTTTCAGTTATAAAAATCGTTGTATATCAATACTTAAGGCTGTTTTTGTTCATTTTTATATGTATATTAATGAAACGGGACAAGTATACGTAAGTTAATGGATTAAAATAACCTTACTCAATATTAATATGTTAAATATCGATGTATTCTTAGATTTCTAAAAGCAAAAGAATAAACATCATTAGTATTACTTTTGCCAATATATTGGCTAAATGCGTATGTAATGCTCAATAGACAATTTAGATAAAAAAATCTTTGAAAATTCAATAAATGCCTTAAACTATGCGACCTGAAGCGTAGGCAGGCCACAGATATTATTAATTCCTGATTTCGTTCGTTCAATCAATTTATACACAATATTGCCGTCTTTGGAGGACGCTTTTAATGAAAATTATTCTTGCACCGGATTCCTTTAAGGAAAATTTAACCTCGTTA
>DUBV01000115.1 GCA_012960105.1 Thiotrichaceae bacterium | reverse complement strand
GCCTGAGGACGTTCATCAGCAGGTAATTTGCCTAATTGTTTTAATTGCTGTGTGAGCAAGCCTTTTTTACCAAGATAATTTACCCTAATCTGATCCAGACTACTTAGATCAACAGAAGCTTCAACTTCTGCAATCGCTTCAGCTTGTAATTTCTCGGTATCGTTCATAATTTTATTATTGTAACCGCTTAGAACTATTAAGACTCTATATACATAGTGCTAGAGTCACCACGCCGCTTCGGACTCCTCGGCTCGGGCTTCCTGCTTCGCCCTACCTCCTGCATCCATGCAGTCGTGTCCTCTCGCGTCATACAGGCCATCCATGGCCATAAAAAAAGGGAAAGGTTTTAAGCCTTTCCCCGTTTAATCTATTGTATTGAAGATCTAAGCGAGACTGGCTTTAGCTTGTTCGGCTAAGGCTCCAAATGCCACTTTATCAAATACAGCAAGATCTGCTAATACTTTACGATCAACTTCAATAGAAGCCTTACTCAAACCATTAATGAAACGGCTATAAGAAAGACCATTGTTTCGTGCTTCTGCATTAATTCGAGCAATCCACAATGAACGGAATTGTCTCTTACGTTGACGTCTATCACGATATGCATACTGGCCTGCTTTGGTTACAGCTTGTACGGCGACGCGGAATATATTTTTACGTCGACCACTGTAGCCTTTGGCCTGATCAATAACTTTTTTATGTTTGGCGTGTGCAGTTACACCACGTTTTACTCTAGGCATTGCTTCAATTCCTCTCTATATATACGGAACCATACGGGCAATTGCCTTCTGGTCACTATGATGAACAGTCAACATTGAGCGCAACTGACGTTTACGCTTGGTGCTTTTTTTAGTCAATATATGACTACGGTGCGACTGACCACGCTTAAATTTTCCTGAAGCAGTACGCGAAAAACGCTTTGCAGCACCACTGTTTGACTTCATTTTAGGCATTTCTATAACTCCAAATATACTATATTTTATTTCTTTGCGGCTAACACCATAACCATTTGCCGACCTTCCATTTTAGGAAACTGTTCTACTGTTCCATATTCTTCAAGATCCGTTTCTATTCGCTTCAACATCTTGGTTCCTAACTCCTGATGAGCCATTTCCCGACCGCGAAAGCGCAGCGTAATTTTAACCTTGTCACCATTGGTCAGAAATTTAATCAAATTCCTTAACTTAATCTGGTAATCACCATCATCTGTACCAGGTCTAAACTTAATTTCTTTAACCTGAATCTGCTTTTGTTTCTTTTTAGCAGCATGCTTTTTCTTACTTTGTTCAAAAACAAATTTACCGTGATCCATAACACGGCAAACAGGTGGTTCCGCATTGGGAACAATTTCGACCAAATCTAATTCAGATTCCTCAGCGAGTTGTTTAGCTTCAGTAATTGAAACGACACCAACTTGTTCACCTTGTGCATCTATTAACCTCACCTCAGGTGAAGTTATCGCATCATTAAGGCGTGTCTTTTTGTCTGCGCTGATAAATTAATCCTCCAAATTAGTCCGACCGAGGCACGCGATATCTTTATTAAGACGTTGAGTAAAATCTTCTAGAGACATTGCCCCTAAATCCTCACCATCCCGCGTACGTACAGCCACAGTATTATCACTTTGTTCTCGTTCCCCTAAAATAATTTGAAAAGGAACGCGTTGCATTGCGTGGTCGCGGATTTTAAGCCCGATCGTCTCATTTCTCAAGTCAACTTCGACCCTAAAGCCCTGATTTTTTAAGTTTTCTGCTATTTTTTTCGCATACTCGCTTTGTTTTTCGGTAATTGAGATAACAACTGCCTGAACTGGCGCTATCCAGACCGGAAATGCACCGGCGTAATTCTCAATTAAAATACCAATAAATCGCTCCATTGAACCGACAATGGCACGATGCAACATCACCGGAACTTGTTTTGAGCTGTCTTCGCTGACGTAACTGGCATCAAGCCGGCCTGGCATAGAAAAATCCACCTGAATCGTACCGCATTGCCAAACTCGGCCTATACAATCTTTTAATGAGAACTCAATCTTAGGCCCATAAAAAGCACCTTCTCCCAGTTGTAGCTCCCAGTCTATGTTCTTGTTATTTAATGCTAATTCTAACGCTTCCTCAGCTTTATCCCAATCTTCATCACTGCCTACACGCTTTTCTGGTCGCGTCGAAAGTTTAATAATGATGTCATCGAAACCAAAATCTCGATAAACCTCAAACAACATATCGATAAATTTCGACACTTCATCCTGAATCTGCGCTTCAGTACAAAAAATATGTGCGTCATCTTGAGTGAAATTACGTGCACGCATCAAGCCATGTAAGGTACCGGATGCCTCATTTCGATGGCAAGAGCCGAATTCAGCTAATCTCAGCGGTAAATCTCGATAACTTTTTAAACCTTGATTGAATACCTGTATGTGGCAAGGGCAATTCATCGGTTTAATTGCATACTCACGGTTTTCAGAGCTGGTAGTAAACATATCGTCTCTGAATTTGTCCCAATGCCCAGAACGCTCCCATAAGCTTCTATCGACCAATTCTGGCGTATTAATTTCCTGATAATCATGCATGCGCATCTTTGAACTAATATATTGTTCTAGCACCTTATAAACCGTCCAACCTTTCGGATGCCAAAACACCATGCCCGGCGCTTCTTCCTGAAAATGGAATAAATCCAGTTTCTTGGCTAACTTTCTATGATCACGCTTTTCTGCTTCTTGCAGACGATTTAAATAGGCTTTAAGTGCCTTTTTATTTTCCCAAGCTGTACCGTAGATACGTTGCAGCATTTCATTATTGGAATCACCACGCCAATAGGCGCCAGCTAATTTCATTAATTTGAAAGATTTAATCTTTCCGGTGCTCGGCACATGAGGGCCTCGGCATAAATCGGTGAAATCACCTTGCGTATACAGCGACAAATCTTCATTTTCTGGAATAGATTCAATGATTTGCGCTTTATATTCTTCACCCATATCACGAAAAAACTTCGTCGCTTCATCTCGACTTTTAACCGTGCGAGTAACTTCAAAATTGGCTTTCGCCAATTCTTTCATTTTATTTTCAATTTTGATCAAATCATCCGGTGTAAAACCCGGTTCATAAGCATAATCATAGAAAAAGCCATCTTCTATAACCGGACCTATGGTTACTTGTGCTTCGGGATAAAGTTCTTTTACTGCCTGCGCCATTAGATGCGCACAAGAGTGGCGAATAATTTCCAGACCTTCTGGATCACGTTCAGTAATAATTCTTAAGTTACTGTCGTTTTCTATCAGATAAGATGCATCAACAACTTTGTCATCGACTACGCCACCAAGCGTTGCTTTAGCTAATCCAGGACCGATATCTTCAGAGACCTGCATAACAGTCACTGCTAGGTCAAATTCGCGCTGACTATTATCAGGTAATGTAATCGTAGGCATTTCTGCTCCTTCTCTCCATCAGTGGTGACCCCCACAACAGGCCACGTGTTAAAGGATATTTCAAAAAAATAGGCATCGAAAATCGATGCCTATTTGTGTCGTTTGGTAGGCACGATGTGACTCGAACACACGACCCCTACCATGTCAAGGTAGTGCTCTAACCAGCTGAGCTACGCGCCTATAAGTAATACAAACTAAACCTTTTAATTCACGTTAATTTTATACTTCGGAGATGCTCAGCTGAACCAGCTGCACCCTCGGGGCATAAAAGCGTACGCGCCTAAAGGTCGCATAGGATACATAAGTTTACCTAGCAAGCAAATTCTGTCTTTTTGATTAAATTTAAGAGAAAAATATAACTTAAAGTAAATGATGCATTGTTCACAAAAAAATATTATATTTCATCAGCTTAATACATAAATATAAAGACAATTGAGAATAATATTTAGAAAAGAACTGGGAGTACAGATTAATGTTACGAGATGTCTCCAGCACTATACGTGAACGTAAATGCATTACCGTTCTGAATTCCAAAGGTGGATGTGGCAAATCTATGCTCGCTACTAACCTCGCTGCGTTCTATGCAAAATCAGGTTACAACACCGCGCTCGTCGATTTCGACCCCCAAGGTACATCGATACATTGGCTAAAATTACGTGGCGAGGAAAAAAAGGCAATCCACGGTATTGATGCCAGTCAGATACCAACAAATGTGACTCGTAGCTTTTACATGAGAATGCCACCAACAATAGAACGAGTTGTTATTGATACACCGGCCGCAGTTAAGGGAGCCGAATTACAAGAATTTATTCAACAAGCCGATAACATCATCTTGCCGGTATTGCCCAGTAAAGGTGATATTCATGCTGTGGCTCATTTTATAGAAACTTTATTACTCGATATCAAAATAAAAACCTACAACGCTAAGGTATGCGTCGTTGCAAATCGTGTCAGAAGAAATACAAAAATATTAAAAACTCTTGAAAATTTTCTGACACATATTAAGTTTCCCTTTGTTAGCAGTTTTAGAGAAACTCAAAATTACATACATGCGGCACAAGAAGGTCTAGGTGTTTGTGAAATGCGACCACCTTCACGATTTGCTAAAGACTTAGCGCAGTGGCAAACATTGCTTGATTGGTTGGAAGAAGGTTCTGCAATAGAGATAAATAATATTTTATCTTCATCCTACTCTGCTTCAAAGAGTTAACCCATTAGCTTTCTGTTGCAATAGCTATACCCAAATTTTCTGACTGGATTCGGTTTATCTTGTCGCGTACCTGTGCCGCTTGTTCAAACTCCAGATCTTTAGCATGTTGGTACATTTGTTCTTCTAGATTTTTCACTTCCTTCATTAATAACTTAGGTGACATCGATTCATAAGTTGCTCTGTCTTCGGCTACTTTCTGATAGGATTTAGCAATCGACTTTTTATCCAGATAAGCCCCTTCCATAATATCGGTGATGGCTTTCTTAATGCCTTTCGGAACAATGCCATGCTCTTTGTTAAATTCGATTTGTTTCTGTCGGCGACGAACGGTTTCATCAATCGCGTACTTCATAGAGTTAGTAATCTTATCGCCATATAAAATTGCCTTTCCATTCAGGTTTCTTGCCGCACGCCCTACGGTTTGAATTAATGTGGTTCCCGATCGTAAAAAACCTTCTTTATCTGCATCTAATATCGCCACCAACGACACTTCAGGCATGTCTAAACCTTCTCGTAATAAGTTGATACCAATCAAGACATCGAATTCACCTTTACGTAAGTCACGAATAATTTCCACACGCTCAACCGTATCGATATCAGAATGTAGGTATCGTGCCCGAACACCGTGTTCTGATAAATAATCAGTTAAGTCTTCCGACATGCGTTTCGTCAACGTCGTAATAAGCACTCGTTCATCAACAGCAACTCGCTTATTAATTTCGGATAAGACATCATCGACTTGTGTCGTTACTAGGCGCACTTCTATTTCAGGATCAAGCAAGCCTGTTGGCCGAACTACTTGTTCAACGATTTGATCCGAATGTTCTCCTTCGTACTTACCGGGAGTCGCTGAGGTGAAAATAATTTGCGGCGCTAGTTCCTCAAATTCTTCAAAGCGTAATGGTCGATTATCTAATGCCGAAGGTAATCTGAAACCGTATTCAACCAGGTTTTGTTTACGTGCACGGTCACCTTTATACATAGCTCCCAATTGAGGAACAGTCACATGACTTTCATCGACAATAACCAAGGCATCATTGGGTAAGTAATCCAGTAAGGTCGGTGGCGGTTCGCCGGCAGCACGTCCAGAAAGATAGCGAGAATAATTTTCTATACCTGAGCAATAACCAATTTCATTGATCATTTCGATATCAAAACGTGTCCTCTGCCCTATTCGTTGCGCTTCAACTAATTTATTGAGCGACTCAAGTTGTTCTATACGATCCTTTAACTCTTCTTTAATCAACTCGACCGCATCAAGTAATACCTGCCGTCCGGTTACGTAATGCGACTTCGGATGTATGGTGATACGAGGAAGCTTACGCAACACTTCTCCCGTTAATGGATCAAACTGACTAATACATTCAATTTCATCATCAAATAATTCAATACGCAGCGCATCACGTTCGGATTCTGCGGGAAAGACATCAATAACATCTCCCCTCACCCGAAATGTACCACGATGGAGTTCGATGTCGTTGCGTTTGTATTGCAGTTCCGTCAATCGGCGTAAGAGTTTTCTCTGATCGATAAGATCGCCACGGGTGAGGTGCAGAATCATTTTAAGATATCGATCCGGATCACCTAAACCATAAATCGCTGAAACTGTAGCAACGACGACGGTATCGCGTCGTTCGAGTATTGCCTTTGTCGCAGATAAGCGCATCTGCTCGATATGCTCATTAATAGACGCATCTTTCTCTATAAAAGTATCCGTCGTTGGCACATAGGCCTCAGGTTGGAAATAATCATAATAAGAAACGAAGTATTCCACGGCATTGTGTGGAAAAAACTCTTTCATTTCTCCATAAAGTTGTGCCGCCAAGGTCTTATTCGGCGCCAGAATCAACGTCGGCCGTTGTTGCTCCTGTATGACATTGGCAATGGTAAATGTCTTGCCTGAGCCAGTAACGCCTAATAGAGTTTGGTAGGCAAGCCCATCGACCAGACCCTCATTTAAGCTTTTAATAGCCGTTGGTTGGTCGCCCGCTGGGGAATATTCGGAAATAAGTGAAAATTCTTTCATTTTTCTTGTTCTTTACGCACTCAGATTCGAGTATATTACACGCCCTTTGGAACTCGTTTTAAAAATCAGGAGATCATGTTGGATATTTCATTATCAAACCGTGCACAAAGCATAAAACCATCCCCGACCTTGGCCGTTACAGCTCGAGCTGCAGAATTACGTGCAGAAGGTAAAGATATTATTGGCCTCGGTGCAGGCGAACCTGATTTTGACACACCAGAGCATATAAAGGCAGCAGCAATTGAAGCTCTGAAAAAAGGTCAAACAAAGTACACCGCTGTTGATGGTACCGTTGAATTAAAAAACGCGATTATCAATAAATTTAAACGCGAAAACAATCTTGATTACAACAAGAATCAGATATTGGTCTCTTGTGGTGCGAAACATAGTCTTTACAACTTGTTTCAAGCAACGTTGAATGATGGCGATGAAATCATCATCCCTGCACCTTATTGGGTATCTTATCCTGATATGGCGTTATTAGCGGGTGCTAAGCCTGTCATTATAGAAACAACGATTGCTGATAGTTTCAAAATCACACCTGAAAAATTAGAAAGTGCGATTACTGCTAAGACACGCATGTTGGTATTTAACAGTCCTTCAAATCCAACGGGCGTGAGTTACAGCAAAGCTGAATTAGCGGCTTTGGGAGAAGTATTACTTAAACACCCTGATATGCTTATCGTTACCGATGATATCTATGAGCATATTCTTTGGGGACAAGATGAATTCGTTAATATCGTCAATGCCTGTCCTGATTTGTACGAACGTACGATTGTTGTGAATGGTGTTTCAAAAGCCTATTCCATGACCGGTTGGCGTATCGGTTATGTTGGTGGCCCTGAAACCATTATAAAAGGAATGAAAAAGATTCAATCTCAAAGTACCTCTAATGCTAGCTCAATGGCACAAGCCGCTGCCGCGTTAGATGGCGATCAGACTTATATAGAAGAAAGCACCGTCGTTTTTAAAGAAAGACATGATTTTGTACTGAAGTCGCTAGAAGCGATTGATGGCATCACCTGTATTCCTTCAGAAGGAACGTTTTATAGCTTCCCTGATATGAATGGCGTAATAGAAAGACTTGATGGTATTAACAACGATATTGATCTAGCTGAGTTCTTCCTGGAAAAAGCTGAAGTTGCAATGGTACCCGGTTCAGCATTCGGTGCGCCTGGCTGTATGCGTATTTCATTCGCAACCAGCATGGAAAACCTTGAGAAAAGTATGGAAAGAATTAAATCAGCTTTAAGCTAATTAGATGGTTGACCATATCGAATGCCATAAGTAGTATACGCGTTCTCGAATATTCCCCGGTAGCTCAGTCGGTAGAGCGGGTGACTGTTAATCACTAGGTCGGCAGTTCGAGCCTGTCCCGGGGAGCCATATTTAATAAGGGTTATAGACAGTTTATAATTCTAGAATATCAAGAAATACATAAATAGGTAACAATTAGGTAACAAACTGACACTCGTTCTTACATTATATAAGCAAGATTTACAGATCTTGGCTTGTACCAAAGAGTCAACTCAATAAGGGTTTCATGATGAAGCCCTTTTTTATTTCTGCATAGTTAAACTATTCTGAACACCTATACATCATATAGAGTGCATAAATGCACTACTTCATTTTCTATTACTTGTACGTAACATTTTTTATTTATCACTCTCAACTATTCGATACATTTCTTCAACACATTCAATTTCAATTTGTAATTAGCAGCATGGGATATTATGGTTTAAATTGAAACTCACAACTTAGAACGGAACCTCTGCCTTAACATACCGCACCCAAAGATCTTCCCATTTGTTTCTGTCGGAGGTGTTCCTTTCTTTCGCACTTCGGAATCTCTTCAGTTTGTCAGTGGTTAATGGAACCTTATCTCTACAGATGGCTTCAAACCAATAGCCATATTTGTTGATGGCAGCTTTTTCATCCGTTGTGAAAAGTCCTTCTTCTATGAATACACAGAAGGGGTATGGAGCCTTCTTCAGGTAATATTGCCTAAGTTCGTCAATGTTGTTCATAATAGCTCCTAATTTGATGTTTATTCCAAAATACGGTTATTCAGTTTATACATAACATTTTTCTTTAAATCATGTGAAGCACGCCTTGCGGGTCACAGACCGATGCCATTTATAAAACCCCACTTCGAAGAAAAAGCATACCTCCTTTCCAGACACTGTAGAAAGCATACTCTTATTTTCGCAGATGATAAAAATATATAGGTACAAGATTGCATACTTTGTAAAATATGCTTTACCCAAGATTATTTGAGAGTAGTTTCTTTTCTATCTCAGGACCTACACTAGACCAGTCAACACATGACCGTTGAAACTTCACCGGTTGAATTAAAGGACAACCAAAAGCAGCATCATCGATATAAATGTCACCATAGGCTTTTGGACTTGTAGTCCATGCACTTTGATCTGGATTATGATTTATACCAAAAAGTTTTATTCCCTCAGATTCTAAATAATTAACAGCTTCGGTTAAGACATTTCCTGCTGATTGATTATCTGATCGCATTGTAAAAAGTATAATTTTTGCTCCTAACGATTGAAATTGTTTTATCCAATATATTGCGCCATCAACAGGAGGACCTATTTCTGGATATCGGTGGTCAACAATAGTCCCATCAAAATCAACACATATATACATTTAGAGTTTCCCTAAAACCTAAGTGTTCTTATATTTATA
>DUBV01000114.1:49387-52406 GCA_012960105.1 Thiotrichaceae bacterium | reverse complement strand
GGCTTGCGTTTTGCAATACGAGAAGGCGGCCGTACTGTGGGTGCGGGTGTTGTTTCTAAAATTATTGAGTAATTATATTAATAATTAGTGATTGTTAAAAATAATAGGCAGATTTTTGAAATAGTAAATTAGGCCAGTAGCTCAATTGGCAGAGCGACGGTCTCCAAAACCGTAGGTTGGGGGTTCGATTCCCTCCTGGCCTGCCATTTAGAGAAATCTGGCCTTGGACTAAATAGACGTAAATTATGAATTCAACTGTAGAAACTACCAGTGGAAAGCTGGATACATTTAAGCTTGGCTTATCGCTATTAATAATAATAGCGGCTTTGATTGGCTTTTATTTTTATGCTGATGAAACCTTGTTGTATCGAGTTCTCGGTTTATTAACTGCGGTCGGCATTAGTGTCGGTATAGCATACCAAACCGAAAAAGGACGAGAAATCTGGGGCTATTTTCATGATGCACAGATCGAAGTTCGTAAGGTTGTATGGCCGACGAGACAAGAAACAATACAAACTACTTTGCTGGTAATCGGCATGGTGATTATTGTTGCCATAATATTATGGGGACTGGATTGGTTTTTGACTAAATCCATAGGCGCAATAATGGGTCATGGAGCCTAGTATGGCGCAGCAATGGTATGTAGTTCACGCTTACTCTGGTTTTGAAAGCCAGGTTATGCGCTCGTTATGGGAACGAATTGAACGTAGTGGTCTTAATGACATGTTTGGTGAGATTTTAGTTCCGACAGAAGAAGTGGTTGAAATGCGCGATGGTAAAAAGCGTAAAAGTGAGCGTAAATTTTTCCCTGGCTATGTTTTGGTCAAAATGGAAATGAATGACGATACTTGGCATTTAGTTAAAGATGCGCCGAAAGTATTAGGTTTTATTGGTGGTACTAGCGATAAGCCTGCACCAATAACTGATAAAGAAGCAGAAGCAATCTTACAACGCGTTGAAGAAGGTGTTGATAAGCCTAAACCGAAAATTCTTTTCGAGCCTGGTGAAGTGGTTCGAGTTAATGACGGTCCGTTTACTGATTTTAACGGTGTTGTAGAAGAAGTGAATTATGAAAAGAGCCGTTTGCGAGTATCGGTATTGATTTTTGGGCGTTCTACCCCAGTTGAACTTGAGTTTGGCCAAGTAGAAAAAGAATAAAGTTTTTGTATTGGTTGATGTGATTTATTCACATCATTAAATTAATGGGGAGCCGCAAGGCGTTTGCACCCAAGGAGAAAGTTTGTGGCTAAAAAAGTCGATAGTTATATCAAATTACAGGTGCCTGCAGGTACGGCAAACCCAAGTCCACCTGTTGGGCCAGCATTAGGTCAGCACGGTGTTAATATTATGGAGTTCTGTAAAGCATTCAATGCGCAGACTCAGAGTCTAGAGCCGAACATGCCTGTTCCGGTCATCATTACCGTCTATAACGATAAGAGTTTTACTTTTGTTACTAAAACTACACCGGCATCAATTCTATTGAAAAAGGCTGCAGGTGTTAAAAGCGGCAGTGGCACACCAAACAGTGAAAAGGTGGGCAAAGTGACTCGTGCACAATTAGAGGAAATCGCCAAGGCTAAAGAGCCTGATTTGACGGCTGCCAGTATGGATGCCGCGGTTAGAACGATTGCTGGTACTGCTCGTAGTATGGGTATTGAAACCGAAGGAGTAGTGTAATCATGGCAATATCTAAACGTACAAAAGCATATCAGGACAAAGTAGAGCTAGGTAAAGCTTATCTTGTTAAAGAAGCATTGGCATTATTAAAAGAAGTTTCAACTGTGAAGTTTGATGAATCAGTTGAAGTCGCTGTGAACCTTGGTGTTGATGCGCGTAAATCGGATCAACAAGTTCGTGGTTCAACTGTATTACCTAGAGGAACCGGTAAAACAGTAAGAGTTGCTGTGTTTACTCAAGGCGAAAATGTAAAGATTGCTGAAGCAGCCGGCGCTGATACAGTTGGTTTTGATGATCTTGCAGATGCGATGAAAAAAGGCGATATCAATTATGACGTCGTTATTGCTACACCTGATGCTATGCCTGTTGTTGGTAAATTAGGTCAGATTCTAGGTCCTCGTGGTTTGATGCCAAACCCTAAAGTTGGCACAGTTAGCAATGATGTTAAACAAGCTGTAGAAAATGCAAAAGGTGGTCAAGTGCGTTATCGAACAGATAAAAACGGCATCATTCATTGTGCTATTGGTAAAGTATCTTTTGATGTTGATGCATTAATAGAAAATCTTGATTCGTTATTAGGTGATCTGAAAAAAGCAAAACCAACATCAGCTAAAGGTATTTACCTGAAAAAAATAAGTGTCTCTACAACAATGGGCCCCGGCCTATTAGTTGATCAGAGCAGTTTGACTGATTGAACTTAAGTAAAAGATTTTTATAGAACAATAACGTTTAGCTTCATTGTTTATTGGCTGAACGTTTTAAAGACTTTGTGACTGGTGATGTTTTTATACATCTGCCAGACGTCAAAGACCGTAGGTGATGCTCTTCGGAGTATCTTAATGTAATGATGGGTTGTCTGGCTTACCAGATAAGCTTTGGTTTACCTACGCAGACGGTGTAATCAATACACAGGTTTACCTGTATGTGTCACCGTAAACCGGTTTGTCCTAGATTTAGTTATTTAGGGCCGACTAATTAGAAAGGTATGTAGTAATACATATTTAACTTAAATAGGAGACGAAGAGTGAGTCTTAATTTAGATGCAAAAAAGGCAATTGTTGAAGGTGTTGCCAAAGTTGCTGCTGAGGCTCCTTCTGCAATCGCGGCCGAGTATATCGGTTTAACGGTGGCTGAAATGACTGAACTGCGTAATTCTGCGCGTGAAGCAGGTGTTTACTTACGAGTAGTACGTAACACCCTCGCGCGTAAAGCATTCGAGAATACTAATTTCGAATGTATGCGTGATGGATTAGTCGGGCCATTAGTGTTGGCATTTTCCAATGAGGAACCTGGAAGTGCTGCACGAGTTGTTCGTGATTTTGCGAAGGGCAATGACAAACTG
>DUBV01000114.1:0-49352 GCA_012960105.1 Thiotrichaceae bacterium | reverse complement strand
TAGACCCATCTCAACTCGAGAAGTTAGCTAGTTTGCCATCGCTTGATGAAGCACGCGCTATGTTACTTGGATTGTTATCTGCTCCACTTGGTATGTTTGTTCGCACTTTGGCAGAACCACCGGCTAAATTAGCCCGTGTTCTTGCAGCAAAGCGTGATAAAGCAGCGTAAGCAATAAACAACCTATATATCAGTTTAGTATTATTTTTTTGGAGGATTTTAAAATGGCAGTTTCAAAAGACGAAATCAAAGAAGCTTTAGGTCAGATGCCTGTGCTTGAACTTGTTGATTTAATCAAAGAGTTAGAAGATGAATGGGGTGTGTCTGCAGCAGCACCTGTAGCTGTAGCTGCGGCTGGTGGAGACGCTGGTGCTAGTGCAGAAGAACAGACCGAGTTTGATGTTGTAATGACCAGCTTTGGTGAAGCTAAAGTTGCTGTAATTAAAGCAGTACGCGCTATTACAGGTCTTGGCCTGAAAGACGCAAAAGACCTAGTTGAAGGTGCACCTGCAACAATTAAAGAAGGTGTAAGCAAAGACGAGTCTGAAGATGTTAAAAAGCAGCTTGAAGAAGCTGGCGCATCAGTTGAAATTAAATAATTTCAATTGCAGCGCTTAATAAACTTGACGCAAAACCAACAGGCTACAAATGTGGTCTGTTGGTTTCTTGCGCTTATTGATAATACCGAGTTTGCACAAAAAGTGTGTAAAGCGGTAACAGTTGAATATTATTTAGCCGGAATATTCACTACAAACAAACACTATTATTGAGGAATTGTAATGGCCTATTCCTATACTGAAAAAAGACGTATCCGCAAGGATTTTGGAAAGCGCACCAGTGTTATGGAGATACCTTATCTGGTTGCGACTCAGCTTGAGTCGTTTGCTCGATTCATACAAGTAGACACTAAACCTGAAGACCGAACAGACATTGGTTTGCAAGCCGCATTCAAGTCTGTTTTTCCTATCGTTAGCTTTTCAGGTAACGCAGCTCTTGAATACGTAAGCTATAAGCTAGGTACTCCCGTATTTGATGTAAAAGAATGTCAGCTTAGAGGATTAACTTATGCTTCCTCATTGCGCGTTAAAGTCCGTCTGATTATTTATGATAAGGAAGCAGGACTTAACAACAAGGTTGTTAAAGATATTAAAGAGCAAGAAGTGTACATGGGTGAGATGCCATTAATGACTCGCACAGGTACTTTCGTCATTAATGGTACCGAGCGAGTTATTGTTTCGCAGATGCATCGTTCGCCTGGCGTGTTCTTTGAACATGATAAAGGCAAGTCACATTCCTCAGGAAAATTGCTTTATTCAGCACGAGTGATTCCTTACCGTGGTTCTTGGTTAGATTTTGAATTTGATGCAAAAGATTTAGTTTATTGTCGTATCGATCGTCGTCGTAAAATACACGCGACTATATTGTTACGTGCATTGGGTTTTTCTACTGAAGAAATTTTAGATATTTTCTTTGAAACTGACACGTTCAAAATCAACAGTAAAGGTATCACTCTGAAGCTGGTTGCAGAACGATTACGTGGTGAAACTGCATCGTTTGATATTAAAACCAAAAGTGGCAAGGTCATTGTTGAACAAGATCGTCGTATAACGGCGCGTCATATTCGCGAAATTGAAAAAGCAGGTTTAACTTCGTTAACAGTTCCTGCCGAATTCCTGATTGGTAAAGTTGTCGCCAAAGATATTGTTGATATCGTTGATGAAGAAACCGGTGAAATTGAATTCCCTGCGAATACAGAGATTACTGAAGAACTGCTAGAGAAAATTGTTGAGCATAAAGGTAAAGCAATTGAGTTAGAAACTATCTATACGAACGATCTCGATAGTGGTCCTTTTATAGCGAATACCTTACGGGCTGATCCAAGTAATAATCAGTTAGAAGCTCAGGTTGAAATTTATCGCATGATGCGACCTGGTGAACCACCAACAAAGGATGCTGCCGAAAACTTATTCAAGAATTTGTTCTTTAGTCCGGATCGTTATGACTTATCTAAAGTTGGACGTATGAAATTTAATCGTCGCGTTGGTCGTAAGGAAGTGGAAGGCGAAAAAATACTTTCTAATGAAGACATTGTTGCAGTAATGACGGTACTACTGGACATTCGTAACGGTAAAGGCAGTGTTGATGATATTGATCATCTTGGTAATCGCCGTATACGTAGTGTTGGTGAAATGGCTGAGAATCAATTCCGTGTTGGTCTGGTTCGAGTTGAACGTGCAGTTAAAGAACGTTTAAGTCTGGCTGAATCGGAAGGTTTGATGCCACAAGAAATTATCAATGCCAAACCTGTTTCAGCTGTAATAAAAGAATTTTTTGGTTCTAGTCAGTTGTCGCAGTTCATGGATCAAAATAATCCATTATCAGAGATTACTCATAAACGACGTATCTCTGCGTTAGGCCCGGGGGGTTTGACACGTGAGCGTGCTGGTTTTGAAGTACGTGACGTACATCCAACGCATTACGGTCGTGTTTGTCCTATTGAGACACCGGAAGGCCCGAATATTGGTTTGATTAATTCTCTGGCTATTTATGCAAGAACGAATTCCTATGGTTTTCTGGAAACACCTTACCGTAAGGTTAACAATGGTGTCGCGACTACTGACATAGAATATCTATCAGCTATCGATGAAGGTGACTTTGTTATTGCTCAAGCAAATGCAACTTTAGATGAAAAAGGTAAGCTACTTGATGAGATGGTTTCTTGTCGTCATAAAAATGAATTTGCTATGTCTACCCCAGACAAAGTTGATTATATGGATGTGTCACCACGACAAATCGTTTCTGTTGCATCTTCAATGATTCCATTTTTGGAACATGATGATGCGAACCGTGCATTGATGGGTTCCAACATGCAACGTCAAGCTGTACCAACCTTAAGAGCGGATAAGCCATTAGTCGGCACGGGAATGGAAAGACGCGTAGCAATCGACTCGGGTGTTACCGTAGTTTCAGAACGTGGCGGTATTATTGATTCGGTTGATGCTAGTCGAATTGTAATACGTGTGAATGATGATGAAGTTGTTGCTGGTGAGCCTGGTGTAGATATCTATAACCTGACTAAATATACCCGTTCTAATCAAAACACCTGTATTAACCAAAAACCATTGGTGAAGCCTGGTGATGAAATTGTCAAAGGTGATGTACTTGCCGATGGCCCCTCTACAGACATGGGTGAGTTGGCATTAGGTCAGAACATGCTGGTTGCTTTCATGCCGTGGAATGGTTACAACTTTGAGGATTCAATTCTTTTATCCGAAAAATTGGTTAAGGAAGATCGCTACACAACAATTCATATCGAAGAATTGAGCTGTGTAGCTCGCGATACAAAATTAGGTTCTGAAGAAATTTCTTCTGATATTCCAAACGTCAGTGAAAGTGCATTGAACAAGCTGGATGAGTCTGGTGTTGTTTATATCGGTGCTGAAGTGAATGTTGGTGATATTTTGGTTGGTAAAGTTACACCTAAGGGTGAGACGCAGCTTACACCGGAAGAAAAACTACTCAGGGCTATTTTTGGTGAGAAGGCTTCTGACGTTAAAGATACTTCTTTACGTGTTTCTTCAGGCATGAATGGTACCGTTATCGATGTGCAAGTTTTCACTCGTGATGGTGTTGAAAAAGATGCGCGTGCACTTGAGATTGAAGAGTCTGAATTAAACAGCGTAAGAAAAGATCTAAATGACCAACTTAGAATTATGGAAGCCGGTGTTTATCAACGTGTTGAAACGCTATTAACCGGTAAAGTTGCTGCGGGTGGTCCATCTGGACTAAGCGCAGGTGATAAAATCACTAAAGATTATCTTGATGAAACTTCGAATGATAAATGGTTCGAAATTCGTCTTAAAGATGATAAGGCAAATAAATTATTGGAAGATGCTGCGGAACAATTTACTGCATTAAAAGAAGATTTTGACCGACGTTTTGAAGAAAAACGTTCGAAGATAACTTCGGGTGATGATCTTGCGCCAGGTGTATTGAAAATGGTTAAGGTTTATGTGGCTGTTAAACGTCACATACAATCGGGTGACAAAATGGCGGGTCGTCATGGTAATAAAGGTGTTATTTCTATAATCGTTCCTGTTGAAGATATGCCGCATATGGAAGATGGCACGCCGGTAGATGTAGTATTGAATCCACTAGGTGTTCCTTCTCGAATGAACGTCGGCCAGATTTTGGAAACTCATTTAGGATGGGCTGCAAAAGGTGTTGGTATCAAGATTGGTAAGATGCTTGAGCAACAAGCTAAAACTGCAGAAATTCGCCAGTTACTTAATAAAATCTATAACACCAGTGGTAAGAAAGAAGATCTGGATTCATTTACGGATGAAGAAATTACTGAGTTAGCACACAACTTAAAAGGCGGTGTGCCTATGGCGACGCCTGTTTTTGATGGTGCTTCTGAAGAAGAAATTAAGGCAATGTTGAAATTGGCTGATCTTCCTGAAGATGGACAAATGACTTTATATGATGGTCGTACTGGTGATGTCTTTGAACGTCGAGTAACTGTTGGTTACATGTACATGCTTAAACTGAATCACCTGGTTGATGACAAAATGCATGCACGTTCAACGGGACCATACAGTCTGGTTACACAACAACCATTGGGTGGTAAAGCTCAATTTGGTGGGCAGCGTTTTGGTGAAATGGAAGTGTGGGCACTTGAAGCTTATGGCGCTGCATATACCTTGCAAGAAATGCTGACGGTTAAATCAGATGACGTGAATGGTCGTACCAAAATGTATAAAAACATTGTTGATGGTAATCATCAGATGGAAGCAGGCATGCCTGAATCTTTCAATGTATTGGTTAAAGAAATTCGATCGTTAGGCATCGATATCGAACTTGACGAGTAATCACTGACCAGAATGATAGAAATGAATATTAATGTTTTGATTTTCGGATTGTTATCCGAACAAATCTCCATAGGGGGCAAACCTTGAAAGATTTACTTAAGCTTTTAAAGCAACAGGGACAGGTTGAAGAATTTGATGCAATTGCTATTGGGCTAGCATCACCTGAAAAAATTCGGTCATGGTCTTTTGGAGAAGTTAAAAAACCGGAAACGATAAACTATCGTACCTTTAAGCCCGAGCGCGACGGTCTTTTTTGTGCCAAAATATTTGGTCCAGTAAAGGATTACGAATGTTTGTGTGGAAAATACAAAAGGCTTAAGCATCGCGGCGTCGTTTGTGAAAAGTGTGGTGTTGAAGTCACGCTTTCAAAGGTAAGACGCGAACGCATGGGTCATATTGATTTGGCTAGCCCGGTTGCGCATATCTGGTTTCTAAAATCATTACCTTCACGTATGGGTTTGATGCTGGATATGACCTTGCGTGAAATTGAACGCATACTCTATTTCGAAGCTTATGCTGTGATTGAACCTGGCATGACCGAGCTTGAAAAAGGTCAAATGCTGACGGAAGAAAACTATCTTGAGGCAATCGAGCAATATGGTGATGAGTTCGAAGCAAAGATGGGTGCAGAAGCAATTCGCTCTCTTCTTAAATCAATTGATCTTGATCATGAGATTGAAGAACTGCGTGAAATTATTCCGAATACAAATTCTGAAACCAAGTTACGTAAATTAACCAAGCGTTTGAAGTTGTTAGAAGCGTTTAAAAATTCTGGAAATAAACCAGAGTGGATGGTGATGTTGGTATTACCAGTATTGCCACCGGAATTACGTCCTTTGGTTCCATTAGATGGTGGTCGTTTTGCGACTTCTGATCTGAATGATTTATATCGTCGTGTTATTAACAGAAATAATCGTTTAAAACGTTTATTAGATCTTAATGCACCAGACATTATCGTACGTAATGAAAAACGTATGCTGCAAGAGTCTGTTGATGCTTTACTTGACAATGGACGACGTGGCCGAGCAATTACCGGTACCAATAAACTGCCATTAAAATCTTTGGCAGACATGATTAAAGGTAAGCAAGGTCGTTTTCGCCAGAACTTATTAGGTAAGCGTGTTGATTACTCTGGTCGTTCTGTAATTGTTGTGGGTCCGACCTTACGATTGCATCAATGTGGTCTTCCTAAAAAGATGGCTCTGGAATTATTTAAACCCTTTATCTTTAGTAAATTGGAAAGACGTGGCCTAGCAACAACCATTAAAGCCGCTAAAAAATTAGTTGAGCGTGAAGGATCTGAAGTTTGGGATGTATTGGAAGAAGTTATTCGTGAACATCCGATCATGCTTAACCGTGCACCGACATTACATAGATTAGGTATACAGGCATTTGAACCTGTATTGATTGAAGGTAAAGCAATTCAGTTACATCCATTAGTTTGTACTGCATTTAACGCTGACTTTGATGGTGATCAAATGGCGGTACATGTGCCATTGTCTATAGAAGCACAGTTAGAAGCTCGTACATTGATGATGTCGACTAATAACATCTTGTCACCGGCTAACGGTGAACCAATTATTGTTCCTACACAGGATGTTGTACTAGGTCTCTATTATTTGACACGCGAATCTGTTGAAGCAAAAGGCACGAATATGGCTTTTGTTGATATTAACGAAGTAAACCGTGCTTACGAAAGCGGCATAGTTTCTTTGCAGGCGCGAATCAAGGTGCGTATACGTGAAGTAGCTGTTGATGTGAATGGTGAAAAAACAGTAACTCATAAACGTTATGACACAACAGCAGGACGTGCATTGTTATCACGCATCTTGCCTGATGGGATACCTTTCGAATATATCGATAAGATAATGACGAAAAAAACCATTTCTCAACTAGTTAACTCTTGCTATAGAAGACTGGAATTAAAAGAGACGGTAATCTTTTCTGATCAATTAATGTACACCGGTTTTAAATATTCTACGCGTGCAGGTGTGTCTATTGGTATCGAAGACATGGTTATTCCTGAAGATAAAGATGAGATTATCGGTAAAGCACAAGATCAGGTTAAAAGCTTTGAAGAACAATATGCCTCTGGTTTAATTACCGATGGTGAACGTTATAACAAGGTTATCGATATTTGGTCGCGTACTAATGATCAAGTTGCTAAAGCGATGATGGATAAATTGAGCGTCGATTTGAAAACAGATATTGACGGTAAGGAAGTAGAGGAAGCTTCTTTCAACGCAATTTATATGATGGCTGATTCTGGTGCACGAGGATCGGCAGCACAGATCAGACAATTAGCCGGTATGCGTGGTTTGATGGCAAAACCGGATGGTTCAATTATTGAAACACCGATTACGGCGAATTTCCGTGAAGGTCTTAACGTACTTCAGTACTTTATTTCGACACATGGTGCGCGTAAAGGTCTTGCTGATACCGCGTTAAAAACAGCGAACTCAGGTTATTTGACGCGTCGTTTGGTTGATGTGTCTCAGGATTTGGTTGTTACTGAAGAAGATTGTGGCACCGAAGAAGGTTTGGAAATGAGTCCTATTATTGAGGGTGGTGATGTAATCGAGCCTTTAAGAGAACTTGTACTTGGTCGAGTCTTATTAAGAGATGCGATTAATGTTGAAGGTGATGTTATTGCTAAAGCGGGAACTTTACTAGATGAGCATTGGGTAGAATTACTTGATGTTAAAGGCGTGGATCAGGCCGTAGTACGTTCAACAATTACTTGTGAGAGTCGTTATGGCACCTGTCGACTATGTTATGGCCGTGATTTAGGTCGTGGACATCTGGTTAATATTGGTGAAGCAGTGGGTGTTATAGCAGCACAATCAATTGGTGAACCGGGTACACAGTTGACCATGCGTACCTTCCATATTGGTGGTGCCGCATCACGAGCAGCCGCAGTTAGCAGTATTGAAGTGAAGAATGGCGGCACGGTGTATTTACAAAATATTAAAACACTGGAACAGGATAGTGGTAATAAAGTGGTTATCTCTCGTTCAGGTGAAATTGTGGTTCGCGACGAAACTGGCCGTGAACGTGAACACTACAAAGTACCTTACGGTGCTGTTTTAACCGTAGGTGACAATGATAAGACAGAGCCAGGGCAGCAAATTGCATCTTGGGACCCTCATACACATCCAGTTATTACAGAAGTTAAAGGTGTTGTTCAATTTTCCGATATTGTTGAAGGTGTTACGGTTACTCGTACAACAGATGACATTACGGGTTTGACCAATATTATAATCATGGATCCAAAACAACGAGCATCAACTGCCAAAGACTTGCGTCCGACAGTTAGGTTGGTTGATGAAAATGGTGAAGACCTCATGATTCCTGGTACGGAACAAGCGGCTCATTATCTACTACCAGCAAGAGCTCTTATTAATGTAAGTGATGGTAAAGAAGTTAAAATTGGTGATGTTATCGCGCGGCTACCTCAAGAATCTCTGAAAACTCGTGATATTACTGGTGGTCTTCCTCGAGTTGCCGATTTATTTGAAGCTCGTAAGCCAAAAGAACCTGCTGTATTGGCAGAAATTTCAGGAATCATTAGTTTTGGTAAAGAAACCAAGGGTAAGCAAAGAATTGTTATCACTGGACAAGGTGAAGACAATGTTTATGAAGTGCTTATTCCAAAATGGCGTCATGTCAGTGTATTTGAAGGTGAGCATGTAGTTAAAGGCGAAAACATCGTTGATGGACCTCCTACACCACATGACATCCTCAGGCTCAAAGGTGTTCGAGCCTTATACGACTTCATCAGCAGTGAAATACAAGAAGTTTATCGTCTGCAAGGTGTGAAAATTAACGATAAACATATTGAAGTTATCGTACGACAAATGCTACGTAAGGCAGAAATTACCAGTGCTGGTGATACTGCATTCCTCAGAGGCGAACAAATGGAGCGTTCAAGAGTATTGGAAGAAAATGAACGTATCGAAGCTGAAGGCAAGAAACCTGCTGAGTGGGTACCTATATTATTAGGTATTACCAAAGCATCGCTTTCTACGGAATCATTCATCTCTGCGGCGTCATTCCAGGAGACTACACGCGTACTTACTGAGGCTAGTGTCTGTGGTAAGCGTGATATATTGCGCGGATTAAAGGAAAATGTCATCGTTGGACGTCTAATTCCTGCGGGTACCGGTCTTGCCTACCACGCGGAGCGTAAAGAGCGTTTAGCGGCTAAAAATGCACCAGAAGTAGTTGTAGAAAACGTAGAAATCGAGGAAGTTGAATTGCCGCCGATTGATTCTGAATCTGAAGCGGCAGAGGGTACGACAGGAACTTAAAAAATAAGCTGTAATGTCCTTGACATGATCATCACCAAGGACATAAAATCCCGCCTCTTTGACAGACTGAGTCAGTATTCTCAGTCTGTCATTTTATTTTAAGTACTGGAAATTTCGGCGAATTTTAGATGGTTCGGCGATAAGTCAGATAAAACCCCTAGGATATCCGAAGGAATTCTGCACTAGTCTGTACTCTTAAGAAGTTATGTGTATTCATTTTTGGATACTACAGTTCAGGTGAGTGGGACAATCTGCGCACTTAACAAATTGAAATATAAGATAATTTTATGACAACAATTAACCAATTAGTCCGGAACCCGCGAAAGCGACAAGTAGCAAAGAGCAAAGTGCCCGCTTTAGAGGCTTGTCCTCAAAGACGAGGTGTGTGTACACGTGTGTATACAACAACACCTAAGAAACCAAACTCTGCACTGCGAAAAGTAGCTCGTGTTAGATTGACTAATGGTCATGAAGTGACCACTTACATTGGTGGTGAAGGCCATAACTTACAGGAACATTCAGTTATCCTGATTCGTGGTGGTCGTGTGAAGGATTTACCAGGTGTTCGATATCATACAGTTCGAGGTACTTTGGATACTTCGGGTGTAGCTGATAGACGTCAGGGTCGTTCTAAATACGGTACGAAACGACCTAAATCCTAATAAATACATAATATTAAGAATAGATACAGGAATAGTTTGAACCATGTCCAGAAGACGCGTAGCTGAGAGAACTGAAATTCTGCCTGATCCGAAGTACGGAGATAAGGTATTAGCAAAATTTATCAATATGATTATGCGTAGTGGTAAAAAGTCTATTGCAGAAAAAATTGTTTATGGCGCATTAGGCCAGATTGGTGACAAGGGTAATCCTGAACCGCTAGAAGTATTTAATAAAGCGCTTGAGAATATTCGCCCGGCAGTGGAAGTAAAATCACGCCGAGTGGGTGGAGCTACTTACCAAATTCCAATCGAAGTAAGAACAGATCGTAGTATCACGTTGGCTATGCGTTGGATAGTAGATGCGGCTAAGAAACGTGGTGAAAAGAATATGGGTTTGCGTTTAGCGGGTGAATTGCTGGATGCTTCTGAAAATCGTGGGACTGCTATTAAGAAGCGTGAAGATACGCATCGAATGGCTGAAGCAAACAAAGCTTTCTCTCATTACCGTTGGTAAGCACGATTAACATTTTAAATAAAAAGTCATGGCACGTAGCACACCTATTGAGCGTTACCGAAATATCGGGATTATGGCGCACATCGATGCGGGTAAAACAACAACGACAGAACGCGTGTTGTTTTACACAGGAGTGTCTCACAAAATAGGTGAGGTTCATGATGGTGCTGCAACCATGGATTGGATGGAGCAAGAGCAGGAGAGAGGGATAACAATAACTTCTGCAGCGACGACTTGTTTCTGGAAAGGAACAGCGTCTCAGTTTGAAGAGCATCGTATCAATATTATTGATACACCAGGACATGTTGATTTTACGATTGAAGTAGAACGATCATTGCGTGTTTTAGATGGTGCTTGCGCTGTTTTTTGTGCAGTAGGCGGAGTTGAGCCTCAGTCGGAAACAGTTTGGCGGCAAGCGAATAAGTATTCAGTGCCGCGTATGGCTTTCATCAATAAGATGGATCGCTCGGGTGCTGATTTTCTTCGTGTAATTGAGCAGATTCGCGAACGCTTAGGCAGTAATGCGGTTCCAATGCAGCTACCGATAGGCGCTGAAGAGAATTTTGAAGGCGTGATTGACCTGGTAAAAATGAAAGCGATTTACTGGGAAGAAGAAAACATGGGAATTAAGTTTGAAGAGAAAGATATTCCCGAAGCTTTGCTAGCAGAAGCGGAACTATGGCGTGAACGCATGGTTGAGCATGCAGCAGAAGCAAATGAAGATTTGATGGATGTGTATCTTGATAAGGGTGAGTTGAACCCTGAGCAGATAAAACAAGGTATACGTTTGCAAACATTAGTGAATGAGGTGGTGCCAGTATTTTGTGGCTCTGCTTTCAAGAACAAAGGTGTGCAAACAATGTTGGATGCGGTTATCGAGTACATGCCGTCTCCAGTAGATGTTCCTGCAATAACAGGAATTTTAGATGATAAAGATGAGTCTGAAGGTGAAAGGCAAGCAGCAGATGATGTCCCATTTGCAGCGTTGGCTTTTAAGATAGCGACAGACTCATTTGTAGGCACATTAACTTTTTTTCGTGTCTATTCCGGAATACTGAAGTCGGGAGATTCGGTATTTAATCCGGTTAAAGGAAAGAAAGAACGCATTGGTCGCTTGTTACAAATGCATGCCAATAGTCGTGAAGATATTAATGAAGTCTACGCTGGTGATATAGCGGCAGCGGTAGGTTTAAAAGATGTAACGACCGGTGACACACTTTGTGATGTCAAAAACGTGATTACGCTAGAGCGTATGGAGTTTCCTGAACCGGTAATTGCAGTGGCGGTTGAGCCAAGGACAAAGCCAGATCAGGAAAAAATGGGTATGGCGTTAAGTAAGTTGGCTCAAGAAGATCCTTCTTTTCGTGTGCATACCGATGAAGAATCTGGTCAAACCATTATTTCAGGAATGGGTGAGCTTCATCTAGAGATCATTATTGATCGTATGAAGCGCGAATTTAAAGTTGAAGCTAACGTTGGTAAACCACAAGTGGCTTACCGTGAAACGATTAGGGCGACACTTGAAAAGGCGGAAGGAAAATTTGTTCGTCAATCAGGTGGTCGTGGTCAATATGGTCATGTGGTTTTTAAGCTTGAACCAAAGAAAGCTGGTGAAGGATTTGAGTTTGTAAACGAAATTGTCGGTGGCTCGGTACCGAAAGAATATATTTCGGCGGTAGAGAAAGGTGTCACAGAACAGATGGCAAATGGCATTGTTGCTGGTTTTCCAGTAGTCGATGTCAAAGTAACTTTATACGATGGTTCGTATCATGAGGTTGACTCTAACGAAATGGCGTTTAAAATCGCCGGCTCGATGGGATTCAGAGAAGGTGCGACAGAGGCTGAACCTGTTTTACTTGAGCCAGTGATGAAAGTAGAGATTATTACCCCGGAAGTATATATGGGGACTGTAAATGGAGACTTGAATCGTCGCCGTGGAATTTTACAGGGCACTGAAGAGTCACCTTCTGGAAAGGTGATAAGAGCAGAAGTGCCGCTGAAAGAGATGTTTGGTTATGCAACAGATCTTCGTTCTGCTACTCAGGGTCGAGCGGTCTATACAATGGAATTTGAAAAATATAGTGAAGTACCAGCAAATATTGCTGAAAGTATTATTAGTAGAAATACATAAACATAATTAACTAAAGATATAGAAGAGGTAAAGGCCGTGTCTAAGGAAAAATTTGAACGTACGAAGCCACATGTGAATGTGGGCACAATTGGTCACGTAGATCATGGTAAGACGACGTTAACGGCGGCAATTACCAAGACGATGGCAGAAGCACATGGCGGTGAATTCAAGGACTACGGTGACATTGATAATGCGCCAGAAGAACGCGAACGCGGTATTACCATTGCGACCGCTCACGTAGAGTACGAAAGTGACAACCGTCACTACGCACACGTGGATTGTCCGGGACACGCGGATTATGTGAAAAACATGATTACCGGTGCAGCACAAATGGACGGCGCTATCCTGGTTTGTAGTGCAGCTGATGGCCCGATGCCGCAAACTCGTGAACATATCTTATTGTCACGCCAAGTCGGTGTACCTTACATCGTGGTTTACTTAAACAAAGCAGACCAAGTAGACGATGAAGAATTACTAGAATTAGTTGAGATGGAAATTCGTGAATTATTAGATGCGTACGATTTCCCAGGTGACGATACCCCGATTATTACGGGCTCAGCACTAAAAGCATTAGAAGGTGATACCAGTGATATTGGTATTCCATCAATCATGAAACTGGTTGCGGCAATGGATGATTACTTCCCAATGCCAGAGCGTCCAGTAGACCAACCTTTCTTACTTCCAATTGAAGATGTGTTCTCAATCTCAGGTCGTGGCACGGTTGTTACCGGTCGAGTAGAGCGCGGTATTGTTAAGGTTGGTGAAGAAATTGAGATTGTTGGTATAAAAGATACTCAAACGACGACTTGTACCGGTGTAGAAATGTTCCGTAAGTTGTTAGACGAAGGTCAAGCAGGCGACAACGTCGGTGTTTTACTTCGTGGTACCAAACGAGAAGACGTAGAACGTGGTCAGGTTCTTTGTCATCCGAGCACGATTACGCCACATACGCATTTCGAAACTGAAATCTATGTGTTGAGTAAAGATGAAGGTGGCCGTCATACGCCATTCTTTAATAATTACCGTCCACAGTTCTACTTCCGTACCACTGATGTAACCGGTGCGATGGAATTACCTGAAGGAACTGAAATGGTGATGCCTGGCGATAACATCAAAGTAACGGTTAAGTTGATTAACCCGATTGCGATGGAAGAAGGCTTGCGTTTTGCAATACGAGAAGGCGGCCGTACTGTGGGTGCGGGTGTTGTTTCTAAAATTATTGAGTAATTATAAAAATGGCTGATGAACAACAAGTAATTAGAATTCGCCTTAAGGCGTTTGACCATCGTCTGATCGATCAGTCTACAAAAGAGATTGTCGAGACAGCAAAGCGTACGGGTGCCCAAATTAGAGGGCCTATTCCTTTGCCGACGAAAAAAGAACGCTTTACAATTTTGATTTCACCGCATGTAAATAAAGATGCACGTGATCAATATGAAATTCGTACTCATAAACGTTTAATGGATATCGTTAACCCAACTGATAAAACAGTTGATGCGTTAATGAAACTTGATCTGGCGGCGGGTGTCGACGTTCAGATTAAACTTCAATAAGAATAATTAGTGGATTAAAAACAATGACGATTGGAATAATAGGTCGAAAACGAGGCATGACACGAGTGTTCACTGTAGAGGGACAGTCTGTGCCAGTAACCGTTGTTGAAGCGACTCCTAATCACATTACTGATTTGATTACGCCAGATACACAAGGTTATACCGCGATAAAGGTTTCATGGGGTTCTAAAAAATCCTCGTCGGTAACGAAATCAGAAGCAGGTAACTATGCTAAGGCTAACATCGAGACAGGTGAAGGTCTTATGGAATATCGAGTAACTGATGAAGAGCTAGGCGAGTATACTGCCGGCGCTGAAATTAAAGTTGATATGTTCGAAGCAGGTCAAAAAGTTGATGTGACAGGTACAACCAGTGGTAAAGGTTTTGCTGGTGTTATTAAGCGACATAACTTCAGTCATCAACGTAATACTCACGGTAACTCATTGTCGCATCGTGCTCCTGGTTCTATCGGCCAATGTCAAACGCCAGGTCGCGTTTTCAAAGGTAAAAAAATGGCCGGTCACATGGGTAATGTACAACGCACAATGCAGAATCTTGAAGTTGTTCGTGTTGACGTTGAACGCAACTTGTTATTGATTAAAGGTTCTGTCCCTGCAGTTAAAGGTGGCAGGGTTATTATTAAACCTTCAGTAAAAGCACGTAAATAAGGCATAGATAATGGAACTTACGATTCAAAAAGAAGGCAAGAAAAAAGCAGGCAGCATGACTGTTGCTGATAGTGTTTTTTCTGTCGAATTTAATGAGCCACTGATACATCAGGTTTTAACCACGTATCTGGCGGGTGCTCGTTCTGGCACCAAAGCACAAAAAACACGTTCTGAAGTTCGTGGTGGTGGTAGAAAGCCATGGGCACAAAAAGGAACCGGTCGCGCACGAGCTGGTACTATTCGTAGTCCATTATGGCGCAGCGGTGGTGTCACATTTGCTGCAAAGCCACGTGACTATAGTAAAAAAATAAATAAGAAAATGTATCGCGCGGCAATGCGTTCTATCTTTTCTGAACTAGTACGGCAAGAACGTTTTGTTTGTGTTGATGAATTTGATGTGACAGAAGCAAAAACAAAGCTGGTTAAAGATAAGTTGAATGGCTTTGGTCTTGAAGATGTTTTAATCATTACTGAAGAATTAACAGAGACTCTTTATTTTGGAATAAGGAATCTTCCTAAAGCAGATGTGATAGATGCTAATGAAATTGATCCTTATTCATTGATTGGTTTTGAAAAGATATTAATCACGAAAGCTGCAGTTGAAAAAGTTGAGGCATGGTTATCATGAATCAGGAAAAATTAATGACAGTTTTACTTGAACCAAGAGTGACTGAAAAGTCGACGATGGTTGGTGAAGCTCATAACCAATACGTATTTAAAGTTGCTAAAAGCGCAACTAAACCTGAAATTAAACAGGCTGTTGAATTAATGTTTGATGGTGCAGAAGTGTTATCTGTTCAGGTTACGAACGTAAAAGGTAAGAAAAAAATATTTGCGCGCAAGCCAGGTCAGCGTGTTAACTGGAAGAAAGCCTATGTCAAACTTAAGCCTGGCTTTGACATCGATTTCATGGGGGCTTGATAGGATACCGACATGGCATTAATTAAACCAAAACCAACTTCTGCCGGCCGTCGTTCGATGGTCAAAGTGGTTAGCCCTGAGTTGTACAAGGGTAAGCCTTATGGCCCTTTGTTGGAAAAACAGAATAAAACTGCAGGACGTAATAACCATGGTCGCATTACTGTGCGTCATCGTGGTGGTGGTTCAAAGCAACGTTATCGCATCATTGATTTCAAACGAAACAAAGATGGTATCGTCGCAAAAGTAGAACGCATTGAATACGATCCGAATAGAACAGCACATATCGCTTTACTGCTTTATGTAGATGGTGAGAGACGTTACATCATTGCTCCTAACGCCGTTAAAGTTGGTGATGAAGTAATGTCAGGCCCAGAAGCGAATATTAAAGCAGGCAATTGCATGGCTTTACGTAATATTCCATTGGGTACCACGGTTCATTGTATAGAGTTGAAGCCAGGTAAGGGTGCTCAGTTAGCACGTAGTGCCGGCACTGGTGTTCAGTTGGTAGCTAAAGAAGGACGGCATGCAACGCTTAGATTACGTTCAGGCGAAATGCGTAAAGTTTTATCTGATTGTCGAGCAACAATTGGTGAAGTAAGTAATGGTGAACATCAGTTGCGAGCTCTAGGTAAAGCGGGTGCTAAGCGCTGGCGTGGTATTAGACCTACTGTTCGCGGTGTTGCTATGAATCCGGTTGATCACCCACATGGTGGTGGTGAAGGTCGTACTTCCGGTGGTCGTCATCCTGTTAGTCCATGGGGTACGCCAACCAAGGGTTACAAAACAAGAAAGAACAAACGAACTGATAAATTAATCGTTCGTAAACGTAAATAAACGAGAGGAATACACGTGCCACGTTCAGTAAAGAAAGGTCCTTTTATTGACCATCACCTTTTTAAAAAGGTAGAAGCAGCAAGGGAAAGTAACGATAAACGTCCAATTAAAACCTGGTCTCGTCGCTCTATGGTTATGCCTGAAATGGTTGGGTTAACTATTGCTGTACATAATGGCCGTGATCATATGCCTGTTTATATCTCTGAAAACATGGTTGGACATAAGTTAGGCGAGTTTGTATTAACTCGTACCTTTCGTGGTCATCTTGCAGATAGAAAATCTTAATTAGTAGAAAATATTATGGCAACTTCAGCAACATTAAAACATACACATATATCACCGCAAAAACTGCGTTTGGTAGCAAATCAGATTCGCGGCTTGGCTGTTGATCGTGCAATTAACCTGCTAGCGTTCAGTAATAAAAAAGGCGCGGATATTATTAAAAAAGTATTAGAGTCAGCAATTGCCAATGCCGAGAATAATGATGGTGCTGATATTGATGAATTAAAGGTTAGCGAAATACAAGTTAATCAAGGCCCAACAATGAAACGCTTGCGTCCACGTGCAAGAGGCCGAGCAGATCAAATTATTAAAAGAACCAGTCACCTTATTGTGACGGTATCTGAAACGGAGACTAATTAGTATGGGTCAAAAAGTACATCCAACGGGGATACGCCTCGGCATTATTAAGGACTGGACCTCAACCTGGTATGCAGACAGTAAAGACTATGCTGATTTTTTACATGCAGACCTTAAGGTTAGAGACTATATCCGCAAGAAATTAGCCAATGCGTCAGTTAGCCGTATCCAAATTGAACGACCAGCTGGAAATGCGCGAGTCATTATTCATACGGCACGGCCTGGAATAGTTATTGGTAAGAAAGGTGAAGATATTGAACGTCTTCGTCTAGAAATATCACAAATGATGGGTGTGCCAGCACATGTAAGTGTTGAAGAAATTCGTAAGCCAGAACTAGATGCGTATCTAGTAGCTGAAAGTGTCGCACAACAAATTGAACGACGTATTATGTTTCGCCGTGCAATGAAACGTGCAGTGACGAATACCATGCGCCTAGGAGCTTTAGGTATCAAGATTGCTGTTGCCGGTCGATTGAACGGTGCTGAAATTGCGCGTGGTGAATGGTATCGAGAAGGTCGAGTACCTCTTCATACATTACGAGCAGATATAGATTATGGTACAGCTGAAGCGGCTACTACCTACGGAATTATTGGAATTAAAGTCTGGATCTTTAAGGGTGAAGTTTTTGCTCCAGAGCAAAAAATAATAACAGAAGCTCCTAAAGAACAAGTTCAGGCATAAGTAAGCAACTAACAGGATAAAGAGACGTGTTACAACCTAAAAGAACAAAATATAGAAAACAAAGTAAGCTACGTAATCGTGGTCTTGCAACGGTTGGTAATAAAGTCAGCTTTGGCGAATTTGGTTTGAAAGCTGTAGAGCGTGGTCGCATTACCGCTAGACAAATTGAAGCAGCGCGACGAGCGTTAACACGTAAAGTTAAGCGTGGTGCGAAAATCTGGATACGTATCTTTCCAGATAAACCTATTACCAAAAAGCCTTTAGAAGTTCGTCAAGGTAAAGGTAAAGGTAATGTTGAATACTGGGTTGCTCAGGTTCAGCCAGGTAGAATGATTTATGAAATGGAAGGCGTGCCAGAAGAGTTGGCACGTGAAGCGTTTGAGTTGGCAGCAGCAAAATTGCCTCTTAAAACAACTTTTGTAGCGAGGACAATAATGTAATGAAAACAGCAGAACTAAGAGAGAAAACACCTGAGGAATTGCAGGCTCTGTTGTTAGAAGAGTTGCGTGCTCAATTTAACTTGCGAATGAGAAAAGGTACTGGGCAATTAGATCGGCCTAGTGAAGTAAAGAAAACTCGACGCAATATTGCGCGTATCAATACGTTGTTAAACGAAAAGAAAATTGCAGTAGGTAAAGACGCATGAGTACAGAAGAGACACAAGCAAAAACAGTTAGCGGTACTGTAGTCAGTAATAAAATGGATAAAACCATTACCGTGTTGATTGAACGTAAAGTAAAGCATCCTCTATATGGGAAGTACATGCGTCGTTCGACCAAATTGATGGCTCATGATGAAGCTAATGAATGTAATGAAGGTGATGTTGTCATTATAGAATCATCACGACCACTATCAAAAAACAAGACCTGGCGCTTACAGAAAGTTGTCAGTAAAGCTCAAGTAGTTTAATCGGAGATAGATCGCAATGATTCAAATGCAATCAATACTTGATGCCGCAGATAACAGTGGTGCTAAGCGAGTAATGTGTATAAAAGTACTGGGTGGCTCAAAGCGTCGCTACGCTAATATTGGTGATGTAATTAAAGTCAGTATTAAAGAAGCTATTCCTCGCGGTAAAGTAAAGAAAGGTGAAGTTCATAACGCAGTTGTAGTGCGTACACGTAAGGGTGTTCGTAGACCAGATGGTTCTTTGATCCGTTTTGATGGTAATGCTGCAGTATTATTGAATGGTCAGTTACAACCAATTGGTACTCGTATCTTTGGTCCTGTAACTCGTGAGTTACGAGGCGACAAGTTTATGAAAATTGTCTCTTTGGCACCGGAGGTACTTTAAAGTGAGCCGTATTAAGAAAGGTGACGAAGTTGTCATGATCGCAGGTAAAGATAAAGGTAAACGTGGTGTTGTCTTATCGGTTATTGATGAACTAGACAAAGTCTTCGTTGAAAATATCAATATGATTAAAAAACATACCAAGGGTAATCCTCAAATGGGAACACCTGGCGGTATTATTGAGAAAGAAGCGGCTGTTCATATATCGAATGTTGCTATATGGAACCCTGTAACTAATAAAGGTGATCGAGTTGGTTATCGTACCCTTAATGATGGACAGAAAGTACGTTTCTTCAAATCAAACAACGAAGTAGTAGACGTTTAAGGTTTATATTCATGGTCAGATTACAAGAACATTATAAGAACACGGTATTTAAGCAGTTGACTGAAGAGTTCGGTTACAAGTCTGCGATGCAGGTGCCGAAGATTACCAAGATCACACTTAATATGGGTCTAGGTGAAGCAGTTGCAGATAAAAAGGTTGTCGAGCATGCGGTTGGTGATATGACCAAGATTGCAGGTCAAAAGCCTATTGTTTGTAACGCGAAAAAATCTGTTGCGAACTTTAAAGTTCGTGAAGGCTGGCCTGTCGGCTGTAAAGTTACATTGCGTCGTGAGCGCATGTATGAGTTTTTAGATCGTCTGGTTACTATTGCAATACCACGTATTCGTGATTTCCGTGGTTTGAATGCAAAGTCATTTGATGGTCGTGGTAATTACAATATGGGAATTAAAGAACAGATTATTTTTCCTGAAATTGATTACGACAAAATTGATCAGTTACGTGGTATGGATATTACAATTACCACAACTGCACGTACCGACGAAGAAGGCCGTGCATTGTTGAAAGCATTTAATCTTCCATTAAGGTCTTGAGGTCTATTTGAAATGGCAAAGTCATGCATGGTAAATCGTGAAGCTAAACGAATTCGAATGGTTAAGAAATTCGCTGCTAAAAGAGCAGAGTTAAAAGCGATTATGAAAAACGCGTCATTGAGTGATGAGGAACGTACAATCGCTCGTGATAAATTTAATAAAATGCCTAGAGATGCAAGTCCTAGTCGCATTCGTAATAGATGTAGTATTACAGGTCGTCCACATGGTTATTACCGTAAATTTGGATTAGGACGAAATAAACTACGTGAAGCGGCTATGCGTGGCGATGTGCCAGGCTTGGTTAAAGCAAGCTGGTAATAGAGAGAGAATAAGATATGAGTATGTCAGACCCAATTTCAGATATGTTGACGCGAATTCGTAATTCACTGCAACGTAATAAAGTTGATGTGAAAATGCCATCGTCAAAATTAAAAGTAGCGATTGCAAACATTCTGAAGGAAGAAGGTTATATCACAGGTTTTAGCGTTGAAGAGCAAAATAAGAAAGCAACGTTGACAATTGAGCTTAAGTATTTTGATGGTAAACCTGTTATTGAAACGATTAAGCGTATTAGTAAGCCTAGTCTTCGTAGTTATAAATCTAAGGATGACTTGCCAAAAGTAATGGGTGGTTTAGGTGTAGCAGTTATTTCTACAGCTAAAGGTGTAATGACAGATAAATCAGCACGTGAGCATGGTATTGGTGGTGAAATACTGTGTTACGTTTCATAAATTAATTGGATTGAATTATGTCTAGAGTAGCAAATAATCCTGTAAGCATACCAAGCGGTGTTGATGTCAACATTGCGGGTAGTTTGATTACGATTAAGGGTAACAAAGGTGAGTTGTCTCATAATGTTCATTCTTTGGTTAAAGTTGAGCAAGAAGATGGTGTGATAAAGACGACTGTTAACAGTAACAGTAAGTCTGCTAATGCGCTTTCAGGTACAACTCGTGCCTTAATACAAAATATAGTGACCGGTGTTACTGAAGGTTTTGAGCGCAAGCTTGAAATTGTCGGTGTTGGTTACCGAGCTAATGTTGCTGGAAAGGCATTGAATCTGAGTTTAGGTTTTTCTCATCCTGTTGCTTTTGAAATTCCTGAAGGCATTTCAATTGAAACACCAAGTCAAACAGAGATCGTTATTAAAGGCATAGATAAGCAACAAGTAGGTCAGGTTGCTGCAAATATTCGTGCTTACCGTCCACCTGAACCTTATAAAGGTAAAGGTGTTCGTTATTCTGATGAACGTATTGTTCGCAAAGAAGCTAAGAAGAGCTAATTGATATGAGTAAAAAAACAGATAGATTACGTCGTGCTAGAAAGACGCGTGCCAGAATTAAACACAAAGGCATAAATCGCTTGAGCGTTCATAAAACTTCGCGTCATATTTACGCGCAAGTGATTGCTCCATGTGGATCGCAAGTACTTGCAAGTGCTTCTAGTCTAGATAAAGAAATTAAGGGTCAGATTAAATATAGTGGCAATGTTGAAGCCGCTGCCATTATTGGTAAAGCTCTGGCGGAACGTGCGAAAAAAGCAGGTGTGTCTAATGTTGCTTTTGATCGTTCAGGTTTTAAATATCATGGTCGTATTAAAGCTTTAGCTGATGCGGCTCGTGAACAAGGTATGGAATTCTAAGGAAATATTCTTATGGCATTAGCAAATTCAATAACCGGTAACGAAGATCTTCAAGAAAAACTTGTCACGGTCAATCGTGTTGCCAAAGTAGTTAAAGGTGGTCGTCAATTCCGTTTCGGCGCGGTAACTGTTGTCGGTGACGGTAATGGTCGCGTTGGTCTGGGCTTGGGTAAATCTCGTGAAGTCCCATTGGCAATTCAAAAAGCAATGGAAAATGCACGTCGCAATATGATTTCAGTGCCGTTGAATGAAGGTACTCTTCAGTACCCTATCGTTGCAGAATATGGTGCCGCCAAGGTTTATATGCAACCTGCATCAGAAGGTACCGGTATTATTGCTGGTGGTGCAATGCGAGCGGTGTTTGAAGTAGTTGGTGTACATAATGTGTTAGCTAAATCGAATGGTTCAACTAATCCAATTAATGTTATCCGCGCAACTATTAAAGGTTTGCAGTCTATGTATTCCCCTGAACAGATTGCTGCTAAACGTGGTAAATCAGTAGAAGAAGTGGTTAGTTAATATTATGGCTAAATCAAATAAATTAAAGGTTACGTTGATTAAGAGTACTAATCGACGTATCGAAAAACATAAAGCATGCGTCATGGGTTTAGGTCTACGTCGTATTCGTCACAGTGTTACTGTTGAAGATACGCCAGAGAATCGTGGCATGATTAATAAAGTAAGCTATTTGCTTAACGTTGAAGAGGTGTAACGATGCGTTTAAATACATTGAAACCCCATCCTGATTCGACTTCGAACGCAAAGCGTCCAGGCCGAGGAATTGGTTCGGGCATAGGTAAAACTGGTGGTCGCGGCCATAAAGGTCAGAAATCACGTTCAGGTGGTTACCACAAAGTTGGTTTTGAAGGCGGTCAAATGCCTATCCAACGTCGTTTACCAAAGATTGGTTTTAGTTCACGTATTGGTCGTGTAACTGCAGAAATTCGTTTGAATGAATTAGAAAGTCTAGGTGTTGATGTTATCGATATAGAAGCACTTAAGTCGGCACGATTAATTAACAAAAGCACTTTACGAGCGAAAGTTATACTTTCTGGCAAAATCGAAAAAGCCGTTACCGTTAAAGGTCTTATGGTTACTAAAGGTGCTCGAAGTGCAATTGAAGCTGCCGGCGGCAAAATAGAAGACTGAGGATTATAGATTAATAATGTCAGCATCTAATCCAGCAATACCAGGCGGCGTTTCAGGTCTAGGCCAGTTAAAAGAACTGCGTCAACGACTGTTGTTTTTACTAGTAGCGCTATTCATCTATCGAATCGCAACGCATATTCCTGTTCCTGGAATTAATCCAGTAGCATTGGCTGATCTGTTTCAGCAACAGAAAGGTACAATTCTGGATATGTTTAATATGTTTTCGGGTGGCGCATTAAGTCGCTTCTCGGTCGTTGCACTTGGGATTATGCCGTACATTTCTGCATCAATTATTATGCAGTTGTTATCGGTTGTTGACCCTAAGTTAAAGCAAATAAAAAAAGAAGGTGAAGCAGGCCGTAGAAAAATTACGCAATACACGCGTTACGGCACAGTCGTCTTGGCAACCTTTCAAGCATTTGGTGTTGCAGCTGCATTAGAAGGACAACAAGCTGCGGGTTTAGCTGTAGTTATGGACCCAGGTGTAGGTTTTAGAGTTGTTGCAGTTAGTACATTAGTGACCGGAACCATGTTCTTAATGTGGTTAGGTGAGCAGATTACCGAACGCGGTATTGGTAACGGTATCTCGATGATTATTTTTGCTGGTATTGTTGCAGGTTTGCCTTCAGCAGTTGCTGGAACAGTTGAGTTATCCAGAACCGGCGAAATGCATTTGTTATCTGTGTTTGGTTTGTTTGCCTTAGCAATAGCAGTCACTGCTTTTGTTGTCTTTGTAGAACGTGGTCAACGTCGTATTACGGTTAACTATGCGAAACGTCAGGTTGGGCGAAAGATGTATGGCGGTCAGGCGAGTCACTTGCCATTGAAATTAAACATGGCCGGTGTAATTCCACCTATATTTGCATCTAGTTTGATTTTATTTCCAGCAACGATAGCGGGTTGGTTTGGCCAAACCAAGGGTATGGGATGGTTGCAGGATATCGCAACAACCTTGTCACCAGGGCAACCTATATATGTATTATGTTATGCAGCAGGGATTATTTTCTTCTGTTTCTTTTACACGGCAATGGTATTTGACCCGCGTGAAACAGCAGATAATTTAAAGAAGTCAGGTGCATTTATTCCTGGTATGCGTCCAGGTGAACAAACAGCAGCTTATCTCGATAAGGTGTTAACCAAATTAACTTTGGCAGGTGCAGTTTATATAACCTTTGTTTGTTTATTACCGGAATTTTTGATTTTGAAATTTAATGTGCCATTTTATTTTGGTGGTACATCATTATTAATTATTGTTGTGGTTGTTATGGACTTTATGTCCCAAGTGCAATCGCATTTAATGTCTCACCAATATGAAGGGCTAATGAAAAAAGCCAATCTTAAGGGACAAGGCCGACGTTAATACGTCGTTCGATTTGCTTGGAGAGAAAAGATGAAAGTTAGAGCATCAGTAAAAAAAATCTGTCGGAACTGTAGAGTTATCCGACGTAATAGAGTTGTACGTGTTATCTGTACTGACCCGCGCCATAAGCAGCGTCAGGGCTAGATAACCAGAGCAAGAATTGGAGATATAACACATGGCTCGTATTGCAGGCGTAAACATAGCGGACAACAAGCATTTAGTAATTGCGTTGACCTATATATATGGCATTGGTGCTACTCGCTCACAAAAAATTTGTGATGCGGTTGGTATACAAGGCACAACTAAAGTTAGAGAACTATCAGAAGCTGATTTAGACAAAGTCCGTGCTGAGGTCACTAAGTTTGATCTTGAAGGTGATTTACGTCGCGAAGTTTCAATGAATATCAAACGTTTGATGGATCTCGGTACCAACCGAGGAATTCGTCATCGTCGTGGACTACCAGTGAGAGGGCAACGTACAAAAACGAATGCTCGTACTCGTAAGGGTCCAAAGAAAATGATTAAAAAATAAATAATATAACCAGGTTTTAAATATGGCTAAAACACCAGCAAAGAGTCGCAAGCGTGTAAAGAAGACTGTCGTAGACGGTATCGCTCACATACATGCTTCATTTAATAATACGATTATTACGATTACCGATCGTCAGGGTAACACTCTGTCATGGGCAACCTCGGGTGGTAGTGGTTTCCGTGGTTCGCGTAAAAGTACGCCATTTGCAGCTCAGATTGCTTCGCAAAAAGCGGGTGAAACGGCAAAAGATTTATTCGGTATGCAGACTCTGGAAGTTTTGATAAAAGGACCTGGACCTGGTCGTGAGTCAGCAGTACGAGCACTTAATTCAATCGGACTTAAAATCACTAACATTACTGATGTAACCCCGATTCCACATAATGGGTGTCGCCCACCCAAGAAACGTCGGGTTTAATTCAGGAGCTTTATTATGGCACGTTATCTCGGACCAAAATGTAAACTTAGTCGACGTGAAGGCACAGACTTATTCTTAAAAAGTCGCGCCAGACCGATCGAATCAAAATGTCAAATTGACAAACTACCAGGTATCCAAGGCAGCCGTCCTAAAAGATTATCTGATTACGCATTACAATTACGTGAAAAACAAAAGTTACGTCGTATTTATTGCGTATTAGAAAAACAGTTTCGTAAGTATTATAAAGAAGCAGCACGTAGAAAAGGATCAACAGGTGAAAACTTGTTGCAGATACTAGAATGTCGTCTGGATAACGTTGTATATCGTATGGGCTTTAGCGCAACTCGTAATGAAGCGCGTCAATTGGTAAGCCATAAAGCTATCATGGTTAATGGTAAATCAGTGAACATCCCTTCATATAATGTGCAACCAAGTGACATGATATCTATTCGTGAAAAAAGTAAAAAACAATTACGTATTCAGAGTGCATTAGAAGTTGCAGAACAATACGGCTTGCCAGACTGGGTTGATGTGAATGCTAAAGGTATGGAGGGTGTATTTAAATCGGTTCCAGAAAGAAGCGAATTGCCATCTGAAATTAATGAACAACTCGTTGTAGAACTTTACTCCAAGTAATTAACGTAAGGATTATTACGCATGCCATCAACATTTTATGAATTGTTAAAGCCACGGTTAGTTGACGTAACTACCATCAGCAAGACTTCCTCGAAGATTACCATTGAACCTTTAGATAGAGGTTTTGGACATACTTTAGGAAATGCATTACGCCGTGTCTTGTTATCTTCAATGCAAGGTTGCGCAGTTGTCGAAGCAGAGATCGAAGGTGTACTACATGAATACACCACGATTGAAGGCGTTCAAGAAGATGTCATTGATGTTCTTCTTAATCTAAAAGGCCTTGCTATCATTATGCATGCAAAAGACGAAACTACGCTGACTCTGAAAAAGAGTGGCCCAGGAGTAGTTTATGCTAGTGATATCACGCTTGATCATGATGTTGAAATTGTAAACCCAGATCATGTTATTGCTAACCTGACTAAAGCAGGTGACTTGAATATTACTATGAAAGTTGTTCGTGGTCGTGGATACAAACCAGTTATTATTGGCGGTACCGATGAAGCTGAACAAACCATTGGTCAATTAAAACTGGATGCTTCATTTAGTCCTGTTACTCGTATTGCTTACGAAGTTCAGAGTGCTCGTGTAGAACAACGTACTAATCTGGATAAGTTGGTTATTGAAATAGAAACTAACGGAACGATTGACCCAGAAGATGCTGTTCGCGAAGCTGCGACAATTCTACGTTCTCAGTTTTCTGTATTTGTTGATTTAGAAGCTGAAGAAGCAATTGAAGCAAGTCAAAATAAAGAACCGGAAATAGACCCTGTTTTGTTACGTCCAGTTGATGACCTTGAATTAACAGTACGTTCTGCAAACTGTTTAAAAGCAGAAAGTATTTATTACATTGGTGATTTGATTCAACGTACCGAAGTTGAGTTGTTAAAAACTCCAAACTTAGGTAAAAAATCATTAACTGAAATAAAGGATGTTCTTGCATCAAGAGGCCTATCATTAGGAATGCGCCTGGAAAACTGGCCGCCAGCTGGACTTGAAGAAAGAGAAACTCCTGTTATTTCTGCACCTATATCATTTTAAGAGAGAAGAATAATGCGTCATCGTAAAAGTGGACGAAAACTGAACCGAAATAGTTCGCATCGTAAAGCGATGTTTCAAAATATGTCGGTATCATTAATGGAACATGAACTTATCCGTACGACTTTGCCTAAGGCAAAAGAATTGCGAAAAGTAGTAGAACCATTAATTACTCTGGCTAAAGAAGATAGCGTTTCAAAACGTCGTTTGGCATTTTCGCGTCTTCGTGACCGTAAAATTGTAACCAAACTTTTTGAAGAATTAGGTCCTCGTTACAAAGAGCGTCCAGGTGGTTATCTGCGTATATTGAAATGTGGTGTTCGCACCGGTGATAAAGCACCTATGGCATATGTAGAATTAGTAGGTCGTCCTGAAACAGCAGAAGCTGTAGAGGTACAAGAACAAGCATAAGAATATTAATAATAAAGCTTGTAACATTTAAAACCGGGTTTATCCCGGTTTTTCTTTTTGAGGCACGCCTTTTTCCTCACTGCTTCGTTGCAATGCTTTTTTAACTCCCTCATTTACTTTTGTAAACTCGGTCATTAAAAAATCATTGCGCCTCGCATTGAGAAAAAATTCGAAGCCTCAAATAGTACTTCGAAAAAAATCTACTCTTCAAAATCCTGCATTTTGCATAGAAATATTGCTTCAACATTTCTATCTAACCATTCGTCATTCCCGCGTGCTCTTGGCGGGAATCCAGTAAATAAATTATGCAAAACTGTTAATCACATTGAATAGATTGATATTTACTTCATTAAAACTAGACTACTAGACATGATATTTCTTTTCACAGATTATGGACTAGAAGGGCCGTATATAGGGCAGGTTGAAACGGTGTTGTATCAACTGGCACCAAATGTAAAAGTCATTAATCTAATGGCGGATGCACCGCGTAATAACCCTAAGGCTAGTGCTTATTTGCTTGCTTCATTAATACCTCAAATTCCGGTTGGTTCTATTATATTCAGTGTTGTTGATCCGGGTGTGGGTTCGGATGAGGATAAGCCTATTGCTATAAAAATAGATGGTCGTTGGTTTGTTGGTCCTGATAATGGTTTGTTTGATATTGTTGCTAAACAAGCAAAGGAAATATTAGTTTGGCAGATATCATGGAAGCCAGAAACTTTATCGAACAGTTTTCATGGTCGAGATCTATACGCACCTGTTTGTGCCATGTTGGAAAATAAAGAACAGATTCCCGGTGATAGAGTCGGTTGGATGGATAAACATCAATGGCCAGAGGATCTTAATGAAGTAATTTATATTGATCACTTTGGAAACTGTATGACGGGAATTCGTGCAGCTTATTTAGATAAAAAAACAATACTACGGATTAATAATCTAGTTATAGCAAATGCCGACACATTTTCCGATGTAAATGTGGGGAAATCCTTCTGGTATGAAAACTCAAATGGATTGGTAGAGATAGCGGTGAATCAGGGAAGTGTTTGTGACGATTTGAATTTAAAAATTGGGTCTGAAATTATTTATTAGTTTATGTAACTTTTAGCCATAAGAAATGGTCAATATATATCAATGACTTATAATTATTTATTAACAATGAGAGTATAAGCCTAGTAAATATGTATAATACGCGACTCTACCCGAAGCATTAGCTTTAAAAGCCGACATATTTTGTCGGATTTCCTGTTTACAGTGTTTGATAAGTAATCGCTCCTTATAAACATACTGTTTCTCCGGTAATTTTCTCATCATCATAAATATCGATTAGCATCCATAAGGATCTCTATGGCTACAGATAATGTAGAATCTCAAGAGTTACAACCGACCATTCTTTCCTATGTAAAAGATGTTCCGAATTTGTGCTCACTTTCCGGATTAGCCTGCACAATACTAGCTATTTACTTTAATATTTTGGGCGTTTACTACGCAGCGATGATTGGCATGATCTGGGCTGTCGCTTTTGACTGGGCAGATGGACTTATTGCACGAAGAATGAAAGGGAGGACGGGTAACGACCAAACTTTTGGTGGCCAACTTGATGTGTTAATAGACATTGTGAGCTACGGCGTCACTCCAGCTATTCTTCTGCTGAGTTTTGGAAAATTCGACCCACTATTTCTACCAGTCGCTTTTATAATGCTAGCTGCAAGTGCGATACGGTTGAGTTATTTTAGTACATACGGACTTTCTGGCGGTTCGAAATACACAGGGTTAGCTCTTGATAACAACAACATAATTCTCGTTTTTATATTTTTATTTGAAAGTATTTTTAGTGCAGGAACCTTTTCTGTCATTCTTTATGTCAGCGGTCTAGGGCTCGCGGCCTTGAATGTTTCTCAAATTAAGACACCGAAACTTTCTGGAAATCCAGTCAATGTATATCTTCTTGCTATTTATACTCTGGGGATGACCGCAGTCTATGGTTGGAAACTTTTATAGCGAGTAATGAGATTGAAAAAACAAAATAACGCAAATCACTTTAACAAAGGAGTTAAATAGCATAATGGTTGTATATACAGTCGGTACTTTTGATATGTTGCATGTAGGTCATTTAGCTTTACTGGAACGCTGTAGATCATTAGGCGCCGTCGTGGCTGTGGGTGTTGCTTCCGATAGTGTGGTGAAATCATATAAATTCAATGTACCGGTTATTCCCCTCGAACAACGAATAGATATGCTGAAGGCTTTACGCTGTGTTGATATTGTTCGTCCATACCATGAACTTGAATATGTCTCTGCTTGCAAGGAATTGGATGTCGATATTTTCGTAATTGGAGAAGATTGGGGTGACAAAGCCCATAATATCGATGTGGAGTATTACTTAAAGAGTAAAGGGAAGAGGATTGTTCAAGTTGATTATAACTCCCGAACTTCATCTACTAAGATAAAACAAAATGTTATAAAGCAACCTCTTAACGGCACGTATACAGTACAAGCTATCATACATTAGTCGTTGTTCATTTCATTACTTCGAATAAGCAAGAAATAGTTTGAAAAAGAAAACAATATTTATGTTTGCTAGATAATGTCCCCCTTGGGTCGTTATCTGCATCTATTGTTTAAGACTTTAGTTTTACCTTCAATAATTCATTAACCTGTTTCGGGTTAGCTTTCCCTTGAGACTGTTTCATTATTTGTCCGACGAAGTAGCCGATTAGCTTTCCTTGTTTTTCTTCTGGTGCAGCTTGGTATTGGGCGACTTGATCTGGACTATTGGCAATCACATCCTCGACTAACTTTTCTATAGCACCGGTGTCAGTAACTTGTTTTAAGCCTTTGCTTTCGATAATAGCATCGGCATCACCTTCAGCATTCCACATAGCTTCGAAGACTTGTTTGGCTATCTTCCCAGAGATGGTGTCGTCTTTAATACGTTTGACCATTCCACCTAACATTTCTGCGCTAACAGGGCTGTCGTTAATATCTTTGTTTGCCTTGTTTAATGATGCTGCAAGTTCACCGGTAATCCAGTTGCTGCTGAGTTTGCTTTCACCATTAGCGGCTTTTACACAAGTTTCAAAGTAATCTGCCATTTCTTTTTGTGCTGTTAAAACGCCACTGTCGTATTCAGATAAATTAAAATCATTTATGAAACGTTGTTTTTTTGCATCAGGGAGTTCAGGTAATTCACTTTTAATTTGTTCTATAAAACTAGCTTCGATATCTATTGGTAATAGATCTGGATCTGGGAAGTAGCGATAGTCGTTAGCTTCTTCTTTACTACGCATAGAACGGGTTTCATTTTTGTTTGCATCGTACAAACGTGTTTCTTGTAATACGCTTCCGCCTTCTTCAATTAGATCTATTTGTCTTTCAACTTCGATATTGATAGCTGTTTCTACAAAACGAAATGAGTTGATATTCTTTAGCTCAGCGCGAGTGCCGTATTCTTTTTGACCTTTAGGTCTGACTGAGACATTCGCATCACAACGAAATGATCCTTCTTGCATATTGCCATCACAAATTTCTAAGTAACGAACAATGGAATGAATCTTTTTCATATAAGCAACGGCTTCTTTGGCGTTACGCATATCGGGTTCGGATACGATTTCCAACAAGGGCGTACCAGCACGATTGAGATCAATACCGGTGTTGTCACCAAAACCATCGTGCATAGATTTCCCTGCATCTTCTTCAAGATGAGCACGTGTGACACCAACAGTTTTTGTTGTGCCGTCTTCTAATTCAATTTCAATATTACCTCTACTAACAATAGGGTGCTCGAATTGACTAATTTGATAGCCTTTGGGTAAGTCAGGGTAAAAATAATTTTTTCTGGCAAATACGGATCTTTCTGGAATTATTGCACCAATAGCGACACCAAATTTAACTGCCATCGACACGACTTCTTTATTAATAACAGGTAACACGCCGGGTAGACCCAGATCAACAGCACAGGCTTGAGTATTCGGTTCTGAGCCGTAAGTTGTTGATGCGCCAGAGAATATTTTACTTTTAGTGGCGAGTTGGGCGTGTATTTCTAGACCGATGACTGTTTCCCATTCCATTATTCAAAACCCTCTGGAATTTGTTGGTGGTGATCAGTTGCTTGTTGAAATTGATGGGCAATATTCAGTAATTTTGATTCCTCAAAATAATTACCAATGAGTTGCATACCTACGGGTAGTTTATTAACAAAACCAGCAGGCATTGATAAAGCCGGCAAGCCGGCAAGGTTTACCGAGACGGTATAAATATCCGACAAATACATGCTGACAGGATCATCCATCATTTCATTAAGTTTAAACGCAGTACCCGTTGCTGTTGGTCCGGCTATCACATCAACATCTTTAAATGAATTTTGAAAATCATCACGAATTAAACGTCTAATTTTTTGTGCTTGTAAATAATAGGCATCGTAGTAACCAGCAGAAAGAACATAAGCACCGATCATGATGCGTCGTTTTACTTCTTTGCCAAAACCTTCGCCGCGACTACGCGTATATAAATCGGAAAGATCTTTTGGTTCATCACAACGATAACCAAAACGAACACCATCAAAACGCGAAAGATTAGATGAACATTCTGCTGGCGCAACAACATAATATGCGGGGATCGATAATTCTGTATTCGGCAATTCTATTTCTTTACACGTTGCCCCCAGTTTTTCTAATTCTTTAATGCCGTCTTCAATAATCTTTGCAATGTTGCTATCAAGTCCTTCGCTAAAATATTCTTTTGGTAAACCTATCTTTAATCCTTCAATAGAATCATTTAATTTTTCTGTGTAGTCATCAATCGGCTGTTCGGCAGAAGTTGAATCGCGTTCATCAAAACCGGCAATAACATTCATCATTAATGCGGCATCTTCTGCGGTTTGTGTCATAGGCCCGCCTTGATCAAGACTTGATGCAAAGGCAATCATGCCATAGCGGGAAACCCTACCATACGTAGGTTTCAGACCGGTTATGCCGCATAGCGAAGCCGGTTGTCGTATTGAACCACCGGTATCTGTTCCGGTTGCAACGGGACTAAGACGCGCTGCAACAGCACTAGCAGAACCACCTGATGAACCACCGGGAACACGTTCACTATCCCAAGGGTTTTTTACTGGGCCATAAAAACTGGTTTCGTTTGTTGAGCCCATCGCAAACTCATCCATGTTGGTTTTACCTAAAGTAACAAAACCTGCTGCATTCATTTTTTCAATAACGGTTGCATCATAGGGGGCGATAAAGTTGTCCAACATTTTTGAACCGCACGATGTTTTTATACCATTGGTACAAAAAATATCTTTTTGTGCGACGGGTATTCCTGTTAATGAAGTGTGTTTATTTTCTGCTCGTTGTTTATCCGCTTGCTTTGCTTTTTCTAACGCTTCATCTTCATTTATAGTGATGAAGCAATTTAGTGATTCATTGAATTTTTTACATCGATCAAGATACAAGCGTGTTAATTCTTCACTGCTGATCTGTTTTGATTCAAGTGCGGCTGATAATTGTGCCAGTGTAGATTGGTGCATGATAATTTTTCTTGGAGAATAGGGTGAAAGTTATTCAATAACTTTTGGAACGAGGTAACAGCCTTCGTCAATGAGTGGCGCGTCTTTCTGAAAATGATCTCGTTGATTCGTTTCCGTTACTTCGTCTGTTCGTAAGCGAGCAGATAACTCCAGCGGATGCGCAATTGGAGAAATACCGTCGGTATTAACCGAATTCATACGTTCAACCAATTCTAGAATATTCGATAATTCATCACTGTAATCGGGAATATCCTGCTCATCGATTGCGAGTCTGGCTAACCAGGCAATTTTTTCTACTTCTGATTTATCGAGGGACATAAACTAGCCGTTGTTATTTGTTGAAAAAATAGGAATTTATCACATTCCTTTGCTTGCCCAAAGCCCCACCCATTGTTAAAGTTACACTTTTTAATCAAGGTGATCAGTAGGGCTGTTGAGGCACGCTATTGTATCGCGAATAAGATTATTGATGAATCCTGCGTCAGGCAAATTGCTAAAATTCCTTCCATACAGCACTCTGTCGTGACTATATCACAATGTTAATACTAACTAATTGGTTTAATGAATGTTTAAGAGAATAAGAGGCCTTTTTTCCAACGATTTATCCATTGATTTGGGTACAGCAAATACACTGATTTATGTACGCGGCAAGGGTATTGTTTTAAATGAACCCTCTGTTGTCGCTATTCGTAATGACAGAAACAAGATAAATGCCAAATCAATTTGCGCAGTCGGTACCGAAGCAAAAAGAATGCTGGGTAGAACGCCGGGGCACATTACCGCGATTCGCCCACTAAAAGATGGTGTCATTGCCGACTTCACCATAACCGAGAAAATGTTGCAGTACTTTATTCTTCATGCACATGGCTCTACGATATTTAAGCCGAGTCCACGGGTATTGGTTTGTGTCCCTTGTGGTTCAACACAGGTAGAACGCCGAGCCATTAGAGAGTCTGCTAGTGGTGCTGGCGCACGTACAGTACATTTGATTGAAGAACCGATGGCGGCAGCGATTGGTGCGGGTATGCCAGTAAGTGATGCACGCGGCTCTATGGTGTTGGATATTGGTGGTGGTACTACCGAAGTCGCAGTCATTTCATTAAACGGGATTGTTTATTCTGACTCTGTGCGCATAGGCGGTGACCGCTTTGATGAAGCGATAATAGCTTATGTACGTCGCAATTATGGCAGTTTGGTTGGTGATGCTACGGCAGAGCGAATTAAGCTCGAAATAGGCTGTGCTTACCCGGCTAATGAAGTCAAAGAAATGGAAGTGCGAGGTCGCAACCTTGCTGAAGGTATTCCTCGAAGTTTTACTTTAAATAGTAATGAAATCCTTGAAGCGTTGCAGGAACCGCTAGCGGGCATAGTCGGTGCGGTTAAAAATGCCTTGGAAAAAACACCACCGGAACTTGGTTCTGATGTTGCAGAGCGTGGTTTAGTTTTAACTGGTGGTGGTGCGTTGTTACAAGATTTAGATAGATTATTAATGGAAGAAACAGGATTGCCGGTCATTATTGCTGAAGATCCTCTGACCTGTGTTGCTAGAGGTGGTGGACGCTATCTGGAAATGATTGATGAATTTGGCACTGATATTCTTGCTGTGGAGTAAAGAGTAATTTTGAATTAAAGATTACAGAATAATCACTGAGGGCGAAGAGGTGATACATTAGTACCCTGTTTCTAAGAAGCTCTTCCGTCAACATTCGTTTTGGCGTATTTGTTGTTCTCTCAATTATGGTCATGTTTGTTGACCATAATCAAGGTCATTTAAAAATTATTCGTTCGGCTTTATCAACACTTGTTTATCCGCTGCAGTATATCGTCAACCTACCTGTCGAAGCTGCCGAATGGGTTTCGGTCTCACTGGCCACACATAATAATTTATTAGAAGAAAATGATCGGCTAAAACGCGATCACTTATTACTTAACTCTAAACTGCAGCGATACGAAATTCTCGAAAGCGAAAATCAACGCTTACGTAATTTACTGGAATCTTCTTTTCGTCTTAATGACCGAGTTCTTGTCGCTGAATTAGTTGCTGTTGAATTACAATCATTCCGACGGCAAATTGTTATTAATAAGGGGCAGCGTGAAGGTGCTTATGATGGCCAGCCTATAGTTGATGCCGCAGGTATCATGGGACAAGTTATTCATGTTGGCCCATTTTCAAGTACGGTATTATTAATTACCGATCCCAATCATGCTTTGCCAGTGCAGGTTAACCGAAATGGTCTACGTGCCATTGCCGTGGGCACAGGTCAAAGAAATAAACTGTTACTTGAGAACCTAACTAATAATGCGGATATACGTGTCGGTGATCTTATTATTTCATCTGGTCTTGGGCAACGATTTCCTTCGGGGTATCCAGTTGGTCAGATTGAAAAAGTTACCCGAGATCCAGGCGAAGTTTTTGCGAAGGTTCTCATTAAACCTAGTGCGCTATTGAGTCAGAGTCGAGAGGTATTAATGGTCTGGCCATACAAAAATATTAACGAAACAAAAAGTACAACTGGAAATGAAACTATAGGGGATAAAATAGAATGATCCCTATACAAGAACCTAATTATGGTAACGGCTTAATTGTCATGAGTTTTGTTGTGGCAGTCATGTTGATGGCATTACCTTTACCCGATTGGGCTGTTAATTGGAGACCAGCCTGGGTCGCGTTAGTTTTAATGTATTGGTGCATGGCTGTTCCTGATCGTGTTGGCATTGCCATTGGTTGGTTTCTTGGGCTTATTCTGGATGTACAACAAGGTACCTTGCTTGGCCAAAATGCTCTAGGTCTTGCTTTACTTGCATTTCTTACTATTAAATCTTATCAACGCATGCGAGTTTTTCCTCTTGCTCAGCAGGCAGTATTGATTTGTTTTTACCTCTTGTTCTATGAACTCATTATGTTGTGGATAATGGGCTATTCAGGAACGGGTAGTCGTGATTGGACTTATTGGATGCCTGCTATAACAAGTATGTTGTTGTGGCCATGGTTATTCATAATCTTAAGAGACTTACGTCGTAAGTATCATATTTCCTAAAATTAATATTGTAAGATATAACTATATAAAGTCATATGGCTCAGGAAACGATACTCAAAAACAGTGAACATGAATCTAGTTTGATAGCCAAACGTGTTTACATTTCTGGCTTGATCATTCTTCTTTTGGTATTGATGATTATTTCCAGAGTGTTTTATTTAACTGTACTGGAGTATGACCACTTTACGACTTTGTCGAAATCTAACCGTGTAAAAATAACACCTATCCCGCCTATTAGAGGACTTATTTATAGTCGTGACGGTATCTTGCTGGCAGAAAACAAACCTATTTTTAGTCTTGAAGTTATACCGGAACAAATTGATGACGTTGATGAGCTAATTAACCAGTTAAAAAAAATAATTAGTATTGAAGATAACGATATAAAACGTTTCAAAAAATCATTGAAGAAAAAAAGACGTTTTGAAAACGTTGCGTTACGTTTAAATTTAAATGAAGAAGAAGCTGCTTTGTTTGCAGTGAACCGTCATCGGTTTTCCGGTGTTGATGTTGTTGCTGGTTTAAACAGGTATTACCCTCTAGGTGAAGAATTAGTGCATTCCATCGGTTATGTTGCACGTATCGATGAAGATGATATGAAAAAACTTAATGCATCTAATTATAGTGGTACGACACATATCGGAAAATTGGGAATAGAAAAATCGTATGAATCTTTATTGCATGGTGATGTTGGTTATCAGCAAGTTGAAGTCAATGCTCAAGGCAGAGTGATTCGTGTTTTGGATCGAACCGCACCGAAACCGGGAGAAAACCTTCATCTAACTATCGATATTTCTTTACAACGAGTCGCGATAGAGGCTTTGAAAAATAAACGCGGAGCAATTGTTGCAATAGATCCGAGGAATGGAGATATCTTAACCTTTGTTAGCTCTCCAGGTTACGATCCAAATAAATTTGTAAATGGTATTGATACAAAGTCATATAAGGCATTGTTATCGTCTAAAGATAAACCATTAATCAATCGTGCTACACAAGGAAAATACCCGCCTGGTTCGACAATAAAACCTTTCATGGGCTTGCTTGCTTTGAACAATGGTGTGAGAAACTTAAATGATGAATCGTGGTGTCCGGGTTGGTTTTCGTTAAAAGGTCATGAACATCGTTATCGTGACTGGAAAAAACAAGGGCATGGTCATACAGATTTACATAAGGCGATAATACAGTCATGTGATGTCTTTTTTTATATTCTTGCCCATGAATTGGGAATTAATCGTATTCATCAAGGTCTATCGAAATTTGGTTTAGGTAAAAAAAGCGGTATCGATATCAGTGGTGAATCAAAAGCATTATTGCCTTCGAGAGAATGGAAGCGTAAAGCCTTAGGTCAAGCATGGTTTCCGGGAGAAACTCTAATTATAGGTATCGGTCAAGGCTATGCTTTAACAACTCCGATACAGTTAGCAAAGGCAACCGCTTCATTAGCGAGTCGAGGAAATGTTGTTGTTCCTCGCTTGGTTTTTAGTACAAGTAGTTCAATTACTAATGAAAAAAAAGAATTGCCGATAAAAACTGAAGATAAAATTATTATGAATAATGAACGTTATTGGGGTGACATTATTCAATCAATGCGGGATGTCGTGCATGGCGTCAGTGGTACGGCTTGGCGTAGTGGTTTAAATGCCAAGTATGAATTTGCCGGTAAAACCGGTACTGCTCAGGTAATAGGGATAGCTCAGGACAAAGAATATAATAAAGATGAGATTTCTGAAGAATTTCAGGATCATGCTTTGTTTATTGCCTTTGCCCCAGTAGAGTCACCGGAAATTGCTGTTGCTATTATAGTTGAGAATGGCGGTGGTGGTTCGAAAACGGCTGCACCTATTGCCCGTAAAATGTTTGACAATTTTATGAACAAAATTTTAGTAAACAAAGGATAAGTATCTTGGAACAGCAGAGTCTAGGACAACGTTTACATATAGATTTTCCTCTATTGTTCGCTATTTTTGTCTTATGTTTGATTGGTTTGCTTGTGCTCTATAGTGCGGGCGGACAGGATATTCAGTTAGTTTATCGTCAAGCTGTAAAATTGCTTATTGCTTTTGTCGGTATGATTATGATTGCGCAATTATCTCCGGCGATACTTGAACGTTGGTCTATCTGGTTATTTATTTTTGGTATTATTTTATTAGTGTTAGTTATTTTTTATGGGGATGTCGGTAAAGGCGCGCAGCGTTGGTTAGATTTGAAAGTTTTTCGTTTTCAACCCTCTGAAATAATGAAGCTTACTGTACCGATGATGATTGCTTCTTATCTTGCTGATAAATCGTTGCCGCCGAAATTTTCGTGGGTATTAATGACCTGTGTGTTGATACTTATCCCCGTCCTATTAATTGCTAAACAACCTGATTTGGGTACGGCTCTATTGGTCGCGACAGCTGGTTTTTCTGTGCTTTTTATTGCCGGAATTTCCTGGCGCTTATTAATGTCTATGGGCGTGTTAGCTGCAGCATGTGCGCCGATCCTCTGGTATGTTATGCATGATTATCAAAAGCGACGCGTGTTAACTTTGTTGAACCCTGAGGAGGATCCTTTAGGGGCGGGTTATCACATCATTCAGTCAAAGATTGCTATTGGTTCGGGTGGTTTTTATGGCAAGGGTTGGTTAAAAGGTACGCAATCACACCTTGAATTTTTACCTGAACGTTCGACAGATTTCATCTTTGCTGTATTTTGCGAGGAATTTGGAATGTTAGGTGTCTTGTTATTATTATGTGTTTACCTGTTTATCATTTCACGTGGACTGTTTATCGCTATTAACGCCCAGAACACCTACGGACGCTTATTAGCTAGTAGCCTGACTTTAACCTTTTTTGTCTATGTTTTTGTCAATATAGGAATGGTCACCGGACAGCTTCCTGTAGTTGGGGTACCGTTACCCTTAATCAGCCATGGTGGAACTTCTATGGTAACATTGATGCTAGGTTTCGGTATTATAATGTCCGTACACACTCATAGGCGTTTTCTCTCATTTTAATTACACATGTTTAAATTAAATATTTTTTCTACTTTACTAATTTGTCTGATTGCTACGGCGCAGCAGAATGTTCTGGCAAAAACTGAAATTTCAGTTTCACAGGATGAATTCATTGCGCAAATGGCGAAGCGGCATAATTTTGATGCGACAAATTTAAGCAAAGTATTAAAGCAAACTATAGTTTCTCAAACGATACTTGATGCGATTTCAAGACCGGCAGAGAAGAAATTAACATGGTATAAATACCGAAAAATATTTATACAGAAAAAGAGAATTAATCAGGGTGTTGCATTCATGAAAAAGAATGCCGCCACGCTTAAACAAGCAGAAGAAAAATTTGGTGTCCCCGCTGAAATTATCACTGCGATTATTGGGGTTGAAACATTCTATGGTCGTATAACGGGTAGTTATCGTGTTGTTGATGCACTTAATACGCTTGCTTTTCATTATCCAAAACGCGCAGATTTTTTTCGTGCCGAATTTGAACAATTCTTATTGCTCGCACGCGAACAAGGTTTTGATCCCTTATCATTAAAAGGTTCTTATGCTGGGGCAATGGGTATGCCGCAATTTATATCAAGCAGCTACCGTCATTATGCTATTGATTTTGACGGGGACGACGTTATTGATATATGGGGTAATCCTACGGATGCTATTGGCAGTGTCGCTAATTATTTTTCAGAGCATGGTTGGAAAAAGGGTAAGTCTATCGTTGCCGAGGTAACAGTTGAAGGTACTAAGTATAGACGGGCATTAGAAGGTGGTTTGCAACCGGATATAAATGAAACTGATCTGGGTGCTTTAGGAATTAAATCAGATTCAATATTTGAAAAAAATGAAAAGTTAAAGTTATTTGAATATGATCTGGAAAAGAAAAATGAATACTGGCTGGCGCATAAAAACTTTTACGTGATTACTCGTTATAACCATAGTGCTCTATATGCAATGGCCGTATATCAATTAGCTATGGAAATTAAACGGCGTGCTAATCAATCTGCAGAAGTTATTGCACAGTAAGCATGTATTCTTCCATTAATATAGAAAAAACAATCGTGCAAAAACAATTATTGTTTTTGTCTTTATTTGTATATCTCTTACTATCTGCATGCGCAGAACATCGAGTCGTTCCCACTTCTGGCGATGCGGCACCGAATAAACATGTTGATGTATCCAAGGTTCCGAATGCAATACCAAAAAATGAACCAAAGAGTCGTTATGGTAATCCAGAATCATATGTTGTTTTTAGTAAGCGATATTATGTTATGGAAAATAGAAGTGGGTTTGTAGAGAAAGGCATCGCGTCATGGTACGGCACCAAATTTCATGGACGACGTACATCGAGCGGAGAAACTTATGACATGCATGCTATGACAGCGGCACATAAGAATTTACCATTACCAAGTTATGTCCAGGTAACAAATCTCAATAATGGTAAGCAGGTTATAGTGAAGGTAAATGATCGGGGGCCATTTCATGAAAATAGAATTATTGATCTTTCTTATACGGCAGCCATCAAGCTTGATATCGTAAAAAATGGAACTGGCTTGGTTGAGATTAGGGTAATAGAACCCGGCCAATCAATAGTGACTAGTTCAGGTGTAGGTGCTCCTGTTAGCGGCTCTTCTGTAGAGAATACTATTGATAAGACCGGGTTTTATATTCAAGTAGGATCGTTTGGTCAATTAGCTAATGCAGAAAAATTACAGAAAAAATTAAATCCTTTGGGTGAGGGTTTACTTAATATTAGTCAGGCTACTGTCGCTAATGAAACTTTATATAGAGTGAGAATTGGACCGATAACAGATATTGATCATTCGGACTCAATTATTTCTAAACTGGAAAATTATGGTGTATCTGAGCACCGCATTGTCATTAAATAAAATTATTATAAAAATTATGACTACTAGATTAAGCAAATTTATATTTATATTTATATTTTTTTCTATTAACAGTCAGTCGCTCTTAGCTGAGTCATTGATAGTGCCAGCGGCGCCAAAAATAAAAGCATCATCATATTTGGTGATGGATTTTAATAGTGGAAAGTTACTGGTAGAAGAGAATAGTGAACTAAAATTACCGCCAGCCAGTTTAACTAAAATGATGACGGTTTATGTGGTTTCGAGTGAATTAGTTAACGGAAAAATAACTCTCGATGATGAAGTCTTGGTTAGTGAAAAAGCCTGGCGTACCCAGGGTTCAAGAATGTTTATTGAAGTTGGCAAAAAAGTGAAACTTAATGACCTATTACACGGTGTCATTATTCAATCAGGCAATGATGCTAGCGTTGCACTGGCTGAATATGTGTCTGGAACAGAAGATGTTTTTGCTGATCTTATGAATAAGCATGCACAACGCTTAGGCATGCATGACACACATTTTGTAAATAGCACCGGATTACCGGATGAAAACCATTATACGACTGCTCGTGATTTAGCTAAATTGGCACAAGCAATGATTAAAGATTTTCCTGAAGAATATAAACTTTATAAAGTTAAAGAATTTACTTTTAATAAGATTAAACAACATAACCGTAATAAATTACTTTGGCGCGACCATAGTGTCGATGGAATAAAGACCGGGCATACAGAAGAAGCGGGGTACTGTTTGGTTGCTTCGGCAGTTAAAAATGGTATGAGGCTTATTTCAGTTGTCATGGGGACAGATGGTGTCAATGCCAGAGCTAAAGCCAGTCAGGTATTATTAAGCTATGGTTATCGATTTTTTGAAACGCATAAGCTTTATAGTGCTGGTGAGTTAATTACTAGTGTGAAAATCTGGAAGGCAGATGTTGATGTTCTAAACCTCGGAATTAAAAATGATATTTACGTGACAGTTGCCCGCGGTCAATATGATAAGTTAGAACCAGTGGTTGAGCTTGATCAACAAGTGATTGCTCCAATAAATGAAGGAGAGCAGAAAGGAACTTTAAATGTCACGTTGTTGGGTGAGAATGTATTTTCTGTCCCGTTGTTGGCGCTAGAAACAATTTCCGAGGGAAGTATTGTCAATAGATTAAAAGATGAAGTTCGTCTTTTATTTGAATAGTCTTACATTATGACAACAGTATATATAAATGGTGACTTTAAACCCCTTTCCGAAGCGTCAGTCAATGTACTTGATCGAGGTTTTACATTTGGTGATGGTGTCTATGAAGTTATTCCTGTTTTCAATCGTAAAATATTTCGCTTTGATGAACATATTCAACGCCTTGAAAATAGTTTAAAAGCACTTTATATGGATAATCCTTTAACAAAGGATCAGTGGCTGAATATATTTAATCAATTAGTAGATGCTTCAGAAGCGTTAGACCAATCGATATATTTGCAGATTACTCGAGGTGTGACTGAACGCGATCACGATATATCATTGGCGGACAGTCCAACCGTATTTTCTATGAGTCGTCCTATAGTGAAAAAAGATTTGTCTTCAGGGATAAAGGTGATTACTCACGAAGATATACGTTGGCAATATTGTGATATTAAAGCTATTACTTTACTACCTAGTGTCATACTCAGGCATAAGGCTAAAGAGCAAGGGGCAAAAGAAGCCATCTTGATCCGAGATGGTTATATTACTGAAGGTGCAGCTAGTAATGTCTTTATAATTAAAGGTGATACTGTGTTTACACCCCCTAAAAATAGACACGTCTTATCAGGTATCACACGAGATCTACTGATTGAGATTCTTTCCACGAATAATATTAACTGTCTTGAAACTCCGGTTGAACCTGAACAATTATTTGATGCTGATGAAATTTGGATTACGAGCTCTACCTGGGAAATAGTACCTGTTATTGACTTGGATAATAAACCTGTGGGACAGGGTTTTACGGGACCAATGTGGGAAAAGGCAAATCATTTTTATCAAGAATTTAAAAAGCAATATAATAATTAATTATGGAAATTTACAAAGCCTTTAGCATCGAAGCGGCTCACCGATTACCAAATTTACCTGATGATCATAAATGCAGTCGTTTGCATGGCCATTCATTCATGATTGAAGTACATGTTTCCGGCGATGTAGATGAAACAACGGGATGGGTAATGGACTTCGCTGATATAAGTAAGGCATTCAAACCTGTATTTGAGAGTCTTGATCATTATTATCTAAATGATATTGATGGTTTGGAAAATCCGACTAGTGAAGTTCTCGCTATGTGGATCTGGAAAAAACTTAAACCTTCAGTTCCGTTATTATCTTCTATTGTTGTTAAGGAAACGTGTACAGCAGGTTGTATCTATACTGGCTAAAGGTTAGTTACAGAAGAAGACACTAATGTTTTATGCCCACACCTTTATTCAAAAGGTGTAAAGAAACTGTAAATAGTACACATGTAAATAGTGTCAGTATTAAAAATGCAGTTGTGATATTTATATCTGATTCTCCGAGCATACCGTAACGGAATGCATTGACCATATATAAAATAGGATTAAATGAAGATACTGTTTGCCAGAATTCTGGCAGCATGTCGATTGAATAAAATACTCCACCTAGGTAAATCAATGGCGTTAATACAAATGTTGGGATGATGGAAATATCATCAAACTTTTTTGCGAAAATAGCATTAATTAAACCGGCTAGTGAAAAAACAACCGATGTCATAAAGACAACGGCAATGGTTATGCCAAGGTTGTGGATATTTAATTCAGTAAAGAAAAGAGCAACTAGTGTTACAACAGCACCAACCATAAAGCCTCTGACAATGCCGCCAGTGATAAAACCAATTAGAATGATACTATTGGGAATGGGTGCAACTAGCATCTCTTCAATGTGATGCTGAAATTTAGCCCCAAAAAAAGAAGAAACTACGTTGGCGTAGGAATTATTAATGATAGACATCATAATGATTCCCGGAGCAATATAATCTATATAACTAAAGCCATTCATCATACCTATCCGCGGGCCTATCAAACTACCGAATATTACAAAGTACAGTGTCATGCTAATTGCTGGCGGGAGTATGGTTTGCACCCAAATACGTGTAAACCGAGAAATTTCTTTTCTTACAATTGTATATAATGCAATTAGTGTCGATTGTGTATACATGCTTGTTTAATCTTCTTTGCTGTTACTGTCTAGTAAATCAAGAAACAGCTCTTCCAGACGATTAGATTTATTTCGCATACTGCATACATTGATATTATAGGTAGAAAAAAGTTTGAAGAGATCGTTTATGCTTTTCTCTCGCTCAATTTCAACCTCCATGGTTAAAGGATCAATTAATTTTGCATCAAAGCCATTTAGCTCAGGCAAGGACTCAATTGGACTAATTAGATCAATAATAAATGTTTCTTTATTGAGATTAGATAATAGTATTTTCATCGATGTATTTTCGATGATTTTGCCCTGATCAATAATAGCGATGTTTTTACAAAGCATTTCTGCTTCTTCTAGATAATGAGTGGTTAATACAATCGTTACTCCTTGTTGGTTAATCTCAACAAGAAAATCCCACATAGATCGTCTTAGTTCAACATCAACCCCTGCTGTAGGCTCATCCAGGATTAGCATCTTGGGTTCATGGATTAAAGCTCTGGCTATCATGAGACGGCGCTTCATGCCGCCGGATAGCTGTCTCGAAGGTTCATGACATTTTTCCGTAAGGCCGAGTTTATCAAGATATTTTTTCGCTCGTTGCAAAGCGATACTGCGTTTAATTCCATAGTAGCCACCTTGATTTACAACGATATCCAGAGGTGTTTCAAATTGTGAAAAATTAATTTCTTGCGGGACGATACCAATGCACGCTTTGGCAGCCTCATTTTCTGAATCAATGTCATGACCAAATACTTTAATTGAGCCAGATGTTTTATTTACAAGACCACAAATAATTCCAATGGTAGTTGATTTTCCTGCACCGTTAGGACCGAGTAGGGCAAAGAAATCACCCTGGCTAACTTTGAGGTCAACATTCTTTAAAGCAGTAAGTTTATTTGGATATACTTTATTTAAATTATTTATTTCTAATGCTGACATGATGAAAGAACAGAGTAATTAAAACCAATGTAGTTGGACACCCTTATCATTATAAATTGAATTGTTCCTGCCTGAAACAATAAGCATGGAATAGAGAAGAATAACAGACAGGGAAAGAGTTTAATTAGGTTAATGTGAGTTTTTTATCAGCTAACTTTGAAGTTTTTGTGATTCACCTACTTTCGTCAATGCTTCGGCTAAAACACTATCTCGTTTAAGAGCCAACTTGAAATAGTCTTTGGCAATTTTTATTAATCTAGTTTCATTATCTGTTCTAGCATAGGCGTTTCTTTCACTATTATTACCTTCCATTAACGCTTGTTCTCCGAAGTATTCTCCGGGCTTTAGTCGGGCAAGAATGTTAATTTTGCCATCTTCATCGATAATGAATACTTCAACGATTCCATCAAGAATCACATATAAGTGTTCACCATGCTCTGATTCTTTTACAATAAAATCACCTGGTCCAACGGTAATAACTTCGGTCCAGTTACGGTAAGAATCTAGTTCAAAACTGGCCAAAGATTGGAAAAGTCGTAAATTTCCAAGCATGTCACGCACTTCTTGTTCTTCCGTTTTAAACTTGGGAACCATCGTCACATCTTCTGATTCATCAATACCATCGATGTGTAATAAAACGTGTTTTTTATCAATTCGAAAAAGTTTGCTCGGGTGCATTGCACGTACGCTGGCATTTCTTCTGCCATCGCTACCGGGAAGCAAGGATTGCTCACCAAAAAAATCACCGGCACGTAAAGTCGCTATTGATATTTCGCGACTTCCACCACCACTTCTGATTGATACATCCACCGTGCCTTCCAATATGATGTACATACAATCGCCAATTTCTTCTTCACGAATAATACCTTGCTTCATCTCGTATTCTTCATAACCATTGTCAGGAGAATTAATGATTTCCTGTAATTCAGCATCACTGAGATTAGAGAAAATAGGGACTTTACCGAGGTGGCTGGGATTAATGTTATTCACTGTCATTTTAATTCCTGTTTATTATCACCTGTTTGATGGGTGCTTTATCCATTTTCAAATTTAATATCAGGCTTATGCCTATATCAATCATAGTAAAAAATTAGTGCTGCGAATCAAAACGCAAGTAGTCGAATCTGTTACTTGTATCACATGTTTTTAAAGATTGATTCACGAATAGAGAACTGTGTCACATAGTATATAAATCCAGGCTGAATTAATTATTCTTTAATCTCTTTTCACTACTTTCACCTGATTAGGCTCTTTTTTTGCTGCTTTTTTCTTTGACGCTTTCTTTTTGCTTATTTTTTTTCCATCTACTCCAGGCCAGGGGCTGAAAGGGAAAGGGCGTTCTTCGGATTTAAAAGTGATATAGGATAATATTTGAGAAACATATTTATTTAAAGAATCGCTAAAGTCGAGTAGTTGCTCATTCAAATCGGTAGTAATGAGTTTCATAAGGAATTGAAAAATAACAACTAACCAGATTAGGGTAAAAAGAAAATAAAATATGACTCCAAACACCAATATAAATAGGCCCCGTGTCCATACATCAATATTCTTGGCGTTTTCTTTAATGTCCATAATCCAGGTTCTCCAATAATAAGTTTATAGGTAAATAGTTGACCTATTTTGATAAAATTGCAATGACAAAATATTCCATTATGAATTTTTCTTCGTCGAAAACGCTATCGTAAATAAACTCTTTGTTTTTCAATGATATAGCTATCATTGGCATGATCATCGCTTGATGATGTAGTGAGGTTTGAGTTTCATGCTAGGTAAGATGCAAATTGTCTCGATAGTATTGAGTTTTGACGGACTTTAAACGTGCTTTGTCTCGTTTAGATGACGGAATGTATGCTAGTCTTTCAGTCAGAATATGGATAAGAAAATGAAAAATACGCAAGAAATTGATGAAGATACAATCATAGAGTTTCCATGTCAGTTTCCCATTAAAGCGATGGGGATAGCAGAGGATGATTTTGATATTCTGGTGGTTGGTATTATCCGAAAACACGTTGCTGACTTATCTGAAAATGCGGTAAAAAGTCGTCTTAGTAAGGAAGGTAAGTACATTTCTATTACAGTACATGTGGAAGCAGAGAGTAAGCAGCAGTTGGATAATATTTATCTCGAACTGACTGCTCACGAAAGGGTGTTGTGGGCGTTGTGAGTATTGGGGTAATCGATCTTGGTATTCAGGATTACGAAGAAACCTATCGGGCCATGCGTGAATTTAATGAACAGCGTGATGCCAGTACCGAAGACCAAATATGGTTGCTTGAACATAAGCCTGTTTATACTTTAGGTCTTACGGACAAAACAGAGCACCTATTAAATACGGCCGATATTCCAGTCATAAAAACAGATAGAGGTGGTCAGGTAACTTATCATGGACCCGGTCAACTAATTGCTTATTTGCTAATCGATTTAAAACGACGGCCTTACGCTATTAAAAAGCTGGTTTCATTAATGGAGTCCGCCGTTATTGAATACCTTCATGATTGTGGAATAAAGTCAGAACGAAAGTCAGGAGCGCCGGGTGTTTATGTCGGCGGTGAAAAAATTGCTGCTTTAGGCGTGCGAGTAAAAAAAGGCTGTACCTATCATGGTTTGGCATTAAATATAGATATGGATCTCAAGCCTTTTACAGGAATTAATCCCTGTGGTTATGAAGGCCTTATTTGTACGCAGCTAATAAATTATAAAAAAGATATGTCAGTTACTAAAGTTAAAAAAAGTTTTTCAACGTATCTAGTCAAACATCTGGACCAGTCAGATAATGTTTTATCTGACGTCGCATAGTAAAGTTGCTAATAAATAAGGATAGTTATGTATCAGGATAATATTCATAAGCAGCCCGATCAGGATAAACGTGGTAAATTAAAAACAAATAAAATCCCGATTAAAGTCATCCCCATCGAAGGTAAGCTAGCAAGAAAACCAAAATGGATTAAAGCCAAAGCTCCGACCGATGAAAGCGTATTAAATCTTAAAAAAGTAATACGCGAACATAAGTTACATACCGTTTGCGAAGAAGCCTCTTGTCCTAATATAGGCGAGTGTTTCAGTCACGGCACGGCGACTTTTATGATCATGGGGGATATCTGTACACGTCGTTGTCCTTTCTGTGATGTTGCTCATGGCAAACCTCAAATGCTAGATCCAGAAGAACCAGCGAATCTGGCGCATGCGATTAAGATCATGAATTTAAAATACGTTGTCATCACTTCTGTTGATCGGGATGATCAACTAGACCGGGGTGCAGGACATTTTGTCGCCTGCATAGAAAAAGTAAGAGAAGAATGCCCGACAACACGTATTGAAATATTAGTTCCTGATTTTCGTTCAAAAATTGATATTGCACTCGATATATTAAAAAAAGCACCGCCGGATGTGTTTAATCATAATCTTGAATCAATACCACGCTTGTATGAAAAAATCAGACCGGGCGCCAATTATCAGGCGTCATTAACGTTAATTAAAAAATTCAAACAACATAATAAGTCAGTCGCGACGAAATCAGGTTTAATGTTAGGTCTTGGAGAAGAAATAGATGAAGTTAAGCTGGTACTAGAAGATTTAAAAAATAATGGTTGCGATATGGTCACTATAGGTCAGTACCTACAACCTAGTCGTTATCATTTGCCCGTAGAACGATTCGTTCATCCCGATGAATTCAGTGAGTTAGGAAAATTCGCTGAAAGTTTGGGTTTTATGAATGTTGCCAGTGCGCCGATGGTACGTTCTTCTTATCATGCAGATTTGCAGGCATCAGGAAAAACGATTAGTTAATTTATCAATATACTATGAGTTTATCTTTAATCGCTTTTATTAAAGCGGTCATTCTTCCGCCAACATTAAATTTTATACTAATAATACTAGGCTTATCGATAATAAAAAAAAATAAATTTTTATCATATATGTTTTTATTTATTGGTGTATTTACTTTGCTCTTGTTTTGTTTATCTCCATTCTCAAATTTTCTTTTACACAACCTAGAAAAGTATCCCGCACTTGAATTGCCTATAGAAATAAATAATGAGCAGGCGATTGTTATTTTGTCTGCTGGCAGTTATCCCCTTAGAGAAGAATATAATGAGGAAATAAATGGAGCTAATACCTTGCAACGAATTCATTACGGTGCATTTTTATACAAACAACTTAAGCTTCCTGTATTAGTTACCGGTGGTTTATTTGAACCGAGATTAAATTCTGAAGCAGCTGTAATGGCGGACACATTAAAAAACAATTTTAATGTTGAAGTTAATTGGTTAGAAGAACAGGCGAAAAACACAGCAGAAAACGCATTTTATTCAGTTGAGATGTTGAAGCAGAGTGGGATAGATTCAATTTATCTTGTAACTCATGCTTGGCACATGTCACGTGCGGTAATGATGTTTGAACAAGAAGGAATTAATGTAACTCCAGCGCCAACTATGTTTATGGACGATGTTGAAAAACCGGGTTGGTCACATTACGTTCCCTCAGCATCAGCATTATCTAATTCGAGTAAAGCCTTGCATGAGTACATTGGGATATTTTGGTATAAAATTAGATATTAATCTTTATCAGTTTGAGCTTAAAAAGAGTAAAGGATCAATTGTCGTATTATTTAACATTACACTCCAATGCAGGTGTGCACCAGTAACACGACCGGTTAATCCAACGTTGCCGATTATATCACCAGTTTTTACTTGC
>DUBV01000113.1 GCA_012960105.1 Thiotrichaceae bacterium | reverse complement strand
CCTATGGGTGTTCATACCGGCGATAGTATTACAGTTGCTCCCGCTCAAACTCTTACCGACAAAGAATATCAAATAATGAGAAACGCGGCGATCGACATCATCCGTGAAATTGGAGTTGCGACGGGAGGCTCGAATATCCAGTTCGCCATAGACCCCAAAACCGGTGAAATGATCGTTATAGAGATGAACCCTCGTGTTTCCAGAAGTTCTGCTCTAGCGTCTAAAGCAACTGGTTTTCCTATTGCAAAGTTCGCTGCAAAGTTAGCAATTGGGTATACCCTCGATGAAATCAAAAATGATATTACGCGAGTCACGCCGGCCTCATTTGAGCCGACTCTGGATTACTGCGTGGTAAAAATTCCCCGTTTCACTTTTGAAAAATTCTTGAAAACCGAGCCAATCTTATCTACCCAAATGAAATCTGTCGGTGAAGTAATGTCCATAGGCCGCACCTTTAAAGAGGCTTTGCAAAAGGCTATCCGTTCCCTGGAAACAGGTATTTATGGTTTTGAAGAGGACTTCCAATTCAGTTTGAATCAAGTTGGATTATCTCCAGATCAACAAAAAGATAAATTATTAGCCAAGTTGAGCAAACCTTTTTCGGATAGACTTTGGCATGTTGCTGCTGCCTTGCGAAGAGGTATTTCTATTAACCAAGTTTATAAACTTACAGGGATCGACCCCTGGTTTCTTGACAATATAAGTACCCTGATAAAATTTGAGAAAAAATTATTAGGATTGAATAAAATTTCTAATTTAGATAATGATATTTTATTGGAATCAAAAAAATTAGGGTTTTCTGATATCCATCTGGCAAAGATGTTGAATTGTAGTGAAAATGATATTTATCAACGCCGAAAACAGGCAGAGATTTTTCCCGTCTTTAAAAGAGTCGATACTTGTGGTGCTGAATTTGAGGCCTTCACTCCATATTTATATTCTACTTATGAAGAAGAGTGCGAAGCTGATGTTACTAACAATAAGAAAATCATGATTTTGGGCGGAGGGCCTAACAGAATAGGTCAGGGAATTGAGTTTGACTATTGCTGTGTTCACGCTTCTTTTGCACTTAGGGAAGATGGCTATGAAACGATCATGGTCAACTGCAACCCCGAAACTGTAAGTACAGATTATGATACCTCGGACAGACTCTATTTTGAGCCATTAACATTCGAGGATATTATGAATATCATAAGAGTGGAAAAGCCGGATGGTGTAATTGTTCAGCTAGGAGGCCAGACACCTTTAAAGCTAGCACTATCATTAATGAATGAAGGGGTTCCGATCATAGGAACCAGTCCTATTGATATCGATCGAGCTGAGAACAGGCAACTATTTACTGAAGTAATAAACAAGTTGGGGCTGAATCAACCTGAAAATGGAACCGCGGTGTCTTATCAGGAAGCTCAGAAAATTGCTGATAGAATTGGCTACCCGGTTGTAGTGCGTCCTTCATACGTTTTAGGCGGTCGTGCAATGGAAATAGTTTATAGTCAGGATCGTTTAGAGCATTATATGAAACACGCGGTTCAAGCTTCTCCAGAACACCCTATTTTAATTGATGATTTTCTTGAAGATGCTATAGAAATCGATGTCGATGCCATTTCTGATGGGCATGATGTTG
>DUBV01000112.1 GCA_012960105.1 Thiotrichaceae bacterium | reverse complement strand
ATTTAAGTATCTTTCTTGCTAAGATTTTTAGATTTCTATATAATGCCTAATTCATTCTTCTTGGGTCGTTAGCTCAGTTGGTAGAGCACCGCACTTTTAATGCGATGGTCGACGGTTCGAATCCGTCACGACCCACCATATTTTCCTTTGTAATACAATAGCTTAAACGGATTTTAGGTTATGTCATCTGTGAAACAACAAGAACGACTATAGTGATTTTCGAGTTATCACTGTAGTTTTTGTGTTTGTTTTTTTTGTGGGAGCAAAAAAAGATGGCTAGTTATTTCATATCTAAAGCAATTCTTAAGTCCAAAGAAGCCCGTTACCGGGCTGTGGTTACTCAATCTGGGCGAAATATTAAATCCAAAACTTTTCGGCGTAAAACTGATGCTAAACAATGGGGAACCCATTACGTATTAGATCTTGAACGGCAGGTATCAACTGGCGTAAAAGATTGTACGGTGACGTTTAGTACCTTAGCTGATGAGTATATGCACGAATGGGAAGGTAGGGATCATGACCGTCCGCGTGTAGTATCTGTGTTAGAAGGTTTATTTCATCAGGTCGTACTCACGGATATTACTTCTGATTTAATTGCAGAAAAATTAAATCCTGATCACTTTAATGCGCCGGCCACTTATAATCGACATAGAGCGATTTTGTCATCTATTTTCAAGTTTGCAGTCGCTAAAAATAAGAGCAAAAGTAATCAGCAAGTTTATGTGCGAGAGAATCCATGCAATGAAATTGCAGTATTAAAGGAAGATAACAAACGGGTTCGGTATTTGTCAGATGAAGAAAAACCACGGTTAATTCAAGCGGCTCGTAATATTGGCGGTAAGTTTTTTCTGAAAGTCTTGATGGCATTAACGACAGGAATGCGCAAAGGCGAGTTAGATAAACTACGCTGGAATGATATTGATTTTGACCGGGGGTTAGCGATACTTCATGAAACAAAGAATGGTTCAGTTCGGCATACACCTGTTCCGGAAGTGACGATGGATGAGGTTAAAAAGTATCGTGAGGTGGGTAATACTCTGATATTTCAATCAACCGCTGACCCTGATAAAGCATTTGATTTTCGTAAACAATGGTTAGCTTGTTTGAAGTCAGCTGAGATTGAGAATTTCCGTTGGCATGATATGCGTCATGATACAGCCAGTACATTGGCACGTGACGGCAAAACGATGAAAGAAATAGCTGAGATACTGGGTCATAAATCTTTAGCCAGTACTGACCGTTACACGCATTTATGTACCGAGCATAAGAGCCAATTATTAAATGATACGATGAATAAGGTGATTAGGTTATGACAAATATTTATGATGGCACTGGTCTAGTTGAAGAGCTTTCACCAGAAATAAATGAAAGGATAGAAAAGCTTTCAGAGATTAGTGATGCGACAGGGTTTGATTGGTTTGACATTACAGATTATAAAAATACCGCTCAGTTCACCCCGGATGACTGGTATCAGGCATTAAATCTTCGTGCTCACATGAAAGAGGCAGTAACAAAAATTAAAGCAGGAGCATTTGATTTTGATCCCGGGTTTGATTTAATATTTTACGGTACTTTAGCCGACCCACTTGGGGTTTCAGAAGCCGACCCACTTGGGGTTTCAGAAGC
>DUBV01000111.1:8050-9559 GCA_012960105.1 Thiotrichaceae bacterium | reverse complement strand
TTAACCTTAACGACAGGGTTGGGTACCGCGGCACAGGGCTATAACGTTTCAATCACAGGTGGCACAAATTCGATAGCGGGTGCGACGACGTTTAGTAACACAGGTGGAGTTACATTAGGAAATGGAAGTGACAGTATCACATTTGCTACTGGTCTGACTTCAACTGCAAGTACCACCAGTTTAGGCGGTACAGTAAATGTGACCAATGGCAATATGTCATTAGGTGTTACAAATGTTGATTCAACATCAATCCTGGATGTAAACGGTAATGGTAACGCATTAACTTATACGTCATTTAATGACGGAACCGCTGGTGGTAATTTAACGATTAACACTGATGGTGGGTTTAATTTAAATAATGCAACAAATATCGGCACAGGGAATCTTGTTATTAATGTAGATGCTGATAATGACGGTACTGAAACATTAATTGTAGGACTTATTGCTACGGCAGCTTCTAGAACATATAACGGTAGTGCTGCGAGTAGCGATTCTATTACTGGTCCAAACCTAGTGAACGCCTGGACGATTACCGCTAGTAATACAGGAACGCTTGCAGGTGATACGTTTACCAATATGGCAAATGTTACTGGTGGGACAAATAACGATACGTTTACATTTAGTGGAACAGGTGTATTAACCGGTCTATTAGATGGTGGTGCACATGCCGCTGCTGATGCAGCAGATTATTCTGCACTTGGTGCGTTTACAGTCGATTTACGTGGTGGTGCTGGTGGTGTTGTTAATGTAGAAAATTTTACTGGTAATAATACAAGTACAACATTTCAAGGAACAAATACAGTTAATACATGGACTGTAACAGGCGCAAATGATGGTACCTTTTTTGATAGTACAAATACTTTTAATTTTACTAATGTAGCAAATTTAACAGGTGGAACAACTACAGATACTTTTAATTTTGGTGCTAATACATTGAGTGGTCTTATAAATGGATTAGGGGGAACAGATAACGCGACTTTCACAGGAACTCAAAATGTTACCCTAAATGGTACTAATACAGGTTTGTCTAATGTTGAAACATTAACTATGGGTACCGGAACACTTGTTGGCAGTGCCGGCGCAAATGCTTGGGTTCTAGAAACTGCTGGCACAGGCGGTACTGTTAATGATGACACTACAACAGTTACGTTTACAAATACACCTACTATCCAAACAGGTGCTGGTACTGATACTTTTACGAATACAGGCGTTGGTGGTGATTATACAGGCAATATTGTTGTCAATGATTCTGTAGATAACCGTTGGAACTTCACAGCAGGAGAGGTATTAACGACGGGCGCTGTCACTGGTACTGGTGCCTTTCAGGCTCTGTTGGCGGCTGCTGGGCCGGTTACTATTGGTGCTGATCTTAATCTTGCGCCTTTTACTGGTTTTGCTGGTCATTTAGTTATTGGAGGAACCATATTAAATGGTACTACAACACCGGCAACTATGTTTGCTGCAGGAGCAACGATACTCTCTACAGCAACTACATTAACTGTTGGCTCA
>DUBV01000111.1:900-7932 GCA_012960105.1 Thiotrichaceae bacterium | reverse complement strand
GATATTACAGCAGGTAATACAATTGGATTAATAGCTGCGGGTACTCCTGCTTTAGCTGGGGTATTAGGTAATATTGATGCTTCGGCAGGACCGGTAACCCTTACTGCTCCAAATACAGCGGATCCATCAGGTGCTTTCTTGGTAAATAACACTATTGTTAGTTCGGAAAATATCACATTAGACTTTGCTGGTGGCGAGGTTGACGTAGCAACTGGTGCTGGTGAAGATCTTGAATTTAGTGGAGGTAGTGTTAACTCGGATAATACAACTAATGCTGATTTCGAAACTTTTGTAGGTGTAGTGCAGATTAACGGAGTTGCTCTTGCTACTAGTCTTACTACAACATTCTCAATTAACCCTGCGTCTTCATTAATCGGTCTTGAAACATTAGCATTTATAGATGTTGGCTTGTTTGAAGAAGAGTTAACTCTTTTTGGTCAAATTGGATCAGGCATAGCATTATCACTAGCACAATGCGAAGCTCAGGAGGGATGTGCGCCTAGTGTTACAGAAGATGAGTTGACTAACATTATTAAATCTTTGAAAGATCGATTACATGAACTAGAAATAAGATGGGCAAATGAAAAAGATGCTAGTGTACGTACCGAATTAGAAGCTTTAATAGCTGACTATAATGAAGAACTAGGTGAATTTCGAGAATATAAAACACAAATTCAAGAGTTTTTTGCTGAAGATGATAGTGATGACGAGGGTGATTTTGAAGAAGATAGCTTTGATGAAGAGTTAGCTGATGAAGAAAGCTTGTTAGGCGAAAGTGATGAAGGAATTGCTCGATTAGGCAAAGTACTTGAAACAGTTAAGGATCGTATTGACTCTTTGACCTTATTAAAATCAGATCTTTCTAATATGGATGAGTCTACGCGTGCTAAGTTAAGCGAAGCTATAGGGGAAACAATTACTCCAGAAGTTGTTGATAAAATGATTGAGGCTACAAAATCAGAAGCTGCGTTTATTGAGAATCAGATTAAACTTCTTAATGAAGCAACTGAAGCCATGCTAAATAAAGAAAATCCAATTTTTGCTGCTGAATCGCATGATTATAATTCAATGCTTACTCTTCATTACGGAACAGACTTATTAAATTTAGATGGATCTTTTATTAAGCCATTAAATAGTGTTTACTAATTATGTATAACAACATTTTTAAAGTAATTGGTCTTTTTCTTATATTTGTTAATACAAATTTATCGGCAGCGATTCTTAACAATGAAGAAGCTGATAAAGCAGACCTTACGATATTAAATAATGAAACAATTTTGTTTCATTCTATTGGTATGGGTATCGCATTATCTATTGCTCAGTGTGATGGTGTTGATTTATGTTCAGTAAATGTAGTAGAAGCTGAATTACAGGAGATGTTAAATACGCTTGATGAACGCATCGAGAGTCTGGTATTAAAGCAGGAAGAAGCAGAAGATCCTGTTGGTTTTGATAAAGTATTAACAGCGTATGTTAATGAACGTGAAAGTTATACTGCACATTTGGATAAATTAAAAAGTATCAGTAGTACATTAGATGATGATGGTTTATTAGAAGAATCTTTTGGAGAAGAAGCTGATTTTCCAGTCGAATCAGCTAGAAATGAAGAATTGTTAGATTACTTGAATGATCTAGAAGCATTTGAAGATGAGGATCTGGAAGATGATGAAGACTTAGAAGATCTTCCTGACTTACCCGAATTAGAATAACTCAACTCAACTCAACTCAACTCCTAATAATAATTATGACAACAAAAAAAACTAGCAGTGATAATACTGCGCCTGTCTTGCCGATGTTTTATAAAAAAGTTGTTCCGTTAAATAAAGAAGTTCATGGAAAACTTTATATTGAGCCTATAGAAGGTTATCAACATACTAAAGAGACCAACAGTATTTATATTGCTGCTATAGAATTTCTGCAAATTTCTAAAGAGTATCCAATAGTCTTTGCTAAAGGGCCTGATGGAAAAGTATTTCCAGCTGCATTATTAGGGTTGCAAGCAAATAAAAATTTATTTGTTGATGATACTGGCAAGTGGTTAGCGGAATATATTCCTGCTTATGTTCGACGTTATCCTTTTATTCTTGCTATGCCGGATGAAAAGGAAGCTACTTTTACTGTTTGTATTGATGAAGGATATCCTGGCTTTAATACAGCAAAAGAAGGTAAACCCTTGTTTGATAAGAAGGGAGAACAGCTCGATGTATTGAAGCAAGCTGTTGATTTTCTTCAAGATTATCAAACACATGTACATTTAACTACGCTTTTTTGTGAAAACTTGTCTAAACTAAACATACTTGAACCGATGCAAGCAAATGTTGAGCTTGCAGATGGTGACAAAATTTCTCTCGGTGGATTCTTGGGGGTTAATCGAGAAAAACTAAAAGCACTAAAACCTGCACAATTAACGGAATTGATAAAATCAGATCATATGGAATTAATTTTTGCGCACTTAGGGTCGCTTTTAAATATCAATGGCTTAACGAAACGACTTACTTAAGCTTAGGTTAAGGATAGTTTTACAGTGAATGGAATAAACTCAGTTCGACTGGATATCAATACTGCAAGGCATGGTTCTGCTGCGCCCAGAAAAAGAGTTAATTCTGTTGAGGACTTAAAGTCTGTTATTGAATCTGAGAAAAAGAAACAATTCAAAACACAAATGAATAATGAATTTGATTCCAGAAAGATTTTAGCAAAAAGCCGTACAGATTTGTTATTGTCGGATCAGAAATATTATCGGGCGAATTTATTAGGAGAGATAGTTAACAAAATGAGTGGGGCTGAAAATCGTACCAGCCCCGGCCATTATGTTGAGTACTACGCTTAACGTTTCTACGGAAGAGTACTAGATTGATATTTATTCGTTATCAATCTGAATTGGTTCATTCGGGTCTACATCTTTCTTAGGTCCGTATTTCTTTATATATTTTGTTATCAGTTTGTCCGCTTCACCTAATTCTTCTTCTGAAAGCTTCTTTTTTGCTTTGTTAACGGCGTTTTCTGAAAGCAAATGTTTGTGTGATGCGCCAACGCTGTACCAGACATAGGCATATTCATAATCTTTCGGTAGACCTTTTCCTTTGTAGTATAAGTCACCAAGCCAGTATTGTGCGGAAGGGATATTTTTTTCTGAAGCTTTACGCAGCCATTTTCCGGCATTTTTATAGTCTTGTTCTACACCTTGGCCTTTCTTGTACATCATACCGAGGTAGTACTGAGCTAAACCATGATCGGATGTTTCAGCGAGTGACTGCATAGTCGTAAATGCTTTGTCGTAATCGCCAGATGCGAAGGCAATGACGCCTGCATTAAAGTCTGCTTGGGCAGGAGTAGCGATTAGTGAGAATAGTAAAATTAGTAAAGGGCTGATTTTTTTCATTATTAAAAACTCATTAGTTGGTATTGCTGTTTAAGTCTCGTAAAATGCGCCGCTAGATTTTGTAGCAAGGGCATCGTTTGTAACGCTTTTTTTTAGACGGCTATTAGCTTAGTCTGTAAAAGCGCTGAATTGTTTCATGCAAAACGAAAATTGTAAATATTTATGGGGGTGTAAATGACTGAATTTCAGGCATTTAGAGTGTATCAGCAAGATAATAAGGTCATCGGCCGATTAGAAAGCCTGACATTTGATGATCTAAGCCAAGGTGACGTTTTAATAAAAACGGCATATTCCTCTGTGAATTATAAAGATGCACTTGCGGCAACGGGTGTTGGCAAGATTATTCGTGATTTTCCACGTATTGCTGGTGTCGATGTTGCCGGAACTGTGGTCGAATCAAAGGACAAACGCTTTAAAGAAGGTGATAGCGTGCTTGTCACCGGATATGAGTTTGGAGTCAGTCATGATGGTGGTTATGCCGAATATGCAAGAGTACCGGCTGAATGGGTTGTTCCATTGCCTGAATCAATGAGCTTATTCGAGGCTATGGCACTAGGCACGGCTGGCTTTACCGTTGCTTTATGTGTACAACGACTCGAACAAAATGGCCAAAGTCCTCAAATGGGGCAATTTGTCGTTACTGGAGCGACAGGCGGTGTAGGTAACTTTGCTGTCGATATCATGTCTTCATTAGGCTACGAAGTCGTTGCAGTGACCGGCAAACAGGACAGCCATAAATTACTATTCGAATTGGGTGCAAGTCATGTAATGGCTCGTCAGGATATTAAACTAGATGGTCCTCCTATGGAAAAAGGGCAATGGGGCGGTGCTATTGATAATGTCGGTGGTGAATTTCTTGCCTGGCTGACGAGAACGACTAAACCTTGGGGTAATGTTGCTTCTGTTGGCTTAGCTGGAGGAAGTCAGTTGAATACAACAGTAATGCCCTTTATATTACGCGGCGTCAGTATACTTGGTATCACTTCTTCAGGGTGTCCCACAGCTTATCGTCAGCCTCTATGGCAACGATTAGCGAGTGACTTGGCACCAAAACATATGGACAAGATTGTGACTAATACGGTTAGCTTGCAAGATTTGCCCGATGTGTTTAATAAAATGCTAGCCGGTGAAACTACAGGACGGACTGTGGTAGCAATTAACCCGACAGATCACATTCCGATGTGAAATAAATTGGAAAAAGTTATACTGATCATGTCCAAACAATAGGCTACAGGTGATATATGAAACAAAGACTTACTGCAATTATTGAGCGCGAAGGCGATGGCTATGTCGCATTGTGTCCGGAATTGGATATTGCCAGCCAGGGAGAAACCATCGAGACATCGAAGGAGAATTTACGTGAAGCCCTGGAATTATTTTTCGAGACTGCGTCTAGTCAGGAGCTTGCAACGCGTTTACATTCAGAAATTTATGTGACACAGCTTGAGGTAGCCATTGGGTAAACTGAAGGTTTTATCTGGTAAAGCTGTATGTCAGATTCTTAAGCAACATAATTTTGTTGAAGTGCGCAGACGTGGCAGTCATATTGTAATGCAAAGACATAACTCTCCCGAAGAAACAATCACTGTGCCAGTGCCAAATCATAAAGAGCTTCGTATTGGCACGTTATTATCAATCATTAGACAATCGGGATTATCCAGAGGTAAATTTGAAACCTAAAACACTTTACGACAAACTTTGGGATGATCATGTGGTTCATGATTATGGTGATGGTACGGCATTAATTTATATAGACCGCCACCTGCTTCATGAAGTGACATCGCCTCAGGCATTTGAAGGGCTTAAATTAGCCGATCGACAACCTTGGCGTTTGAATACCAATTTAGCTGTGCCTGATCATAATGTACCGACTGTTAATCGCAGTGTTATTGAAGATCCTGTTTCTAAACTTCAACTTGAAACATTGGATGCCAACTGTAAGGAAACCGGAATTACTAAGTTCGATATGTTCGATCCTAGACAAGGTATTGTTCATGTTATCGGACCAGAACAAGGTGCATCTTTACCGGGAACAACAATTGTTTGTGGTGACTCGCATACGTCAACAAATGGTGCATTAGGGGCCATGGCGTTTGGTATCGGTACATCCGAAGTTGAACATGTACTTGCGACCCAATGTTTAGTGTTGAAAAAAGCTAAGAACATGTTGATTAAAGTGAATGGGCAAGTTGGTAAAGGTATTACTGGAAAAGATATTGTGTTGGCCATCATTGGTGAAATTGGCACAGCAGGTGGTACTGGTTATACGATTGAATTTGCTGGTGATGCTATTAGTGCATTATCAATGGAAGCGCGGATGACGGTTTGTAATATGGGTATTGAAGCAGGTGCTCGTGTTGGTTTGATTGCTGTTGATCAAAAGACGATAGATTATGTAGAAGGTCGTCCATTTTCACCAAAAGGTGAAGAATGGGAAAGCGCGATTGAATTATGGCGTGAACTTAAAAGTGATGATGATGCGCATTTTGATAAAGTGATTGAAATTGATGCAGCAAAAATAGAACCGCAAGTGACTTGGGGTACTTCTCCAGAAATGGTGGTGTCTATTAATGGTTCTGTTCCAGATCCGGCCGAGGCTGACAGTACTGTGCAACGTGAAGGTATTGAGAATGCATTGAAGTATATGGATTTAACGCCACATACTGCGATGACAGATATTAAAATTGATAAAGTGTTTATTGGTTCATGCACAAATTCGCGTATTGAAGATTTACGTGAAGCCGCGGAAATAGTCAAAGGTAAAAAAGTAGCAAGCAATGTTACCTTGGCGATGGTTGTTCCTGGTTCGGGTTTAGTTAAACAACAAGCAGAAGATGAAGGTCTGGATAAAATTTTTCTTGAGTCTGGTTTTGAATGGCGTGAACCGGGTTGTTCTATGTGCTTAGGTATGAATCCTGATCAACTTGAACCGGGTGAACGATGTGCATCGACTTCTAATAGAAATTTTGAAGGTCGACAGGGACAGGGCGGTCGTACTCATCTCGTTAGTCCTGGCATGGCAGCAGCAGCAGGTATTGCCGGTCATTTTGTTGACGTAAGAAAAATTTAAGGAATAGCTAATGGAAAAATTTAATACATTTACTGGGATTATTGCACCATTAGACCGTTCTAATGTTGATACGGATGCAATCATTCCAAAACAATTTTTGAAGTCAATTAAACGTAGCGGCTTTGGACCTAATTTGTTTGATGCTTGGCGATATCTGGATGCATATGACGCTGCAGACGAGAATAAATCTAGAAAAATAAATTCTGATTTTGTTTTGAATCAATCGCCTTATGATAAAGCTGAAATATTGTTAGCCAGAGAAAATTATGGTTGTGGTTCGTCAAGAGAACATGCGGTTTGGGCGATGACGGACTTTGGTTTGAAAGTTGTTTTAGCTCCAAGCTACGGCGATATTTTTTATGGCAATTCATTTAAGAATGGTTTTTTGCCGATTAGATTAAAGTCAGAAGAAATTGATTCTTTATTTAATTCTGTTCAAGCAAACAACGGTTTTAAGGTGACAGTAAATCTTGAAGAACAGTTTGTTGAAACAGAAAAAAATGAAAAGTTTGAGTTTGATATTGATTCTGGTTTGAAAGAACGTTTGATAAAAGGCCTTGACGATATTGGTCTTACTTTG
>DUBV01000111.1:567-852 GCA_012960105.1 Thiotrichaceae bacterium | reverse complement strand
ATAGCGTAATCATTAATTATGACGAAAGAAAACTATGACTCGGATGTCATTGATGATTTTGGCGATGAGTGGGATGCTTATGATCAATCTTCAGTTGACTATGCTGAATTAGAAAAACAATTTTTAGATTATTTTAAATTGTTATCATGGGATGAAAGCATCACTAATGGTGTTGGTGCTGACTTTGGTTGTGGATCAGGTCGCTGGGCAAGGTTTGTATCGGATAAAGTAAAGTCGCTCATTTGTATTGATGCCAGTGAGAAAGCACTCAATGTCGCTAAAAGG
>DUBV01000111.1:0-422 GCA_012960105.1 Thiotrichaceae bacterium | reverse complement strand
CTGCAGCAATAAAAGATTGTGTGTCTAAATTAAAATCAGGCGCGCCTTTTCTTATCTATCTTTACTATGCTTTTGATAATCGTCCTAAGTGGTTTGCGTTTATTTGGAAGTGCTCAGATATTTTTAGAAGAGTCATTTCTAAAATGCCTTTTGTTATTAAATATCCGTTGAGTAATATTATAGCTGCTATTGTTTATTACCCATTAGCGAGATTGACTTTGTTGATTGAAAAAATGGGGGTGGATGTAAATAACGTGCCCTTAACAGAGTATCGCGCTAAAAGCTTTTATACAATGAGAACCGATGCGCTTGATCGTTTTGGTACGCGACTAGAAAATCGTTTTACTCAAGTACAAATTAAAAAGATGATGGAAGATGCTGGACTGATTAACATTCGATTTTCCGATATAGCACCGTATTGG
>DUBV01000110.1 GCA_012960105.1 Thiotrichaceae bacterium | reverse complement strand
AAAATTTCCTTCAGGAACTAACGCTACAAACAACCGACTTATTTCTTCATCATTAAAATTAGAAACAGCACCTTCTAATTCTAATATTTGCTTTTCAAGTTTCTGCTGATCTATTTCCGGATGATTAGCTAAAAGAACTTTCGCATGTTCAGTTTCTTTTCTGCTTTCATTTTCATAAAATAGCTCTTCATAAAGTTTTTCACCTGGTCTTAAACCCGTGTATTTAATTTTAATATCTTTATCAAGCTTTCTTCCTGAGAGCTTGATCATCTGTTCAGCCAAATATTTTATTTTAACGGGCTTCCCCATATCCAACACGAAGATTTCTCCACCATTGCCCATTACACTAGCCTGAAGTATTAATTGAGTCGCTTCTCTTATTGTCATAAAAAAACGAGTTATCTCTGGGTCTGTCACTGTAAGTGGGCCACCAGATTTTATTTGCTTCCTAAAAAGTGGCACTACACTACCTGCCGATCCCAAGACATTACCAAAACGCACTGTGATAAATTTAGTCATTGAGCATTGATTCATCAAATAACAATACATCTCAGCAACGCGCTTACTAGCGCCAAGAACATTAGCGGGATTAACCGCTTTATCCGTCGATATAAAAATAAATTTTTCGCATTGATATTTAATTGCCAATTTTGCAAAATTTTTCGTTCCAAAAATATTATTTTGAGCCGCTATTCTTAATTGATTTTGAAGTAAAGGAACATGTTTATAAGCAGCCGCATGAAAAATAATATTTGGCTTGTATTTAATCATCGTTTGTTCAACATGAGTTTTATCGCAGATATTTCCCAACACTGCATATAAAGGCACACTAGGATATGCTTTGTTTATTTCCATCTGTATATTGTAAAGATTAAACTCACTATGCTCATAAATAATGATGCCTGCTGGATTTAATCTAGCAATTTGATGGCACAACTCAGAACCAATTGAACCGCCACCGCCGCTAACTAATATCATTTTATTAGTTATTCCCTGTTGGATAACATCCCAATTAAATTCAATTTTTTCCCTACCAAGCAGATCTTCGATAGACACATCTCTTAATTCATCAAGCGCAGCATTTGATGAAACCATCTCATGTAATTTAGGTAGTGTTCGTATTAGGACACCAATAGATTCACAATTATCAACAATTTTTTGCATTTGTTCATCTGTCGCTGTTGGAACAGCAATTACTATACAATCAATCTCATAGCGTTGATTGATTGTTGCAATATCATCAACATTACCAACAATAGGAACACCATGAAGTTCGGAATTTATAATATTCGGATTATCATCAATAAAGCCAATAATCTTATAACTCCTTTCTCGCAACATTTCACGAACAAGCATTGCTCCAGCTGAACCCGCACCAACAATAAGTATTTTCTGGCCTATAGCTGTAGAAGCAAGTTTAAATGAATGATCTTTCCAAAATCGATACGCTAACCTCGGACCACCTAATAAAAATATTAAGAGGATAGGATACAAAACTAATATCGTTCTCGGAATTTCCTCTAATCTAATTGAGATAAATAAAACCAACGTTATACTTAGAGCACCAATGATAGATGCACGGAAAATATTCCATAGATCGGGCAAGCTGGCAAATCTCCAAAGTCCTTTATACAATCTAAATTTCCAAAATGCTAAACCTTGAACTAATATAACTATTGGTAATACATAGAAACTAATTTGCCAATTAAAAAATGATGATTCCAAATTAAAACGAATCCACCATGACAGTTGCCATGCAATCAAACACATACAAAGATCATGCAAAATAATAAACACTCGTATATTTTTAATACGCATAACGCAATCTAATTAATTGTCTTGGATTCGCCTATTAAGTGCAATGTAAATTATGCAGCGAGTAAGTCAACACGCTGCCCCAAAAATAATTCATTCGGCGAACGACATCCGCGTGTTTCCCTTGGTCGATTATTCAATCGTTCCATTACATGCGTTATGTCGTCATCAGTCACTTGATTAAAATCTGTTCCCTTAGGAAAATACTGGCGAATTAATCCATTTGTATTTTCATTGATGCCACGTTCCCATGACGAATAGGGATGGGCAAAGTAAATATTTACCTTGAGTTGTTTTGCTATCTGCTCATGGTGCGCAAACTCCAAGCCATTATCTAATGTCAGTGTGTGGAATCGCTGCTTCATCGGTGTCATCACTTTCACCATCGCCTCGGCCAATAAGTCGGCACGTTTGCCGGTTAAACGAACCATCACAGTATAAAGCGTTTTACGTTCCACCAATGTTAATAAAGCACTTTTTCTGTTTTTTCCTATCACCGTGTCACCTTCCCAATCACCGATACGTTGACGTCGGTCAACCACTTTAGGGCGCTGTTCAATACTGATTCTATTTGGGATTTTACCTCGTCGATCATAATGCCCATAACGTTTACGATAGAGCTTAGAAACGATACGAAGATGTCGGTATAACGACCCACCACGTGCTTTGTTTGCATAAACTAGGCGATACACCGTCTCATGGTGCAGCGACAATCGCTTATGACGTATTAGATAATCAACGATTTGCTGTGGACTCAACTCCTGTCTTAACAATTTCTCAATCCAGAAACGAACGGTTGCCGTTACTTTGCACTTCTTATATGCACCTTGACGTCGATTAGCGGTTAATCGTTGTGCTTGACCCGGTCGATAACCTCGTCTTCCTGTATTACGGCGTAGTTCTCGACTAATTGTAGAGGCATTCCTGCCTAAGGACGTCGCTATTGATTCTTGCTTATGTCCTGCTTTCTTCATAATGTAAATCTGGTATCGTTCCACTTCGGTCAGTTGTTTATAATGCATTGGCGATTTCCTTTAGCGAGTAAACTGCCAACTATAACAACTGGCCGTCTCACTTTAAAAAAATTGCACTTATTATGTGAATCTAAGATTTAATATTAATAAGAAGATTTATCTTATTTATGTTCTATTAATATCCAGGTGCCAATACTAGGAATAGATATGGAGAGGCTGAAATCAAAGCCTTTCATATTTTTGGTTTGTTGGCTCTCATCCAAAAAAAAAGCCCACATTCTCATGCAGGCTTTTCATTTGATATGGCTCCCCGGGACAGGCTCGAACTGCCGACCTAGTGATTAACAGTCACCGAACCAGAATTTCAGGATTTCAGGTTAAAAGACTGGCTGGGGATAGAGGATTCGAACCTCTACTGATGGAGTCAGAGTAGCCTTTCTTTCTTTTGTATCTTATTATTGACCGTAAATTCTTAAACCTTGTCCATACGGGTTGTTTGGACTATTGGTATTGTATCTGCTTCCTGCGCCATAGGGATTATTAACACTATCAGCTGAATATTTACTTCCATATCTGCCGTACGGATTTGAAGTCGAGTCAGGGTCGTAAGGATTAGCACTAAGTCTTCCCCTGTAATTACCTTGGCTATCGTATAGTTTAGGAGCATTGGTAGCATAGGGGTTTGTTGCTGATTTATTACTGTACGGACTTCCGTATGAACCATACGAATTGTTAATACTATTGCTACCGTATGAGCTGCCAGCTCCATATGGGTTCGAAGTGGAATTTGAACTGTATGGATTTGCGCTATAATTACCTAAATATTCTTCGGCACTTATAGATACAGTAAAAAGTAGTAGTACAGAAATGGATATGATTCTTATTAACATGATATCTCCCCTTAATAATTAACCCCTTCAAAAAAGTGTAGACTATTTTTATTATTTATCTGTGATATTTTCTGAGCGTGTGGGTGAGGGCAAAGGACTACATTTAACGCTATTTAACCCCTGAAAAAATTGTTTTCTGAATAGGCTAAGTTATTGGTTATATAAAGTAATAGCAGGTCATGTCCTTCTCGAAGGTAATTATAATGTCCGAGTAAAAGATGCTCAGTCTGTTGCAAAGAAGGATTTAAGATTAGCAAAGAATACCTATGATACTGTTATGGTGAGCGCAGATCTTTATGCAATGCTATCAAACAGTAAAGATATCTTTAGCGCAGTAATGAACCTGCAAGTCCCTTCAATCGTGCCATTTGAAAACTTGCAAATGAAACAGAAGTACAAAGAATTATCGCTAGTGATAGCCAAATAGCCAAATAACCAAAGCTACTGATTGCGTCACCGCTGTTCTAAGCGAAGTTATCGCCCAGCCCATTATTTAAAAGGGATTAGAAAAATAGCAATTTAGCCAACGCCATAAGTTTGTTTTATATGGCATATATTGGCTGATTGCGGTGAATAATGCCTTCGATCTAACTACTAAAATTACAGCCTAGTACATTGAACCTAACTGCCAGAATAACTACCAGATAAGTAGATGTTCAGAGGGAAATAAAAAGGAAATTTATCTAAGTAGTTGATTCTATTGGCTGGGGATAGAGGACTCGAACCTCTACTGACGGAATCAGAATCCGTAGTCCTACCATTAGACGAATCCCCAATATCAAAAAATGAACCCTTACATATACTGTGCTTATTCTAGCAGGGAAATACAGACGAAAAAAAAGAGGGTAGAAACCCTCTTTTTTATGATGCTTAGATTTACTATTAACGTTTTGAGTATTGTGGACGCTTACGCGCTTTGTGTAGACCCACTTTCTTACGTTCTACTTCACGAGCATCACGAGTAACAAAACCAGCGCCGCGTAATGATTTACGTAGGGTTTCGTCATATTCCATCAATGCACGGGTAATGCCGAGGCGTATCGCGCCAGCTTGACCAGAAATACCACCACCTTTAACGGTGATGTTGAAATCAAATTGATCAACCATTTCCAAGGTTTCTAAAGGTTGACGAACAATCATACGACCGGTTTCACGACCAAAGTACTCATCGAGTGTACGTTGGTTAATAGTGATTTCGCCTTTGCCTTTTTGCATGAAGACGCGTGCTGCTGAACTTTTACGTCTTCCGGTGCTGTAATAAACTTCGTTAGCCATTACCTATATCTCCAGTACTTGAGGTTGTTGAGCTGCATGTTTATGTTGAGCATCAGCATAAACTTTAAGCTTGCGGAACATATCACGGCCTAATGGGCCTTTTGGAAGCATCCCTTTTACAGCTTTTTCGATAATTTGTTCAGGCTTCTTAGCTAGCAATTTTTCGAAGCTAATGCCTTTGATGCCACCCGGGAAACCCGTGTGGTGATAATACATTTTGTCTTTTCGTTTGTTACCAGTGACGTGGATATCTTTTGCATTAATAACAACGATATAGTCACCTGTGTCCATATGCGGTGTATATTCTGCTTTATGCTTGCCACGTAGGCGTCGGGCAATCTCGGTCGATAAACGACCTAAAGTCTTGCCGGTAGCGTCTATAATGAACCAATCACGCTTAATTGTGGAAGGTGTTGCTGTAAAGGTTTTCATACTTATTCCTGAAAATCCCGGTTGCCCGGCTAAAAAAGAGGGGGAATAGTACGGATGTACCCCTTTACTGTCAACATTATAAACGCGATATTCTTACTGAAATTGTTTAAAATTACTGTCTATTGAAAAAGAATATTTTTAATAATACACATTAATAAAGAGCAGTACACGGGAGTTAGTTAAAATTTCAATGAAATCAAGGCAATACAGCGTACTAGACCGTGGAATTATGTCTCTTGATTCTGTTTTGGCAAATCGCTCGAAATCAGGAGCTGTGCGTAAAAAAAGACTTTATCCAGCCGAAGTCCATTCTGAATCAAATTTGGATGAAAATGAGAAAAAACATGTGTCTGCTTTGATGCGTGTCAATCATGCTGGAGAAATCGCTGCGCAGGCCTTATATAAGGCTCAGGCGCTTACAGCTAGAGATGATGAACTCAAAAAAACAATGCAACAGTCTGCGGATGAGGAACAAGATCATCTCGATTGGTGTGAATCACGAATAAAAGAGCTGGATGATCATACCAGCTATCTTGAACCTGTATGGTATGGCGGTTCATTTGCTATTGGTGTTGTTGCCGGTTGTTTTGGTGATAAATGGAATTTAGGATTTTTGGCGGAAACGGAGTATCAGGTGGTGAGACACCTTGATGCGCACTTAAAACAAATACCTGAGCGGGATCAGCGAAGTCGATCTATTTTAGAGCAAATGCGAAAAGATGAATTACAGCATGCGGTAACTGCTGAGACAGCAGGCGCGAAGAACCTGCCTAAAGGCGTTAAACGTTTGATGACTTTAACGTCAAAGGTGATGACTAAGACAGCCTATAAATATTAATACCCTTGAAAAGTATTTTCTTACCCCCATCTTTTTTACTAAGCAAATAAAACTATTGATGGAGGTGTAAAAAATGTCTTTAGCATATTATGAACCGTGGAGTTTATTAGATAGATTTAATAAACAATTAAATCAACTTGCTTATGCAGATAACTCTTTATCAAGTAATGATAAAGATTATTCTAATAACGTAACAAGCCATTGGCGTCCAGCAGTGGATATTAAAGAAGAAGCAAATCGTTTTTTAATTACTGCAGACATACCAGGTGTTGAACCAAAAAATATTGAAATCACGATGGACGATGGAGTGCTGACAATTAAGGGTGAACGTCAGTCTGCTTCTGAAGAAGAGCAACAAGGATATAAACGAGTTAAACGTGCAAGCGGTGCTTTTTATCGACGCTTCAGTTTGCCTGAAACAGCAGACGCGGAACGTATTGAAGCAACTGGTAAAAATGGCGTGTTAGAAATTACTTTGCCAAAGCATGAAAAACTTAAACCAAGAAAGATTGAAGTTAAAATCTGATAAGTTATTGTAGCAATATACACACAGGTAGATGACACTACCTGTGTGTTTTTAAATTTATTAATGTCTTTTGAACTTTTTATAAATAATTTATTCCTAATAGAAAACTATAATAAAATCTTATAATATTTCCACGGAACAATTACATGAAAAATATCTTTAGTCGATTATTCACGCGTTTCTTTTTGATTTCATTTTCTTTTATTGCGCCGGTTGTTAACGCTGCCTTGCCTGTACAAATGGATGGTAAAGAATTACCCAGCCTGGCACCAATGCTGGAAAATGTAACGCCGGGTGTCGTCAATATAGCAACAGAAGGTAGCGTGCAAATGCAACAGAACCCTTTGTTTGCAGATCCGCGGTTTCGACAATTTTTTAATGTACCGAATCAACCTTTAGAACGTAAAACAAGTAGTCTTGGATCTGGGGTAATCGTTGATGCAAAACGTGGCCTGGTATTAACCAATAATCATGTCATCGCTAACGCCCATCAAATAACAGTGACCTTGCTTGACGGTCGTCAACTTGAAGCCGAAGTCGTCGGCACTGACCCTGCAACTGATGTCGCTGTAATAAAAATTCCTGCTGATAATTTAACCGCAGTGAAAACAACAGATTCAGATGCATTAAGAGTCGGTGACTTTGTTGTTGCGATTGGAAATCCATTTGGGCTTGGTCAAACAGTAACATCCGGAATAGTTAGTGCTTTAGGTCGTAGCGGATTAGGTATAGAAGGTTATGAAGATTTTATTCAAACAGATGCTTCAATTAATCCCGGTAATTCAGGCGGTGCATTAGTGAATCTTCGTGGTGAATTAGCGGGGATTAATACCGCTATTATTTCTCCACAAGGTGGTGGCAATATTGGCATAGGTTTAGCTATTCCTATTAATCTAGCCTTGCAGATCATGGAACAAATTGTTGATACCGGTGAAGTTAAACGTGGGTTTCTTGGTGTGAGTATGCAGGATCTAAATCCAGCATTAGCCGAGGCGTTTGGTCTTGAAGGTCAACACGGTGCAATTGTTAATCAAGTGATGAAAGGTTCGCCTGCAGATAAAGCTGGTTTAGTTACCGGTGACATTGTTCTTTCAACGGATGCCAAACCAATTAAAAACGCCGCAGACTTGCATAATCGTATTGGTATTTTACCAGTGGGTGCAAAGATTTTATTTAAAGTATTGCGTGATGGTAAAGAATCTGAAGTTATGGTTACCGTTGATGAAAGCCCTAAAGCAATAAGCTCATCCCCAAAAGCCATCAATGAATTATTGAAGGGCGTTACAGTTGGTGACATAGATAAAGCTAACCCTTACTTTGGTAAAGTAGAAGGTATTACTGTTAAGGCTGTTCAACGCGGTAGCATAGCTTGGCGCAGTGGGCTTAGATCCGCTGATATTATTACTTCCGTAAATAAAGCACCTGTTAAAAGTTTGCAGGAATTTTTAGCGGCAGTGAATAAAAAGAATGATTCACTTTTATTTAGAATCATCCGAGGGAATACGGCAGCTTTTCTCGTATTGAAAAAATAATTATTAAAGGCCGAGTTTACAGTTAGCAATCGATTCTTTCATTAGTTCTATCGCTTTTTTTCTTGGGAAAGATTTGCGGTAGGCAATAATGACTTCTCGATAGGGAACAGGATTACTGAATGGCCTATATTCAAGTAAGCCTTTTAATCCGGTTTGGGCATCGATAGACAGGCCGGGGAGTATGGTAATGCCGACACCGGCGGCGACCATTTGTCGAATAGTTTCTATTGAGCTGCTTTCTAGTGTTTTCTGTATTTTTTTGTTTTCACTTATAGGGTTAATACAGGCAGGGCACAGTTCTACAATTTGTTCGCGAAAACAATTCCCTGCTTTTAATAACAACATGGTGTCGTTCATTAAATCACTGGCTTTTAATTTTTTCTTTTTAGTTAGGGGGTGTCCGTTCGGTAAAGCGACCTGAAAAGGTTCTTTGTATAATATTTCAGTTGCGATACCGGATTTTTCAAATGGATTTGAAAGTATAGCGATATCAATTTCACCTGATTTTAATTTTGTTGTCAGGTTTTTGGTGAAATCTTCTTCTATGATTAAAGCGAGTTCAGAAGCTTTTTTATTAATTACCGGAATGAGTTTAGGTAATAAATAAGGGCCAATGGTGTAAATGATGCCAAGTTTAAGTTCGCCCTTTAATTCATCTTTATTTTGTTTGGCGATTTCCTTTAGATTATTCGTTTCATTTAAAATTAATTCGGCTTGTTTAATGATCGATTCACCAATAGGCGTAACTGACACTTCATGTTGATGCCGTTCGAATAATGCGACACCTAATTCGTATTCAATCTTTTTTACGGCAACGCTAAGAGTCGGTTGACTGACAAAACATTTTTCTGCGGCACGACCAAAATGCAATTCTTTAGCAACAGCAACAATATAACGAAATTCAGACAGGGTCATGTATTTTTAAAGCTAATTAATTATTGATGGATACAATATTAGATGTGGTGTTATTTGTCCGATCATCTTTATTATCAGCACTATTAGAAATGATGTTATTTAATAATTTAATATCAACGTATGATTTGTCGTAATCAATTCCTTGAGATTTTGTGTATGGCTGGTCAGGTTCACCAAGGTGATTGGCAACAATTGATGCGCCAGTAAAATCATTATCTATAGTATAAGCATGTGTAGTAATAATGGTTTTTAAGCCAGCTGCCAAAGCCGCCAGGTTTCCATTCTGGGTATCTTCTATAGCAACACATGATTCAGCTTCTAAACCAAGTCCCGCAAGAACGCATTGGTAAGCAGCAGGGGATGGTTTTTTATCCTGCACTGTATCGCTGGTGACAATGGAATTAAATAATTCACTGGGTTCCATATCCAGAGTCTTATTAAATAGCGTCGTAAGGTTGGCCATTGATGAACTTGTTGCAACGCCGATTTGTATTCCTTTATCTCGTGCCTCATTAATGAGACGGATGACACCGGGACGAAGCTCAATATCGCCGTTTTTTAAAATTGAACGATAATGTTCTGACTTTCTTTTGTGTAATTCTTTAACGAAACTTTCTGGATTTTCGATTCTAATCTTCAGCGTTTCATCTTCATTGAGAAATTTTCTGAAACGTTCTTTGCCGCCAGAGATGAAAAGAATTTTACGATAGTCTTCTACTGACCAGTGCCAGTTGATATCGTATTCGTCAAAGGTTTGATTGAAAGCCTGACGATGAATTTCTTCGGTATCCGCGATGGTACCGTCCACATCAAAAATAATGCCTTTTAGCTTCATTAGGTACTAATTATAAACAACAATTATAATCATGCAATGCGGTATTGCGGCATTTATATTACAATTTCGATTGATTACAACAATGAATTTTTTCATCGGGTTAATTCAGCATGATAGATATTTCAATAAACGAACAAACATTACTCATAGTAGCTGTTGCGGCCATATTTGGTTTTGCAGTTTTATGGCTAATGACCAGAAATAAAGTAAGTCGATTATCAGATGACAATATTGAGATGCAACGTAAGTTGGCAGTAGAAGCCGAACGTGCCGAAAGTAAAGATTATCGGATTGATGAATTAAATGATGCATTGAGAGAACGTGATGGTTCGACCAGACAACAGCAAAAGGAATTAGAGAACAGTAAGGTTACAATAGCCGAATTGAGTACCAGGCTTGATGAAGAAAGGAAGTTATCAGAAGAAAAACTGATCTTATTAGGCCAGGCTGAAAAGAAAATGACAGATGCTTTTGAAAATCTTTCAAATAAAATACTCGAAGAAAAAAGTAAGCGATTTACCGAACAGAATAAAACTAATATTGGTGAGGTGCTTAACCCACTACGAGAACAACTGGGTGACTTTCGTAAAAAAATTGAGGATGTTTATGATAAAGAAACCAAAGATAGGGTGTCCTTGTATCATGAAATCACCAATCTGAAATCACTAAACGAACAAATGAGCAAGGATGCGATCAATCTTACCCGAGCTCTTAAAGGCGAGAGTAAAAAACGTGGTGATTGGGGTGAAGTTATTCTGGAAAGGGTATTGGAAGATTCTGGTTTAAAAAGTGGTCGTGAATATGAAGTGCAGGGTAGCTATCGTGATGAAGCGGGCAAATTGTTTTATCCTGATATCGTCGTACATCTGCCGAATAAGAGAGATGTCATTATTGATTCGAAAATTTCTCTGAATGCCTATGAGCGATATTATTCAGCGGAAGATGAAGCTGAGAAAAAACTGGCGATTAGTGAACATCTCGCTTCTGTTAGATCGCATATCAATGATTTGAAAGGCAAGAGCTATGATGAATTAGTCGGTGTTAATTCTCTGGATATGGTTCTGATGTTTGTTGCCATAGAACCAGCACTGATGCTGGCATTTGAACATGATGACAGCTTGTTTCAGGAAGCATTTAAGAAGGGAATATTTCTAGTCAGTCCTTCGACATTAACCATGAACTTACAGGTTATTCAAAACATGTGGCGTTATGAATATCAAAATCAAAATGCACAGGAAATAGCAAAGCAAGCAGGGAACATGTATGACAAACTTGCCGGCTTTGTTGAAGCCTTGGATGATGTTGGAGACAAAATAGGCAAAGCACAATCTGCTTATGAGACCGCACATAATCGTTTGGTCGATGGCAAAGGTAATTTAATCTCCAGAGCCGAAACGATTCGCAAGTTAGGTGATTTAAAAACGAATAAACAATTACCTAATGAACTGGTGAATAAAGCACTTCCTGATAGTTAGTTAAACCCTTTGAATTATTATTAAGGTGCTCTAAAAAAGTGCTGTTTTTAGGGGAGCTTACTTAGCGTCTTAGAATTGCTATCCACCGATAAAAGTTCAACAAGCTAGCTAATGAAGCGGAAACGTACGTTAACGCAGCTGCGGTGAGAATTTGTTTAGCCATAGGCATGGCTGATTCAGGCAAGTAATTCCCTCCACTTAAGATAGGCAGTGCGCGATTAAAACTGGCATCGAATTCAACAGGTAACGTGAATAGATGTAAAAGAATAGGCAGGCACATAATAGTGATGCCTGCTAATAACATGATCAGACTGACAGCGGGCAGTTTCACCATCATCATGGTAAACGGCAAACTAATTAATATAAAAGACGCGATTTTTTCAGCTATTGCAGCTGTTGATGCCAATTTAGTTCTTAAAATTAAGGGTTGGTAATGCGTATGATGTTGTAGGGCATGACCAAATTCGTGTGCAGCAATAGTAATAGCCGCTAAAGATTTTCCTTGATGATTTATTTCAGAAAGACGGATGGTTTTTGATTCAGGATCATAATGATCATTACCGTTTTCGGTCTGCTCGACTGACACATCTTTTAATTCAAAGCGATTAACAAGGTGCTCTGCCAGTTCGCCCCCTGTACCCGGTAGTTCTTCAATATCTTGGCTATATCGCTTGATTACCCGTTGAATCCAGAATTGGGGTAAAAACACAATAATTACTAATATGAGTATGACTATTACTGGCAGCATGCTTGGCTCATGATAGTATTTAAATCAAAAAGTAATTCGTTCTAATCATATGGCTAGTGTAAACAATACGTAATCAAAATGCAGACACCATTAGACAAATATACTGATGACCTTCTTCGAGATGGGTTCGAAGCTGATCCTGCGCAAAAAGCTGCCGTCATGCAGTTACAAAAGTTGTACGAAAAACTCATTGAGCCGGAACCTAAAAAAAACAAGTTATTGAGTGGTATTAAATCAATATTAAAAATAGAGCAGAAACAACAGATCAGCGGCTTGTATTTTTGGGGTGGTGTTGGTCGCGGTAAAACCTATTTGGTGGATTGTTTCTCTGAGTGTTTACCTTTTGAAAATAAATTACGTATTCATTTTCATCGCTTTATGCAGAATATTCATAAAGAACTTAAATCACTTGGCAATGTTGAAAGCCCTTTAATAATTATTGCACAACGTTTGTCCGAACAGACACGAGTGCTTTGTTTTGATGAATTTCATGTTTCAGATATTACCGATGCCATGCTATTAGGTGGTTTATTCGAAGCCTTATTCGAACGTGGTGTGGTACTGGTGACTACATCTAACCAACATCCGGATCAACTTTACCAGGGCGGTTTACAGAGAGAACGGTTTTTACCTGCAATTGAATTACTGAAGCAAAATACGGAAGTTGTTAATGTGGATTCCGGTATCGATTATCGACTGCAATTTCTTGATCACGCGGAAATATATCATTCACCTTTAGATGAACATGCGGATGCCATGCTTGAAGATGATTTTATTCATGTTTGTCCTGATGAAGGTAGTAAGGGGGAAACACTCGAAATTGAAGGTCGATCAATTCAAACAGTTCGTTGTGGTGATGGTGTTGTTTGGTTTGAATTTAAAGCCTTATGCGATGGGCCACGAGGTGCAGCAGACTATATTGAAATTGCCCGACAGTATCAGACCGTATTTCTTGCTAATATCCCTGTTACGAATGATCACGAAAATGATCTGGTGAAACGATTTATCACCTTGGTAGATGAATTTTATGATCGTAATGTTAAATTGATTATAACCGCCGCTGCCGTTCCCGATGATCTCTATAAAGGAAAGCGATTAGCGGAAGCTTTTAAACGAACAATCAGCCGTTTAGAAGAAATGCGGACTCATGACTACCTCGCTAAGCAGCATATCCCCTGATTTTCTCTAAATATCTGTTTTCGATAGAATTTTGTCTTTTTTTAGGAAAAAACACCAAATAAATCACACTTTTGCCCTAACTTAGAGCATTTATTTGACAAACTAGTATATATAAACTATATAAGTAGTTAATATTTAAAAGAAAAGTTTCTATATATATTGTCATTTAAATCACTAGAAGAAGGATAAATGCGTTGAATGCATTAGCATCAGGTTTAGAACAGGATATGGAATCAGATATCGCTAAAGCACTTGAGTATCGTTATGGGGATGGGCTGGTATATTTACCAAAACATCAGCCAGAAAGCTTATTTAAAATGGCTGTTACCAAGGGCTTTGTTGATCAAGAGGGTTATCTGACTCGCAAGGGCAGAAGTTTGCTCGCGAAATACCAGTTCGCATAATTCTATAAAGCTTAAAGTTTTACCTGTTCATGAGTTATCCTGAGCCACAGTATTTTATTCTCTGTATTTCCAATCACGCTATAAAATCATAGGCATAAGTCTATTTTTGATATAGATCGCTTTTTTAAGAACAAAGACGAATAAATATAGTAAAATTTATTCCTTTCTCACCCAGGAACTAACTGATATCTTTCGCGGCCGTTAAGAGCAGCAAGATATAGAAAATAAAAAATGTATAAGTACGATAATTACGACCAGACGATAGTTAATGAGCGAGTAAATCAGTTTCGTGATCAAACCGAACGATTTCTTGCCGGAAAATTAAGCGAAGAAGAATTTAGACCATTGCGTTTGATGAATGGGCTTTATATTCAAACTCATGCGCCTATGTTGAGAGTCGCTATTCCATATGGCTTACTTTCGAGCGAACAACTTAGAAAGTTGGCACATATCTCAAGAAAGTATGATAAGAATTACGCGCATTTTAGTACGCGACAAAATCTTCAATACAATTGGCCAATACTGGAAAGCGTTCCGGATATTTTGGCTGAGCTTGCTACAGTTGAGATGCATGCTATTCAGACTAGTGGTAACGATATTCGTAACACGACCTCTGACCAATTTGCTGGTATAGCAGTAGATGAGCTTGAAGATCCAAGACCGTATTGCGAAATTATTCGACAGTGGTCAACGCTCCATCCAGAGTTTTCCTATTTACCCCGAAAATTTAAAATTGCCGTGTCTGGCGCTTCACATGACCGTGCTGCGGTAAGAGTTCATGATATTGGTCTTTATTTAGTCAAGAACGATGAAGGTGTTGTGGGGTTCAATGTTTTTGTTGGTGGTGGCTTAGGTCGTACGCCATTTATCGGTCCGAGTATCAAATCATTTCTGGCAAAAGAAGATTTACTTTCTTATTTGGAAGCAGTCTTGCGTGTTTATAATCGTTTCGGTCGACGAGACAATATGTATAAAGCACGTATTAAGATATTAGTGAATGCATTGGGTACTGAAGAGTTTGCTAAACAAGTCGAAGAAGAATGGTTGCATATAAAAGATGGCGTTATGAAACTTGATCAAAAAGAAATTGATCGAGTAAAAGCCTATTTTGCACCACCTGACTACGATACAAATGCTGCCGATGATACGAGTTTTGATGCGGCTAAAGAATCGAATAAAGCATTTTCTAATTGGGCAGGTAGAAATTTATTTCCACATAAAGTCGCAGGTTATAGCGCCGTTGTTATCTCATTGAAAGCACCTGATATTCCACCAGGTGATGTCACTGATGAACAAATGGATCATATTGCCGACCTTGCCGATGAATATAGTTATGGTGAGATTGTTGTTACCCATGATCAAAATGTTGTGTTGTGTAATGTGAAACAAGCGGACTTATTTTCTCTTTGGGAAAAGTTGGCAGAGAAAAAACTGGCTACACCAAACATTGGTTTATTAACGGATATGATTTGTTGTCCTGGTCTGGATTTTTGTTCATTAGCTAATGCGGGTTCTATACCGATTGCAAAACAAATTAATGATAAATTTTCTGACATGGATTACTTGCATGATATCGGTGATATAAAAATTAAAATGTCAGGTTGTATGAATGCTTGCGGGCATCATCATGTTGGTCATATTGGAATTTTAGGTGTCGATAAAAAAGGTGTGGAGTTTTATCAACTGACGCTTGGTGGTTCAGCAGAAACCGATGCGACATTAGGCGATCGTCTTGGTAAAGCCGTAGCTAAAGAAGAAGTTGCCGATGTTATTGGTAAAATACTCGATGTTTATGTCGAGCAACGTCAAGAAGACGAAGCCTTTCTTGAAACCTATCGTCGTGTTGGTATTACACTTTTTAAGGAACGTGTTTATGCGAGTAATTAAAGATAAAGCAGTTGTTAATGATGATTGGCAACTGATCCGTGAACTTGATTGTTCAAAACCAATACCAGAGGGCAAAGTTATTTTGCCATTTATCGATTGGCAAGCGAGCCGGGATGAATTATTGAAGCGTGATACAGAACACGCGGTCTGGATTGATGGTGATACAGAAACAGAAGCCTTGCTTGATGATCTAGAACACTTTTCAATAATTGCGCTGGATTTTCCTGCATTCAAAGATGGCCGTTCTTATTCACATGCTTGTTTATTACGTCAACGTTATGCTTATAAAGGTGAGCTGCGCGCAATAGGAGATGTTTTGCGTGATCAACTATTTTATATGCAACGATGTGGCATGGACAGTTACGAAGTGCGTGAAGATAAAGACATTGAAGATGCAATTAAAAGTCTAAATGACTTCTCAGTTCGTTATCAGGCTGCTGCAGATGATGCAGTTCCAATCTATAAGCAAAGATAAACTACGAAATTAAAAGGTACTGAATAAATAATTCAGTACCTTTTAACTCTTCAGATCTGTTGCTTTTTCTTACACATGATAGATTAAATAAATAGTCTGAAAATAACGATATAACATATAGGATTCGACATTTAGAACTTATCAAAGTTGATATTATCGGATGCAATTAGTTAGAGCATATGGTTTTTCAGAAAAGATATCGTATTGTTAACATTATGCTGTCTTTAATAATGGTTTATCAACTGTATAATTAATTTCTGAATATTTCAACATAGACATTATTTCAGTTGCTGATTGAGGTTTGCCAAAAAAATAACCCTGTATTTCATCGCAACTTTCGGTCTTGAGAAACTTGAATTGCTCAGATGTTTCAACACCTTCGGCAATCACATTCAAGCCAAGACTATGACCCAAAGTTATAATTGCTCTTGTAATATTACAGTCATCTATATTGTCAGGAATTGATCTAATAAATTCTCTGTCAATTTTTAACTGATCAATGGGTAACCTTTTTAAGTAAGACATAGAAGAATAACCAGTACCAAAATCGTCCATGGAAATTTTCAATCCGTGGCTTCTTAACCTAGCTAGAATTTTTATTAGTTTTTCTGGTTTATCCATAATGCAACTTTCTGTGATTTCTAAAGCTAGGGAGTCAAAGCCAACATTTGAGCTTTCAATCATTTTAATAATATTAGTTTCGAGATTTCCATCTTTAAGTTGACGAACCGATAGATTGATTGAAATTCTTGGAGGTTTATAACCTAGATTCCGCCATACTTTTATTTGCTCACACACAGTCTTTAGTACCCATATTCCTATACTCGATATAATCCCTGAATCTTCAGCTATAGGAATAAATTCTACAGGCGAAACCGCACCAAATTCTGGATGATGCCATCGTAGAAGCGCTTCCATCCCGGAAAGTCGGTATGTGTTACAAGTAAGTTGCGGCTGATAATATAATTCTAGTTGCCCCCTCTCAATTGCATGTCTAAGTTCATCCTCTAGTAGAGTATGCTTATGAATTAAATCTCCTAATTCTTGATTGTAATGAGAACAATTATTGCGCCCATCTTTTTTTGCTTTATACATTACTGTATCTGATGTTTTAAGTAGACCATCAATATCAGTTGCATCATCAGGGTATATTGAAACACCAATGCTCCCGGATATAAAAGGAGTCTCTTTACTCCCCCATAAAAATGGGCTATTCAGTTTGTTTAATATTTTATCGATCACTTTATCAATACCGTTGGAGTTATCAATATCAGGCAACATTATGATAAATTCATCACCACCGATCCGACTAATAGTATCACTGTCTCTTATACAGGCCTGTAATCGATTGGCCGTCTCCTTTAATACAGCATCTCCCGCATCATGCCCCATGAGATCATTAACATTTTTGAAATGATCAAGATCGATAAATAGTAATATAATTTTCGTTTTACTTCTTTTTGCTCTATTAATTGATAAGTGAAGACGATCATATAATAAGGTACGATTTGGCAATCCAGTAAGACTATCGTAATTAGCTTTATAAATAAGTTCATCACGCATGGAAACAAGGTTTTCCATAACTTTAATATAAGATTCTAATAATATAGGTTTAAGCGGCTTAGGTAAGTAAAGTCCGCCACCAGCATCGATACCTTTTTGTAATTCTTCATCTTCTTTTGAAGACGTCATGAATATCACGAGGATAAATGAAATAGAATTTTTCCGGATCTTCTCAATAGTTTGAAATCCATCTAATCCAGGCATTACGACATCAGTGACAATTAAGTCAAAGTTTTGTTTATCAAATAATACTAAGGCATCATTACCGCAGTTAGCTATGGCAGTATTATGACCTGCTTCCTCAAAGAACGCTTTTACAAATAAAAGAATTGCTTTGTCGTCATCTATGATGAGTACATTCATTTCTAGATTAAAACTCCATTAGGCAAAATTTATCTATACCTTTGTAGTTATCGGAAAGTTTATATGAATCTTTGATATATTTATAATTTATAGTTATATCAATTAGATATAGTATAATTACCGTCTTGACAGGGACGCTAACTAATTAGAACTTTTAATATTTGAATGTTGATGTGTAGGTGGGCAGAGCGATTAAAGGCCTTTGTTAATACTTGAATTTTGGGACAGAATTTATGAGCGATGCCAAAATTGACCTAGGTGACAGTCGGTATTTTTTAATGAAATTATTTGTGTAATATTTTTATTATATTAAAAAGAGTACATTAATATTGTTTGAAAGGATTGTTCGGTAACGCCTTTAATGCCAAATGTATTATGCCTGTACCAATATTCGATGCCGGCATAGAATTTATTTTGTGATCTGGTAACTCTACTATATCCAGTAATAATTGCGGTTGAGTTAATATGTAACTCTCATCACCGGTCGCACAGGCACTTACCCAATCAAGAAAATCTCGGAACTTAAAATTTAGTCCAGCCAGATTAAATGGAATACTGCATGTGAGTGTTATCTATAAACCTACCCGGTTAATATCATCTTGTTTAAGGGCAATGACGTCTAATTGAATAAAATCAGTATGCGGAATATCAAAACTAATTTGGGGAGGTTTACAATGGAACTCAGAGGATAGTAGTGTTCCCATAAAGTATTTTACGTTTTTGATTAATAGATAAAACAACCTATTTGGTATATACGAAATAGGTGATTTAAATTTATCTAGAAGTGAATATTAGATAGTCAGTACGGTTACTGATGGAATATTCATAGCATTGTCGGCATGGAAGCCACGTATTAACAGTACCTTTTCTCCAGTTAAGGCTAGGCCTTCATCAATAATTACTTTTCTGGTCAGTTCATTCGGATTTATTTTGCCGGCATCTTCGGAATGAACAGGTATGACACTCCATAGCATCGCCATTTTTCGACAGACATCAGCGCGGTTGGTTATTGCAACAACGGGTGCTGCGGGTCTGGCTGAACTCATTGTCGCTGCAGACATTCCACTTTGTGAAATAACAACAACAGCGCGGACTTTAAGATCTTGTGCAAGTTGTGCCATTGAATTTGCTAGGGCATCCCAAATGGGTATTGCGGTTGTTGATGCATTATCCGAAATTTTCGCACCATATTTATTGTGCGACCAAAGATATGATTCTGTTTGCCGAGATATTTTATCCATCATTTTAACGGCATCAACGGGAAAAGCACCGACTGCAGTTTCGCCAGATAACATAATGGCATCAGTGCCTAAGGTTACGGCATAAGCAACATCGGTTACTTCGGCACGTGTAGGTCGTGCCATTTCAATCATGGATTCAAGCATTTGTGTTGCAACGATGACCGGCTTAAATTTTTCGCGAGCCAGATCAATTAATTGATGTTGTGCAACCGGTACTTGTTCAGGATTTAGTTCTACGCCTAAGTCGCCTCGAGCGACCATGATCCCATCTGCGGCGTCAAGAATAGCACTAGCATTTTCCAATGCTTCCGGTTTTTCTATCTTGGCAATAATACGAGCATCACTACCATTTTCATTCATCAATTTTCTTAAATCATTAATATCTTCCGCTGTACGAACAAAGGATAGTGCTAAAAAGTCGACACCCAGTTCAATAGCCAACTTTGCATCGGCTATATCTTTTTCAGTTAATGATGGAGCAGATACATTTACACCCGGTAAATTAATACCTTTATGATTACCTAACTTACCGCCATAGATAACAGTACAGGTAATTTCAGTACCTTCAGTTTTATCGACTTCTAATTCAAGTGTGCCATCAGCAAGCAAGATATGATCGCCAAGTTCGACGTCATTTGCTAAAGAAGCATATTGGGAAGGGATTAAACCGGGTTTGCCTTCTACATCACGCGTAGTAACAATGACAGTCTCATTGTTTTTTAATTCTATACTGTCTTTTTTAAATTTACCTGTACGTATTTTAGGGCCACAAAGATCGGCCAATATTCCGACAGGTTTTTTTAGTTCTTCGGCAATTTGTCGGACTCGGGCATAGGTTTCTTTATGGTAAGCATGATCACCATGAGACATGTTTTGTCGAAATACGTTAACTCCGGCTTTGATTAATTGTCGTATTTGTTCAGGCTCGCTACTTGCCGGTCCTAGAGTAGCAATGATCTTGGTGCGTCGATCTTTAAGTAAATTAACTTGAGTCACTATCGACATAATTCCATCATCCTAAGTAAGAAACAAAGTGCTAATGATTTCAGTATAATTAATTTCAATGCTAACACACCTTTGTTGGCTTTAAGAGACAGAATAGATTATTGCCGCAAAAAAGAAATCTCAGTTGTGGATAGAAATGTACGAAACATTTAAAAAAACAGTCGGATAGCTACTAAAGTAATTTAATCAATTGCCGATTCATATGAGGCATATTTGAATAAATAAACGGAGTACCAGAACGTTTTGATAAAGAAAAATCATAGTGAAAACAAACTGACGACCTCTCTGACAATCAGTTTTTTCATGGTAGTGCTGCTTGTTTATGGTTGTACATCAGAAAATAGTGACAGCAGTAAAATTAAATATATAAGTTCATGGGGAGGCAAGGGCAGTCTTGATGGACAGTTTCTATACATCGAAGATTTTGCATTTGATAAAAATGGCAGTCTCGTTGTGACTGATGCATTACGGGCAGACGTACAGATATTTGATAGAGAAGGACTATTTTTAGCTAAATTTGGTGGTAAAGGTAAGCAAGCTGGAAATATGGATAAACCGGAAGGTATTGTTGTTGATACTTTGGGTAATTATTACGTGAGTGATTATCTATCAGGCCAAATAAAAGTATATGACCGGCAATATGAGCATGTAATGAATTTTGGTTCCCAGGGTACAGCCGAAGGGCAGTTGTTAGAAACGGAATTTATGACTCTTACTCCGCAGGATTATCTCTATGTTGCAGAAGCTGGCAATGATCGTGTTAGCGTATTTGATCTGGAGGGAAATTTTCAGTTTACATTCGGTAGCACTGGAAGCTATGAAGGTCAGATGATTAGACCGGAATCAGTAAAACATAATAGTCGGGGGCATATTATTGTTAGTGATTTTGGCAATCATAGGGTTCAGGTATTTACAGCTGAAGGTACATATTTAAGAACTATCGGTAAAGAAGGTAAGAACCCGGGAGAATTTAGATGTCCTGTGGGACTGGCGCTGGATAAATACGATAATTTATATGTGACCGATATGGGTAATAACCGAGTACAGGTGTTCGATGCTGAGGGTGAGCTGAAATATATATTTGATGAAACAATTTTACCCGAGGGAGACATGGGTAATTTACACGGGATTATTGTTGACGATGCGGGCTTTATTTATTTAGCGGCGACAGCGAACAATCGAATTCACAAGCTACAGGTTATAGAGCTTGGACTATGAGCTTGTTAGTGAGTTAAAAAAATGTAATTAATGCCTGTCTATGAAAAAGCTTACTTATTTCAAATCAATTACTTCAAAAATACGTTTGATCATTTTTGTAACAATATGGTCACTGATTTTTATCTATATAAACTCAACCGCATATCAAAATAGTCTAAATAATCTTCATCATCAGGTAGCAAAGATATCTCAGCAAAAAGAATCATTACGGTCGTTGAAAACAATATTATTATCTTCTTTACTAATACTCGATAAAATTATTTATGAAGACAATCAGGAACTGATCCCGAAACTTCTTGCGTTTAATGAAGATACGCTTGGTGAATTTGAAAGATTTAAATACACTGCAGAATATCAGGAACAACAATTTGATTACTATTTTGCGGTAGAAAATGAAAATGTTGTTTTGCAAATACGCAAAGATTTTTATCAAAGCGTAGCTTTATATCAGGCGGGTGAAATTGAAAAAGCAAAACAATATAAATACGCCTTACTGGAACCCAAAATAAACCATATAGAAATATTTATTGAAAATGCAGAAGAACTGCAAAAAATACAATTAGCAGATTTAAATGTATTGATTCAAGAGCAGACCAGAAATTCTAATCCATTTAAAAATGCAACAGTGATTTATCTGATCATCCTTATTATCGTTGTTGCATTAATTTTATTTATAAGCGAAAAAATATCTTTAACAGAAAAGCACTGAAACTATCCGAGGAAAAATACGCCAAGGCATATAAAGCTGTTCCCAATTCCCTATCAATTACAACATTGAATGACGGTGTTTTTATTGAGGTGAATGAAGGTACGGTAAAAATATATAGATATGATCGCGAAGAACTGATTGGTAATTCTATTATTGACCTTGGTCTTTGGGTGGATGTTCTTGAGCGCGAAAAATTAATAAAGAAAGTAAGCAAGGAAGGGGCAATAAGTGATTTCGAAACAAAGTTTCAGGTAAAAAATGGTGATGTTCGAGATATGTTGTTATCAGCAGAAATTATCGAAATTAACAAAGAACTATGCATGCTTATTAATGCGCAAGATATTACCGAACGTAAACAGAGTGATGAACGGCTTAGTAATCAGGCAAGTCACGATATTTTGACGGGACTGGTTAATCGGCGAGAGTTCGAACGTCGTACCGAATGCTTGTTAGAAACAATACAACAGGATAAAGGGACTCATGCATTGTGTTTCATGGACCTCGATCAGTTCAAGGTGGTCAATGATACCTGTGGTCATATTGCCGGTGATGAATTATTGCGACAGCTTAGTGCTATGTTGAAAAAAATTGTCAGACATTCCGATACTTTAGCTCGTCTGGGTGGTGATGAGTTTGGAATCTTGATGGAACAATGTTCGCTAGATGATGCGCAGCGGGTAACCACCTCTGTATTAACGGCGATTCAGGATTATCAATTTTCATGGGAAGGTTATAGCTTTAGACTTGGGATAAGTATAGGTTTAGTCCCGATTACAGATTCGAAAAGTAATCTTACCGAGTTATTGAAACAGGCCGATGCTGCTTGTTATGTTGCCAAGGATGCTGGCCGTAATCGTATTCATGTGCACCATGATGATGACTCCGAGATGGCTGAGCGACATGGAGAAATGCAATGGGTGACGCGAATTAGTAAAGCTTTGGAACAAGATCTATTTTGTCTCTATGCTCAATCTATCGTGCCTCTTTACGGCAGCACTGATAGGCACTATGAACTTTTGATCAGAATGCTCGGTGACAAAGGTGAGATTATTCCTCCGGGAGCTTTTCTGTCAGCAGCAGAACGCTACAATCTGATATCCAAGTTGGATCGTTGGGTCATTGATAATTCATTTAGTTTATTAGCAGAATATCCTGCATTTTTAAAACAAATTAATTTTTGTTCGATCAATCTTTCCGGCCAGTCGTTGACTGAACCAGAAATAATGAAGTTTATAATTAGTCGACTAAATGAATGTGAAATTGAAGGCAATAAAATTTGTTTTGAAATCACAGAAACCGCGGCTATTTCAAATTTAAATATGGCAACGCAATTTATTTCAACTCTGAAGGCGTTAGGCTGTCGTTTCGCACTGGATGATTTTGGCAGTGGACTCTCGTCATTTGGCTATTTAAAGAATTTGTCTGTGGATTATTTAAAGATTGATGGTATGTTTGTCAAAGACATTATTGATGATCCTATTGACCATGCCATGGTAAAATCAATTAACGAAATTGGTTATGTCATGGGAATGAAGACTATCGCTGAGTTTGTCGAAAATGATGAAATTAAAGGAATGTTAAAAGAGATTGGTGTCGACTTTGCTCAGGGTTATGGCGTAGGTAAACCTCAGCCGTTTAAAGAATTGTTAATTCGCTCGAATAATGTGATCAAAATAAAAAATAGCAGCGTAGTATAGTTATCAAGCGTATTTGATCAAAAAAGATAGCTGTATTAGTTTATTGTAGGTGCTTGAATTTAGCTTTTTGAGGTCGAAAGCTGCCGGTGTTGATGTTTACTAACCGACAGCTTTCAGAATGAATTAGAAACTGATAGATGATTTCCTAGAAAGGAATATCATCATCAAAATCATCAGCAGGTGCCGGACTGTTACTAGGAGCAGGTGCTGCTTGTTGAGGAGCAGGCGCACTATTTTGCTGCGGTGCAGAGTCATAATTTGCCGAGCCACCACTGGCTCTACCACCTAACATTTGCATTTCATTAGCCACTATTTCAGTGGTGTATTGATCATGACCTTCTTTATTAGTCCACTTACGTGTTTGCAGTCTACCTTCGACATAAATTTGGGAGCCTTTGCGTAAATACTCACCAACGATTTCTGCCAAGCGACCAAAAAAGACAACGCGGTGCCATTCGGTGCGTTCTTGTTGTTCTCCGGTATTTTTATCTTTCCAGGATTCAGCGGTAGCAATCGATATATTTGCGACTGCCGCGCCGCCAGCGGTATAGCGCATATCGGGATCGTTGCCCAGATTACCAACCAGGATTACTTTGTTTACGCCCCTTGCCATTATTACTCTCTCCTAAATAGTTTTAAATCAGATTATTAATTAACTATTTCATCTAAGCCTATGAAATAATTTATAGAATCTGCTTAGTCGTTGAATTGTCGAATTTGGATAACTGCACCAAGAAATCATTATATAAATATCCTTATTTTTAGCTAGTGAATCAAGGTTATAAATCGTAATAATCTCATTTATCAGATTAATTTGGATCGAGATTGAAAAGCCTTTATATTACTGGGTTGCCCTTAAGAAAAGTGAAATCTGTAAATGGACACGATAGTAATACGCGGTGCTCGAACTCATAATCTGAAAAATGTTGATCTTGATATCCCACGAGATAAATTAATTGTAGTAACCGGTATTTCCGGCTCAGGTAAGTCCTCACTAGCCTTTGATACTATCTATGCTGAGGGTCAACGACGTTATGTCGAGTCCTTATCTGCCTATGCCAGACAATTCCTCTCCATAATGGAAAAACCAGACCTCGACCACATCGAAGGATTATCTCCGGCTATTTCCATTGAACAAAAAAGTACATCTCATAATCCGCGTTCGACAGTAGGAACCATTACCGAGATATACGATTATCTACGTCTACTGTATGCACGCGTCGGGCAGCCACATTGTCCAAAACATAATTCACTACTTGAAGCACAAACAATCACACAAATGGTGGATTTGGTATTGGAGCGCCCCGCAGAAGAGCGATTGATGTTATTAGCGCCGATTATTCATGAACGTAAGGGCGAACATCAGCAGGTACTGGATCGATTGCGTACCGAAGGTTTTATTCGAGCGCGTATCGATGGCTATATTGTCGAGTTAGATCAAGTGCCTGAACTTGAGTTACGTAAGAAACATACGATTGAAGTAGTCGTTGATCGCTTTAAAGTAAGAGAAGATATTCAGTTACGATTAACCGAATCCTTCGAAACAGCATTACGTTTATCCGATGGTGTGGCGCTGATTGTTCCGATGGATGCGGATAGTAAAGTTGAAGAGCAATTATTTTCTTCGCGCTATGCCTGTAATCAATGTGGTTATAGTCTTAGTGAATTAGAGCCACGTTTATTTTCGTTTAACAATCCTGCTGGCGCCTGTTCAAGCTGCGATGGCTTAGGGAATATTCAGTATTTTGATCCAGGTCGGGTAGTACAAAGCCCAGATTTAAGTTTACCCGGTGGTGCGATAAAAGGTTGGGATAGACGTAATGCCTATTATTTCCAGATGGTTCAATCCATTGCCAAGCATTATAAGTTTGATCTGGATACACCTTTCGAAGAATTATCCGAAGAGACACAAAATGTATTGATGTATGGCAGTGGTGATGTCGAAATCAAGTTTGAATATATGAACGAACGTAAAAAAATGTCAGTTCGCAAACATCCTTTCGAAGGCATTATTCCAAATTTACAACGACGTTATCTGGAAACAGATTCAATGATGGTTCGTGAAGAACTAGCCAAATACCAAAACCGTAAACAATGTCCAAAATGTAAAGGTGCGCGTTTAAATGAATCAGCGCGGCATGTATTAATCAATAATATTACGTTATCCGAAATTACAGCGATGCCAATTGTTAAGGCGAAGTCTTTATTTGAGATGATGAAGTTAAGTGGTGCTCGAGGCAAGATTGCCGTGAAAATTTTAAAAGAAGTAAATGAACGATTAAGTTTTCTGGTTAATGTAGGACTGGATTATCTAACACTGGAACGTAGTGCTGAAACCTTGTCGGGTGGTGAAGCGCAACGTATACGATTAGCCAGTCAGATTGGTGCGGGGCTGGTAGGTGTTATGTATGTTCTTGATGAACCGTCAATCGGTCTACATCAAAGAGATAATCAACGTTTATTAAAAACATTGTTTCATCTTCGTGACTTAGGCAACACCGTTATCGTTGTTGAGCATGATGAAGAAGCAGTACTTGCTGCTGATCATGTCATCGATATCGGTCCTGGCGCCGGTGTGCATGGTGGTGAAATAGTTTCTCAGGGTACGCCTGCAGATATCGTTGCGGATAAGAATTCCTTAACAGGGCAGTATTTATCCGGGAAAAAACAAATTGCTATTCCAGAAAATCGTGTTCCATACAATCCTGAACAAGTGATGGTATTAAAAAATACGACCGGAAATAATTTAAAGAATGTTACCTTAACGATACCGGTTAGTTTAATGACCTGTATTACTGGTGTTTCCGGTTCCGGTAAATCAACATTAATTAATGACACGCTTTATAGAATCGTCGCACATGAATTAAATCGCGCCAACACTAGCCCTGCACCATATGAATCAATAGAAGGCTTAGAACATTTTGATAAAGTTGTCGATATCGATCAAAGCCCGATAGGTCGTACACCGCGGTCAAACCCGGCAACTTATACTGGATTATTCACACCGATACGTGAATTCTTTGCCGCCACAGCAGAAGCACGTTCGCGTGCATACAAGCCCGGTCGTTTTAGTTTCAATGTTAAAGGTGGTCGTTGTGAAGCCTGTCAGGGCGATGGCTTGATTAAAGTCGAAATGCATTTCTTACCAGACATCTATGTGCCTTGTGATACTTGTCATGGTAAACGTTACAACCGTGAAACATTGGATATACGTTATAAAGGAAAAAACATTCATCAAGTACTGGATATGAGTGTAGAAGAAGCGAATGAATTTTTTAGTGCTGTTCCAGTATTGTCACGTAAATTACAAACTTTAATGGATGTTGGTTTGTCTTATATAAGATTAGGACAAAATGCCACGACCTTATCCGGTGGTGAAGCACAACGCGTTAAACTTTCTAAAGAATTATCAAAACGCGACACGGGTAAAACACTTTATATATTGGATGAACCAACCACGGGTTTACATTTTCATGACATTCAACAATTACTTAATATACTGCAGAGACTAAAAGAACACGGTAATACTATAATTGTGATTGAACATAATCTTGATGTAATAAAAACGGCAGATTGGGTGATCGATCTCGGTCCAGAAGGTGGTGATGGTGGTGGAGAAATTATTGCCGCAGGTACACCAGAACAAGTAGCTGAAATTTCAGACTCGCATACGGGTTATTTTTTGAAGAAAATATTAAATCGAAATAAAAAGAAGAAATCAAAAAAATAATGAGACTGCATACAGAAGTATGCAGTCATTTTATAGATTAAATAGTTTCGCTTAAGATTAGATCGAGTTGTTGTTCTGGTTTCTCTACCTTCCCTTTATCAAATCCGCTTAAAGATAAACCTACCAATCTAATAGCTGAGCTTCCTGCTTCTGTTTTTGCCATTAATATCGGCAATAATTTTTTAATAGTGACGGCATCCAAAATTTCTTCTGTGGTATGTGCGCGAGTCACTTGTTTGAAGTTGGCATATTTCACTTTAAGTGTAAGAGTTCGTGCTTCGAGTTTTTGTTTTTGTAAACTGACTAATACATTCTCCGCTAAATTATCCAGGATAGTTAGTAATTCATCTACTAGCATTACATCTTTTGCAAAAGTAGTTTCTTTACCTAAGGACTTTCGAATACGTTTGCTTTGTATGGGACGATCATCAATTCCTCTGGCGATATTGAAATAATAATTTCCGGCCTTACCAAACTTTTCTGTTAACTGTTCTTGTGTCCAGGAACGAAGATCTTTTCCTGACGTGATACCTGCCTTCTTCATCTTAGCTTCCGTGGCGGGACCAATGCCATGAAATTTACCAATTGCTAAACTTGCGACAAAGGCTTCACCTTGTTCCGGTTTGATAACATAGAGTCCATCAGGTTTATCCATATCAGAAGCAATCTTGGCGAGGAATTTATTATAGGAAACGCCGGCAGAAGCAATGAGATTGGTTTCAGAAAAAATATCACGCTTGATCGCCTTTGCTATCAAGGTTGCTGAACCCTCATATTCAGCGGTGTAGGTCACATCCAGATAAGCTTCATCCAAAGACAAGGGTTCGACTTGCGAAGCATACTGCCAGAATATGGTTCGTATCTGTTCAGAAACTTCACGATAAGTTTCAAACCGTGGCGGGACAAAGATTGCCTTCGGGCATAAACGATAAGCTTGCGAACTCGGCATAGCCGAATGAATACCGAATTTGCGTGCTTCGTAACTACACGCGGCAACGACACCGCGACTATTGGGTTTGCCACCGACGATTAAAGGTTTGCCACGATATTCGGGTTGGTCACGTTGTTCTACTGATGCAAAAAATGCATCCATATCCACATGAATAATTTTTCGTTGGACTGTCATCAATTACAAAATACTAAATCAAGGATTATGTTCTTTTTGATATTCCTCACCCCAACTACAGAGTAAATCTAACGCTGGGTTAAGTTTGTCAGCTAAGTCTGTCGGAGTGTATTCCACGCGAGGCGGGACTTCGGCATAGATCTTTCGAGTAACCAGTTTATTAACTTCAAGGTCACGAAGTTGATGCGTTAACATCTTCTGGGTGATTTTAGGAATGGCACGTTTTAACTCACCAAACCGTAGTGTCTTACCTCGGAGTTGATAGAGAATGATAATGGTCCATTTTCCGCCTATCACGTCAATCGCTGTAGTAACGGGGCATTGATTCATACCAATACATTCTGTTGTTGTTAATGTGTCCAAATTATTTTTCTCGCTCTGAACCTTTGTTTTCGCCATTAGGCACCTCGAAGAAACTAAGTAACAAATTCGTGCGTACTTGTTTTGCAACTAGCCACACCCTATAGTCACAAAAGTATACTAGATATATTAAATATACAGTAGATATTTTTTATACCTTATTTAAACATATAGCACAAAGGACTCAACATGAAATTTAATGCGCTTTTTAGTAAAGAAAAACTCGGTGATTTAAGCTTACCGCACCGTATTGTCATGGCTCCATTGACCCGCTCACGTTCAAGCCAGCCCGGTGATATACCGAATGATATGAATGTTGAATACTACAAACAGTGCTCCACAGCGGCGTTAATCATCACTGAAGCAACGCAGATATCGCCACAAGGTAAAGGTTATGCCTTTACGCCGGGGATTCATTCCAAGGCGCAAATTCAGGGATGGAAGAAGATCACTGATAAGGTTCACAATGAAAATGGACGCATATTTATGCAGCTATGGCATGTCGGACGAGTCTCTCATTCTTCTTTACAACGGGGGAACGCCATACCTGTCGCACCCTCTGCAATCGCTGTCGATGAAGGCCAAGCGTTTACCTATGAGGGAATGAAAGACTTTGAAACGCCAAGAGCGTTAGAACTTAATGAATTACCTGATATTGTTGAACAATATCGATTAGCGGCAATTAATGCTAAACAAGCTGGGTTTGATGGTGTAGAGATACACGCAGCCAATGGTTATTTACTCGATCAATTTTTAAAAGATGGTACTAATAAACGTGATGATATCTATGGTGGCAGTATTGAAAATCGCATACGTTTAGTCATGGAAGTGATAAAGGTAATCACAGATGTATGGGGAGGTAGTCGTGTCGGTATTCGCATCTCACCAACTGGAACATTTAACTCAATGAGTGAGTCTAAACCACAAGAATTATATAATCATTTGGTTGAAAAATTAAACCAATTCAATCTGGCTTATCTTCATGTTGTTGAAGACTTTGCTAATGCGCCAGTAAATGGTTTTAATTTTAATGTCCTGCGTAAAAAGTTTAATGGCGCTTATATGGCTAATGGCAGCTACACAGCAGAAACAGCAGAGCGCAGTTTAAAAAATAAACTTAGTGACTTTGTTGCATTTGGTGTTCCGTTTATTGCTAACCCGGATTTACCTAAACGATTACGTTTAGGAGCTGAATTAAATCAAGCCGATCCCACCACGTTTTATGGTGGTGATGCCAAAGGTTATATTGATTAACCAAGTCTTAATGAACAAGTAAAGTCAGTGTAATCTACTAATATAGCCATTCCTTAATTTAGAGTGGCTATTTTTTTCAAAATAAAAACATCAAAATGTATTGATATATTTCTATACTATTTGCTTACCAAGATAGCTTCCAAAGATAAAAATCACCGGGCTTTGCATGATTAAGACCACGGCTTTAAAAATTAAAATTTGAAAGCCTTCACGATGGTATAACTTATCTAAATAGTCTCCGAAATGTTCTGCAAGGTATTTTGCTAACCAATGTGTGATTAGGGAGATGATTAAAATAAAACTTATTGTTTTTGCATCTGGAAAAAGAGAATAATTTTCTATACCTAAACCCTGACAGAGCCATCTAAATATAATCATTGAGGCTATTATTCCTTGCAATGGAATAATGAGTTCTTCCCATTTTTTAAGGACAGGAATTAATGAGAATACGAACGTTAGCAGGAATATCATATTAATCAGAAAACTAGAACGTTTATCATTTATAGATAACAGTTCATTAATAGAGGGTGCTGAGCCTATTCCAAAATTGATTGGGTACACAAGCAATATAAAGCCAATCATCAAGATGGCCATAATTAAAGGCAAACCGATTTTATCCCAAATGAACCGAGTAAAGTTGTTATTTGATTTATCTAAAACAAAGGTGAATACAAATAGGGCGATGATGACACTGATGCAATAGCTGAATATCGCAAAAATCGTTTGTTGGTGAAATAGTATTTGGCTTAGTGTCATATCGATTAGTCGGTGTAGTTATTCTCTATAACGGCATATTTCCTTAATTTATGAAATAAAAATCAAATTAACAGCTAGCAGTATGAATGATATATTATGCTATACAGACTTTCTAATTCATCATTAATCTTTCCGGTTAATTAAAATAAATAAGTAGTTTTTATATAAGGGTTCTTTTATGAGTGTTTTGATATGTGGCTCCATGGCTTACGATAATATTATGGTTTTTCCAGATCAGTTTAAAAATCATATTCTTCCCGATAAAGTACATATGATTAATGTATCTTTTCTTGTTCCTGATATGCGTCGTGAATTTGGTGGTTGTGCGGGGAATATTGCCTATGGTTTGAATCTGCTCGATAAAAATCTTCCAGTAACGATGGCGACGGTGGGTAAAGATTTTGCGCCTTACGCGGACTGGATGGATAAACATAACCTAAATCAAAAGCATATAATGGTTGTCGATGATTCTTTTACGGGACAAGCATTCATCACAACAGACTTGGATGATAATCAAATTACCGCTTTTCATCCTGGCGCTATGAACGAGTCTCATCAGAATAAAGTTAGTGATGCTGCTGATATTAAAATAGGTATTATTTCTCCCGATGGTCGTGATGGTATGTTGCAACATGCAGAACAATTTGTTGAAGCAGGTGTGCCATTCATCTTTGATCCAGGTCAGGGTATGCCAATGTTTGATGGTGATGATCTAATGAAATTTATCAAACAGGCAACTTGGGTGACTTTGAATGATTATGAATGGGAAATGATGCAGGAGAGAACGGGATTATCTCCGCATGAAATTACGGAGCAGGTTGAAGCATTAATTGTGACTCGCGGCGGTGAAGGTTCTCATATTTATACTAAAGATAAACGTCACGAAATTCCTAGTGTTAAACCAGCAGCGATTAATGATCCTACAGGTTGTGGCGATGCGTATCGTGCTGGTTTGCTTTACGGTCTTGTTAATGAGTTTGATTGGGAAACAACTGGCAGAATAGCATCGTTAATGGGCTCAATTAAGATAGCTCAACATGGTACGCAGAATCATTCGTTTACACTTGATGAGTTTAAAGGAATGTTTAAAGATAATTTTGATTATACTTTTTAATTAAAAAGTATATAAAAATAAAAGCCGTTATCTCAATAAGAGATAATGGCTTTGTTGTGTTGATTGTTCTCTTACTTAATTAATCAGTTGCATCAATATAATTACCCTTTTTCATAATGGGGCGTTCAGCTAGACTTGTTTATTTTAAAAGCTGGTTCATCTGTCTTCATGGAAGATAGTAGATGATCAAGCCAAAGAGCGGATAACTTTTCCTGAACATTATTTTGTCTTAAACGCGCTCTAAGATTTGTGAAGTCGACTCTGTCCAAATCTTGATCTTGATTGGAACAAGAGTAAACAAAATATTCCTCACCTGTCCTGGAATCAACATGTTTACATAAGCACTGCGCGCACACGCCTTTCATCATACATTGCATGGGCGAATTGATTGAACCAATAGCCTTGTGTTCAGGTTTGAAATATTCTTTTAATCGACCAAAGCGAGCTTCCTTAACGGCAGACATCATACCATCGGAACCGATGACAATCATTTGATCAACATCATCAAGCAAGATATCCACATCACCTAAATCACCTTTCGCATAAGCTTCTATAGCTTCAAGGATATTCCCCACTATAGTCTTGTCTTGTGATCGCGTCGTTTCGATTGCTTTAACGTCGGTACCGGGATCAACAGACCAAACAATGGCATCAGAAGCCTCCTCTATATCTTTTATCTTGAAAACATCTTTAGCGTATTTATAGCCCGCAAAGTAGATCACCTTATTACCCGCCGCTTTAAATGCCTTGCCAATAGAAAATTGGACTGCATTGCCGAGACCTCCACCGATCAACATAATAGTCTGATTATTTACGATTTCAGTCGGTGCGCCAGTTACACCCATAATCACCAATGGATCGCCCGGCTCCCACATAGCACATAAACGTGATGAACTGCCCATTTCCAATGCGATAAGTGAAATTAGTCCTTTTTCTTTATCAACCCAGGCGCCTGTCAGGGCAATGCCTTCTGCAACGAGTTTAGTGTTTTTTACTGTTGCTGCCAGATATTCAAAATTCTGTACACGGTAAAATTGCCCTGGTTGAAACTTTCTGGCCTGTAGCGGCGCATGTACAATGATTTCAACAATAGTTGGAGTTAAACGATTGATCTTAACAACCGTTGCCAATAACTCTTGTTCCAGATTATCAAAGAATTTGCCAAGTGCTGCTTGACGTAATTCATGCGACTCTGGCGATAATGTAGCAATTTCTTTTTCAAATAATTTTGATATATACGGATATCCATCTTTAGCACTAGCCATTGCCTTAACTACATTGCCGGCATAAACGGGATGATTATCACCATAGAAAGAGACAAATTTTCCATCTTTTTGATAAGAGGTAAACGGTGCTGGTTTACCTAGTTTCGGAGACGTTACATCTTCCATTGGCACTAAGTCGGGTAGGTCATCATCAGTCCAATTCGGTTCATAACGCTGAAAAAACTTTTTATCCATACGGAATGTAGATGGGAATTCCTGCTGATAAATAGTATTCGGTGATGTCCCTGCAGCGATGAAAAGGCTTTTGATAGGTACTTCTATTTCTTCTTTGCCTCCATTCTGTTCTATGAGTTTATTAAACTTTACGGATTTCAATGCACCGTGTTGATCTTCGATAGCCTCAATAGGAGTCATGCCTTCGGCCAGCTCTATACCTTCTTTTAGAGCCTCATGTACTTCTTCATAGTTTTGTCTATAGGCAGGTGAATCCTTTATTCCTTTGCGATAGTAGAGACTTACGCCTCCCCACTTATTCACTAAGCGGGTAAAATCCGGCTTTTCATCTGCTGCCAAAGCGCGTTCTCGTTCAGCGCGGATTTCGTTACCATGGCTGAGAAATTCATCCAGAATTTCGATTTCCTCGCCGTCATAAATAGCGCGAACATTTTTTTCTCCATTTGATTCGATCAGTGTTTCATATCGATTCAATATTTTTTCTACCTGGACAGGATAATAGGCGAGTACTTCAGTTGTAGTATCAATTGCGGTGAGTCCACCACCAATCACACCAGCAGGTAAACGTACTTGAAGATTAGCAAGAGAATTTGCTTTTGAGGCACCTGATAATTGTAAGGTCATAAGAAAATCCGATGCCTTACGAATACCCCGGATCATATTATTTTTCAGATCAATGATAGTTGGCTTACCTGCACCACTGGCAATTGCAACATGGTCGAAGCCAAATTCCCAGGCATCCTCAATAGTCAGTGTGCCACCAAATCGGACACCACCCATACAGCGAAATGCATTATTCCTGAGAAGATTCAGATATATAACTTTAAGAAAGTTTTTATCCCAACGTACCGTAATACCATACTCGGCTACACCACCAAATCCATTTAAGGTTCGTTCATCAAGAGTTTCATATAATTTATTGAAATCGTGTATTGGCTTAGGTGCTGTTCCTTTACTACCTACCAGTTCTTCTGCTAATGGTTCAATCTTAAGCGCATCTATACCAACGACAGCAAAGCCTTCATTCAATAGATAATGACTTAAGGTATAACCGGCTGGGCCCATCCCTACGACCATGACATTTTTACCATTATAAGGTAATGCATAGGGTCGCTTGATATTAAGTGGGTTCCAGCGAGTCAATAAACTATAAATCTCAAACCCATAAGGCATGAACAATACATCGGTAAGTACATTAGTCTCGATCTGAGGGATATCAACCGCTTCAGTCTTTTGGTATATGCAGCCACGCATGCAGTCATTACAGATACGGTGACCCGTACCAGGACACATTGGATTATCAATGATAACTATCGCAAGAGCGGCAATATTGTCACCCTGACGTTTGACAATATGCATTTCCGATATCTTCTCGCCCAAAGGACACCCTAGAATCGACTCACCCAAAGGATTCGCTTTAAATTCGTGGCTACGTTTATTACGCATACCTTTGGAGCAAGAATCTGTATCTCGCTCATGACAATAGATACAGTGTTCAACTTCATATAGAGTTTGGCGTTGATTGTATCGATGATCAGTCAGTTTAAAACCATCACGGTAATTTCGTTGATGTTCATCACATACCCATGCATCAAAACCATTTTTTTCAAGTGTTTGATGTTTGACTAAGTCATCAAAATCTTTTTTCTCAGCGACTTTGAAGCAAGACCATGATTTAGTTTGTTCATCTTTTCGTGCAACAAAAATCCAACGTTCAACATAGCCAAATAAACTTTCTATAAATGCCTCAGGGTTTGTTGTAGATAGGCTTGTTGCAAAGGTTTGTTTTGCATTTGCATGTTGTTCCAGTTTATTTCGTAGAGCTTCTACCTCGGCGTCTGCATCAATATATGTGCTCGCTTTTTCTTTGGCCAAACATTGATAATGTTTACGCAGCTCAGCTAGCGTTAAGCCAACGTGTGAGATAGCCATTTCCAGATCATCAACGACTTTAAGTTGATTGAAAGCAACCTGGCGCAACATATCTAAGTCTGAGAAAACCTTTTCTTTATTATATTCATTTATATCTTGTTGCTTGAATTTTTTTGATAGTTTCAATACGACTTTATTACGAAATGCAAACACAGTATTAATTTCTTTTTGTATTAATTTTTGCTGTTGCTGTCGTACTATTTCCACCTGAAATAACATGGCGAGAAATGCACCAACGTGTGGAGCCATACGGATTAACAAATCGGAAATACTTTGGGGTGACATTCCATCGCCTTGACTGATTTTATATTGACGAAATTCTGACATAAGCTCAGGAGCTTCTTTTTCTACCTGTTCAGTAAAAACTTCGTGTAATTGATACAGACGGTTTGAAGAATATAAATCACTGTAAACAAAACCCGGTATACCTAAGGTCATATCTGTATCAGATGGAGTTTTACTTTTTAAATTAGAACAGTTCATAATTTTAATAAATTAAATCTTGGAAATTAAGAGTTATTTGTAGATAAGGAACGAAAGGAGTTACGTTACTTCTTCATAATCACTTAGAGGAGCACAACTACAAAACAAATGCTTATCTCCATGCAAATTATCGACTCTGCCAATTGGTGGCCAGTATTTATCATTGTGTATTTCAGGCATTGGAAAAAAAGCCTGTTGCTTGCTGTAGGGATGATTCCAATCTTCTGAAATTAAATCTCTATGCGTATGTGGTGCATTACGAAGTACATTGTTATCCGGGTCTGCTTCACCTTTTTCGATGGATTCAATTTCTTTACGAATACAAATCATGGTTTCACAAAAGCGATCAATTTCGCGTTTATTTTCGCTCTCTGTCGGTTCTATCATCAAGGTACCTGCAACCGGAAATGACATGGTCGGCGCATGAAAGCCATAATCGATTAGTCGTTTGGCGACATCATCGACACTGATCCCACATGCTGCTTTTATAAGTCGTAGATCAATAATGCATTCATGTGCCACCATATTATTTTTCCCGGTATAAAGAATCGGATAATGAGGTGCCAAACGTTTCGCGATGTAATTTGCATTTAATATCGCAACTAAAGTTGCGCGTCTTAATCCGCTGTCTCTCATCATGGCGATATAGGCCCAGGAGATTGATAAAATACTGGCAGATCCCCAAGGCGCAGCTGAAATTGTACCGATAGTCCCCTGCGGGCTGGCATCTGGGTTCACACCTTCAACTACAGGATGATCGGGTAAGTAAGGTGCTAGGTGCCCCTTCACACCAATAGGTCCAACACCTGGGCCGCCACCACCATGGGGAATACAAAATGTTTTGTGTAAATTAATGTGGGACACATCCGCACCTATTTTCCCTGGACGACTGATGCCGACTAGAGCATTAAAATTCGCACCATCCATATAGACTTGACCGCCATGTTGATGGATGACATCACAAATATCGCGAAAGGCTTCTTCAAAGACACCGTGTGTTGATGGGTAGGTGATCATTAGTGCGGCTAAATTCTGTGAATGTTGTTCGGCTTTGTTTTTCAGATCATCAACATCAACATTACCATTATCATCACAGGCAACTACAATAATTTTCATGCCGGCCATACGTGCACTGGCGGGATTGGTGCCATGTGCCGATGCTGGAATTAAACATATATCACGTTGTCCTTCACCACGAATTTCATGATATTTTCTAATAACTAACAAACCCGCGTACTCGCCTTGTGAACCGGCATTGGGTTGTAATGAAAAAGCATCAAAACCGGTTAAGTCACAAAGCATACTTTCCAATTCTTCAAATAATTGTAAATAACCTTGTGCCTGATCAAGTGGTACAAAAGGGTGCATAGCACTGAATTCACGATAGGATAGTGCTCGCATTTCAACGGCTGCATTGAGTTTCATAGTGCAGGAACCTAAAGGAATCATTGCTCTGTCCAGTGCAATATCTTTTCGTGCAAGGCGACGCATATAACGCATCATCTCAGTTTCAGATTGATAATCTTTAAATACGGGATGCGTCAAAAAATCACTGTTGCGTTGAAGTTCCTGTGGAATACATTCCTCAATCGACTCATCAATCGTTTTACCATTCAGCTTTTTATCTGCATTGGAATCGAATACACGCCACAGGTTCTTTAAATCTATTCGAGTAATCGTCTCATCAAATGAAACACCGAGTGTATCCTTATCAACGAAACGTAAGTTGATAGTGGACTTGCGCGCTTTTGCTGCTAACCGTCTTGCCTTACCCGGTACACTGACTGTGATCGTATCGAAGTAAGCCTCAGTTTTAATTTCATAACCAAGTTGTGATAAACCGGAAGCAAATATTTGTGCCATACGGTGAACTCGACTAGCAATGAGGCGAAGTCCTTTTGCACCATGATACATAGCATAAAAACCGGAAATAATGGCGAGCAAAGCCTGTGAGGTACATATATTACTCGTGGCTTTATCGCGACGTATATGTTGTTCACGTGTTTGTAAGGCCATGCGCAGCGCGGGTTCACCATGACTGTCGACTGAAATACCAATGATTCTTCCTGGCATTGAACGTACAAGGGATTCTCGCGTTGCAAAGTACGCTGCGTGAGGACCACCATAACCCATAGGCACCCCAAAGCGTTGAGAACTGCCAACAACAATATCTGCATCCATTTCACCCGGAGGCGTTAAACAAATAAGGCTTAGGATATCCGTAGCAACGGTAACCAACGCTGACTTATCATGCGCACTTTTTATAACCGTTCTTATATCTTTTATTTGTCCGCTGGAACCGGGGTATTGCAGCAATATACCGAACACTTCTTTTTCTATAAGATCATTGAATGGATCTCCAATGATAATTTCAAACCCCAGAGAACGCGCTCTGGTTTGTACCACCGCTATAGTTTGCGGATGACAATCCTGGTCAACAAAAAAACTATTTGATTTAGACTTGCTAACACGTTTAGACATCGACATGGCTTCAGCCGCTGCCGTGGCTTCATCCAGTAGTGAGGCATTGGCAATCTCCATTGCCGTCAAATCAATGATCATTTGTTGGTAATTCAGTAATGCTTCCAAACGACCCTGACTAATTTCAGCCTGATAAGGTGTGTATGCGGTATACCAACCCGGGTTTTCCAGTACATTACGTTTAATAACGGAGGGCATCAGGGTGCCGTAATATCCCATGCCGATCATGGAAACAAAGACATCATTGCGTTCGCGCAACTTACGTAAATAGCTTGTTACCGCACGTTCACTTTTTGATTCTGGTAGATCCAAAGGTTCATGGGAAATAATATTTTCCGGAACCACTTTTTCAATAATCGTTTCCAGTGAATCCAGTTCAAGATATTCAAGCATCTCTGTAATTTGTTTGCCGGTTGCCCCTATATGGCGGCGAATAAAATCACCGCTCATTTCCAGTTGCTCCAAGGATTTTTTTATCTCAGTCATTACTTTCTCAAGTTATTTAATAAGTATAATTTACGCGTTACCTACATAAGCGTTATAAGAAGACTCATCCATTAATTGGTTTATTTCCGTCTCATCAGTCAGTTTTAATTTGAAAATCCAGCCTTCACCCTGTGGATCAGCATTCACTTTTTCTGGATCGTCATTTAAATCGTCATTGATCCCGACTATTACTCCACTGATGGGTGATTTAATATCGCTGGCCGTTTTAACAGATTCAATTACCGCAACGTCATCATCTTTTTCAACTTGTTTATCCATGTCAGGCAACTCTACATAAACGACATCTCCCAGTTCCTTCTGGGCATAAACCGTTATCCCTACAGTTGCGATGCCATCATCATTAAGAATCAACCACTCATGATCCTGGCTGTATTTAACTTCACTCATGACATTTATTTCCTATTGATTTAATTATTTATAATATTGGTGCGTGATAAAGGGCATAGCAATAACATGTACTTTTTGAATACGATCTCGAACTTTAACAATTAGCTTTGTTCCTATACCGGCGTATTCCTTATCGATGTAGCCAATGGCGATAGGCTTTTCGATACTAGGACTAAAGCCACCGCTGCTTAAATTTCCGACAGTTTCTTCTTTTTCATTCAATATAGTCATGCCTTCTCGTAGCGGTGATTTACCTTCTGACACTAAACCAATACGCAAACGTGATATTCCATCTGCTAATTGATTACGAATAGTTTCTATGCCTGGATAATATTGCGAGCTATCTTTTATTCGAGACTTTGAAATAACCCAATTAAGGTTTGCTTCTACAGGTGTTGTCGTTTCATCGATGTCATGTCCGTATAAACATAAGCCTGCTTCTAATCGTAATGAATCACGTGCGCCCAAACCGATTGCTTCAACTTCATCTTCAGCTAATAATAATTTTGCAAGCGTTATCGCAGACTCAGATGGAATAGAAATTTCAAATCCATCTTCGCCTGTATAACCACAACGATTAATAAAACATTTAGTGCTATTGATTATAAATTGACGGCCTGTCATAAAATCCATCTTGGTTGCCTCTGGACAAAAACGTTGCATCACTGTGCTTGCTTGAGGTCCTTGTAGTGCGAGTAAGGCATGATCGCTTACTTCTTCAAGAATGCAGCCAGTGCTTAACTGATTCCTCATGTATTCAATATCATTTTTTTTACAAGAAGCATTAACAACAATAAAAAAATGATCACCAGTGTTGGTGATCATCAGATCATCAATAATGCCACCGTTATTATTTGTTAAAAGACTGTAACGTTGCCGACTTTCAGATAATGATTGAAAATCAGATGGCGTGATCTTTTCTAACATTTGTACAGCAAGATCTCCGGAGAGATTGACTTGACCCATATGTGAAATATCAAATAGTCCGGCCTTTTTGCGAACATGCAAGTGTTCCTTTTTTATGCCGAGAGAATATTGAACAGGCATTTCATATCCTGCAAAATTCACCAGGCGTGCGCCAAGTTCTTTATGCAAAGGATAGAGTGGCGTTCTTTTTATAGTTTGTACGTTCATATTTAAATTGGCTGATGAAACAGTGAGCATGCGATCAATGAATTTTAATATTTATTCTAAGGAACAAATATTTTAGAACACTACACTTTAACCCTGTCCCGAAATTGGGACTGCGTTAACAAAGAGTAATCTTCTTTAAATTCTGAAAGTTTTTTTGTTATTGCTTTAGTTGTACTGGATAAATTCAGTATAACGGTTAGCTTGATGACGGCCTTTTTAACACTGGATCGATTGCTGCCAGAAATGACATAACAAGTTGCGGGCCAGGAAAAAGAGTAATTTCTTTTTTCACTAGTCCATAGAGATTGTTTTTGATTTGCAGTTTTACTGCGGTGATGTAGCTTTCAGTTTCAATTAACATGGTTTCACTGACCCCTTAACGGATTTTAATTTTTTCAGCGCTGCAGCGTAATTCAAATAAAAATACAATGCAATACTATTTTAATCAAAAAAATATTTTTGCATTATTGATAATTTTCGATATGCTCAATCAGGCCTGACGGAGCAAACCGTCGCCTAATTAGAGATTAGAATATGAACACATCTGCCAAAGGGCTTTGTGAAAAGCCTGACGTGCGGCCGGACGATCCTCGTTTTTCATCCGGGCCGAGTAAAAAACATCCAGGTTGGAATTTATCCAATTTTTCGCTGGATAACCTGGGTCGAAGTCATCGAGCCAGCGTACCAAAATCCCGTTTAAATGAAGCGATAACTCGCTCTGCCGAATTATTAACTTTGCCTGACGATTGGCAACTCGGCATTGTACCTGCATCAGATACTGGCGCATTTGAGTTAGCACTGTGGTCAATGTTAGGCCAACGCGGTGTTGACGTTTTCGTCTGGGAAAGTTTTTCAAGTGATTGGGCCAATGATATTCAAGGCCAATTGAAAATCGACGATTTAAATATTTATAAAGCAGATTATGGCGACTTGCCTGATCTGAACAAGGCCAGAGCTGATCGTGATGTGGTGTTTGTCTATAACGGTACCACCAGTGGTGTGCGCGTTCCAAACATGGATTGGGTTTCTGTCGAGCGTGAAGGCATTGTTTTTTGTGACGCAACCTCTGCCGCGTTTGCTATGGATTTAGATTATGAAAAACTCGATGTCGTGACCTGGTCCTGGCAGAAAGTTTTAGGTAGTGAAGGTGGTTTCGGTATGTTGGCATTGAGTCCCAGGTCTGTTCAACGACTGGAAAGTTATCAAACTGATCGCCCTTTACCCAAGATATTTCGTGTAACGAAAAAAGGAAAATTGGATAGCGCTATATTCAAAGGTGCAACCATTAACACGCCGAGCATGTTGGCGCTGGAAGATCTTCATTCTGCATTAGACTGGGCTGATTCTATCGGTGGTTTATCCGGTTTATTTCAACGTTGCCAAAACAACTTCAATGTCGTTGATAAATGGGTATCGAAAACAGCGTGGATAGACTGGCTACCTTCAGATGAAACAACACGTTCCAATACCTCATTGTGTTTAAAGATCGTCGATGATCCGTTCGTAGAACTTAGCGAAGAAGCACAACAAAAAGTGATAAAGATTCTGTGTCAGTGGTTGGAAGAAGAAGGCGTTGCCTATGATATTGCAGCCTATCGCAGTGCGCCCCCCGGTTTTCGTTTATGGGGTGGAGCCACTATCGAGGCCAGTGATTTAGAGAGTCTATTACCGTGGTTGGATTGGGTCTATCAACGCTGGGTAAATGCTGAATGTGTTAAGGAGAAAGTATAATGAGTAAAGTACGTGTATTAATTTCTGATCCAATGTCCAGTCAGGCCATGGATGTATTCGAGCAACGTGGTATTGATGTTGTTCAAACTGGCAAGATGGCGGAAGAAGAATTACTAGAATTGATTCCTGATTTTCATGGTTTGGCGATTCGTTCTGCTACCAATGTTACCGAGAAGGTTTTACAAGCAGCTACACAATTAAAAGTCGTCGGTCGTGCAGGGATTGGTGTCGACAATGTCGATGTGCCTGCCTGTACAGAAAAAGGTATTGTGGTGATGAATACGCCGATGGGAAATGCTATTACTACGGCAGAGCATACCTTGGCTATGATGTTTTCTTTGGCACGACATATCCCACAAGCTAACCAAACTACTCATGCCGGTGCCTGGGCAAAATCTAAATACATGGGTATTGAATTAACTGGCAAATTGTTAGGTATTATTGGTTCAGGAAACATCGGTTCTATCGTTGCCGAAAAGGCGATTGGTTTTGGTCTAAAAGTACAGGCCTATGATCCTTATTTAACAGAAGAACGTGCTAATGCATTAGGTGTTAAAAAAGTGGAGTTAGAAGAATTGCTCACTAGCTCTGATGTGATTTCCTTACATGTTCCAAAGACGCCTGAAACTGAAAACATCATCAATGCCACTGCAATTAATAAGATGAAGAAAGGGGCCTTATTGATTAATTGTGCTCGCGGTGGTTTGGTTGATGAGTTGGCATTACATGTTGCTCTTAAGAGTGCCCATATAAAAGGTGCAGCACTGGATGTCTTTTTGGAAGAACCGGCAAAGGAAAATCCGCTATTTGGTTTAGAAAATGTAATATGCACACCTCATCTCGGTGCATCAACAGCAGAAGCACAGGAAAAGGTTGCTGTACAGATTGCTGAACAAATCTCGGATTATCTTTTAGAAGGTTCGATTAAAAACGCACTGAATGCACCAAATCTGTCTGCAGAAGAGGTACGACAGTTAGCACCCTATTTTCAGTTAACCAATTATCTCGGTGCATTCGCTGGCCAGCTAAGTCATACAGCAATTCAAGGAATAACAGTGACCTTCGCAGGTGATGCAGCCAAGTTAAATGTGGAACCATTAACTACTCAGGTAGTGCAATCGGTTTTAGCACCACATTTTAGTGATATCAATGTGGTTAATGCACGCCAGGTTGCACGTGATCGAGGTATTCATGTTACCGAAGCGAAAGAAGATCTCGAAGAGGCGTATCACAACCGAGTAACCATCAGTATTACGACAGAAGATAAAACGCGAAGTGTTTGCGGTACGATAATACAGAACCGTCCCAGATTAATTGAGATTAAAGGGATTAAGCTGGAATCAGAGTTTGGTGAACATATGTTGTATATCACTAATCAGGATGAACCGGGCACAATTGGTGCAATCGGTAATTTTGCCGCCGATAAAAATATTAATATTGCCAATATGCACCTTGGACGCAGGGAAAGTCGAGGCGATGCGATCTCATTGCTAGAGATAGATGGACCTGTCACACAAGAAGATTTAAAAGCATTAAGATCAATTAAACACATTCGCAGCGCTCAATATTTAAGATTTGATGCTGTTTCTTTATGAATAAAAGTCAAAATTATTTAGACCCTTATTGGCTATTAAAAGCAACTAGGGACTATGAGCAGGAATTTTTAATTGTTATTGCGGCAACAGGTTTATTACAAGCGGATATTGACACAGTTAAACTGTGTTTGAGTAACAAGAACACTGTTGCTCATTCAACAAAAATTATTACAAATAAATTTGTTGAGCTTTCAATAAAAAACACAAGCCAACAGGCCTGGACTTTATTCAAAGAAATATTAATACAGACAGAGGATGAGGAGTTTGATGTTGCTGTGATACCAGCAAATTCTCGAATAAAAAAACTTCTAGTTTGTGATATGGATAGCACCATTGTTGCAAACGAAACGCTGGATGAGTTTGCTGCACACGCGGGTATTGGTGAACAGGTTAGTCAAATTACCGCTCGAGCTATGCGCGGTAAACTTGATTTCCGACAAGCATTAGATGAGCGTGTCAGTTTACTTAAAGGGTTGTCAGAATCTATTTTTGAGGAAATTCTTGAAAAGATAGAGTTGAATCCTGGCGCAGAAATATTATTGAGGCAATCGAAAAAAAATAATATTCGAACTGTATTGGTTAGCGGTGGTTTTGAACCGATAGTGAAAGTTATTGCTGAAAAACTGGGGTTCGATCGTTATGTTTGTAACAGCATGCAACTCGAAAATAATCAATTAATGGGTAAGGTATTGGAGCCGATTGTCGATTCATCAAGAAAGCTGAATGTGTTAATAGAAGAATGCCAGTCATTAATGATTAAGCCTGAAGAGGCGTGTTGTATCGGTGATGGTGCGAATGATCTGCTCATGTTGCAAGCGGCAGGTTTAGGCATTAGTTTTCAAGGAAAACCTTTATTGCGAACTTCATTAGCCTATCAAATTAATTCGAGTGATTTGGATTTTGTTTTATTAATGATGGGAATTACTGAGTAGTAATTCTCATCGGTAAATCTAATAACATTAATTATACGGCAGCAGCACCTGCAAGCGCGCATTCATGATCTTCATCTGATGTTCTACTACCTAAGCCACCCGGGTTAGGTAATGCTTGAGTCGGTACAACACTGGGTAATGAATACCAGAGCAGGGGATTTGCATCTTTGTGTTCTGTTATTTTCAGAGTTGAGCGTTTGAATGCCGCCGCCATGGCCTTGGCACGTGAAGTATCAAAGGTAAAAAACTGGCTCCATCTGCACGAGAGAAATAAATCAGGCGTCCTGATTCATCTATTACAGATACACTCATGGGTCTTCCCATTTCATTAGCCTTAGCCAATGCGTTCGGCGATTTCTAAAGTCATTTCGATCATTGTATTTTACCTCTATTAATTATTTTTATCGTATTAACTCGTGGTAAACGACGACCGTAATAATTGTCATTCTTGCGCACAACACTCAAAGGGGCATCGATGTTCATCCGTCTACAGCATACGCTACGCCCAAGTACATAAAAAAGCCCGCTTGCGCGGGCTTTTTAAAGTTGACTTAAGAAATTAAGCAACAGCTTTTTGTGATGATTCTAGTCTCTTTCTTAGATCTTGTACTTGCTTGGTTAATTCAGCAGGTAAGTGATCACCGAAAGTTGCATAGTACTCTTCAATGCCATCTAGTTCAGATAACCAACCTTCTGTATCAACACGCATCAAGTTCGCAATATCTTCATCGGACATATCTAAACCACTGAAGTCAATACCATCTAATGTAGGCATGTTGCCGATTGCGGTTTCGATTGCATCAGCAGTACCTGCACAGCGTTCGAATACCCATTTAAGAACACGGCTGTTTTCGCCAAAACCAGGCCACATGAATTTGCCAGCTTCGTTCTTACGGAACCAGTTAACGTAGTAAACGTTAGGCATTTTCGCGCCTTTAGTTTGACCCATTTTCAACCAATGACCCCAGTAATCAGCCATGTTGTAACCACAGAATGGCAGCATTGCCATTGGGTCACGACGAAGTTGACCGATTGCACCGAAAGCCGCTGCAGTCATTTCTGAAGCAATAATAGTCCCGAGGAAAGTACCGTGGTTCCAGTCAAGCGCTTCTGTTGCTAGAGGCACTACAGAGGCACGACGACCACCGAATAAGATTGCGCTAATTGGAACACCTTTAGGATCTTCCCATTCGCTCGCCATTACAGGACATTGTGATGCACGTGCAGTGAATCGAGCATTAGGATGTGAAGAAGGCGTATCTGACTCTGGTGTCCAGTCATTACCTTTCCAATCGATTAAATGAGCAGGTGCTTCACCCATTTCTTCCCACCAAACGTCGCCATCATCAGTTTCAGCAACGTTAGTGAAAATCGCATTTGATTCCATAGACAACATCGCATTCGCGTTGGTGTCCATGCCTGTACCAGGAGCAACACCAAAGAAACCGGCTTCTGGGTTGATTGCATAGAGTTGACCGTCTTCGCCAAACTTCATCCATGCGATGTCATCACCGATGGTTTCGACTTTCCAACCTGGAATGGTTGGGGTCAACATAGCGAGGTTGGTTTTGCCACAAGCACTTGGGAAAGCGCCGGCAACAAATTTAACGTCGCCTTCTGGGTTGGTTAGTTTTAGGATGAGCATGTGTTCTGCCATCCAACCTTCATCACGACCCATGGTAGAAGCAATTCGTAGTGCGAAACATTTCTTACCTAGTAGTGCGTTACCGCCGTAACCAGAACCGAAAGACCAGATTTCTCGAGTCTCAGGATAATGAACGATATAGCGGTTATCAGGGTTACAAGGCCAAGGTTCGCTCTTTTCACCGTCTGCTAGTGGTACACCTACAGAATGTAGGCAAGGAACAAAATCACCGTCTTCGCCAAGTACGTCTAATACTGCATTACCGACGCGAGCCATGATGTGCATGTTGGTAACAACATAAGGAGAGTCAGATAGTTCAACACCGATTTGGGCGATGTCAGAACCGATAGGACCCATGCTGAAAGGAATAACGTACATGGTGCGGCCTTTCATACAGCCTTTGAACATGCCATCCATTTTTACGCGCATTTCTGAAGGTTCAAACCAGTTGTTGGTAGGACCGGCGTCTTTTTCTTCTGCAGAGCAGATGTAAGTACGGTCTTCAACTCGTGCTACGTCAGCAGGAATAGAATTAACATGGTAGCTGTTAGGACGTTTTTCTTCGTTCAGTTTACGGGCTGTTCCGCCTTTAACCATGATATCCCACATATCGTCCCACTCTTTGTCAGAACCATCACACCACACGATGTTATCTGGTTGACACAAAGCGGCCTTTTCATCGACCCATGCCTGTAGTTTTTTATTATTTGTCGCCATTACAAAGTACCCTCTTATTTTACATAAAATATTTAGTGTTTTAGTAATTTTGTGAGGTATAAGCAGGTCGTTTTTCCTGATTATATCTCGGAATTTGTTAACTGTTGGACGTAATCTACAACTATAACTATTTGTTATTTTTATAATTTTTTGGATAGTCGCCCAGACATACTATGTTGCTATGCAATATAGCCTTTCCTTGTGGTGGCACATCATTCTTGTTTTTGAGGACTAAATCAAGCCGATCTTGAAGAATTAAGTGAAGTACATTCTAGTTAGAGATGAAAGTTAATGTGGTTTGTAATATTGTTTTTCAGGTTTTATGACATTCCAGAAAATGATTTAACGCTATTTCGTCCATGTTGTTTTACGTAATACAGAGCCAGATCTGCTTTTCTTAAAATATCCCTGACCTGAATATTGCCCTCTATGATTTCTTTATCATTACAGTCTTCTAATGATGACAGTCCAATACTTATTTTTATATTCATTGTGGCGTCATTGCATTCCCACGGATGTTCTTCGATGGTATTTCTAATTCGTTCGGCCAGTTTAATCGCACCATTATTATCGGTTTCCGGTAAAGCCAGTACAAATTCTTCATCGCCAATTCTGGCAAGCGTATCTCCTTCACGTGTAAATTGTCCCAATATTTTTGATACAGCGACTAATACCTTGTCTCTACATTCATGACCATATTGGTCGTTAACTTCTTTGAAGTGATCAAGATCCATTAGCATGAGGCTAAATGGTTGAGAATAGCGTTTCGCTCTTGCTAAACCTGCTTCAACTTCTGTAAAAAAATAACGGCGGTTATATATTTTTGTTAAAGGATCAATAACTGACATTTCTTCATAACGCTTTCTCATCGAATTGCTGGGTTCCAAGATTTGAGATTGTTCTTCTTCCCGATATGGAATTTAATAGTTGCGTGAATTGGGAATTTAAAACTTCTAGTTCATCCGGTTTTCCTATAATATCTTTAGCTAACTGATCCATGGTCTTAACTTGCTATCTCATCAGCGAGTTTTTGAATGTCACTTAATTTACTGTGAGCTTTATCCAAATAGGCTTTCAATAAATCAGTATCGAGATTGAGTTTTTTAATTACTTCGGTCTCTTGCATAGGGTCGTAATTGGTATCGAGTAACCATTGACGAGAGATTCTTGAGAAAAAACCAATCAATATGACATAGTCTGCATTTCTTTCTTCAATAAGCGGGATCATGGTGGTGTTCAATAACATCAATAATTTCGTAAGGTAGTTTCCATTTCTGCCCTAACCATGCCCCTGCTTGATGATGATTGAAATCTATAGTTTCTTTTTCATAATCTATTAAATGCTTTTCTTTATCTTCCGGAGCGGTAGTAAATAATTCAGACATAATGTTAGGGAAACGGTTAGTTAGAACTAATATACCTATATTGTGAAACAAACCAAATAAATAAAATTGGTTTGGGTCCAGAGATTGTTTTAAATTAGCTTGGCTGGCAAAACCACTAGCGAGCTCTGCTGTCAGAAAGGCACTGCACCAGTATCACTTAATGTCAAAACCAGCACATTTTTCCAGATCAAAGACACTGCTCATCGCCAGACTTAGTGCAAAACCTTTGACCAAATCCAGACCTAAAACATTAATGACAGCCTGTTCCAGAGTTGTGACATTTCTGCCAAAACCAAAAAAGGCTGAATTTGCCATGCTAATTATTTTTGCGGCTAGACTAGGGTCTTTCTTTATGATATTTGCAATATCATCAAGATCGCTTGCATCGTCATTTGATGCAATAAGGATATCCGAGCTATTGACGGTAAAGGCGGTAAATAGTCTATTTTTTGAATTTCTACTCTGACACTTGATATTGTTGGTCGTCCCGACATTTTAGAATTCACCATTATTCTTATTAATTAGGTATAGTTGATGCTCTGTTTACTATCGGCTGCAGCAAATAATTTCTTGAATTGAATTTTTACTAATATATTCAAGCTTATATCTGCGATATTTAAATATACTATATTTATAAAGTTAAGTGCCTACTTATTATGATTGCCTATCCAAATATTGATCCTGTCGCTGTAGAAATTGGTTTCGTGAAAATATACTGGTATGGCATTAGCTATGTTGTTGGTATTTTAGCGGCTTGGTTGTTTTTGAGGACTCGAGGTAAACAGGCTTATTGGTCATATAACGATGAGCAGGTTTCCGATCTTATCTTTTACGGCATGGTGGGCATTATTGTTGGCGGTCGTTTAGGTTCTGTTCTCTTTTATAATTTTTCGAATTATTTGCAGCATCCCATTGAAATTTTCTACCTGCAACAGGGTGGTATGTCATTTCATGGAGGCTTGATTGGTGTCATTGTCGCTGTCTGGTTTTTTGCTAAAAAAATTAATAAACCTTTATTTGAAGTAATAGATTTCGTAGCTCCGGCAGTGCCGCTTGGACTCGGTAGCGGTAGGATCGGTAATTTTATCAATGGTGAACTTTGGGGAGCACCAAGTAATGTGCCATGGGCGATGATATTTCCAGATCCAGCCGCAGGTGCTATTGCTCGACATCCATCGCAATTATACGAAGCATTGCTAGAAGGATTAGTGTTATTCATTATTCTTTGGTGGTTTTCTAAAACACCGCGACCAGTAAAAGCGGTCTCTGGATTATTCTTACTCGGATATGGTGTTTTCCGTTTTATGGTTGAATTTGTGCGCATGCCAGATCAGCATATTGGCTACCTTGCTTTTGACTGGTTTACGATGGGGCAGTTATTAACCTTACCTATGATAATATTCGGCATTCTACTAATGACACTGTCTTATAAGAAAGCATAACGATGGAGCACTTGCAATTGCTCGACAATTTGTTCCGGACATCGCCTAAAGCGCCTACTTTTGGTGTCAACACCTACATCCATGTAGGCGTCCTGGATTGCAAGTATTTCCGCCATCCATGGCGGTCACACGAAGTATTTATTAAATTATTAAATATATTTGAAAATAAATGAAACAGTATCTGAATTTATTACGGGACGTAAAAGAAAACGGGGTCAAAAAAGAAGATCGCACCGGCACAGGGACTATTAGTGTGTTCGGTTATCAAATGCGATTTGATTTGAATGTAGGTTTTCCATTAGTTACTACAAAAAAATGTCATCTAAAATCTATCATTCATGAATTACTTTGGTTTTTACAAGGTAATACTAATATTAAATATTTAAATGACAATGGCGTTTCTATTTGGGATGAATGGGCTGATGAAAATGGTGATTTGGGGCCAGTGTATGGTGCGCAATGGCGTTCATGGCATACGGCTAATAGCACGATTGATCAGATTTCAGATGTTATTAGTCAAATAAAACAAAATCCGGATTCGCGACGATTAATCGTGAGTGCATGGAACGTTGGTGAACTCGATGAAATGGCATTAGCACCATGCCATGCTTTTTTTCAATTTTATGTTGCGGATGGAAAACTATCCTGCCAACTTTATCAACGCAGTGCTGATGTTTTTCTTGGCGTACCATTCAATATTGCATCGTATGCTTTATTAGCAATGATGGTTGCTCAGGTATGTAATCTGGAATTAGGTGAATTTATTCATAGCTTCGGTGATGCACATATTTACTCAAATCATTTGGAACAAGTCGATACACAATTAGCACGAACACCTTATGTGTTACCCGAGATGAAACTTAATTCAAATGTCGATGATATTTTTAATTTTAAATACGAAGATTTTGAGTTAATAAACTATCAGGCTCATCCAAAAATTTCGGCACCTATAGCTATCTAGCTTTAGGTCATTTAGTTTTAAGGCTATTACTTAAGAGCACTACTATAAGGAAGCAATATGAAACTTAGACAAATATTTATTACATTATTGTTGTTATGTTCATTCAATACACAAGCGAATGAAGAATCACCAGGGAAAATCGTTAAAGAAACTGTTGATCAAGTGTTATCTATTTTAAAAGATGACCGTTTTAATGAAGCAAAAAGAAAACAAATGATTTCTGATTTGATTTCACAGCGAGTTAATTTTAAAGATATGTCTAGACGTATTCTTGCAACTAATTGGAAGAATGCAACGGCAGAGCAACAAGTAGAGTTTACATCGTTGTTTCAGCAGATATTACTCAATACTTACTGGATACGGATGAATCAATATGCGGGTGAGCGTGTTGAGTTTATAGCGGTCTCATCTGACAAAGATGGTTATGCGACGGTTGATACGATTATCATCAGAGATGGGAATAATATAGAAATTCCTATTTCATATCGAATGAAACGTTTTGTTAATCTCTGGTTTGCGTATGACTTTGTAGTCGAAACTTTAAGTCTGGTACATAGCTATCGCAATGAATATGCGGCTACTGTTAAGAACTTCGGTGTGGATGGATTGCTTAAATTAATGAAACAAGAAGTAGACGGTTACGACGAGGAATAATTAACTAATTTTCCTTATGCAGTTATCAATCATAGTCGCCATGGACAGAAACCGTGTCATTGGTAGAGGTGACACTTTACCTTGGCATATCTCGACTGATCTTAAAAACTTTAAAAAGATCACCATGGGTAATCCTATTATCATGGGACGTAAAACACATGAATCTATTGGTCGGCCGTTACCGGGCAGAGAAAATATAATTTTAACTCGAGATAAAAATTATACTTCAGAAGGTTGTACGGTTTTACATAGCATGGATGAAATTTTTGAACATTGTAAAGAAGTTGATGAAGTGATGATTACCGGTGGTTCGGAAATTTATAAATTGTCATTAGAGCAGGCGACGCGTTTGTATTTGACTGAAGTTCATACTGAGATTGAAGGGGATACGTTTTTTCCTGAGTTTGATCGTAGTGAGTGGAGGGAGGTTTCTCGGGAGGATCATTCATCTGATGAGAAGAATGAGTTTGATTATAGTTTTGTTTTATTAGAACGAGAGTAGGGGTTTTAAATTAGTTTTTCTTCGAGCCTTTGTGATAATAGTTATTTTGAAGTTTTAATTTCGTCTGGTGACGAGTCACTTCTTTTTGCGTGGCCAAAAAGAAGTAACCAAGAAAAAGGCCACGGTACGATACACCCACATCGGTAACACATTAATACAAGTACATAGGTAACAGTTTACTAACCTATGGCTATCAACGAGAAGGAGATAGCCATGCCTTGGAGAGAACTGAAACCGATGGAGCAAAAAGTCTTATTTATCTCAGATTACCTGCGTGAACGTTATAACTTCAGCAGTCTATGTGGCCGTTATGGCATCAGTCGCAAGACGGGTTACAAATGGGTGGCTCGTTACATTGAACTGGGTATTGATGGACTCGAAGAACAAAGTCGCCGTCCTGGGAGATGCCCTCATCAAACACCGTATCGACTACGCCAAGCAATTATCGAGCTACGCACCGAAGGTTATTCGAGACCAGGACCGAAGAAGATCCAAACACTGTTGAGTCAACGCTATCCGAATGAAGTCATCCCCTCACACACAACGATTCATAATGTATTAAAACAGGCGGGCTTAATTAAACCGCGTAAACGCAGAAGACGGGTATCACCTTACACGGAACCCTTCGCACCTGTGACTGATGCCAACGAACTATGGAGTGTCGACTTTAAAGGACAGTTCAAATTATCTAACGGCCGCTGGTGTTACCCATTGACGGTCATGGATCACCACAGTCGTTATCTCATTGGTTGCCAGAGTTTAAGCAGTGTTAGAACACATGGCACACAACAAGTTTTTACCCGGTTGTTCAAAGAGTACGGTTTACCCGAACGCATACGTTCTGATAATGGCACCCCGTTCGCGAGTAAAGCGACGGCAGGCTTATCACGTTT
>DUBV01000109.1 GCA_012960105.1 Thiotrichaceae bacterium | reverse complement strand
CGTTTGGATTGATTAATAGAACTTTACCGTTGGCATTGATTGACCCAAATATTTGACTGGGGTTTTGATCGAAAATGCGGTTTAAAGCTTGTGCCTGTGCATTAGGCTGAATGAAGTTAACTGCTTCATTGATATTAACGTTAAACGATTCCCAGTTAACGATTAGATTTTGTGAGGCCTGGTTTATATTTGTTGTCGTGACATTCGGTGTAGAGATATTACCGTCACCCGCTGCGACAACACCACCTTCGGGACCCGCAAAAGCGGCGCCGGCATGCAGACCAAATAACAATCCTGCTGGCAAGGTAGTACGAATGAATGTCGTGACAGGATTTAGTCGCGCAGCAAATAGCTGACGACTAGTAATGGACTTAATCTTAGCCCGCTTTCCTGACTTTCTTTTTAGTCTCATTTGTTTCCTTCAGATTGTGATGACGACAATCCTGCTCGCCTAAGAAACACAACCCCCTTGATACCAGATTATAGCCCACTCTTCTGTGATTCAGTTCACAGTAAGCTCTGGTTTTTTATTATAAAATTACCGAATTGATAAAAAATCAATTACTTAAATTAATTACCTCTAAATACAATTAAAAGCTATATGTAAAATCACTCCAAATATGACCAAAACGTCCATCACTGGGATTAACAGCACCTAGCTCTGTTGCATACATCAAACGACTATCGATTGAACCTGGTAAATTGAATCTCAAGCCCATGCCAACACTTTTATAAGTTACCCAACTACCGGATGTATTACGATCAGACGCTGTATCCAATGCTTGGTTTTGTTGAGCTGTTGCAAAATCATAGAATACTGAAAACTGAAGTAATTCACCCCAAGTTCTATTATTAAATGCGGGTTTATCTGCAAAGAACGGTGCGTTGAATATGTATTCAAACGAGAAAAAATAAGCTCGGTCAAATATACCTTGAGCATCAGGATAGCCCCTAACATTATCTGGCCCACCTACAGAATACTGTTCTAGAGGCACTAACAAATCTTTCGACCATTGGAGTTCTGTTTTAAATAATAAAGACTGGTTTTTAGTCATTAATTGTAGTCGCTGATAGTTTGCTGTGACTTTTGTGAACTGCCCTTCAGCTTGGTTACCTGAGATACCTCGACGACTTGAACGACTATCCGTTGGTCCAGCTAACTGATCGCCACTCGAACCCATAGCGCCAAAGATGTTATTAAAACCTCGACTGAAAGTTACTGTCGCAAAGTTTAAACCACCGCCAAAATTTTCAGGCGTTTCCTTACTAATTAATCTTACCAAAGGCCTTAATGGATGAAAGGTATCAACTGAATCAAAATTTAGTTCAAAAGCAAGCACACTAAGCCTGTCTGCATTAGTTTGAACTGAACGAGTTGTTGTTCTGGAAATCTTTTGCGTCATTGATAATCTAGTTGATAGGTTCGTTTGCCTGCTACGGATAAAATCTTTATCTAGAAAAAGAGAACGATTATCTGTACGGGCAGAAATTAGATTCGCCGCAAATTCACCACCGATATCAAAACGATTTTTAAACAAGTTTGCCCCTATAGTGAAACCCCTGCCAAGATACCGCTCATAATCCAACGACCAATACGGACTGTTTTTTGGGTTATAGGTTTGTTGCAATGTAGCTGTAATTATATCCGCGCCGCCTGAAGGATTATTCCAGCTAACTGTTGTTCTAAATCTATTACGGCCTGTTTCTTGAACACCTTGATTATCCGCTCGATATGCAACGTCATACCATTTCTCTTCCTGAACCTTGAGGATTATATCGGCTTCACCGACTTTTTGACCTGGTTGGAATACTCCAAATACGCTCAAACCAGGAAAATCAGTCAATGTTAATAAGGCAGATTCAATACTTGCTTGTGTAACCGGTTCACCAATTAAACCAAGAAAAGGTTTTCTTAACACTTTCTCACTGTAGTCTTCATTACCTTCGGCAATTACTCGTCCAAGTCGTCCGATAAAAACTTGTACATCCACAATACCGTTTGCAACAGTTTGCAGCGGAATGACAGCAGTAGAAAGAATCAGACCTTTAGCACGATAGTATCTTGTTACTTCATCAGCAATCTCTTGCAGTTCACCTATGCTAAAACCTCTTTCTGGCTGCCCTTGCAGCAACTTGTCCAAAATTGTAGATTTAATCTCATCAATATTGACGTCATATTTAGGTAAATCTTCAGCATCTAATCTAAATTCTTTGACGGCAACATAAGGCCCTTCTTCTAATTCGAAAGGACGATCAATAACAGCAGGAATTTCAACAATGTCAGCCGCTGGCGTAACAGGCTCTTGTTGTAGCGGAATTTCTGATTGCGGGCGAACAGCACCAGGACGTGCAGAATCCGGCAGACCCAATGGTCCAGCAATGACTAAGTCACTAAAAAACAGCAAAGAAAGCGCAAGCAAAAAACTCGGCACTTCTATCCATTTAATTTTTATTGGCTTATTAACCACTAATAATCACTTACTATTCAATAACTTATAATGCTTCGCTATAATTTATAATCTGTTTAACCTATAACATAGGCAACATATACCTTTAATAGCTCCTGACTATACCAATTTACGGCACTAGGAGCAAAATAATAATATTAATAATTGAATATAAATAATGACTCTAAATCATTGAAAAATATTATTTTTTTTATTGGCGCGAAGGAGAATAAAAGTGTTGACAATAATAAACACAGTTACAGATTTGAGAGCAAAAATAAATACGTCTAGATTGATTTAATTAGTGTTGGTTTTTAACCTCAAACGCCATTCTTCTAAGTTTTTATCCGAAATATCCTGAGGATATTCCTTTCTCGCTTGGACAAAAATGGCATTTCTTAACTGGGTATTGGCCTGGTTTACTAATAATTGGCGAATTTGTGGTTCCACTTGAGGCAACTGCAGTGTTTCAGCTTTCAATATCTTGCCTCTTTTTAAAATGTGAATGCCTGATTTTGACTCAACTGGCTTACTCAATTCCCCTTCTTTTAGTTTTAAAATGGACTGTTTCATTTCAGGAAGTAATTCGCTGGTTTTTAATAAACCCATATAACCGCCTACGTTTCTGCTTTGCTCATGCTCGGATTGAGAAATAGCAGTGTTCGAATAATCGGCTTTTCCCTTCTTTATATCGGAAATAATCTTATTCGCTTTCTTTTTCAGTGCGGCAATTTCTTTCGCATCTGCTTTTTCTGATTTTTTGAAAAATATCTGCCAGACGTGAATTCGTTCCGGAACAACAAACTGTCCTTTGTTTGCTTCAAAATATTCTTTCACCTGTTCATCGCTGGGGAAATCTTTAGGTAACTTACTTACAACCAATCTATTCAGATAAGCTTCTCGTAATATATTTTCAGCACCTCGTCTCATCAAAAATTCAACATTGCGATCTTGTTCTACTTTATTAAAACTAGCTGCCGATACTGCAGATCGATTATTAGCTTCATTTTCAATGACTTGCTTAAATAATGCGGCATCACCAAGAACCTTTAACCGTTCTTGCTGATTCATGTTTGCTACTAACAATGAGACATAATCCAAATCTATTTGTGGATTTAATTTAGTTCCTTGAGCTAATGTTTTAGCCCAATCAACACTATCTTTTTCTGCTGGCGCGTTCTTTTGAATTAACTCCGTTTTCTCTTCTTCAACTTCTGATTTCCCCAATCCCAATAATTCTTTTACTGAGATAGCAGAGACCTGTGAAGTGAGAAAAATAATAAAAATAACACCTACGATCAAGAGTGCTAATCGCATTTTTAAGTTTTTATATATCAATTTATTCATAGCAAGTAAAATTTTAGAAACATCTTATCATCAAGATGCTCTTTAACTAAATAATTATAAATCTTCTACTTTTAAAAGTAGATTTCCCCCATCAATTTTTGTTGTAAAATTAATGACTATGTTTAATTGTATGGTTATTATCATAGTTAACATTATTTATTAATAATTTTGTGGCTATTTCTTCGCAAAATTTGATTTATGGATGAGATTTTTCGTAATGATAAAAACAGATAGACAACCGTATTCATGTTACTATCTCTATGTTTATTAAAGAATAATTAATAGTATGCCGCCAAAAACAACAAATATTGCCATTATGTTCGCTGACATCAGCGGTAGTACCCGCTTGTTTGAAATTTTAGGTGATGCAACGGCCAGAGTCACCGTTTCGGATACCTTGGAGTTATTAACGAAAGTTGTCCATATACACAGTGGTACCGTCATTAAGACCATTGGCGACGAAATTATGTGTACCTTCCCTACCGCAGATGATTCTGCAAATGCAGCGAATGAAATGCAGGAAACGCTGGAAGATGTAGCAGATATGAGAGAAGAAGGCGCTCCTGAAATAAAAATTAGAGTGGGTATGCATTATGGGCCGGCTTTATTAGAAGGCGGTGATGTTTTTGGGGATGCAGTTAATGTTGCAGCGAGAATGGCCGCTCAAGCAAAAGGTGGTCAGATCATCACCACAAAATCTACTGTGGATTTACTGCAACCTATCATGCGCGCAAGTACTCGCTTTGTTGATCGCGCACCAATAAAAGGTAAAAAAGAAGATATCGAAATTTTCGAAATCATCTGGCAAGAAGAAGATGTGACTCGCATGGCAACAGGCATGCTTAAAGAAATGCCTAAAGTTCCCCAAGTATCGCTACAAGTAGATTATGCTGGAAAAACCATAACTCTAGATCAAAATAAATCCAGTTTAGTCATGGGTCGAAGTCAAGCTTGTGACATGCCTATCAATGAAAAACTGGCATCACGACAACACGTTCGGATTGAATTACGCCGCAATAAGTTTTTCATCATTGACCAAAGTACTAATGGCACACATATCGCTATGGATAGCATCGATGATAATTTCTTACGCCGAGAAGAAGCACAGATTACAGCTAACGGAAAAATTAGTTTGGGAAAATCATTCGCTGAAAACCCGACTGAGGTCGTGTCATTCACACTTCAATCCTCATGAGTATTATAAAATAAATTCTTATTAAATGACTGCTTCAAACGGACAAAGCAACACGAAACCACTTTCATGGCATTCACATGGAATAACGGATGCTGGGAAAGTTCGTAAGCATAATGAAGATTCCATGCTAGAAAGATCGGAAGCGGGCATGTGGGTTGTTGCTGATGGTATGGGCGGTCATGATGGTGGCGATGTTGCCAGTCAAATGATTGTTAATTCCCTGAAAAAAGTACACGAAGGAATATCTCTGGAAAGATACATCGATGATGTTGAAGACATATTAATCGCTGTAAACAAAAAATTAATACAGAAAGCAAATGAAGGTACTAAACGCACGACGATGGGAAGTACTGTCGTCATGATGCTAGCATATGGTAAATACTGCGTTTATTTGTGGGCCGGGGACAGTCGTTTATACCGTTTACGCAATAACGAATTGCGACAAATGACAACGGATCATTCTCAAGTCGAACAATATGTAGAACAAGGACTTATCTCCAGAGAAGAAGCAGCAGTACATCCACATGGCAACATGATTACTCGTGCAGTTGGCGCTGCTCAAGGATTTTTCCTTGATATGGACATACAAGAGATGAAAAAAGGCGATCGATATTTATTATGTAGTGATGGCTTAACAAAACATACCCTTGATTTTGAATTTCAGGAAATGCTAAATAAAGGCACCTCTACTGAAGAAATTTGTAAAGAATTAACCGAATTAACCTTGTCTCGAGGTGCCGGTGACAATGTGACCACTATCATTATTGATATTGATTAAGTGTTTATAAAGTAATTATGTTTTTGAAGGAGTATTGCATTGGCTGATTTTAAAACAGCACTTGAAGCGTTAGCGAAAGGTGAAATAAAACTTGAATCTTTATCCAAGCAATTGGATATCTTACTCGACCAGTCTCCGCAGTTTGCCAATAAGATGCTCGCACAACTCGACGAGATTCATGAGCAGAAAAAACTCGACGATAAGCAGTATGCCCAATTAAAAGGCCAAATTAATAAGTTCAGACGTTCTCACTCATCTGAAACTGAAAGTGACGCTAAAACTGGCAGTGCTGACGCTACCGTCTTCTCGCAAGATTCCATTGTAGAAAGTAGTGAACCTGCAACTTCTGACTCAGCGAGTTCTGATGGTGCAACAGTCATTATGGCTGATTCGACAGTTGTCATGAGTGAAGAAGAAAAATCAACTCAAACTGGTGATACAACCGGTGGCGACACTTCTGACTTTTTTGACATCAGTATGCCCGGTGCCAATACAGCAACACCTTCTATCACTTCAGCGACCGGACCTGCGGGAACAGAATGGAATGATCCTGCCGTACCTGTTGGTGATTTAAGTGGCGGTTATGATGTCGGCTCTGTTATTAAGCAACGCTTTAAACTTGAAAAAGTACTCGGTATCGGTGGTATGGGTAAAGTATATAAAGCCCTTGATTTGCTAAAAGCTGAGGCGAAAGACAAAAAACCTTATGTTGCTATTAAACTATTAAATGATGACTTTAAAGATCATCCTGAAGCATTTATCTCGCTACAACGTGAATCAAGCCGCCAACAAAAATTAGCGCATCCTAATATTGCAACCATCTACGATTTTGATCGTGTTGGTGGTCCGAATACACCTGTCTACATCACCATGGAATTGATGGAAGGCATGGAACTTAAAGACTACATAAAGAAAACAGTTCGCCCTAAAGGCGGTCTGGATTTTGATGACGCCTACGGCATCATTAAACAATTAGGTGCTGGTTTAATTTATGCGCATGATCGTCGATTAGTACACTCTGATTTTAAACCGGGTAATGCGTTCATGTGTAATGACGGCATTGTTAAAACACTGGATTTTGGTATCGCCCGTGCTGTTAAAAATCCGGTAACGGGTGAAGCAGAAAAAACATTATTCGATCCCGGTAAACTCGGTGCATTAACACCGGCTTACGCTAGCCTGGAAATGTTAGAAGGTGAAGAACCGGATACTCGTGATGATACTTACGCACTCGGTTGTACCGCGTATGAATTATTTACAACCAAACATCCGTTCAATAAATTACCTGCGAATAAGGCAATGGAAAATGATCTTGTTCCGCCTTATATAAAGAAGCTAAATAAGAAACAAAACCGTGCATTAAGACGCTCAGTTGCATTTAAACGTGAAGATCGTAGCCCTACTGTTGCTCATTTTCTTGAAGAGCTCGAAGGTAAAGCAACATGGTATAAAAATCCGTTTGTTATTGCTGCCGGTGTTTTACTTATCATAGGCATGATGTTGATTGCACCTGCGTTAGACTATGTTCATCAGCTAGAACTCGAAAGCATGATTGCTGAAATATCATCGGAACAAATTAGTGAAGCAGATATCGTTGCCGAACTTGATGAAATTCTACTTTTAGAAAAAGCGGATCAAACAACCGTAACCAGTGATGATAATGCAAAAAAAGCGATTCAAAACTATTTTAGTGACGAGGTCGCTGACTTAATTGACACTAGCGATGACAGTTTTGATTTTCCTGCAGCAGAAGAAACTCTGACAGAAATAGCACAGTTCTATCCCGACTCTATCTATTTACAAGATCAAAGCAGGTTAGTTTCCGAGAGTAAAAAATCAATCATTAGTGATCTCTATGCAGAATATATTACTGCACTGGGTGATCCAAGTTTAATTGATAGCACCAAAAACATTCTTGATAAGATTGGAAGAATCAAACCTAATCATCCACTACTAGAAGATTCTCGTCCAAGTAATGCGTATCGTGTTTTCGCATTAGCTAAATTTGAAGAAAATGAATTTAATACGGCTCTTTCTCTTATTGAATCAGGACTATCTACAGCAAAGGATGACCCCAGACTACTCGATTTGAAGAAAAAAATTGTAGATGCACAAACAGTTGCTCGACTAGAATCTGAATTGAATGTAGTAAAAGACCAACTCTCATCTTTAACTGATTATAAGGGACAAGAATCTACCATTATTGATCTAGCAAGACTCAAACCTGATAGTGAATTGATTACTTCTTTATCCGATTCATTTAAACCTGTCGTCGAGGCAGAACTTAAAACGATTAATTCATCAGGCACACGAGACAGTGCAAAAGAATTTGCATCTACTTTTGAAAGTTTGATGAATGCTTTACGACTAAACAAACAATTAACACAAGTTAAACTGGCTCATCTCAAGGGTGATGAACGTAAACAGGCGATCACTGAATTAGCAAATACAGATATCAGTAATATTGAAACGGCATTAGCTGAAGCTCAAATTGGTGATGCACTGTGGGAAACAACATTACTTGAAAATATTCAGGAATTAGAAAGTCTGCTCGACGAAGATAAAAGCATAGCTACAAGTCTTGAACAATTTCGCAATAACATAGCTAAACTTTATATCGCCAAAGCAAATGAGACATTACAAGAAGAACGATTTGATGCAGCGGATGGTTATGTCGATATTGGTGAACGATTTGCTCCTAAGGCGCAAGAATTGCTCGATATGCGGAATGCAGTGACTAATGCGCGTGAAGAATCAGATCGTATAGCACGAGTTGAATCAAATAAGGGATCTTTAAAAATATTTACTGATTCTGGAAATAAAGTGGCCGAAGCATTAAAGCTTTTTGAGCAATTAAAAGCAGATTTACCGGATACCGATGATTATATTACGACTGATGCACCGAAAATGCTTGGAGAGATGTTTGCTCGACTCGCTCGAAATAGCGCAGAAACAAAAGCTTATACCAAAGCATACTCATTTGTTACAAAAGGTTTGGAACTAGATCCATTTAATAATGACTTAGCCGCTTTAAAAAGGGAATATCAATCTGAAGCAAACATCATAGAATTGACTAAATTATTTAAAACGGCATCGTCATTTCCAGACACTGTTAATGAGAAAATAAGACAAATTGAAAATGGAAACGCAGCTCGCTATGACGAGTTTAGTAAAGCTTCTGTTAAAGAGTTTGTCACTCGAATAAATTCGTTGCGAACAACTGATGAAAATGCAGCTGCCGGATTAGCACAAAGTGCTGCTAGTTTATTTCCAGCAAATGCAACACTTGCTGACTTAAAAAATGCATTACAACTTAAACCATGGGCTGGTTTAGCCGCAGCGAACGCAGCAATTAATTCTAAAAATCTTACTCAGGCAACTCAACTACAACAAGCCGCAGCAGATGAGTTCTCTACATATCCTGACTACGGAAAATTTTCTACCATATTAGAAAGTAAAATTAATGCGGCTAATGAAGATTTCGATGAATACATAAAAGATAAAGAAGCAGCGGGTGAAATTTATGATGATTTAAGACTCGCTAAAAGATTATTCCTACGCGTTAAAAAGAAATGGGTTGATAACCCTGATTATGCGGCTGAAGAAAAATTGATCGATGCATTAATTAAAAAACATAAACCTGTTACTAAGCCTAAGATTAGAACTGTTGAAAAAGAACTGACGGCAGAAAGTATCGCTAAAGCAGCGGCAGGAACGGGGACAGGTGCTACAGCTACCAAAGTCGCCCCCTGGACTCCGATAGGAAGTGATTCAGAGTGTACTGCTAGACTTGCTGGTTATGGTAAACGGGCAAAAGCCATTTGTTTCGACATGATACATTCTTCGGCTCGTGGACCATTAATGGTCGTCGTACCAAG
>DUBV01000108.1 GCA_012960105.1 Thiotrichaceae bacterium | reverse complement strand
GACTCTAATGAGTCATACACGCAACGTGATGTACTACGTGAAGCTTATGTTGATATGGAACAAGGGGATTGGTCTATTCGTGCTGGTAAGCAGCAAGTAGTATGGGGTACAGCTGATGGCATGAAGTTGTTGGATACCATTAATCCAACCGATTATTCGGAAATGGCGCAAAATCAAATGGAAGATTCACGTATTCCGGTCTGGATGATTAATGCTGAAACAGATACAGCTGATGGCGGTAGTATTCAAGTCATATTAAGCGAAGCAAAAGAAAATAAAATTGCTGGTTTGAATGTTACGGGTGACCAAGGGAATGCTTTTGTTATGAAGGGTGTTGATTCAATTACCGGTAAGGTTAATGGATTTTTGAATGTTGCCCCAGCATTAGCTGGCGTGGCTCAAACATTTACTGGTTTAGCGGGTGCTTTTGGCTTTGTATCTGGTGGTGATTTAGCTATGTTTGGACGCGCAAGTGTCAATGGATTCACAAATAATACAGGTGCAGCAACAACTTTTGCTGGCGCATGTAATTTTGCTCAATATGGTGCATTATCTGGTGTTGCCACGTCGTCAAGATGTTTGGATAATATTGCACAAGCTGGAATGTTAACTTCGTTGGCTGATGCAAATAACGATATTACAAACCTTATAGATGCCCACGTAACAACTGACACTGTAACTGGTGCATCCGCTAGATGGGATATTGCAAATCCTAACTCAACCTTTGAGTATATGCCTAACGCTACATTTGCAACTTTTAACACCTTTACTGGTGCGTCATCAGAGTATGTTCGTGATTATGACGATAATGCAATGAATATTGGAGGTCGATACAAGGGTAGTTTAAGTAATGGACTTAATTACTCAATTAATTTTATGAATCATATGGACTCTAATCCTACAGTAAATATTGGGTGGTATGATCAAACAACTAATGAAAAATTAACAACTGAAATTCGTCAAGCTAACGTGGAGACGGCAACAACAGATATTGGTGACAATAATATTAATGCATATTATCCAGTTGGAGCAGTTGTGGCTGTTAACGATTTAGCGACTACTTATGTTGCAGCAACTGCTGAAACTGTATTGTTGAAAAATGCTGCGGGTCAATACTATGGTGCAAATGATCCAGATGTTGATGATGTATTGTCTGCTGGATATACCACCAATTTAGTAAAATTAAGGTTCACTGAAAAGACCAATAGAATGAATAGTTTGGGTGGTTCTTTTGATATGGCGATAGAGTCGAAAGAGTTAGGTCCTGTTGTGATCCGTGGAGAAGTTTTATATGATGCTGATACACATACGCCAGTTGTTGACAAGAGAGCGTTAGGTATTGGTGATTTAGAACATGGACTAACAAGTAGAAAGGCAGACTTCTTTAAGTATGTACTGGGTGCTGACATTACTGTTTTAACCAATATGATGATTAGTGGGCAGTTTATCCAATTACGTAATTTGGATTATGTTGATAATGCACGTACATGTACACCTGAAGGCGGTTCTGCTACATTTGACTGTTCTGAGTACACTGGTGATGCTGCAACTCTCCATTTGACAAATGGTTTAAATAAAGCTGAAAAGAATAAAGAGTTTTATTCTATATTCTTATCTAAGCCATTCGGTGCTTCAGGCGAACATAGATGGAATAACATTCTTATGCTTGAAGAA
>DUBV01000107.1 GCA_012960105.1 Thiotrichaceae bacterium | reverse complement strand
TTGGCGCATAAAGCTAATTGATTGGCGTATCAGGTCAAGCAGCATACCAGCACCCCAGCCATAATCTCTTCACACTTAAGCTGAAAACCAATTAAGAGAGGTATTACCTAATGTCAAAGCAGATAGAGCAAGAAAAATCTTATCGGGCAAATCCCCTATATCCGAATATTCGGCTAGTCAACAGAAGCGAATTACCGCAAGACGTTCAAGACGCAATGAACTCAGCAGTGGTTCCAATAAATGTAGAGTTATCTAACCTGGTTGGGGAAGTAGAGAGTTTAGTAGGCAAATATGTCCGTTCATATAACTTTAAAGATACCCGAGACTGGTATGTCGAGGGCGTTATTGTTGAGGAGAGTGATGAATTTTTTAAAGTAAGAGTAGAGAAACAGGTGGCCAACGGAAATTCTCTTAGAAGCTTTACGAAATACGACTACCCAAATATATTTACAGCAGACATCGAAATTATTGAGAGAGAAGGAGAAACGGAATGAGAAAATTACTATTAACAATTCTGTTACTTTCATTTGGACAGGCACAGGCAGGTTTTATAACTGGCAGTGAATTACTGGAAAGGTGCGAGGCACATGTCAATAAGACAAATGTAGCAAAGGGAAACGGCTGTGTGGGTTATGTTGAGGGTATTTCAGACGCACATGGAACTTTTACTGAATGGAAAAATATGGATAAAAAATGGTGTGAACCAGAAAATGCGCATACAGAAGCTCCCTAATTAACGGCTTAGAAATATCGAAACACATAGTAACAGTACAGAAGATTATAAAAATAAAGACGATGCACTAGATGCTTATTAATAATGACAAAGTGATATGGGTTGTGGGGATTAAAAATGAAAACTAATACCAAGACACAGGACAAAAAGTATTTTGTAACTAGTAAAGTAACTTGTCCTGAATGTAGTGGGACGGGGATGTTATCTCAATTAGTTAGAAATCAATTACAGGAAAAACATACAGCAATACTGTCGAGTGGAAATCAAAACACATTAATTTATGAAGTCTCTCCTGGTGATAATAATTTTACATGTCTTATTTGTGATGGAAGCGGACAAATTAAAAATGATGTGTCACTAAAAGAGGCGTTGATTGAAACAATAGAGGGTTTGGCGCATAAAGCTAATTGATTGGCGTATCAGGTCAAGCAGCATACCAGCACCCCAGCCATAATCTCTTCACACTTAAGCTGAAAACCAATTAAGAGAGGTATTACCTAATGTCAAAAAAGATAGAGCAAGAGAGAGCAGCAATGTCAAAGCAGATAGAATCAGAAAAATTATGTCGGGAAAGACAGCGATATCCGAATATTCAGCTAGTCAACAGAAGCGAATTACCGCAAGACGTTCAAGACGCGATGAATGCGGCTGTGATATCTGTTCGCCCTAAAGATAAGAAGAAGAAATTAAAAGTTGGTTTTTTTGGCGGAATCAGTTTGTGAGAAAATTACTATTAATAATTCTGTTGCTTTCATTTGGACAGACTCATTCTATAGCATATATGAATGAAGAAATAGTTACCTATACTTATTTAGGTATAGAATATGAATGTATATTCTTTTCTAAACATTCAGAACCTCCAATCTTATATGATGCTAAAGACCGTCTCATATGCGGTGACGAAAGTAATGTGTTTGGCTTTAAGAAATGGAATCCTGTCTTTTACATTGAAGATAACGAAGTGGTATATCTCTGATGGATAACTTTAATTCTGTGCGCTTAATTTCACACATCCTAATAGCTTTAATACTTCTTATAGTAATTATATGTTCTCATTATACTGAAATAATTGAAGCTTTAGCTTATAGAGTTTAAGGAGTAAAAACATTATGAAATATATAATAGGTTTAATAATTCTTAAACACCCTGAGAAATTACATTTGTCGGCAGGGACTCTAGTTGGAAATGCTTTCAGAATTGCCTTTCCATGTTAAGAAGGGCGTAATTGATATGTTAGAAATAGATAAGCAAGCTGTTAAAGATTTAATATACCTTAGAGACAAAGGGCTTTCTGAATTTAGATTGGATGTGTTACACCATTCTAAAGAGCAATTAACTTACAAGAGCCATATTGAATACTGGAGTGATAGTTACTATAGGCACGGTGAAAGGAATTTAGGAGTTTCGGGGGGGTATAGCGGCTTATCTAATTACGATGTTCAGAGCGGACGTTCGAGTAAAGCTGAAATAAAAAGAGTTTCTTTCGATGATACTTTATCCATTTCTGGTAGAGCAGGAGTGAGATTTCAAAACGGTTTGAGGTCAGAATTAGATTTTGGGTGGCAAAATTATAATATTGACGAAATTACTTCATCAGGTAATACGACAAGTGAATCACACAACCCATTGATGAACTAATGTGTCTCTTAAATCAAGCAGCTCTTTGGCCAAAAGGTTTCGACGACGTACAATTCACTAACGGACTATTTTGAGGGTACTGCTATAAAAATAAAAACCATAATCATCGCTTTGATATATTTCGTAGTATTTTCAGTAAGTGCTAAGGAGGATAACGACACAAGAAATTCTGTTGTACAGATATTCACTGAGAGTTTCGTTCCTGATTATCTCTATCCGTGGCAGATTGATTACACAGAATCAAATAGTGGCTCAGGCGTTATAATCAAAGGTAATCGTATTCTAACTGCCGCTCATGTAGTCGATAATAGTCTTTCAATTTATGTTAGAAAAACAGGTTCAGACAAACGCTATAAAGCGAAAATTGAATATATATCAGATGCAAGTGACTTGGTCATTATCACCGTTGATAACAATGACTTTTATACTGATACGAAACCACTCCTATTAGGGCAAGTATCCAATTTAGGTGATGAAGTTACGACATGGGGGTTCCCCATAGGGGGAAGTCAGCTCACCATCACGAAAGGCATTATTTCCCGCATTGATTTCGATAGATATACACATTCAGGCTTAGATAATCTCGTTGGTCAAATTGATGCGGCTATTAATTCCGGTGCAAGTGGTGGTCCTGCTATCGTTGATGGGAAACTTGCTGGTATCACGTTTCAACTAGACAGCAGTGAAGGTGCTAGTAACATAGGTTACATAATTCCTTTGTCAGTCATCAGTCAATTTCTGAAAGACATCAGTGATGGGGAAGTTGACGGTGTGCCTTCAATCACAATCAAAACACAAACAATGCACAACCCTCAAATGCGTAAGACATACCGCATGAAGGCTGATATGAGTGGCGTGTTAGTGACTAAAAGCAATTTTGGTCATGAAGAAAAACAAGGACTGATAATGGCAGGAGATGTACTGCTTGAAATTGACGGTTTATCTGTTGGTAATGATGGGACGGTTCCTTTTTTGACAGGAGATAGAATTAGTCTTAACTATTTATTTACAAGGAAACAGTTAGGAGAAAGCATTTCAATTCGGTTGTTGCGAAATGGGATAGAACAATCATTTAATTATCAACTCAACTATAACGACTATCAGTCCATGCTAGTTACCCGACATTATTCAGGGTTTATTCCTGACTATGCAGTGATTGGGGGGTTAGTTTTTCAGGAATTGAGTCGGGATTACATAGTTAATACATTTGGAGAAGATGAATATCCTAGTTGGATGTTGATTCTTTACAATGACTTTAAAGAAAATGTGGGCATCAAAAAAGACAAAGTAGTCTTTCTAGCAACGATTCTTCCAGATGAAATAAATATTGATTACGAAGACTATATAGACAAGCGAATCACAAGTGTTAATGGAACGTCTATAAATAACCTTGATGAACTTAGGGAGGCTATCAAGGACAACCATTCAGATTTTCATATCATCGAGTTTGAAAATCCACTAGGTAAAATTATTTTGAATAAACAGCTCGCTCATGACAAAGAAGCTGAATTTATTGACAGGTACAATATTGATTCATCACCTAACACAAATATTTAGTTGATATACGGACATGTTAAAAACGTGGTTTGTATGAACTTTTTATTTGATATGGCTCCCCGGGACAGGCTCGAACTGCCGACCTAGTGATTAATATTAGTACCTAAACTAATTAATTGGATTTTTTAAATTTATGCACCCACACAAGATGGCTCTCTTCCCATTCCATGCCTTTATGCATGCGTAGTATCAGTTCTTTATAAGTTTCCAGATCTGAATATCCTTCAGCTCTAGCATCTGCATCAGTCATTTGACCTAAGGATTGTCGAGTGAGATCAGTAACTGTGTAAGAGTCACCTTCCAATTCAAATACTTCGTCGGGATACGCATAAATACCATCTCGGCGCTGTTCAGTTTTATCTCCTGTCTTAGCAGCTATAATTGATTTTCGATTCCTGATGAGTCTATCAACATCACATGTCTTTTCAGGATAGTTTGCATTTTTCATCTTATCTAAATTCATTATTTTGATTATGTATACACCAAATATGCATCTAATATTTAAATGAGGTATTCGTTTGTAATGTATAGGACTATGAATGTGTCAATAAAACTGCAACAAAAGTAGAAATAAAAAAAGGGCTTCATCATGAAACCCTTTTTTATGTTTGGCTCCCCGGGACAGGCTCGAACTGCCGACCTAGTGATTAACAGTTACTCGCTCAAACCGCGCTCGTAAATTATTGTCGACCTATATAGAAAGTTATTTCGAGCAGGTTAATTTTTATAACTAACTAACATCATATTAATAATTAAGCACCGGTTTGCAAAATCGAGTGCCTCGTTTCAATTCTGGGTTCAGCCTGTATTTTCTCTATGTTTTATCGATACCTATACGTTCTTAATCGTGTTTTTTAGCTGTCCATTTGAGAATTTATATTGTCTGTATCTGGATTGACCGTACTCCTAAATTGATAGAACGCTTGAAGAGATTTATTTATCATATCATGCTGCTTTAATTAAAGTACGCTGGCAGGTATGGACTTATGAAAATATGGTGTATATTCTCTTTATACCTAATTACTTAAAGCAAGATTGAAATGCTCTATCCAATTTGTGCGGGTGATCAAGAAAAAATTAATTTGAAGGTCTCTCAACGATGGATTGAAAAAAATAAATCATCGCTGGAAGAGCGACTAATTTGTGATGGTGCGCTGCTCTTTAGAGGTTTCCCGGTACAAGACTTGAATGACTTTTATTCCCTTTTAGATCTATTCATTGAGCCTGATGAAGAGCTCATGAATTATACAGCTGGGATTTCTCCTCGAGAAATAATTTATAAAAAAATATACACTTCAACTTCAGCACCTCCGTTTGTTAAAATTTTGTTACATCCAGAGATGTGTTACACCAATGATTTCCCTTCCAAGATTTGTTTTTATTGCGAACAAGCACCAGAGCAAGGTGGTGAAACGCCCTTGGCGGATGCCCGACAAATTTTCAAAGAAATTCCAAGTAACATTATCAAAAATTTTGAAGATAAGGGAATCATTTACCATCGCAAAATGTTGTATCGCAGCTCTTTTCGCAATTTTCTTGGTAAAGCTCTATCCTCGATAAATGTATCTACATGGAATTCTGCTTTTGGCACAGATAACAAAGAAGAGGTCGAAGCAATTTGTAAAAAAACCAATCAATCTTATACATGGAATAGTGATCGTTCCATAACGACAGATGCCAAGGTCAGTGCTATCCAGAAACATCCAAAAACGGCTGAGAAAGTTTGGTTTAATACAATACATTTTTTCATTCACGAAAAATATATGTTTGGGAAAATTTTAGGTCCGATTATTCGACTTTTAAGAAAGTTAACCGGTGAAGAGTTTGAAGTTTTTTTCGGTGATGGCAAAGTCATCTCAGCCTCTGTAAAAAAACAAGTATTAGAAATAATTGATAAAAATACTTCGATGTTTCAATGGCAAAAAGGTGATGTTTTGATAATTGACAATTATCTATGTATGCATGGAAGAAATCCATTTGTCGGGTATAGAAAAATCTACACCGGTCTGATTGGGAAGTCCTCAAATAAAGAATGAACCTGGACAAATTTATTAGCGATTATGATTCTTACCACAAGGATCCCTTAAATATTAAAATTCATGTAGTTTGTGTTCCTCTAATTATATTAAGTGTTGTTGGAATCCTAAATGCTATACCTATATCTTGGGGACATATACGCATCGGCCATATCGTTTGCTCTTTGTACTTTAGCTATTATATTTTTTTTGCACGAACTTATCTGCCGCCGTGTTTTGTAATGTTTACAGCTTTAATCGCGGTTGATTTTCTGCTCGCAAAGCTCTCAACTCAATTATATTTGTCCATCCACATTTCTCTTTTTATCATTTGTTGGGTTTTACAGTTTTGGGGACATAAAAAAGAAGGCAATAAACCAGCATTTTTAGGCAATAAAGAAACAGGAATTCATTCAATATTTATGGCCCCAATTTTGGTCATCCGACACATTAGGATCATTTTTTAGGGTGTGCTGCGCACATTTCGTCGCGTTCTCACAACCGCCTTAGATCCTCCATTCACGCTTACATGTTGAATTTGGATGTTTTCGCATTATCCATGTTTCGATATCAGTATTAATTTAAACATGTATCTCTAAACTAACTGTTAAAACTTTAAAGAAGAACTTTTTTAAGGTCTTTTATGACTTCGTTCTTCGGGACAGGCTCGAACTGCCGACCTAGTGATTAACAGTACCAGTCACTCCTATGCGACGTAAGGTATTCTGGGACGATTTTCCAAATACCGATCCAGGGCCGAACCTGATTTGTAGTCTATGGTTCTTCATATCCCATTGCCAGCTATAGCAACTAGTCACCGAAACTGCACAGAACGATTTCCGAATTCGGTCGAAATGGTCAGAGTGAGTGATTATGCCGAAAAATTTGCTGTCGAGGGGCGAGCGCATGGAATGGACAGTGATATTGTTAGTGTTGAGTTACGTGATTGTTGGGCAGTCGTGGGGAATGGCTATGTTGATGTTTTTGACCGGGAACATTTTTAAGTTGCAAAAAAAATGTGTTCAGAATGGCGGGGAGAGGATGTGATGGATGGAATGTTTTGTCTATGTCCTGTGTGGACAAGACGAATAGGTGTTTTTCGAAACCTACTCTGTTTTAAAAAGATATTGATACACAGTTATGCTATGTCTAATGGGTTCAGGGATAGAAAAATAATATGGGTACTCGACTCGACTCGAATCGTTTACATTATTACTGTAATATCATGGTTATAAATAAAGTTGAGATTTAAAATGATCTTGAAAAATTTGAGAAAAATTCTATTCAATCGTTACATCCTTATTGTAGTTACAACAGTAGTTGTTGTCTCATCTCTATTTATTACTAAAACATTTGAATCCCAACCTAATCTCAAACGTTTGTTCGTCGAAAGCATGATGGTGACAGACCAACCTCCGGTTATTTTTATTCACGGTGTTTTAGGTAGCAAATTGAGAGATAAAGAAACCGGTATAGAAGGCTGGTTTAGTTCTCCATGGAATATATTGTTTGACGAATTCCGGCATCTGGCATTGGATATCGACCCTAATACATTAGTACCTAAAGAAAACATCTATGAAGCCTATGAATTAGCAGGTGACATCATTGGTAAGGATTTTTACGGCAACATTATTAAAACCTTGGTTGATAATGGTGGTTATAAACATGCCGAGCTTGGTCAGGACATTAACCCTAACCAGAAAAATTTATATACCTTTATCTATGATTGGCGACAAGACAATGTTATCAGTGCGGCTCACCTAGCAGATATGGTTGACCAGATTCGAGAAGATTATGGCAATCCTGATCTTAAGGTCGATATTGTTGCGCACAGCATGGGTGGTTTAATAACGCGTTATTTTATGCGTTATGGACGTGTAGATGTCACTAATGATAATGAATTTCCGGTCAATATGTACGGTGGTGAACGCGTACGTCGAGTTGTTCTATTGGGTACGCCGAATCTGGGCTCGGTCAAAATGATGAATGCTTTTATTGGTGGCATTCAATTGGGATTGAAGCGTATTAACCCTGAAACATTACTGACAATGCCGAGTTTATATCATCTGTTTCCACATCCTTTAAATAACTGGATTGTGACTGCGAAAGGAAAATCACTGGATCGTGATTTATTTGATGTAGAAATTTGGCGTCGATTTGAGTGGGCCATTTTTGATCCCGTTGTCAGAGAAAGAATTAGAAAAGAGTTTGATAACGATGCTGATGCTGAAAAGTATTTACAAACACTGGAACAATTCTTTAGTAAAACGCTTGAAAGAGCCAGACGTTTTGTTTGGTCATTGACGGTTCCTTTACCTGAGAATCATCCTTTGTTGATTGTTTTTGGCGGTGATTGTCATTTAACACCGGCAAGAATAATCGTAGAAGAAGTTGAAGGGGAGTCAATGGTAAGAATGTCCCCGGATGAAATAACAAATCCCGTTGCAGGTATAGATTATAACGAATTGTTAATGGAACCCGGTGATGGTTCGGTTTCCAAAGCATCTTTAATGGGGCGGCCTGTTTTGGACCCGAGTGTGCCACGACATAAGTATTCTTTTTTCCCATTAGACCATGTCGTTTTTTTATGTGAAAAACATAATAGTTTGACAGGTAATATAAGTTTTCAGGACAACTTGTTAAATGCATTATTAATCAGGGACTAGTATATGAACTTCCATTGCATTAAATCCTACTTGTCTATCTTTGGATGTTTAGGGTTGCTAATAACATCGATTGCGCAAGCCTCAGAGGTTCAGGATAAACAAGCCATGCTTCTGGATGAATTAATTTATCTTGAACAGAACTGGAGTGAAGCAGATCGAGAGGAGTTTTATTTTATCGATCAAGGATCTCGATTATTACCCTATCGAATTTTTATGAATCTTGAACAAGCCGATAATAATAATTTATTCAGTGATTCATTTAATTTACTCGGCTTAGGCTTTCTGCCAGCAAAGAAAAGCAAAAATAATCCTGATGGATTACCAGTTGGGTTTTCAAGTAATGCTGATTATATAGGGTTGACTTGTGCTGCTTGCCACACCCAGCAAATAAAATATCAAGATAAATTTATTCGTATTGATGGCGGTCAGAGCATGATAGATCTGGTTCAATTTCAAATTTCAATCGAAGCATCAATGAAGGCAACTCTCGACAATAATGATAAATATACTCGCTTTGAAAATAAAGTCCTTGGTGAGAATGCCTCAGAAAAAAAGAAAGCAGATCTAAAAACACAATTCGAAAATTATTATTCTATACGTAAAGAAAATAACAGAAGAAATCATTCTCAAGTTCCCTATGGATATTCACGACTCGATGCTTTCGGCGCTATTTTAAACAAGGCATTGTTGTTGACGGGCGTAAAAGATAATTTCAATGAACCTGATGCACCAACAAGTTATCCGTATATATGGGATACACCTCAACATGACTACGTCGAGTGGGATGGCTCTCAATCTAACTCAAGTATTGGTGCTTTAGCCAGAAATGTTGGTGAAGTTATTGGTGTGTTTGGTGATGTTGAACCAGTAACCAAAAAATGGTTGTTTTATTTTGACGGTGGCTACCCTTCATCTATTCAGGCAAATAATCTGCGTGATATAGAAAAAAAGATAGCCACTTTACATTCACCGCTTTGGCCGGAATTATTTTCAGCAATTGATCAAGAAAAAGCAACAGCGGGCAGGGTGCTTTATGAAAATCATTGTCTCAGTTGTCATCAGGATATAAACCGCACTGATCCTGATCGAAAAATAAAAACACGCATGAGTACGCTTGATGTTATTCAAACGGATCCGTGGATGGCACGTAATGCTTTAGAACAAACAGGTAAAACAGGGGTATTTAAAGGTAAGCCGCGTTTTTATACTGTAGGTGAAATATTGGGAGAAGAAGCCCCCGCACTGTATATGGTCAATAATCTTATGGGGGGAGTATTAAAGAACAACCCTATACAAAGTTTATTGGCTATACGTGATGCTGAAAATGCAGGACATCCTGATGAAATACATCCACCTAAATACGTGGATGGTGAATTTATTGAACGAGGTCAGGAAGTTTCCGAAAAAGCCTTATTGGCATATAAAGCCAGACCAATGAATGGCATTTGGACGGGAGGTCCATTCTTACATAATGGCTCAGTACCAAATCTATATGAATTACTGTTGCCAGCTGATCAACGATCGACATCATTCTATATTGGCTCATGGGAATTTGATCCGATTAAGGTAGGTTATGTCGATGATGAACGCCCTGGTTCATTCTATTTCGATACAACATTAAAAGGAAACAGTAACGTCGGACATGAATATGGCACCGGTGATTACGGAACAGACCCTTTTACGGAAGATGAGATTTGGGCTTTAGTTGAATACATGAAAACTCTATAGGGCACATAATAAAATGTCTTGTTTTCGCGATAGCTGCGTCAGCTCCGTGCTCAATCCCTCATGTATTGTATATACATACCGGTTCTGCGCGCGGTGCTTCCTTACTCTCACAAAAATAATCCAATTTTCTGAAACACCCTTTGTAATTAAACTGTAACTAAAATTTTAATATGACCTTGCTAAAAGTAATCTTAATAAGTTTGATACTTATGATTCTTTTTATTTCTTATCATTTATATAGTGATTCTCCCGTAACAACTGATGAGATTTTTCGTCATGATGAACCTGAACAGATTCAACGTTCGGTTGATAACTTTATAAAAGTCGTTGAAGAAAACAAAACGGACTATGTTGCCCGTGGTGCTCATGCCAAAGGTCATGCCTGTGTAAAAGCTTACTTTGATATTAACGAATCGCTCGCGTCAAGTTTACAGCACGGTGTATTTCATTCTCCAGGTAAACGTTATAAAAGCTGGATACGTTTTTCAAATGGGCGTTCTAGTATGAAAGCGCATCATGATGCAGACAAAGATGCGCATGGCATGGCTATAAAATTATTTAATATTTATGACAATGAATTAATTCAGGAAGAAGATAGTTCGGAAACACAAGAATTTTTAATGCATGATGCTCCTGTGTTTTTCGCTGCCAATGTAGAAGACTATAATCGCTTTGTTGAAAGCGACGATAAAATTTTATATTTCTTTTCCGGGCTTAATCCCTTTAAATGGAATATAAGAGAATTGTTTCATGGCTTGGCTACATTAAAAGAAGCGCCGGCAAGTCCATTATGGAGCAAATATTTTAGTAATACAGCGTACAAACTGGGCCCTCATAATATTAAATTTTCTGCACAATCATGTTCTGCATTAGAAACAGTAAACAAACAAGATAAGACAGATGCTGATTTCTTACGAAAAACGATGGCGGAAGAATTGAAAACAGGAGAGGCGTGCTTTGTGTTCATGGTTCAAATTCAAGATCCAGATAAATACATGCCGATAGAAGATCCGAGCATTGAATGGAAAGAATCTGACTCACCTTATATTGTCATTGCAAAGATCACTATTCCAGTTCAGGAATTTGACTCAGTCGAGCAACAACAGTTTTGTGAAAACTTGTCCTTTTCACCGTGGCATAGTCTAAATGAACACAGACCGATAGGTGAGTTAAATAGAATACGTAAAGCAGTGTATCAAGCGAGTTCAGATTATCGGCATAATGAAAATTCTCAAGAGATCCCGATAAACTTGGATTGGTAATTTTAATAAAAAGTTTCCTTCAAGCTCAGTGTTTAAAACTGAATGCGATGTATGATTCCCATTTCCAGCCAGTTTTTTAAATGCTGAACTGTTAATGGGCTAATTTGATCTTTTGACGTGATTTTTCTTCGGCAATATCTTTATCGATATCGATTAAATCGCCTTCCAGTTCGATTCCGTATAGCTCGTTCAATTTATTATCACGAGTTAAATAATTTTTAAGTTGTGTTATAAAAATATACAACAACAAAATTATTGCTAGTAACAAGAATAATCTAATCATTTTGTTACTCCTTATGATTAATTGAGTCTTAACTAGTCTATACGGGGATGATTATTTCTTTTTCAAGCTCTTCAATTATATAGAGTATTTATTATATCGCTGTAATCGTGACGGTAGTTTAGGTCAAAAGCTATGGATTCTATTTATTAAAGAATAATGCTGATATGTGAGTATTATTTTAGAAATATTTTAATTTTTAGATTCTTTTTGGAAAAGACATCAAGCAAGTATTAATTATAATAAAAACAATTAGATATAGTATATTTATAAAGTATAATTATTATTTATAACATTAATTAACTTCTATAAAGTATTGTTTTATATGAAATTATTCTTGATGTGTTGATAATGCTAGGTATATAGTAGTGCCATATTGCCTCTGGGCAGCAAGCTATATAGAGAAGGTATTGATATGCAACAAGCAGCGATGGAAGTCACACAATCGAATATTCATGCTATTGATAGCAATATTGCTGGAGATAGAAATGAATCGTTTCCTTGGTTTTTAATTCAGCCGGATAATACCCGTGTACGTTATCGTCATGATTGGGTTACCGATTTTTTCGGTGGTCTGGACATGAAGCAAGATGGCTTGGGTTTGGTTTTTAATTATCCTAGATACATTGAGCCAGGTACCGTATTAGATATCGGTATTCCTGTTCCTGAAGCAATGCATCGCTTTCAAGCTGATGTGATAGTTTCTGCTGAGAAGAATGGCGCTTATGAAATAGGAATCTGGTTACGCACCAGTTCTGATGCTGACTTGGAATTGCTTTTACGTTCTTGCGAATACGCGAGCTGATACTTAGGAGTATCAACTCGCGATACTAGTTTTTATTGGTATTTGGTCGTGACCTCTTCCTCTTGATTGTTCACTTATTCGGCCAATACTTTTACTTTCATTTCAATCCGCTGTAACGGATTGTCGCGACCATCTTTCTTCTGAGAAACGATATTATCAGCGACATCCATACCACTAACGACTTCTCCAAAGACAGTGTATTGTCCATCTAGAAACTTAGAGTCTTGAACAACAATAAAGAATTGTGAGCCAGCACTGTCTGGATTACTAGAACGTGCCATAGAGAGGATACCTCTGCTATGTGTGCGTTTACTAAATTCCGCTTTGACACTGTGATCAGGGCCACCTTGTCCATATTTTGATTTATCTGAGCCTTTAGTATTTGGATCGCCACCTTGAATCATGAATCCAGGAATAACGCGATGAAAAATCGTTCCATCATAAAAGCCTGATTTAGCCAACGTTAAAAAATTCTCAACGTGTTTTGGTGCAATATCAGGAAAGAAGCGTATTTCAATATTTCCTAGATTGGTTTCGATAACCGCATTAGGTGTTGCTTCATCTGCAAGTAGATTTGTTGATGCTACGATAAATAAAAAACTGAAAATGATCTTTTGAAGAAATTTAATATGCACGATAAAACTCCGTTAAGTTAATTATGTATTCTTTTAGATACCAAAAGTGAAGAAAATTCAGTAATAAACGAATGAGAAGATTTTATATGAAAGATTATGCAATGTCACAATAGCTAATCCGTATTAATATGAACCACTATGCAAAATTTAGAAAACTTACTGAAAATTGACAGAGATTCTATCTGGCACCCCTATACCGCCTTAGCTTCTGAGTTACCCGTTTATCATGTGGATTCTGCTGATGGTGTACGTTTAAAACTGTCTGATGGTCGAGAATTAATTGATGGTATGTCGTCCTGGTGGAGTGTGATTCACGGATATAACCAACCTGAAATAAACAAGGCTTTAGAACAACAATTAAAGAGTATGGCGCACGTCATGTTTGGTGGATTGACACACACGCCAGCTATAGAGCTAACCGAACAACTACTCGCTATTACGCCTGAAGCTCTGGATGCCGTGTTTTATTCTGATTCGGGTTCCGTTTCAGTTGAGGTTGCTATGAAAATGGCGATTCAATATTGGCAGGCAAAAGGTGCTCCGCAACGACAGAAATTTATTAGTCTGCGGCATGCGTATCATGGTGATACTTTCGGTGCGATGTCGGTGTGTGATCCTGAAACCGGTATGCACAGCTTGTTTGCAGATGCGATGCCTAAACAAGTATTTATCGAACAACCACAATGTCGTTTTGGAGAGGCTTGCACCGAAGAGGATATGGCGCCGTTGAAGCAAGCATTGATTGGGCAAAGCGGCCATGTCGCCGCATTAATTATGGAGCCGATAGTACAGGGTGCTGGAGGCATGTGGTTTTATTCTGCGGACTATTTAAAACAGGCCCGCGAGTTATGTAGTGAGCATAATGTCTTACTAATTCTGGATGAGGTTGCTACTGGGTTTGGCCGAACCGGAAAGCTATTTGCTTGTGAACACGCGGATGTCGTACCCGATATTATGTGTGTAGGTAAAGCGCTTACAGGAGGTTATCTTTCTTTAGCGGCCACTTTAAGTAGCAAAGAAATTCACCAGACTATTGATAATGGCGATCCCGGTGTCTTTATGCATGGCCCTACATTTATGGCAAACCCCTTGGCCTGTACCGCCGCACTGACCAGCATACGTATATTGCTAGCATCAAACTGGCAAGAAAATATCAGACGAATTCAGCAAGGACTAGAGCAGGGCTTACAACCTTGCAAGGAATTGACTCAAGTTAGTGATGTTAGGGTCTTAGGTGGGATAGGTGTAGTCGAATTAAATGAGCCGGTGGATATGAAGACTACAATACCGCAATTTGTTGAAGCAGGAGTTTGGGTTCGTCCCTTTGGTAAACTAGTGTATTTAATGCCACCTTATATTATTGAAGATAATGATTTGAAGTTGTTAACAGATGCAATAGTAAAAATAATTTCAGCTTTGTAAAAAAGAATAGTGCTATAGCACCTCTGAATTGATACCATCGCGCCCTCAAGTTTATGGTGGCCCGTACCGGTCCCCTCGCAACGCGAAATTGTGAACCTCGCCAGGCCCGGAAGGGAGCAACGACAGCAGTGGATGTGTGTGCCGGGGTAGGGACGGTATGGGTCGCCTCCAATTTATATGCACCAAATATAGCCATCTATTGAGTACTTGCCGCGTAGGTATCCTCATGTATGATCAGTGTCTTGAATTCAATATTATTCCGATACCATTTTGAGATAAAAACGATAAAAATCTAATGAGTTATCAAGTACTTGCGCGAAAATGGCGGCCACGAACATTTCAAGACATGGTCGGTCAATCACATGTATTAAAAACATTATCTAATGCACTGGATCAGGATCGTTTGCATCATGCTTATTTATTTAGTGGAACCCGCGGTGTCGGCAAAACCACGCTAGCGAGAATTCTGGCAAAATGTCTGAATTGTGACAATGGCGTTAGCTCTACTCCATGTGGTGAATGTAATGCCTGTGTTGCTATTGATGAAGGTCGCTTTATCGATTTAATTGAAGTTGATGCAGCTTCCCGCGCCAAGGTTGAAGAAACGCGCGACTTAATGGATAACGTCCAATACGCTCCAACCAGCGGTCGTTACAAAGTCTATCTGATTGATGAAATACACATGTTTTCCAATCACAGTTTCAATGCCTTATTAAAAACACTCGAAGAACCGCCACCGCACGTTAAATTTTTACTCGCAACAACAGAGCCAAAGAAATTGCCAGTAACGATTTTGTCGCGTTGTCTGCAATTTAATTTAAGTCACTTAACCAATGATCAAATTGGTAAACAAGTTGAAATGATACTTGGTGAAGAATCGATAAAGTTCGATCAAGGTTCTGTAGAACTGGTTGCACGTGGTGCCGATGGCAGTATGCGTGATGCCTTAAGCTTATTAGATCAAGCCATTGCCTATGGCGGCGGTGCACTTGAAGAGTCTCAAGTCCGGGCGATGATGGGGACGATAGAAAGTGCTGACCTACATGGTCTTATACAAGCATTGATCGATGCTGATCCAGAAGCACTGTTAAATACAATTGAAACCATTGCATTACAAAGTCCCGACTTTGATTCTTTATTATCCGAACTACTAAGTTTGTTACAAAAGATCGCAATCATTCAAGTATTGCCAGAGAACTCGAATAATTTATTAATGACAATGAAAGAACTAGTAAACTTTGCCAATGCGATGAATAAAGAAGACACACAACTTTATTATCAAATCGGCATGATGGGGCGCAAAGATCTTTATTTAGCGCCTGATCCAAAGTCTGGTTTTGAAATGGTGATGATTCGTATGCTGGCATTTAAACCTGCAGCTGCAGGAGAAATTACTAATAAAACACAAACACTTAAACCGGCGACGAATAATACGGCTACTTCACAAACAACTAGCAAACCAGTTACACAAGCCGTTGTTCATACACAGGTAGAACCGATAGCAGAAGTTACTGCGAATAATACTCCAGCAAAGAAAGTTGATGGCAATTGGCAAAGTATGATTGAAGCAATGGGCTTGAAAGGTTTAACAAAAGAACTTGCTGGAAACTGTGTTATAAAATCGCAGACTGATATTAAACTTGAATTAGCGTTAGCTACGTCACAAGAACATTTATTAAATCCAAGTCAGAAAATCCGGTTTGAGCAAGCAATTAAAACCTACTTGGGTGAAGAGGTAAAATTATCTATTGTTATAGAAAATTCTGATAACGAAACACCTGCCGAAACCAATGCGCGGGTGGGACGTGAGCGTCAGAAAGTCGCAGAAAATTCAATGAATAGTGATTCTGGAGTTCAATCATTGCTAGATACATTTAATGGAGCAATTGATCAGGATTCTATTCAACCACAATAAACAATATTACGAGGTATTAAATATAATGAAAGGTGGTATGGATAACATCATGAAGCAGGCCCAGCAGATGCAGGCCAATATGGAAAAAGTACAAAAAGAACTAGCTGAAGCTGAAGTCGTTGGTGAGTCAGGTGCCGGTATGGTTAAAGTAACAATGAATGGTAAGCACGATGTTAAACGTGTTGAAATTGATCCTGAGTTAATGAAAGACGATAAAGAAATGCTTGAAGATTTAGTTGCTGCAGCAGTAAACGATGCTAATCGACGTATTGAAAAAATGTCACAAGAAAAAATGTCCAGTGTTACCGCGGGTATGGGTTTACCTCCAGGTATGAAGCTCCCATTTTGATAACATTCTACAAATGCTATTTTATCCTCAATTTTTACTTCGTCGCCTAAAGCGCCTACTGTTGGTGAAAATGTGCTCGAATGCTCATTTATTATTAATAAACTCCGCTTCTGTGCGCATGGTTGCCTCGTCTGAGAACAAACTAGCTATTTATATAACATCATCAACTTAATTTGATTTCATAGTGATAGAACAAACCTTATTAGAACAACTGGTCGAAGCCTTACGTGTTATGCCGGGCATAGGCAGAAAATCTGCGCAACGAATTGCACATCAACTCTTGCAACGTAATCGTGATGGAGCAAAACATCTTTCCAGGATTATGGCTGATGCTATGGAAAGAATAGGTCATTGCCAACGTTGTCGTACTTATACCGAAAATAAACTTTGTCATCTTTGTGAAAATACACGTCGCGATGACAGTACTATTTGCGTAGTAGAAAATCCTTCCGATGTTGATTCCATAGAGGAAACAAATTACCGCGGGCGTTACTTTGTTTTACTTGGCCACTTATCACCGCTTGATGGTATTGGTCCAGATGATATTGGTTTGAATGAATTTAAATTGTTACTCGATAACGAAGATTTAAAAGAAGTTATCCTTGCAACCAGCTCGACTGTTGAAGGTGAAGCAACCGCGCACTTCATTAGCGAAATGGTTAAAGCCAGTGGCAAAGAAGTTACCCGCATCGCACATGGTGTACCGATGGGCGGAGAACTTGAGTATGTGAATAGCTTGACTATTGCACATGCTTTGGATGGAAGAAAAGCAATCTAATAAAGATCATCTAATATGAAAATATGGGTTGATGCCGATGCTTGTCCTGTTGTTATAAAAGAAATTTTATTTAAAGCAGCAATTCGTACTGAAGTCGAAGTAACATTAGTTGCTAATCAGACTATTAATGTCCCATCATCGCGTTTCATTAACTCTATACGTGTCGCATCGGGTTTTGATGTTGCTGATAATGAAATTGTTCAACGATGTGATGCAGGTGATCTTGTTATTACTGCGGACATTCCTCTAGCGGCAGAAATAATAGAAAAGGGTGGCCATGCTCTTAATCCTCGTGGCGAAATGTATTCCACTAACAATATCAAAGCGCGTTTAACCATGAGAGACTTTATGGACACCATGCGTTCCAGCGGTATACACATGGGTGGACCGCCGGCTTTGAATAAAACTGATCGACAGGTCTTCGCTAATCAGTTGGATAAATTCTTAACTAAGAATAAATAATAATGTTGTCCCGTTAACACGTCGTACCTGCTTGTGCGGGTATGACGTTGTGATTTCATATTTATTTTTCTAGATTGAAGCGATAAAAAGCCTCGTTTAAATAAGCTGTCACATCATCAATTTCTTCATCGAACCAGGTTAGCTCTGCTGATAGTTCACAATCACTAATTCGTGTTCGTAATTCATCAAAATTATTTACTATTCTATTTTCACGCGTGTACTGAGAAACCTGATGACAACGTACACAGTTTTCGTTATGTAGTGTTTTACCATTCTCAATATCAACAGCGAGTACCGGCAGATTAAATAACAACAGTGTTATAAAATTTACCAGTACAAGCTTATTTAAATATTTCATGCAATCTGATTTTTCAGGTGAGCAATTCTTATCGGTGCCGGTGGATGCGAATCATGAAACGCGGAGTACATCGGATCAGGTGTTAGTGTATTTGCATTCTCACGATAAAGACTCACTAACGCAGTGATTAAATGTTCTGACTGAGCTTGACCTGCGGCAAAATCATCAGCTTCAAATTCATGTTGTCGCGAGATGTATGAGAATAAAGGTTGCATAAAGAAAGTGAATGCCGGTGATGCCATTAAAAATAATATTAATGCCATATAGGTCGATTCAAGTTCTACACCAAGACCATTATAAAACCACGTTTCTTTTATTAACCATCCAAGTACAGCTAAACCAATTAAAAATACAGTGCCTAATACAGAAATACGTTTTTTAATATGATTACATTTGAAATGTCCTAACTCATGCGCGAGTACAGCTTCGATTTCATCATGAGTCAGTTCGTCGATTAAAGTATCAAAGAATACTATCCGTTTGTTTGCACCAAGGCCGGTAAAGTAAGCATTACCATGTGCAGATCGTGTAGAACCATCCATGACATGAATACCCTGGCTTTTAAAACCATTGCGAGATAATAAATTTTCTATACGTGTTTTTAATTCACCGTCTTCCAATGGACGGAATTTATTAAAGAGTGGCGCAATGAATGCAGGATAAGCCCACATCATAAAGAGACTAAAACTTAACCAGACTGCCCAAACGTAAAGCCACCAGTTACTACCGCTATTTTCCATAATCCATAAGACCAATAACAATAATGGTGTACCAATCAACAATCCTACAACACCATTTTTTATCATATCCATGACGAATATCTTTGGTGTCATTTTATTAAAGCCAAATGATTGTTCTAGTTTAAACGTACGATAAATAGCTACTGGTAAATCGAGTATCGTCATAATGGCAAAAACGCTGATGATGAAACCGGTACCCGTCCAAATTTCGGATAATCCAAATCCACGCCACCAGTTATCCAAATACTGTAGACCGCCTGCCAATGTCCATAGCAGTAAAAATAGTGAACCGATAATAAGTTCAGCCATACCTGTCTTTACTTTGGCCTGAGTATAATCAGCTGCCTTGTGGTGTGCTTCTACAGGGATTTTGTCGCTAAAATCAGCAGGGACGTGTTGGCGATTTGCTTGAATATGTTTTATATGTCGTTGTACGAGATACCATTGCACAACAATGCTGGTACCCAAGCTGCATAAGAATAAGGTAGTAAATAAGTTCACGCGGTTTTTCGCTCCTGAGCAATATTCAAGGGATTTGAAAATAAGTTGTTAATTCTGTTCATATTATCTAAATAGTGGTTAAAATAAATTATTCAATTAGAAACTGGACGCATCATGTCACAATTAGAAAATAACCTCATATGGATCGACCTGGAAATGACTGGTCTCGACACCGATAATGATTATATTATTGAAATTGCTACGATTGTTACTGATTCTCAACTCAATATACTGGATGAAGGCCCTATAGTAGCAATTCAAACTCCTGATGAAGTTCTTGAGCAAATGGATGACTGGAATACGCGGCAACACAATCAATCCGGTTTGGTCGAAAGAATACAGAAGAGTCCACATAACGTTGCTGAAGCTGAAAGTATGACATTGGAATTCCTTAAAAAGTTCGTTCCAAAAGGAAAATCACCAATGTGCGGTAATAGTATATGTCAGGATCGACGATTTATGCACCGTTTGATGCCAGATTTGGAAGAATATTTTTTATATCGAAACCTCGATGTTAGTACCATCAAGGAAATTATGAAACGTTGGGCGCCCGATCAAGCTGGCTACAACAAACAGGGTAATCATCTTGCTATGGATGATATTCGTGATTCCATTACAGAATTGAAGTATTACCGCGAACACGTCTTTAAAATCTAGTGCCTCACAGTTTTAAATATTTGCCGGTAGAGCTTTATTCAGCAGAGCAAGTCAGAGAGCTTGATCGCATCGCTATCGAGGAATTCGACATCCTCGGTTATACCTTGATGCATCGTGCTGCTACATACAGTTATCAAACACTGAAACAGAAATGGCCGAATGCTAAATCAATTACGGTACTCTGTGGTGGCGGTAATAATGCCGGTGATGGTTATGTACTTGCGGGTTTAGCGAAAGAAGATGGCAAACAAGTTTCTGTTTACTATTTATCCGATCCTAAAAAATTAAACGGTGATGCTGTAACGGCGTATAAGTATTTACAAGCAAGCAATATCAATCCATCGAAATTTTCTTCAAAGAACGTAATCGATGTTGAAGTCATTGTTGATGCAATTTTTGGTACGGGTCTCGATCGAGATGTAGAGGGCGACTATGCCGATGCTATTAATGCTATCAATTCTTCATCTGCTTCCGTTTTATCTATGGATATTCCTTCAGGATTAAATGCAGATACAGGCAATATTATGAATACTGCTGTTAAAGCAGACATGACATCGACATTCATCGGATTAAAAAAAGGCATGTTTACCGCAGATGGTGCAGAGTGTTCAGGTGAAATTAAATTCTATGATCTTGATATCCCCGAAGAAACCTATGAACGCTTAAAGAAGAACGATAATAAAAATATTAGTGATACGGTTTCGAGATTAGAACTCAATTCTTTAAATTCCGTTTTAACTAAACGCCAACGTAATTCTCATAAAGGTCACTATGGACATGTGCTGATTATTGGGGGAGATGAAGGTTATCTCGGTGCAGCGCGTATGGCTGCAGAAGCTGCCGCGCGAGTTGGCGCTGGTTTAGTTAGTATTGCCACACGTTCATCTCATGCGAGTTTACTCAGCACGATAAGACCTGAGATTATGTCGAAAGGTGTAGAAACGCTGGGTGAATTAATGCCGTTGATAAAACAGGCGAATGTTATAGCTATCGGTCCCGGTTTGGGACAATCGGAATGGGCAAAATTATTATTAGCGCGAGTTTTAGAATCAAAGCTTCCGCTTGTTATCGATGCTGATGCATTAAATTTATTAGATGAAGATGAACAATCATCAGCCAACTGGGTACTGACTCCGCATCCCGGTGAAGCCGCACGTTTGTTACAAACAGATTCACAGACAATACAGGCGGATAGGTTTCAATCCATAAAACAATTACATGAAAAATATAAAGGCCCCGTCGTTCTTAAAGGTAGTGGAAGCTTGGTAAGCGATATCGAAGGTAAAGTGTTTGTGTGTGATAAAGGAAATGCAGGCATGTCTTCTGGTGGTATGGGTGATGTTTTAACCGGTGTTATTGCAGGCCTAATTGCACAAGGAATAGAAATCAATCATGCGACAAAATTGGGTGTTTGTTTACATGCAACTGCGGCAGACCGTGCTGCTGTACCGGATGAGCGTGGATTGCTGGCACTGGATTTAATGCCGCATTTACGCAATCTGGTAAATCCTTAAGTTTATGCTGTTGAAACTAGAAAATGAGGCTGAAACCGTCGCATTAGGCGCAAAGGTAGCGGCTGCTTTGCAAGGTGGTGAGATGATTTATTTGAGTGGTGAATTAGGCGCAGGCAAGACAACTTTTGTCCGAGGTTTATTAAATGCGCTGGGGCATACAGGCAAGGTAAAAAGCCCAACGTATACACTGGTTGAACCATATTCGATAAACGAGAAAAACATCTATCACTTTGATTTATATAGAATAAATGATCCTGAAGAACTCGAGGCAATGGGTATTAGGGATTATTGCGATGATGCGTCGATTTGTTTGTTTGAGTGGCCAGAACAAGGGGAAGACGTATTACCAGCAGCAGATATTATTTTATCCTTGAGTCATTCTGACTTGGGAAGAGAGGTGAAATTTGAATCAAAATCTCCCAAAGGTGACAATATTCTCAGCCATTTTTAATGACTTATTTCTCCTTTTTATAGCTGATATTGCTAGGCTATAAACAGGCTATTCTTCATAAAAAACATGGATATAGCTTGATTTCTTCGAGAAAACTTGAAACTATTAGTTTTAGAGCTACATTAATAATAATAGTGTCGGGATTAACGATCATAAAAATGCGTTTTTTATTACTACATAGTCTTTTGATTTTCTCATCATTGCTTGTTGCAAAACCAGTGACGGTTGAGAATGTCCGCGTTTGGGCAGCACCTGACAGTACCCGTATTGTTTTCGATGTTAGTGGTCCAGTAGACCATCAGTTCACTATGTTGACGGAACCCTATCGAACCGTCATTGATCTTAAAGGTACATCTCTAAGCAGAGATACCGCCCAACCAGGAAGCGAAGATAAATATCTACAAGGTATTCGTACCGCGACGCGCAACAATAAAGATTTGCGTATAGTTTTAGATCTAAAAAAATTCGCTAAGTACAAAAGCTTTCAGTTAAAACCAAACAAGCATTATGGACATCGACTCGTTGTTGATTTGTACAGCAATGAACAGAAAGAAGTAAAAGCCGTCGATGTTGAAAAAGAAATCACAGCAAATAATTTACCAAGAAATGTCGTCATCGCTATAGACGCCGGTCATGGCGGTGAAGATCCGGGAGCCAAAGGGCCAAGCGGTGTTTATGAAAAGAAGGTTGTTCTAAAAATTGCACAAGACCTGGTAACCGCAATAAACAAAGAACGCGGCATGAAAGCCGTATTAATTCGTAAAGGTGATTACTACATGTCTTTACGCAAACGTATCAATAAAGCACGCGAATACAAAGCTGACTTATTCATGTCGATTCACGCCGATGCCTTTCGTGATCCAAAAGTACATGGCTCATCGGTTTATGTCTTATCGCAAAGAGGCGCGAGTAGTGAGGCAGCAAAATGGTTAGCTGAATCAGAAAACGCATCGGATTTAATAGGTGGTGTTAGTCTCGGTGATAAAGATGATGTACTTGCTTCGGTATTATTCGACTTATCACAAACAGCGAGTCTGGAAGCTAGTATTGATATTGCTGATCGCGTGTTAAGAGGATTAAAAGGTGTCGGTAAAGTACACAAACGTACCGTGCAGTCAGCAGGCTTTGCAGTACTAAAGTCACCAGACATTCCTTCTATTTTAGTCGAAACAGCATTCATTTCGAATCCAGCAGAAGAGAAAAAATTACTAAGCAAAAAACATCGTACCAAGATGGCAAATGCAATAGTCGTCGGCCTACGAGGTTACTTCAGAGACTTCGCACCGGAAGGAACCATACTGGCTTCCCGCAAACATATTATTGGAAGAGGTGAAACACTTTCAACGATTGCTAAGCAATACCGAGTTAGTACGAATACCTTGCGACAGTACAATGGTTTGAAAGGTGATTTGGTGAGGGTGGGGCAGAGTCTTAGTATCCCAAGAAGTAGTGGCACTTAAAACTATCTATTAATAGATAGTTAGGCTTTCGAGTTTTTATCTCCTACCGTATTATACGGCCTATGTCATCGAGTACTTCTTTTCCACGTATTCATCAACTCTCTGAAGCGGTTGCTAATCAAATTGCGGCGGGTGAGGTGATTGAACGTCCGGCTTCTGTTGTTAAAGAACTCCTCGAAAACAGTATTGATGCGGCGGCGACTAATATTTATATTGATATTGAACAGGCAGGTGTAGGTTTAATACGTGTGCGTGATAATGGGCAGGGGATTCATAAGGATGACTTACAATTAGCTTTGCAACCGCATGCGACGAGTAAGTTGTCTGATTTTTCTGATCTGTCGCAGATTGTTAGTTTAGGTTTTCGTGGTGAAGCCATACCGAGTATTGCATCGGTGTCTCGATTTAAAATGACATCACGTCAGCTTGGTGAAGAACAGGCCTGGTGTATAAGTAATAACTCTATAGAGAATAAAATTGGCGATAACAAATTTACAATAAAACCTGCTGCACATGAGACCGGTACAACGGTTGAAGTGAATGACTTGTTTTTCTCTACGCCGGGACGGCGTAAGTTTTTAAAAACAGAAAAAACTGAATACTTACATATTCAATCATTAATACGTGCGATTTCTTTAAGTCATTTTTCCACTGGTTTTTTTGTTAAAAATGATGAGCAATCTCTATTTAGATTACCTGCCTGTTGTGATGATTTTGATCAGCGTATAAAAAATATTTGTGGCAGTTCTTTTCTAAATAAAAGTGTGCGTGTTGATTCTGAAAAAGACGGTATGCATCTCTGGGGTTGGTTAGGTTTAAATGATGTCGCACGTAGTCAGTCTGACAGACAATATTTTTATGTAAATGGTCGTATGGTGCGAGATAAAAATATCAGTCATGCAATACGTTTAGCTTATGACGACCGTATTGCCACAGGGCGTTATCCTAGTTTTGTTTTACATTTTCAACTCGATCCGTCTTTGCTTGATGTGAACGTGCATCCGGCCAAATCTGAAGTTCGTTTTTCCGATACTAGAAATGTTCATGATTTTATTTATGGCAGTTTATTGGATAGTCTGAAACAGTCGCTTATGTCTGTTGGCTATGATGTTCAAAGGGGTGTACAAAGAGACGTGCGAAGCAATGTTCAATATGAAATAGATAGTAGTAATGAAGCGCGACATACGATTGATGAACAACGTAGTTCCTATCAAAGTGATAGCAGTGATTTTAAACAATTTGATACTTTTCAGACTAAAAAAACTTCGACTAAATATCTTTCTTTATTTTCAGGACAGTTTGTTATCGCGGCGATAGAGAATGATCAATATCTAATTGATATCACTAAATCAAGAATATTAACAACAAGGAATTATCTTATTAATAATTTTAATGTGAAAAAAATTATTAAACGTCCGATCCTTGTGCCTATTAGCTGTGAGCTTAATGAAGCTGAAATTGAATTAATGATTAATAAATCAGCATTAATCAATCAATGGGGTTTTGAATTAGAACAAATCGCGCCGACACAAATTATGATTCGATCGCTACCTTCACGATTAGCTTATGCAGAGACAATCGCATTAGTGAAAGATTTATTAGATGTCTTATCAAAAAACAAAGCAGAATCAGAAGTTGCTGAATTACTTGCAAGCCATGTTAACGATTCAGGAACAGAGTTAAATGAAGAAAGTACCCTACAGTTGTTAAATGAAATTAGTTCGTTTGAAAACAAACAAGAACCATCGGGTTGTCTGCCTTGGCGCAAGCTTGAGCCACAAAGCTTACATGCATGGATAGAAAATAATGTCTGATACAGCATCGGTTATTTTTATAATGGGGCCGACTGCTGCTGGTAAAACAGATTTGGCAGTTTATCTATATGAGCATATCGATTGTGAAATTATCAGCGTCGATTCTGCTTTAGTTTACCGTGGTATGGATATCGGTACGGCTAAACCGGATAAAGAGTTATTAGAAAAAGTACCGCATCGCTTAATCGATATTTGCGATCCACTTGAATCTTATTCTGCTGCGCATTTTCTAAAAGATGCAAATGCTGCTATCAAGGAAATACAAGCTAAGGGTAAAACGCCAGTATTAATTGGTGGTACTGGATTATATTTCCGTGCATTAGAGCAGGGCTTGGCGGAACTGCCCGAAGCAAATTATCGAATACGCGCCAGACTCGAAGCTGAAGGTGAGTCCGAAGGTTGGCGAATCCTGCATAATCGATTAGCTAAAATTGATCCTGAAGCTGCGGCACGAATAAATGAAAATGATCCGCAGCGTATACAGCGTGCTTTGGAAGTGTATGAAATTACCGGTGAAACCATGTCGGCATTATTATCTGAAGGTCGCAAACAGGCATTTCCGCATCCTATAAAGAAAATAATCTTGTCGCCTGAAGATCGTTCGGATCTGCATGAGCGTGTAAAACTGCGGTTTTTGACCATGCTGGAATCAGGATTGGTTGAGGAAGTAGAGGCTTTGTATAAACGTGGTGACTTATCTTTGGCTTTACCTTCTATGCGTTTAGTCGGTTATAGACAGGTTTGGCGCTATTTAGATGCTGAGACGAGTTATGAAGAAATGATGGAACGTGCCATCATTGCCACGCGGCAATTGGCCAAACGGCAGATAACCTGGTGCCGAAGTGAAAAGAATGCTGAATGGTTTGATTCAATGAAATCCGATATTTTCTCTAAAATTCTGCAATATCTTGAAAATTAGCCGTGAATCCCCATTATTATGTAATATACTTATTCGATAATAAGTAAAACTGTCGCCCGGATGTGGCGATTCACAATAAGAATAATAGGCTAGGGAGGAATTTATCATGAGTAAGGGGCACTCATTGCAGGATCCTTTTTTAAATGCACTTAGAAAAGAACGCGTTCCAGTATCTATCTTTCTCGTAAATGGTATAAAGCTACAAGGACAAGTAGAATCTTTCGATCAATTTGTCATACTTCTTAAAAACTCGGTGAGCCAATTGGTATATAAACATGCAGTATCTACCATCGTGCCAGCGAGAAATGTCAAACTTCCTCGTGCGGATGAGGACTCAGGCGAAGAAAGCTGATCTATAAATAATTTGGTAATCATTTGGAATTAGAACCCGCTGGTATTCAGCGCGCCTTAATCGTTCATGTCGAATTTAACAAAGCGGCTGAAGAAGAAGGTGCATATCATGAATTTGTGCAATTGGTCGAATCCTCCGGTCTGGAAGTTATTGATTCAATTAGAGCACCTCGTCAAAAACCTGATGTACAACTTTTTGTTGGTAAAGGTAAAGCCGAAGAAATAACCGCTGCCGCAGAAGAATTAGAGGCGGATGTGGTTATTTTTAATCATCCTCTGTTACCTGCACAAGAACGAAACTTAGAAGCGCAGCTCAAAGTTCGCGTTATCGACAGAATCGGTCTGATTCTCGATATCTTTGCTCAACGTGCGCGTAGTCACGAAGGTAAATTACAAGTTGAATTGGCGCAGCTACAACATTTATCGACGCGTTTAATTCGTGGTTGGACACATTTAGAACGCCAAAAAGGTGGTATTGGCTTACGTGGTCCGGGTGAAACCCAGCTTGAAACGGATAGACGTTTGATAGGTGACAGAATTAAGCTGATTAAACAGCGATTAAAAAAAGTTCATAAACAACGCCATCTAAGTCGTCAACAACGCAAAAAGAACAACGTTCCAGTAATATCGCTAGTGGGTTATACCAATGCCGGTAAATCGACCTTATTTAACTACATTACCGGTGACAATGTTCACGCAGCGAATCAATTGTTTGCAACGCTAGATCCAACATTGAGAAAAATGCGGACGGCGACAGGCAGAGATGTCATTTTGACGGATACAGTAGGCTTTATTCGTGACTTGCCGCATGAGCTGGTTGAGTCTTTTCAGGCGACTCTAGACGAAATACGCGAAGCGGATTTATTAATTCATGTGATTGATGTCGACCATGATGATCGTCAGCAGCGTATCGATGACGTTAATAAAGTAATAGAATTAATCGGCGCTACAGAAGTACCTCAAATCGAGGTCTATAATAAAATAGACCAATATCCGGAAATTGAGGCAAGAATTGAAGATATTGATAGTGATATCAATACGCGAATTTGGTTATCATCGCACACGGGCGATGGGGTTGAGTTTTTATTGGAAAGTATTGAGCAACATATCAGTCGAGACAGAAAGCCACATTTTCTGAATTTACCGGTAACCGCCGGCCAATTACGTGCCAGACTCTTTGAAATGGGTGCGGTGAGACACGAAGATGTAAATGAAGAAGGGGGCTGGACGCTGGAAGTAGAGCTTGAGGAATTTAGGCTGCTTAAATTATGTGAAGAAGCCAGTTTGGACATTTCACAGTTGCAGTCAGGGGCCACTCGCTATTAATATCCACATCCGGAATTCGTAGTTAAAGAAATACATATTTTAAATCGTTGGAGAGTATTAAATGGGCTGGAATGAACCACCTGATGGAAAGAAGGGTAAAGATCCCTGGGGTAATAATGGGGGTAACCGTGGAAATAATGATGGTCCACCAGATTTAGGCGAAATTTTTGATAAAATGTCAAAAGGCCTGGGTGGAATATTTGGCAGCGGTGGCCCAAGTCACATCGATAACAATAATTCAGCTTTCCCATTTGCGATGGGGCTTATACTTCTAGTGGCATGGTTAATTTACGACATGACCTATGTGATTGATCAGCAAGAACGCGGTGCAGTGCTGCGATTTGGTGAGCATGTTGAAACCATTCAACCGGGTATTAGTTTCCGTTTTCCTCGACCAATAGAAAAAATCGTTATTGCCAATGTGGGACGAGTGCAAAGAATGACACATCGAGCAACCATGTTGACTCAAGATGAGAATATTGTTGATTTGGAAGTGGCGGTGAAATGGAAAATCAAGGAAGACCCAAGTGACTTTCTTTTCAACGTAAACATGCCTATAGCAACATTAAAACAAGTGACTGAAAGTGTTGTGCGTGAAGTAGTCGGTAAGAACAAGCTTGATTATGTATTGACTGAAGGGCGTTCTGAAATTGCCAATTTACAAAGAGAGTTGATCTCTTCGGTATTGGAAGAGCTTTATCATATTGGTATACACATCGAAAGCGTGGAAATGTTATCGGTTAAACCACCGGAACAAGTTAAGGCGGCATTTGATGATGCGATTAAAGCGAGAGAAGATGAGCAGCGTTATGTGAATGAGGCTAAGGCTTATCAAAACAAGATTATCCCTATTGCTCGCGGTAATGGAGCGCGCTTACTTGAAGAATCAAATGGCTATAAAGCACGTGTTATATCAAGAGCGGAAGGTGAAGCTAGCCGTTTTGAACAGCTACTAACTGAGTATCAACGCGCACCAGAAGTAACGCGTGAACGTTTGTATCTTGATGCAATTGAATCGGTTTATAGTAATTCAAGTAAAGTATTCATTGATAATGATAATGGAAATAGTTTGATGTACTTACCAATCGATAAGTTGATTGAAAAACGACAAAATAGCAGTTCAACTTTTTCTTCTCCAAATTTTAATGATTTATCATCATCTTCTTTAGAGGATGCCAGGCAGAAATTTGATAGTCGTATAAGGGGGGCAAGATAATGACTCCATTGCAAAAGATTTTTATTCCTCTGGTTATTATTGCCGTCCTTGGTTCTTTTTCATTGTTTACAGTTAATCAATGGGAACAAGCGGTCGTATTTGAATTTAAGAAAATTAAAAAATCAGATTTTGAACCTGGTTTGCATTTCATGAAACCTTTCGTCAATACCGCGTCGAAATTTGAAAAGCGCTTACTTAATCTTGATCAACCACCAAGACGTTTCTTAACGTCTGAAAAGAAAGATGTGATTGTGGATTACTATGCGAAATGGCGAATTTCAGATGTAAGAAAATTCTATATCGCAAGTAACGGCGGTAATATTGAATACGCTAAAACAGAATTGATTTCTCAGAGTCTGGATCAGGCGTTACGAGATGAGTTTGGTAAACGCACCGTTCAGGAAGTAGTTGCCGGTGAACGTGATGAAATTCTTAAGATTGTGACATCAACGTCAGAACAATTAAAAGAAAGTTACGGTATTGAAATAGTTGATGTTAGAACCAAGCGTATCGATCTGCCCGATGAAGTTAGTGAAGATGTATACAAACGTATGCGTTCTGATCGAGTTCGTGTGGCTGAAGAACTCCGTGCACAAGGTAAAGAAGCTGCAGAAAGAATTCAGGCTGTAACAGACAGAGATCGTGAGGTCATTCTGGCTAAAGCTTATCGAGATGCTGAAATAAATCGTGGTGAAGGTGATGCTCAGGCAACTGAAATCTATGCCGCTGCTTATGGTAAAGATAGAGAGTTCTATTCTTTCTATCGTAGTCTGGATGCCTATAAGAGCAGTTTCAACAGCAATGATATTTTGCTGCTTGATCCTAAATCAGATTTCTTTAAATACTTTAACAATCCAAAAGGCAATTAGTTTAGGTATAAAACCAGTGAGTCACACGGCTCACTGGTTTTGTCTCGTTAAAATGATAATGGTGAAGCTGGTTGCTCGATATTAATTTTTCAGATCTTTTAACTGCGATAGCACTGGTTTTTGTAATAGAAGGTTTAACGCCATTTATAAATCCTGATGCTATTCGAAAAGTATTTTTAATGGCATCGCAAATGGATAATCAAACATTACGCTTTTTAGGGTTTACCAGCATGATGGTAGGTCTGATACTTCTCTATGTTGTTAGATAGAATTTTAATTGATAAATAATTTATGACTATTACTAATCGTTGGTTACTTCCCGAAGGTGTTGAAGAGATCTTGCCGGCTAAGGCAATACAACTCGAACAACTGTCTCGAACGATCATTGATCTGCTTACTACTTGGGGATATGAATTCGTTATCCCTCCGATGATTGAATATGTGGAATCTTTGCTTACGGGTACAGGTGAAGATCTTGATTTAAAAACATTCAAGTTAATTGATCAATTAAGTGGCCGCTTGATGGGCATACGTGCAGATATTACACCACAAGTAGCACGTATCGATGCACACATATTAAAACGCGATACACCGACAAGGCTATGCTATCTGGGTTCTGTGTTACACGCGCGTCCGAGTAAATCGGGGGAGACACGTTCACCATTACAAGTTGGTGCAGAACTCTATGGTCACGCAGGTGTTGCCAGTGATATTGAAATTGTTAAGTTAATGTTAGCCACATTAAAACAAGCGGGCATTAATCAAACGTATATCGATCTTGGACATATCGGAATATTCCGTACTTTAAGTTCTCAATCATCATTAACTGCGGAACAACAAGCGGCTGTGTTTGAAGCCTTACAACGTAAAGCGAAAGATGAATTAAAGTCTTTGTATAAGAGTTGGAATGTCACTGATGATTCCAGTAATGCACTACTGGAGTTAGTTAATCTCAATGGCGATGTGTCGGTACTGACGGAAGCTGAAAAATTGTTTAAAACATTATCTCCAGAAGTCGTAAATTATATTGCTGAAGTAAAAACGCTTGCTGATTCTATAAAGGATCAATCGGATGTTGCTATCAATATCGATTTAGCAGAATTACGTGGCTATCACTATCACACGGGAATGGTCTATACCGCATTTGTTCCCGGTCATGGAGAAGGTATCGCCTTTGGTGGTCGTTACGATGACATAGGCAGCGCTTTTGGTCGTGCCAGACCGGCAACGGGTTTTAGTACTGATGTGAAGTCTTTATTAAACCTTCAAAGTACTGAAGAGAATAATGTAAAAGGAATTTTTGCACCTGTATCAGACGATGCTTCATTACAGAAAAAAATTAATGAACTACGTGCTTTAGGAGAAATCGTTGTGCAAGAGCTACAGGGTCAACAAGCAACGGCAAATGAAATGAATTGTGACCAACAACTCGCGCAAGAAAAAGGTGAGTGGGTTATTAAAAAGATTAATTAATTTATAAGATATAAAACATGGGTAAAAATATAATAATACTGGGCACTCAATGGGGTGACGAAGGTAAAGGTAAGATAGTAGATTTATTAACGGAGGCTGCGTCAGCCGTTGTGCGTTTTCAAGGCGGACATAATGCTGGTCATACCGTCATTATTGAAGGTAAAAAAACTGTTCTTCATTTAATTCCATCAGGTGTTTTACACGAAGGTGTTGAATGCATTATTGGTAATGGTGTGGTCTTAAGTCCGCATGCCTTAATGGAAGAAATTAATATGCTGGAAGAAAGTGGTGTTTCAGCACGTAAGTTCATAAAAATTTCTGAAGCCTGCACATTAATATTGCCATATCACATAGCACTTGATCAGGCGCGTGAAATAGCCAAAGGTAAAGCAGCTATAGGTACCACAGGCAGAGGCATTGGCCCTGCTTATGAAGATAAGGTTGCTCGTCGCGCACTACGTGTCGGCGATCTTATGAATGATGAACTTCTTTCTAACAAACTAAAAGAAGTTCTGGAATATCATAACTTCATGCTCACCAATTATTACAAATGTGATGCGATTGATTATCAGGAAGCGTTAGATGATATAAGAAAATTATCTGAAGATATCATTCCGATGATTGCTGATACCGGTAGTCTTCTTAATGAACTTCATACTACTGGCAAAAATATTATGTTCGAAGGTGCGCAAGGAACATGGTTGGATATTGATCATGGTACTTATCCTTTTGTAACTTCATCTAATACAACAGCAGGTGGTGCATCGACTGGAACAGGTTTCGGCCCTTGTAATTTTGATTACATATTAGGTATAACCAAAGCGTATACAACACGTGTTGGTTCTGGACCTTTCCCAACAGAATTATTTGATGATACTGGTGAATACCTTGCCAAAGCAGGTCATGAATTTGGTGCAACAACAGGACGGGCAAGACGTTGCGGTTGGTTTGATGCTGTATCACTTAGACGTTCAGCACAGATTAATAGCTTAACCGGTTTATGTATTACTAAACTAGATGTTTTAGACGAACTCGAAACGATTAAAATTTGTACTGGCTATGAAATTGATGGCAAGACAGTTGATATTCCACCGATAGGCGCAGAAGAGTTTGCTAAATGTAAACCTATCTACGAAGAACACCCGGGATGGCAATCGAAGACTGTAGGTGCGACGAGCTATGATGACTTGCCAAAGAAGGCAGTAGATTATTTAAATCGTCTTTCTGAAGTAGTCGGGGTTCCTATTGATATTATTTCAACGGGTCCTGATCGTGCGGAAACAATAGTATTAAATAATCCGTTTGGATAGATATTAAGAAATTATTTATTTAGTTCTTTTAAGTCTTCCAGTTCCATTAATAAACGGTACTTGTCGTTCTTAGCGATTTCTGTCCAATGTTTATTTTCTAATGCGCCAACCATGGCATATAGGAGATTCAAGCTGGGTTTCATAATAGATTGATTGTTTAGTTTCAAGTAGGCATTAACAGCACCGATTTTTTCTAAATCTTCTTTGTTGAAGATACCTATGGCATTCAAACATTGTTCTGATTTTGGCCCTAGACCTTTTAGCTTTCTTATTTCCATTTTATTTTCTTAGATGTTCAAACACACCATAATTCCAGTTTCTAATGGCTATAACTGCAGTGGTACCTGTACGTTCCTCCAGAGATAAGTTTGCATCACTATCATTCAATTCATTAAATTCCCTCACAAGCTTTTCCATTTTTTTTTGAAACACTATATTCGAACTATTAGCTAACATGCCATTAACAACAAATAGTCTTTCGTTAGAATTGTTAAATCGACTGCTAAAAAATTCTTTTTCAACTTTTGATTGAAAGAATTTTTGTATTGAACCGTTTCTTCTCCAGGAAAAATTAGAAGCGACCAGTAGTTTGATTCTATTCTTTGGTAGCAAATCAATAATTTTCAATTTATCCAATTTACATAGATATTGAATAGCTTCTGTTTCTGATATTTTGTATCGTTCTGAAATCTCATCCAGCGTCCATCGATTTAAAACACATACGGTGACCAGTAACAAGGTCAGATCATTAACAATCTCTTTTTCCTGCTCATCACTAAGTTGGCTGATATTGGCTTCATCTTCTTTCATTAATGTTAATAAATCAGACAGTTCCAGTTCCATACACTGACATAGCTGTTCCAGTCGATTCAGGGTAAAGTTCTTCTCTGAAAACATACGCTTAATACTGGCCTCGGACATATCAATCTTCTTGGCGATATCAGCGTAAGTTAGGCCATGAGCCTTAAGAGCTTTTTTCAGGGTATTTATCAGATGTAGTGTTTGTGCCATAGTGATCACATTAAGTATTAATAGTTAATACGAATAGAACATATAAATAACACAATTACATTATTAGTTGTTAATTACTAAACTAATAGCTAGTTTACAAGGAAATCTTTCAAGAGTAGTAAGAGGAGTTGTCATTAATGGCATATTTATTCAAGTTTAAAGGCTTTATTCCATTTATCGTTATGGTTTTCTTAAATGCCTTTGTCGATCTTGGCCATAAGATCATTATTCAAAATACGGTGTTCAAGGTTTACGACGGTACAGAACAGATTGTTCTAACCGCAATTGTAAATGGTCTCATTCTACTTCCTTTCATTATGTTGCTTTCTCCTGCGGGTTATTGCGCAGATAAATTTCCGAAAAACAAAGTGATGCGTATCAGTGCCTGGCTTGCTGTCGGCATCACGCTTTGTATTACTTTATTTTATTACCTGGGATGGTTTTGGCCGGCTTTTGCCATGACATTTTTGTTGGCATTACAAAGTGCATTTTATTCGCCAGCTAAATACGGCTATATCAAAGAATTGGTTGGTAAGGATAATTTGGCAGGTGCCAATGGCGTGGTTCAAGCGGCGACAACCATTGCTATTTTGGCGGGTATTTTCGCCTTTTCAATTCTGTTCGAATCTCTTCTTGCTGATGTAAGTTTTACTGATACTTCTTTGTTATTGGAAAGTATCGCGCCAATAGGTTGGGCGTTAGTTGCATTTAGTATTGTTGAATTATGTTTTGCCTATGGCTTGCCAGCAAAACAGAAAGTTGATGATACGATGAATTTTGATTGGAAAATATATACCAGCGGTTCCTATTTAAAATCAAATCTCCGATCTGTTACTGATCGCGAAGTAATCTTTTTGTCTGTCATTGGTTTGTCTATATTTTGGTCTCTGTCTCAAGTCATGTTGTCATCATTTCCGGCATACGCGAAAGAATCCATGGGCATTATGAATACCATAATTATTCAAGGTACCTTAGCTTGTGCTGGCTTAGGCATCATGATGGGTTCGATTATCGCTGGCCGTATTTCAAAAACACATATTGAAACAGGAATGATACCTATAGGTTCAATAGGTATTGCTGTTTGTTTATTAGCGTTACCAATGGTTCAAAATATTTATTTTCAAATGGTGAACTTCTTTGCATGGGGTGTATTCGGTGGCTTGTTACTTATTCCACTTAACGCCTTGATTCAGTTTCATTCTGAAGAAGATGAAGTAGGCCGCGTTCTGGCTGGTAATAACTTCATACAAAACATCTTCATGATAAGTTTCCTCGGATTGACTGTTATTTTTGCATTAATGGGTATGGGTAGTATTGGGCTTTTTAATATTCTATTTGTCGTTGCCGTCGTCGGTACAATTTATACAATTTATAAATTACCGCAGTCATTAGTTCGCTTTATTATTGGTTACATTATCGGTCATCGTTATCGCCTTGAAGTATTGGGATTAAAAAACATACCAGAGACCGGTGGCGTGTTGATGTTAGGTAATCATATTAGTTGGATAGATTGGGGCATCATTCAAATGGCTTCGCCGCGTCCAATACGTTTCGTTATGATCCGTAATATTTACGAACGCTGGTATTTAAAATGGTTTCTCGATATTTTTAATGTGATTCCTATATCAACCGGGGCAAGTCGCTCAGCACTTCAAGAAATCAGTGATAGTTTGAATAAAGGTGATGTGGTTTGTTTATTTCCGGAAGGTACTATCAGTCGTACAGGTCAGTTAGCCGAATTCCAACGTGGTTATGAAAAAGCCGCGGAAGATACCAATGCCGTCATCTTGCCTTTTTATCTACGCGGTTTATGGGGAAGCTGGTTTTCGCGTTCCAGTGAAAAATTAAAGAATTTGCGCAGTAGTGGTATTCGACATGATATCAGTGTTGCCTTTGGTGAAAAATTACCGATAGATACGACACCGGAAACGTTAAAGAAACGTATCTGTGATTTGTCTATCGATTCATGGGAACACTACACCGCTAATTTACCGACCATAGGCTCAGCATTTATCGATACAGCAAAATGCAATGGTGATGAATTATCTGTTGCCGACTCAATTGCAGGCTCATTAAATAATAATAAGTTCTTAACCAGTGTGATTTGCTTTTCTCGTTTAATCAAAAAACATTCGCCGGAACAAAATATAGGTTTGTTATTACCAACAAGTAGTGCCGGTTGTATTGCTAATATGGCGACGATTATTCGTGGCAAGACAGTAGTGAATTTAAACTTTACGTCGAGTCGTGAAGCACTGCAGGCGTCAGTGACTAAAGCAGGTGTTAAATCGATCTATACTTCTAGAAAGTTCATGGAGAAGTTGGTAAAGAAAGGCATCGATCTTAACGATGCTTTTCCTGACAGTAAGTTTTTCTACATGGAAGATTTGAAAGAAGACATCAGTAAGGCAACAAGCTTACGTACATTGTTAACGGTTCTGATTTCACCGGCATGTTTATTGAAATTGTTGTATTGTAAAAGAGAGGATATTAATTCACCTGCGGCAATATTATTTTCCAGCGGTAGTGAAGGCACACCGAAAGGTATCATGCTTAGTCATCGTAATATCATGGCGAACCTGAAACAGATTTCAGATATGTTAAATACGCAAGATACCGATGTTATCATGGCAAGTTTACCTTTGTTTCATGCCATAGGCTTAACGGCAACAACATTTATGCCATTGGTTGAAGGTATTCCGGTAGTTTGTCATCCAGATCCAACCGATGTGGTTAACGTTGCCAAAGCGATAGCTAAATATCGTGCCACGGTTCTTATTGGTACATCCACATTCTTACGACTCTATACAAAGAATCGCCGTATCCATCCACTAATGCTGGAGTCATTGCGTATCGTTATAGCCGGTGCAGAAAGATTAAGGCCTGATGTACGTGAAGCCTTCAAACTTAAATTTAATAAAGATATCTATGAAGGCTATGGCGCAACTGAAACAACACCGGTTGCCAGTGTAAATATTCCTGATGCACTAGATGTTAACTACTGGAAAGTACAACAAGGTAATAAGTTAGGTACCGTTGGTATGCCATTACCCGGCACAAGTTATCGCATAGTCGATCCTGATTCATTAGAAGAATTAACAACAGGTGAAGATGGTCTGATTTTAATTGGCGGTTCACAAGTCATGTTGGGTTACCTAGATGACGAAGAAAAAACCAATGAGGTGATAACCATTATCGATGATACCCGCTGGTATAAAACTGGTGATAAAGGACACTTGGATGAAGATGGCTTCCTAACCATAGTCGATCGTTATTCACGATTCGCCAAACTCGGTGGTGAAATGGTTAGCTTAACGGCAGTGGAAGATGCTGTACGAACTGCACTAGATAAACCGGAGTTGGAACTGGTTGCGATTAATCTGCCTGATGAAAAGAAAGGTGAAAAAATAGCATTAATCATTACCGAAGAAATCCAACTTGAAGAGATTAAAAAAGGAATGCTTGAAGCAAAAGCTAATTCGTTGATGATTCCTTCAGACGTTAAAGTAGTTGATGAAATACCTAAGTTGGGTAGTGGAAAGACAGATTTTAAGATGGCGAAGAAATTGTTGGTTGAGACTTCTTAACATGGAATCAACAAAAGAAAAGATGGGTGTTTTTTTTATTATCTGTTTCGTAATAGTTGTAACTGTTTCTTTTTTGATAGTGCCCCCGATCACTCAAGATATCATGTATCATCAATTTTCTGATAAGGATACTGTTTTTGGAATTCCAAACGCATTAAATGTTTTATCTAATATTTTCTTTTTGGCAGTCGGATGCTTAGGTCTTGTTAGCATATTAAAAAATAGAGATCTAAATATACTATATGAAAATAAATATGCGTATATAACACTCTTCTTAGGTGCAGCATTAGTTTCATTTGGTTCAGGTTATTATCATTTATATCCTAGTAACGACACTTTAGTTTGGGATCGACTCCCAATGACGATTGTATTTATGGGCTTGCTTTCTATCATTATAAGTGAATTTTTTTCTATAAAATTCGGTAAGGTTTTTTTGTTGCCGTTGCTATTAATTGGGCTTTCATCTGTTATATATTGGGATGTAACGGAAATGAATGGAAAAGGGGACCTCCGTCCTTATATTATCGTTCAGTTTTTTCCTATAGCGGCAATTCCCATAGTACTATGTATGTTCACTTCAGTATTTGAAAAGGTAGATCATTATTGGTGGTTATTAGCTACTTATATACTTGCAAAATTATTCGAACACTATGATTTTATTTTGCACGATATTATGGTAGTTATTAGTGGACACTCATTAAAGCATATTTTTGCAGCGATTGGTCTCCTTATACTAATTAAGGGCTATCAGGCAAAAGAAGATCTATCTAACAATATAAAGCAAAATACTACTAAAATGCTCGATAATGATTAATTTCATTATTCTGGTAAGTCAGCTTATGGACGATAGAGACTTAATATTATTTGTAATAAAGAATGGTGCCCAGAAGAGGACTTGAACCTCCACAGGATTACTCCTACTAGCACCTGAAGCTAGCGCGTCTACCAATTCCGCCACCTGGGCATGTGTTATAGTATAGGAACTAAAGAACGGCGGACTTTAACTATCCGCCTGAATATTGTCAATCCGTTGAATAACGATGTCAAAGAATACAAAAAAGAAATCTAAATATAATCCAAAAGCAAAGTCAGAATCCTCCTCAAAGAGAAAATTCGATTTGCCTGAACGCGAAGCCATTATGGAGGTTTTACGTGAAGCAGGGCGGCCGCTTGCGCGTAAGGATTTAGCAGAAGCTTTTATTATTCGTGATCCTGAGATTCGACGTGCTTTAGGTCACCGTTTAAAAGCGATGACGCGTGATGGTCAATTAATTCGTAATCGCCGAGGTAGTTACGGTTTAATTGAAAAAATGGATTTGATTAAAGGTCGAGTCATTGGTCATCCAGATGGATATGGTTTTGTAGTACCCGATGAAGGTGGTAAAGATTTGTTTTTATCCGCACGACAAATGCGAACCATACTAAATGGTGATCGAGTTCTGGTTCGTCAGGTGAGTGTTGATAAACGTGGTAAACGAGAAGGTTCGCTGGTCGAAGTATTAGAACGAGCTAATCATCAATTGGTAGGACGTTATCTCGAAGATAAAGGAGTTGCTTATGTTATTCCTGACAATAAACGTATTAGTCAGAATTTATTAATACCTCCCAATAAAAAGAATAAAGCTAAATATGGACAATATGTTGTTGTCGAGATTATTCATCAGCCGGAAAAACACCGTCAAGCTATCGGTAAGATTTTAAGTATTATTGGTGATGATCTTGAAGGTAGCATGGCGGTTGACCTTGCTATGCGTAGTTATGAACTTCCGTTTGAATGGCCTGATGCAGTTGAAAAAGAGATTGAAGGTTTAAACAATAAAATCGTATTGGATGACCTTGATAATAGAAAAGATATTCGTGAACTTCCTTTAGTTACTATCGATGGTGCAGATGCACGTGATTTTGATGATGCCGTATATTGTGAGAAAGAAGGTAATGGCTGGAAATTATTAGTTGCGATTGCGGATGTATCTCATTATGTAAAGAAACAAAATTCGCTGGACGATGAAGCACGTTTGCGTGGCACCTCTGTTTATTTTCCTGATCGTGTTATTCCGATGTTGCCGGAAATATTATCTAATGGTTTATGTTCTCTTAAACCTGACGTTGAACGTTATAGTCTTGTTTGCGAGTTAAATCTTGATGCCAAGGGAAAAGTGAAACGCACTACTTTTTTCAAAGGTCTTATTAAATCGTCTGCACGACTGACTTATGATGAGATGCAATCGATTGTCGTTGATAAAGATGATGATGCCAGAAATAAACGTGGTGAATTAGTTACACACTTAGATGATTTGTTTCAACTGTATCAACTCTTACATGCAGAACGTAAGAAAAATGGACTGATTGACTTTTCTTCAATGGAATCACGTTTTGAGTTTGATGATGAAGGAAATATAGCGGCGATACATCAGGTAGATAGAAATGAAGCGCATCGCTTGATCGAAGAAATGATGTTGGCAGCTAATGTTGCTGCGGGTGAATTTCTGCAAGAAAATGACATTTTTTGTATGTATCGTATTCATGAAACACCTAAAGTTGAGAAACTTGAAAATGTACGAACATTACTATCTCAGCTAGGTTTATCTCTAGGCGGTGGAGAAGAACCTACCTCTAAAGACTATGCAGTATTAATGAAAGTGATTCGCGAACGCGAAGATACAGAAATGTTGGAAACTATTTTATTAAGAAGTATGCCGTTGGCTGCATATAGTATCGTTAACGAAGGTCACTTTGGTTTAGGCTTTGCAACCTATGCGCATTTTACTTCACCGATAAGACGTTATCCAGATTTGATGGTACATCGAGCCATTGAACATATTACTAATGGTAATACTTCAGAAACATTTCAATATTCGCTGCAAGAGATGCTTGAGTTAGCTGAGCATTGTTCGATGACAGAGCGGCGCGCAGAAGAAGCCTCACGTGATGCCGTACAGCGTCTTAAGTGTGCCTTTATGAAAGACAAGGTCGGCGAAGTATTTGAAGGTATGGTGAGTTCGGTAACCGCGTTTGGTTTGTTTGTTGTATTGGATGACATACATATCGAAGGTTTGATTCATATTAGTAACTTGCCGGTGGATTATTATCATCATGATGCAATTACACATACCTTACGTGGCGAGCGTGGTGGTACAGTATTTAAATTGGGTCAACGATTAAAAGTGTTATTAACAAGAGTTGATTTGGACGAACGTAAAATAGATTTTGAACTACAAGAAGAAGAATAATAGGTATTTAATTTAAATGGCTAGAAGAACAGAACAAATTTTTGGATTACACGCAGTTAATCAGATATTAGAAACATCACCGGATAGGATCCTTAGTGTTTGGATACAAGAAGCGATTAACTCTGAATCTGTAAAAGTAATTCATCAGCAAGTGAATACTTTAGGCGCGTCAGTTCAAGTTGTGCCGCGTGCGACGCTGAGCAGGATGACTAAGAACCAGAATCATCAGGGTGTGATTATTGAAATCAAACCGGCGAAGAAAAAAACTGATGATGATCTTGGTGGGATACTCGAACTGAACAAGGACAACAATCCTTTATATCTCATTCTTGATTCAGTACAAGATCCGCATAATTTAGGTGCTTGTATTCGTACGGCAGATGCAGCGGGTGTGACGGCTATTATTATTCCCAAAGATCGTTCTGCAAGTATTAATGAGACAGTAAGAAAAGTGGCTAGCGGCGCGGTAGAGAATGTGACGATACTTTCAGTTGTGAATTTGGTACGTGTAGTAAAGAAAATGAAAGAAGCCGGAATCTGGGTCGTCGGTACGGCTGGCGGCGCGGAGCAGTCTATATATGATATGAATATGAACGTCCCGACGGCTATTATTATGGGCGGTGAAGGCAAAGGTATGCGCGAGTCGATATTAAAAGAGTGTGATTATGTCGCTTCATTGCCGATATTGGGCAAAATCGAGAGTTTAAATGTCTCCGTTGCTACAGGCGTTGTTTTATATGAGGTTATTCGCCAAAGAGGTGCTAAATAGTCTTATTTTTCGCAAAGTTTCGTCGAAAAGCTGTCTTTACCTCAGTTTCAGGACTATTTTTTCGGTTTTAGTCACAAGACACATTGCAGACAGCTAGCCAATCCATTAGAATCGCGCCGACTTTGTCCTTGCCTCACTCTGAAATACGTGGAGGCTTTAACCTAGAGGAATTATAATGCGACATTATGAAATTATATTTCTGGTGCATCCTGACCAGAGTGAACAAGTACCTGCGATGATCGATCGCTATAAAGAGATGGTTACCAGCAATAGCGGAACTATCCATCGTCTTGAAGACTGGGGCCGTCGAGTTCTAGCCTACCCAATAAACAAAATCCATAAAGCACATTATGTTCTTATGAACGTTGAATGTGATGCTGATTCTTTGAAACAACTATCTGAAGCATTTCGTTTTAATGATGCTGTTATTCGTAACTTAGTTGTCAAAAAAGACGAAGCTGTTACTGGTGATTCTCCATTGATTAAGATCAAGGAAGAAGAAAGCAAATCAGCACCAGCTCCTAGAGTTGCTGCAGAAGCTAAGCCTGTTGCAGAAGCTAAACCTGCTGCAGAAGCTAAGCCTGCAGAAGAAGCTAAACCAGAACCTGTTGTTGCGGAAGCTGCTGCAGAAGAACCTGCCCAAGAAACTGACAAGGAATCAGATGAAAAATCTGAAGCTCCTGCAACTGAAGAATAAGAGGGGATTATCAAATGGCTCGTTATTTCAAACGTAAAAGATTTTGTCGCTTCACCGCAGACGGTGTAATTGAAATTGATTATAAAGATATCAATACACTAAAGAATTATGTTTCTGAATCAGGAAAGATTGTACCTAGCCGTATTTCAGGAACCAATGCTCGTTATCAACGTCAGTTATCAACTGCAATCAAGCGTGCGCGCTACCTTGCATTGATTCCTTACTGTGATGCGCATTAATCTGTAAGAAATATTAGGAAATATGTTCATCTGTTTAGATGAACTTAGAAAGGTCAGAAGTAGTGTGTTCTGGCTTATCAATAACACATGATAGGCAACTTTATACTGAGTGGCAGAGTTCAGGCCATAGTAGTGACAACATTGAGTGCGTTGGTTTCGGTGTTGATGCTACCGTTTGCTTATCTGATTAGCGGTTCAGTACTTGGCTTAATTACCCTGAGAAAAGGGGCTGCTATAGGTCTGCAAACGTTAGTTCTAAGTTTATTATTGCTGCAAGTATTTTTTGTGGTTGCGAGTTTACCGCCGCAATTCGGTATCGCTTATGCGATGGTGATTTGGTTGCCAGTTTGGTTTGCCTCTGCAGTATTGCGATTAAGTGAGCAGCAAGGTTTATTACTCAGTGCGGTTGCTTTACTTGTTATTTCGCTGATTGCTGCAGCCTACATTACGATTGATGATGTAGCTCACTGGTGGCAACAGTGGTTTGATCTGATGCTTGCAGAAGCGGCACCGCCTGAGCGACTTGAGCAATATCAAGAGTTAATGAAAGCCGGTGCGCCGATGGTTAATTCCATGATGGCAATAGCTTTGATGTTGAATATTCTCATAGCTGTATTTTGTGCCAGATGGTGGCAATCCCGATTATTTAATCTGGGTGCGTTCCGAAAAGAATTTTATGCTCTGCATTTACCGCCAGTAATATTGCCAGTAAGTGGGATTATGATACTGTTGGTTTTCACGCTTGGTGAACAATGGCAGGCGATGTTCAGGGATATCACGGTTATTTTGATGTTCATGTATTTGATACAGGGCATCTCTTCAGTACATCGAAATGTTGATAAATTGAAGCTATCAACAGCCTGGATAGGTGCGATGTACTGTTTATTAGTATTAATACCGCAAATGGGGTTGTTAATAGCCTGTTTGGGAATGACGGACGTTTATATTAGTTGGCGTAGAAAGAAAATTGGCTCAGAAAACGAATTGTGAAACGAGCCAATAAATTAAAGAATCAAATAAAGAATCTGTTATCATAAATTGTATTGAATTGAGGTAGTCTGATGGAAATTATCTTGCTTGAAAAAGTGCATAAACTCGGAGCTTTAGGTGACCGAGTCAACGTTAAGCCTGGTTTTGGTAGAAACTACCTTATCCCTAGTGGAAAAGCAGTTTCAGCTACAGTTGACAACATTGCCAAGTTTGATGCTCGTAGAACTGAGCTGGAAAAACAGCAAAAAGTACTGTCTGATACAGCGGCAGCACGCGCTGAAAAGTTAAATGCGGTTACTGTTTCTATCGCACGCAAAGCTGGCGAAGAAGGCAAATTGTTTGGTTCAGTTGGAACGGCCGATATAGCAGACGCTGTAACAGCATCTGGTGTCGAACTAACGAAACAAGAAATTAGATTACCTGAAGGACCTATTCGCAGTCTTGGTGAAATTGAACTAGTTGTTCAACTTCATGCCGATGTAACTGCGACTATTAAGGTAAATGTTGTTGCGGAAGAAGAAGAGTCATAATTTTCCGAACACCGGTAACAGCGTTAAATATTAATTCTTCTGGATAGCCTGCCACAAGGTGGGCTATCTGTTTTATATTAGATTTATTCTTATCTAAGGGTATGGTCTAGGAGAGCTTAATGCAGGAACCGGGACAAACACCTTTCTCACAAGATGCTGAAGTTGCAGCATTAAAAGTACCACCTCATTCTATTGAAGCCGAACAGGCTGTGCTTGGCGGAGCCTTTCTCGATAAAGAAGCTTGGGATAAGGTTGTCGAACGAGTTCGACAAGAAGATTTCTACCGTAAAGACCACCGCATTATTTTCCGTGCAATTAGCGAACTTAGCGAAGATGGGCAACCTTACGATATCGTTACTGTTGCTGAATGGCTGGAAAATCACCAATTGCTTGATGAAGCAGGCGGCATGCGCAATCTTGCTGCGCTGGCCGAAAATACACCTAGCGCAAGTAATATCAGTGCCTATGCTGATATTGTCCGTAAACGTTCAATTCTAAGACAATTAATTACTGCGACAACGGATATCAACGATACCGTTTTCAATCCACAAGGGCGTACTAGCGAGCAGATTCTGGAGTACGCAGAGCAAACCGTATTCGAAATCGCCGAAAGAGAAAATCAAGGCAGAAAAAGTTATCTTGGTATTAAGGAATACTTAAAAGGCGCTCTGGAAAGAATCGATGAGCTCTTTCATAAAGATAGTCCGATCACCGGTATTGCCACAGGTTATGATGATCTGGATATGAAGACAGCGGGTTTTCAACGTTCTGATTTGATTATAGTAGCCGGAAGACCATCGATGGGTAAGACCTCCTTCGCTATTAATGTTGCCGAGCATGCTGCAATCAAAGGAAAACATAGTGTTGCGGTTTTTAGTATGGAAATGCCGGGTGAACAGTTGGCAATGAGAATGATGTCTTCATTAGGTCGAATTGATCAAAATAAAATTCGTACCGGTAAGCTCAGTGATGAAGATTGGCCAAGGCTAACTTCGGCTGTCAGTATTTTACAAGAAGCTAAAATGTTCATTGATGATACGCCAGCATTGACACCACAAGAATTGCGAGCGCGTTGTCGTCGAATCTCGCGTGAGCATGGACTCGATATGGTTGTTGTCGATTATTTACAATTGATGCAGGTTGCCGGAACGAAAGAAAACCGTGCAACAGAAATTTCAGAAATTTCACGTTCCTTAAAGGCAATGGCAAAAGAACTTAGTGTTCCTGTTATTGCTTTGTCGCAGTTGAATCGTAGTCTGGAATCACGAACTGATAGACGACCAATAATGTCTGACCTTCGTGAGTCTGGCGCTATCGAACAAGATGCGGATGTCATACTCTTTATTTATCGTGATGAAGTTTATGATGAAGATAGTGTTGATAAGGGCGTAGCAGAAATCATTATTGGTAAACAACGTAATGGACCGATAGGAAAAATTAAATTGGCATTTCGTGGTCAATACACACGATTTGAAAACCTTGCTGATGATTATATTCACCCATCAGCACCTGGGTTTTCTGAATGACACGACCATCTCGGGTAGTAATAGACAAACAAGCACTGCAACACAATCTTCAACGCGTTAGGGAGCTTGCTCCAAAATCTAAAATTATGGCGATTGTTAAAGCTGATGCTTATGGTCACGGTTTGATTCGAGTCGCACAAACACTGCATGATGCCGATGCCTTTGGCGTAGCTTGCCTTGAAGAAGCGGAACAACTAAGAGCCGCTTCAATAAAAAATCCTATCGTATTACTTGAAGGTCCACATAAAGCGAATGATTTATCGCGTATAGTTGAACTTCAATTAGATATCGTCATTCATAATGAATCGCAATTACAAATACTTGAACAAGCAAACTTAGATGAACCACTACAAGTCTGGTTAAAGATTGATACCGGTATGCATCGACTCGGTTTCCCTGTTGATAAAGTTAATGAAGCATTAGAACGTTTGTCAAATTGTTCGAATGTAAAACCTGCGCCGAAATTGATGACTCACTTTGCAGTAGCTAACGATAAAAATAATCCTTTAACGCAACAGCAGTTAGAATTATTTAATCAGCTTAGTAAGAATTCAGAGGCTGAAAAAACAATTTCTAATTCTGCAGCAATAATAAATTATCCAGAAACTCACGTTGATTGGATACGACCAGGCTTAATGCTTTATGGTGTTTCTCCTATGAAAGAAGGTCGTGCCGATGAACACGGATTGAAACCTGTAATGACGTTAGAGTCAGAACTAATTTCAATTCAACAATTATCAAAAAATGACACTGTAGGTTATGGCGCAACATGGAAGTGTCCAGAAGATATGCCAGTCGGTGTTATTGCTGCTGGATACGGAGATGGTTTTCCTAGACATGCAAAATCAGGCACGCCTATTTTAGTTAATGATGTTCGTTGTTCATTAATTGGACGTGCTTCTATGGATATGTTGACAGTAGACTTACGCAACCAACCTGAAGCCAGAATAGGGGACAGAGTTGTGTTGTGGGGTGAATCATTGCCCATCGAAGAGATTGCTCAATATGCAGAGACTATTCCTTATGAATTGATGTGTGGTGTGCATAAAAGACTGGAATTTTTTGAGCAAGATTAATGGCAAAAGCAAAACTTTTATACCAATGCAATGAATGCGGCGGTGAGACGCCTAAATGGGTAGGGCAATGTCCCGACTGCATGGCATGGAACACACTCGAAGAAATAGTCGTTGAAAGAAAATCATCAGCGAATACCGATCGCTTTCATGAACACCTGGCAGGTCCTGTTGAAGTTTGTTCATTAGGTTCAGTTGATACCAGCGAAACACCACGACAACAAACTGGTTTAGCAGAGCTTGATAGAGTGATGGGTGGTGGACTTGTTACTGGTTCGGTTACTTTGATAGGTGGCGATCCGGGTATTGGCAAATCAACTTTATTACTGCAAACATTATCCAGTCTCGATAGTGCTTCAGGTGTTCCAAGTTTATATGTCACTGGTGAAGAATCGACACAACAAGTGGGCTTACGTGGTCAACGCTTAGGTTTACCTTTAGATGCTCTACGAATACTAACCGAGAATCACCTTGAACGAATACTTAGTGTCGCCAATAAAGAAAAAGCAAAAATCATTGTTATTGATTCAATACAAACAGTTTACAGTGATGTTTTGCAATCAGCTCCCGGTTCGGTTGCTCAAGTAAGAGAATGTGCTGCACAACTTGTACGCTTTGCTAAACAAACAAACACTTCATTATTCTTAATCGGGCATGTTACTAAAGAAGGTGCCTTAGCGGGCCCTAGAGTTTTGGAACATATGGTTGATACTGTACTTTATTTTGAAGGGGATAGCAGCAGTCGCTATCGTGTTGTGCGTGCGGTTAAAAATAGATATGGCGCGGTTAATGAACTTGGTATTTTTGCCATGACCGAAAAAGGATTGAAAGAAGTCTCTAATCCTTCTGCGATATTTTTATCACGCCATGATGATCAAGTGTCAGGTAGTTCCATTATGGTAACCAGAGAAGGCACGCGGCCGATGTTAGTTGAAGTTCAAGCTTTGGTTGATCAATCACAATTAGGAAACCCAAGACGTGTTGCTGTTGGTTTAGAACAAAATCGATTAGCCATGCTATTAGCCGTACTGCATCGACATGCTGGGATCTCTATGAGCGATCAGGATGTGTTTATTAATGTCGTTGGTGGTATGCGTATTTCAGAAACAGCTTCCGATTTACCTTTGTTATTAGCAATCGTCTCAAGTTTTAAAGATAGACCCTTACCAAACGATATGATTATGTTTGGAGAGATAGGACTATCGGGTGAAATTCGCCCTATTCAGAATGGAATAGAAAGGTTAAATGAAGCGGTAAAGCATGGTTTTAAACAAGCTCTTGTTCCGAAGGCAAATAGTCCTAAAGGCGGCTTACCCAATCTGGATATTCAAACGGTAACGCATATATCACAAGTGATGGAAAAAGTAGGTTTGTGATTTTAGTCGTAATTTAGTCTGACAGCATATTTAATATTTCGCGTTCAAGTAACTCTTCATCACCAAGGTTTAATTCAACTAGTCTTTTTAACGAAGTGACACTATCAAGATCAATGTGTTCACAATGGAAACCGATATGATCTTCTTCTGTATGGGCTAATGTAACGTCCATATCGATTTCAACATCACTGTTATCTAATTTAATCGCTAGTTTGAATTCGCCATCATTTTCCTGTTGCCAATCATCGGGTCTAACAACTAATGCGCCTTTTAATGAAATATCTAACAGTTTTGATGTCCATTGTTCGTTGCCTTTATTCAATATCACCGGTGCATCAAAGGCGATACGACTGAATAGGCGTTTTTCTGAACTGATTTCGTGAAGACTCATCATTGTCTCCTGTTTATGTGCAAAGTTAAATGCAAAAATCAGACCCGATTTTATCTATATGTGACTAATCTTCTGGAGTCTCTAAACTTACCTCAAGGCATTTTAGGCGTGCCATTTTGACTGAATTTTTAGAGACTTGTGTGATCTCAACTAAATAATTATCGATTTTTAAAGTGGTTCCTGCTTCAGGTATATATTCCAGGCGTTCTAGCAAAAGTCCGTTTAATGTTTTCGGGCCTTCTGCCGGCAGTTCCCATTTTAATTGGCGATTTATTTCACGTAGGTGAACGGAACAATCAATCAAATAATAATTGTCGTCTTGTTCTTGAATATCCAGGTTATAGGCTTGCATGTCGGTCGTGAATTCACCAACGATTTCTTCGAGTATATCTTCTATCGTTACCAATCCTTGAATGACACCATACTCATCGACAACGATGCCAAAACGACGTTTGTATTGTTGAAAGTTCATCATTTGCGTATGTAGCGGTGTACCCTTAGGCACAAAATAACACTCCATCATGATACCTTTGAGCGTTTCTTTGGTTAGCTCGTTCTTATCGTTCAAAATACGTGTCATACGTCGAAGATGAAGAACACCAATCATATTATCAGCATTAGATTCATAAACAGGTAAACGTGTATGTTGAGAATGACTGATCTGATCGATAATTTCGTTAATAGGGTCATCGAGGTTAATAGCAGCAACTTCATTACGAGGAACCATGATGTCATCAACAGTCACATTTTCAAGTTCGAGGATATTAATCAACATACCTTGGTGGCGTTTAGGGATCAGCGTTCCTGCTTCATGCACTATGGTTCTTAACTCTTCACGAGACAGGGGAATGTCTTCCTGTTCTTTGAGATTCAAACCAATTAATGACAATAAGCTATTTGAAATGCCATTGATAAGCCAAACTGCCGGATAAGCGAATTTCATTAAAGGTGCGAGTATATAACTGGCAGGGAAGGCAATCGTTTCTGGTTTGATGGCGGCTAGAGTCTTCGGCATGACTTCAGCAAAGATAAGAAAAACAGCGAGTAATACAAAAGGCGCAAGAGCAACACCGAGATCGCCCAATAAGCGTATACCAATTAGTGTGGCAATTGATGCGGCAATAAAATTGACCAGATTATTGCCGAGTAAGATCAGTCCGATTAAACGGTCAGGACGTTCCAGTAACTTTTCGGAAACGATGGCACTGCGTTTTCCTTCTTTAACCAAATGACGCAAGCGATAGCGGTTTAACGCAATCATTGCTGTTTCAGAGCTGGAGAAAAAAGCTGAGAATAGGATTAAAACAAATATGGCTCCAAATAGAACCGATATGGGAATATCGTCCAAGAACTAATGACCTCTAATAATGACTTAAAGGTTATTTTGATGGATAACCATAGTTATTCAAGAGATATTCGGAGAATAATTAGCTTTAAACGCGTTGCAGAATAACTTCGAGGACAAATTTAGAGCCGATATAGGCTAGTAATAATGTGGAAAAGCCACCTAGCGTCCAGCGAATAATACGTTTGCCACGCCAACCCGCAGACCATCTTCCCCAGAGTAAAATGCTATAAATTACCCAAGCTAGCATTGATAATACCGTTTTATGGATAAGATGCTGGGCAAATAAGTTATCAATAAACATCATTCCTGATGCCAGACTCAGGCTCAATAGGAAAAAACCAATAACAATAATCTGAATTAACAACTCTTCCATTACCTGTAATGGCGGCAAAGTATTCATGATTTTTGCTGCGCGTTTCGTTTTGATGAGTCTTTCCTGAACAGCAACCATGATTGCCTGCACAGCGCTGATCATCAGTAAGCTATAGGCACAGATGGACAATAAGATGTGGATACGTAAGCCCGTGGACAGAGAATCACTAATAATCCGTTCATCAGGAATAAATAGCTCTAGTAATATCACAAACGCCGCGATGGGAAATAAGAATAACAACAGGTTTTCCAGAGGGCGCGTTAGAGAAATAACTAACACGATCAGTGCTACCAGCCAGCCTATTAGCGAGACTGCGTTAAAAAAGCCGAAATCCAGACCATGAGCCAAAATGATCGATTGATAGAGTAAATGAGCATGTAGGCCCAGGGCAATAGTGCCTAAAATAAGGACGAGAATTCGAGTTTTGCTAAATATCTCCGAAATACCGTAAATTCTAGCTCCTAATACACAGGCAGATATCAGGTACAGTAAAACAGCGATGATGGATTGAATACTCATAGTTTGATGATTGCACATTCTGGCTAGAAACTCACTTTTTAAGTTATGCCCGAATGATATAGAATAGCGCTCGATTTCCACCATATTTAAGACGAATTAATTTCATATGTTTGACGCTTTATCAGATAAATTATCCCGGGTTTTTAAAGATTTACGCGGCCAAGGTCGTTTGACTGAAGAAAATATCAGTGATGGCTTGCGCGAAGTACGCTTGGCTTTGCTGGAAGCTGATGTCGCTTTGCCGGTCGTACGAGATTTTATTCAACACGTTAAAGATCGAGCGCTTGATAAAGAAGTCTTAACCAGTCTTACTCCAGGTCAGGCTTTAATTAAGATCGTTAATGAAGAACTGATTGCGTTAATGGGCGATCATCATGAACCGTTAAATCTCAATACACAGCCTCCTGCAGTTATTCTTCTGGCTGGTTTGCAAGGTGCGGGTAAAACGACAACGGCAGCAAAGCTGGGCCGATACCTAAAAGAAAAACAAAAGAAAAAGGTTGCTGTCGTCAGTTGTGATATCTACCGACCTGCGGCAATAAAGCAATTACAAACCTTGGCCAAAGATAATGATCTGGTCTGGATAGAAAGTAATGAAAATCAAAAAGCGACGGACATTGCTAAAAATGCTTTAGACGTAGCTAGAGTTCAGTTAATCGATGTACTGATTGTCGATAGTGCCGGACGTTTACATATCGATAATGAAATGATGCAGGAAATTCAGTCTGTTCATAAAGTACTCTCACCAGTTGAGACCTTATTCGTTATCGATAGCATGACCGGACAAGATGCGGTTAATGCGGCGGCGGCATTTAATGAGGCCTTACCATTAACCGGTTCTATCCTGACCAAAACCGATGGTGATGCACGTGGTGGTGCAGCGTTAACGGTTAAACATGTTACCGGTAAACCTATTAAGTTTATGGGTACTGGTGAAAAGGCGACTGAATTATCAGCATTTCATCCTGAACGCATAGCCTCGCGCATACTTGGTATGGGTGATGTCCTAAGTTTGATTGAAGAAGTTCAGGAAAAAACAGATCAAAAAGAAGCGGAAAAACTTGCCAAGAAACTTAAGAGTGGCAAAGGTTTTAATCTTGAAGACTTTCGTGAACAGCTAAACCAAATGAGTAATATGGGAGGCATAGCCGGCTTAATGGACAAGTTACCTGGCATGAATCAATTACCTCCCGGTGCAGCATCGCAAGTAAACGATAAAGAGTTTATTAAACTTGGTGCGATTATCGATTCGATGACGCGCAAAGAAAAAATTAAGCCAGACATTATTAATGGTTCACGCAAAAAACGTATCGCCAAAGGATCTGGCACACAGATTCAAGACATTAATAGATTGTTAAAACAATTTAAACAAATGCAAAAGATGATGAAAAAAATGGCCGGTAAAGGCGGTATGGCAAAAATGATGCGAGGTATGGGCGGCATGGGTGGTATGCCTCCCGGCATGCCACCATTCAGACGTTAATATCTACTTACTTTTCAGCTTGAACATCATCACTATTGTTAAGATAGCTATCAGGCTAAAACAAACCAGACTCCATTCAGCGATACTGAAGCTTAGAAATGTCCAGTGAACTTCGGCGCATTCACCAGAACCGCTTAGTATCATTTTCATCGCTTCAGCGAATGGAAAAACATCCATCATATATTCCAGCCCTGGGCCACATTCAGGTACTAGTTCAGGTGGTAAATGTTGTAGCCATACTTGTCTACCAGCGACACCTGCGCCAATTACTGCAGCAATAAGGACTAATGGGCTATATACGAGTCTCATAATGTCTTTAGGATTATGAATCGCAGCAATCAAGGCAATGACTGTAATAGCGATATAGCACATTCGTTGAAATGCACAGAGCGGACAAGGTTCAATTCCCTGAGCATGTTCCAGATAAAGGCCAAAGCCGAGTAATGATGAGCAAACAACGAATAAAGCGAGATAAAATATTCTTGTACAATTCATGGCAGTATATTTTTATAGTTTAGTTATTTTCATATAGTATCCTGTGGACTCGAAAAAATGAAATTTGTTCAATCAAAATGACTCTCAGAATCTTTGAAATAACCTTTCCTATCTTTGCTATTATTTTGGTTGGTCTGCTCTATGCGCGAAAATTCAGACCGGATATGATTTTACCCAATCGTCTGAATATGGATGTATTTATTCCCTGTCTACTTTTCAGTGTTATTTATGAACGTGCAGGCGTTTCAGGTTTATTTGGAAATCTCGCGTTAGCAACCAGTATTGTCGTGCTTTTATCTGGCGTGATTGCATTGATTGTTTCAAGGCTATTTAGCATAAATCCCAAAAGTTTATGCCCTCCAATTATGTTCGCGAATGGCGGCAACCTCGGTATACCGTTAATCGTCTTAAGCTTTGGTGATGTTGCACTAACTGCCGCAGTGATTTGTTTTGTTATAGGTAACTTTTTCCATATTACCGTGGGCAGTTATCTATTAAACAAACACTCGAATATCTTAAAGGTCTTTACTTCGCCAATGATACTGGCTGTTATGTTAGCGATGCTGTTAAGTTTATTTGAAATAACGGTATCGAATACCTTGCTAGAACCAATACGGATGATAGGCGATATCTGTGTGCCACTGATGTTATTTTCTTTAGGCGTACGTTTAGTCGATATGAAGTTATCCGAATGGAAGATAGGAATGTTGGCCGCGATATTAGCTCCCGTTAGTGGCGTGATAATTGTGTTATTAATACTTCCGTTTATCGAGTTAACGAGATTAGAGCAGGGTGCATTGTTTTTATTCGGTGCGTTACCTCCCGCAGTAATGAATTATATGTTTGCCGAACATTATAAACAGGAACCATCAAAAGTAGCGGCGATGGTACTGTTTGGAAATGCATTCAGTGTGGTTTCTATACCAATTGCATTGGTGTATGTGTTGCCGAGGTTTGGGTAACATTTGTCATTCCCGTGAAAACTGGAATCCAGTTAAACAAAAACATCATTGATTTTTTTAACTTTTGTTTTCGCTTGATGGCGCGTCACTTTTCTTTGCGTGGCCAAAGAAAAGTAACCAAAAGAAAGGCCGGGTACGATACACCCACATCGGTAACACATTA
>DUBV01000106.1 GCA_012960105.1 Thiotrichaceae bacterium | reverse complement strand
ATTAAGTTCTTATTTTCTTAGTAGAGATAAAAAAGCCTGCAATAATGCAGGCTTTTTAAGGTTTTTAAACAATCTTAGAAAGAGTATTTAACACCCACTTGAATATTAGATGATTTCGCTAATTGACCGAATTGAGTATTTTCGTCGCCGAAGTACTTATTCCACTCAACAGTTGCCTGAGTATCATCATTAATTGAGAATTCAGCATCTAAACGATTCCACTTGCCACCGCCATCTTCAAGCATAAGGATGTTATTCCATCTGTGCTCACCTGATGCACCAAATGGCTTAGACATAAATAAAGAATAAAACTCTTTAAACTCTTCTGCTTTATTCAAGTTATTAGTCAAGCTCATAGTCGCCATATCTGCAGTATATTTCCAATTTGTGGCATCTTTATTACCTACATCAACATAATCAAGGTTTACATCTTGAATAAATTGAACAGAAACCATCATATTAGTTAATGCCGTTATATCAGCACCCAATACATACTTAAAGCGATCACCTTTTTCCATCTTCAAAGCATTAACCATGAAACCGTGATTTAAGTCAACACTACTAGAGTCTTTACGAGTTACAATTGGTGACATTACATCATGCTGATACAAAGCTTCACCACGTAACACTACTGGTCCTAACGATGCCGTTTCAATTGCCGTATCAAACGAACCACCTAATTGGCTGATTCTGTTTAACTTTTCAACCATGTTGAAAATTGCATAATTACCAGTAGCGTTACCAACCAAACTTCCATCGCCAAGATTGTTGGTTGTGTATCCAGCACCAGTCGTAGCAGCTGTTTCTTCGATTACATCACCGCCATTGCTATTTGTCCAATAAGTATCAACATACGGGTTTGTATCATTACCATTCATAAAGTTTACTGAATAATTCAAACCATCGGATGTTGTATTTTTATACCTTGTAGCCAATGTTGGAAATGAATTATGGTCAACAGTATATTTAGATTTAAGGTTGACAAATTGGCCAAATGTAGCAAATGTAGCATCTGGCATATAATGGAATGTTGAAGTTGGATTTGCTTTACCAGCAGTCCATTGTGCAGCAGTAGTGTCTGAAAATAAGTTCTGGGCATTAGCATTACTTGCACCAATACCAACTTGTCCAGAACCGCCATTTTCAGTATCTGCGTTATTTACAATTGCCTCCATACAAGAAACTGTTGATGAAGCGCCTCCAGTACAAATTCCTCTAAAAGCTGCAGCAGTTGCTCCATTAGTCATAAAGTCATCAACACTTGCTCCATTAAAACCTGGCAAAGCACCAAGACCATATCCTAATGCATTACCAGCTGCGTCAAATGCTGTAGCAGCATCACCCATGCCAGGAACAACATTAATCATTCCGTTTACTCTGCCAGAGATTGTATCAGCACCTTTCATAATAAATGCATGGCCACTATCACTAATTCCATAATGCTCTTCTGCTGCTGTAGATGATGAATCACCCATGCCAGCAAAATGACTTGATTTTCCTTCAGAGATAATAAATTGCCAATTACTACCACTATCCGTGTCCTTTTCAGCATTGAACATCCAAATTGGAATACGGGAATCTTCCATTTGATTTTGTGCCATCTCAGAATAGTCTGTTGGATTAATTGCATCTAATAATTTCATACCATCAGCTGTACCCCACACAGTTTGCTGCTTACCAGCACG
>DUBV01000105.1 GCA_012960105.1 Thiotrichaceae bacterium | reverse complement strand
CGCCATCAATATTAAATGTCCAGTCGGGAGCAAAGACTTGATGGTTCATCATTCCTAAACATACATGGCTGCTTAAATCATTAGGCGTTTGTGGCGTGCCGCTTTCTTTTAAGTATTCAGGTGATGCGCAAACAATTAAGCGACTGGATGAAAGCTTTAATGCCACGGCACTAGTGTCTTCCAATTCACCGACATGAAAGGCAAGATCCATTCCCTGATCTACTAGATTCTCAAAATCATCAGACAAATTTAATTCAATAGCGACATCGGGATATTGTTTTTTATAATCTTTAATCGCGCGCGCAATATGAAACGATCCAAACGAAGGTGGTGACATGATTCGTAATGTGCCGATGGGATTATTTTGTAAATCGGATACGCATTGTTCGGCTTCTTCTACTTCAGTCAGGATATCTATAATTTTTTTATGATAAGCGCTGCCGACTTCAGTGAGACTATGTTGTCGCGTAGTTCTGTTTAGGAGTCTTGCGCCGAGACTGTCTTCCAGATCGCGAATGAATTTTGAACACATAGTATTGGAAATATCGACTTCCTCTGCCGCAGCGGCAAAGCTACCGAGTCTGACTACGGCGGCGAATACTTTCATGCTGGTTAATCTATCCATTGTCACACAACCTTAATTATTTCCTATTTGGAATGAGTCTATGAACTGTATGCGTCTTGTTCGTTTATGCCATCGTACCTATATTTATCAACAGCAACATTTACTTAGGAGTACTTAAAATGAAATATACTAAATCTTTGATTTTTATATCACTTTTGTCTTTAATTTCAAGCTATGCTGCATCAACTACTGCGGGAAGTGCCGAATTACAACGGCTTAATTCCAGATGGGTAAGCAGCTTTGATAAGGGTAACACAGAAGCATTAATGAGCTTATATACCGAAAATGCAGTTGTGTTTCCACCTAGTAGTGAAATCCTTGAAGGACCGACTGCAATTACAGGTTATCTGAAAGGTTTAAAGGAAATGGGTATTACTGAATATTCTATTTCTAATGTAGATACGGAGATTAAAGGAGATATCGCTTACGAAACTGCACTTTGGGAAGCGACGCGTATAGGTGCTAACGGCACCATCTTCAATTTTGAAGGTAACATTACTAATGTTCTGGAAAAGCAGAATGATGGTAGTTGGAAAATCAAGTTACAAAGCTGGAATTAGTCCCCCCTATAAGGATAGCCTGCAGATTTATTAATTGGTACACAAGGATGTGTATTTAATAAAAAAATCAGGAAGGCTTTAATAGACCATTGACTATATCGGTTTGTGTTAATAAGCCTATGAGTTTGTTGTCATTGTTTACTAAGGGTAGTTGTCGAATGTTTTTATCTATTGTAAACATCACTGCTTCATCTATAGAAGCATCACTGCGAATGGTGTAGGTTGGGCTAGTCATGAAATGATCGATAGATATTTTGTCCCAGACGACATCATTCATCATGTCGGCCAATATAGATACCATGTCACGTTAAGTTATAATGGCTATAGGTGTATTATTTTCAGTTATTATCAAACTGGATAATCGTTTACTACTTAAAATTTGTACAACTTCATTTAATGAAACATCGGAAGCGCAACTGATCACGTTTTCAGTCATAACTTCAGATACATAAATTTCTGTCATGGGAATTCTTATTTAATATTAAGCATTTTTAATACTAGTATTAGTACATTAATAGTGATCTGGTCGATATTCATGAAGATGGATACATGCTTCTTGTAAACCAATATCGCAAGCACGCTTAACATATTGATAGGCTTTAACATCATTACGTTCAACACCTTTAGCAAATCGATGTAGTGAACCTAATCGCGCACAGGCAAGTGCAACATTGTTGTTGCATTCATTGCCAAGTAAATCATGTAAGTTTCGACAAGCATTACGTAGATCGTCATCGCAAGCTTCTTCCCAGTATTGTGATTGAGTGCCAGGATGATTTTTTCCAAGATGTCCAAAAGTTTGCCAGCTAAAAAATAGTGCTATCCAGATAGCCATAAAAACAATATTTAATTTTTTTGCATACATCGATAATGTTAAAAATTCAGGCCATAGCTTCCCTAAATTTATTCTATTACCGAGATGATCAAGAAAAATAATACTTAGGTTCAATAGTGGTATGGCGAGTAATTTATCGTAAAACGTAGGTGCGCCGAAGTATTCTAAAATTTCAAATAAGAGCATCACGCTCAAGCCATATAACAAACCGAAAAGAAGTTTTCCGGTATTTGTTTTTGGTGATGTTACCGGGTCTGTTACTAGTAAATGCAATCCTAGAAAAACGGCAATAGGTATATCTGAAGTATAAAAAAAGTAAATGCCGGTAAATTGATAATAGATTGCACCTAGCACTAATAGTGAAATGACAGTAGCAAGCGTTACCAGTGTGACGTGAAATAGATATTGAACAATTAGACCAAGAATAAAAATTTCCAGATAAATATGCGGCGGTGTATTTAATGTATTTGATATCTGACTGCCCCAACTGATATCGGTGGTGCCGGTAATGATTAACAATAATGAAGCAACAGATAATGAAATTGCAGAAGGATTAAAGATGTGTGTTTTCCGTCCATCCTTGGTCCAAGTGAAGTATTCTTTAGCGAGTATACCAAAGGTGATCATGATGAACTGGTAATAAAACCAGTCATCCTGAAACCAGAGAAATAAATTGGTGCTAAAAATAATAGGGAACCGACCAAAACCGATGATAAAGGGTTTGCCTTGATACCAACGAAAACATAAGTCAAAAATATGTACGTAGACTAATTGGCCAATGATTAGGATGGCTTGATCGTAAACTTGCGGCCAGTACCATCCCCAGTAAGCAAAAATACAAAGATGCATGAGCATTTGTACGTAATGCGGTTTTGCAATAATGATGAGAATAGATGCTTGTTTATTTTGTCGGAATTGGACGAAACTACTTATGGCGTAGAATAAAATCAGAAGCCCGGTTGTTACCCAGAATGTGTATAGCAATGTTTCATTAGCTTGAACGCGCGCAGAGAATGACAAGAGGAAGAACAATAGAACCAAAGTCGTTGCTAATATGAAGGCTTGGCTTTGTGACAATGAACGGGGTGCGATTTGTGTGCTACTCATTTAGTTTTTATATCGATCATTCATGAATAAGTATTCATAATACTGATTGCTTATCGTTAGGTCTAGAAACTGTATAACCGGAGTAATGTATGGCTGAGTTAAATAAGCATGAATTTGGAACTGTAATACTGGGAATGGGGATTATGGGGGTAGCTATTGCTAATAATCTTGAGCAAGATGGTTTGTTGGTAGCGACGTGGAATAGAACGGTGAAAACCAATGCCTCTACTAGTACGCCGAGGTTTATTGAATCAATAGTAGAAGCTGTGTCTAAAGCCAATATTTTATTTATTCTTGTTAGTGACGGAGGTGCTGTTTCCGATGTTATTGATTTACTCGAACCTGTTTTAACTAAAAATCATATTGTGGTTCAATGTGCGACGGTTAAACCAGAAGATAATATTGAGTTTAAAAATAGAGTTGAAGCTTGTGGATCTTCTTTTATTGAGGCATTAATTGGCGGTAGTAAGCTTGCTGCAGTCGAACGAAAAATACCTTTGTACCTTGGAGGGGATGCGAGCACTGTTAATAAACTGGAACCGTTGTTGGCAACCTTATCGGGGAAACGCATTCATGTGGGTGAAGTAGGCACCGCAAGTGTTGCTAAATTAGCGATGAATTTGAATTTGTCGATGCAGCTTGAAGCACTTTGCGAAAGTTATGCCTACGCAACAAGTAATGGTTTGAGTGATGATCAATACTTTAATGTATTAAGAAATAATACCGGCTGGAATTATTTATGCGAATATAAGGAACCAAAACTACGTAACCGTGATTACGAACCTCAATTTTCTGTAAAGAATATGTTGAAAGATATTCGACTTGCTTTAGCAACAGATAAAACAGATGAAGGTATGACTTTATTAAAGAAAACGGAAGCCATTTATCGTACAGCTGATGATTCTGGCTTAGGCGAAGAAGATATGATTGCTCTATATAAAATGCTCAATAATTAATCAATCAATTTTTCAAGAGGTTCTGGTCGTCCATAGTAATAGCAATGAAGAGTAAGTTTTCATCTGTTTATTCTCTTGTGCCCGTTGTCTCGAATATTATTGATCTAACGAATACATAGGTATTCAATGTTTTTCACTACCGCATGACCAGCATATTTCAAATTGTCCTTCAATCGGCTCGCCACATTGACATTGCCATGCTTCATTTTTTTCGGCAGGAGAGAGAGCTGCTTTTATCAAGCGATCGGCTGAGGTAAAATCAGCTTCATCATTAACCCAGACTTCAGGCCAACATTCATTGAGTGGTAATTCACCAATGGCACCGGTCAGGTCCATATTCCGTAAGTGACAGTCGATATCATTGGCTTCTAATAGGCTATGTACATGACCTGCCATGATGAAGTTGTCGCTGCTATAAACCTTTTTCATATTACTTAAACGTATAGATTAAACAAAAGAGAGAAACAACAACGGCAATAATTGCTATAAAAGTAATTCTATTTAAGTGTGTAATTGTATTTTTAAGTTGAGTGGCTAATGATTCATTTTGTTTTGCTAGCTCTTCGATCAATTTTATTTGTTCGACATTAGACTCATTGTTAGCATCAAGGCGTTGTTGTAGTCGGTCAATTTCTTTTTTAATACCATCAATCGTATCCGGTATTTCTTCTTCGAGTTTATTATCGTTACCCTGATCACGAATTAACTTAATTAATCTAGTTGCACCCTGAATTACAATAGGTGCTGTATTCAATATTGTGTTAATTGTACCAAGACTCATTATGGGTTTCTTAACCATTCATGTCAGAAAGTGTTTGCGTAGCGGACTTAATCAAGAATGTTGTATCAACGCCGACAGTTAATAGCGTGAAGCCATTTTCTTTATAAGGTAATACCGCTTCTGCACTAACACCAAAAAATCCCATGCTGACATTAGCTCTTTGGCAACTTGCTGTTATTGTATTAATAGCTTCCTGAACTATAGGGTGATCTATTTGTCCGGTGACACCTAAACTTGCGGATAAGTCATAAGGACCAATCAATATTGCATCGAGGCCTTTCAGGTTGACGATGTCATCAATATGTTCCACAGCTTCAATGCTTTCTGCCTGTAATATGACGGCGGTTTCTTCATTGGCTTTTTCAATATAGCGTTCAAAATCAATTCCGTATTTATGCGCACGTCCGATACCAATACCTCTGTCGCCATTAGGCGCATATTTACAATGTTGGATGATTATTTTTGCTTGGGCGGAAGTATGTACTTGTGGAACGATAACGCCAGCTGCACCAATATCGAGTGCTTTTTTAAGCCAGATTGATTCTCCTTCGGGAACACGGATAACACAAGGAGTAGGAGCTGCAGCTTGTAACATGCCCTGCACTTGTTGTGGATTAAATGCGCCATGTTCAGCATCAATGAATAACCAGTCATAGCCGACATGGGAGAGTATTTCGCAAATTTCTGGTGAGGGTAAGCTGACCAGAGTTCCCATTAAGACATCACCAGCACGCAAACGATCTGCAAAGTTAGGCTTTTCTTTCATTCTTCATTAACTCCTTATAATAATAGGAATGGCCGTGTTGAATGTGACAATACATGTTATGTTATTTATATGGAAGCAATGTATGTCGCAAGCGTTATAGCGACAATTTATAGAGAACATTTAGCCATTCTTATTAATTCCTCATGAAAACGATGGAATTTTTCTATAAAATCTGTGGTCTATAAAATTCAAACCAAATAAATAAGAGTTATACAACAAATGTCTGCAATTTCAGAAATTCAACGCTTGCAATCCCATATAGGAACGCAAATTATAGGCCAGAAAAAGCTGGTCAACCGTTTACTTATAGCTTTACTGGCTGATGGCCATTTATTGGTAGAAGGTGCGCCTGGCTTGGCTAAAACCCGGGCTATTAAGGTTTTGGCAGATGGAATTGAAGCTGATTTCCATCGAATACAATTTACGCCAGATTTATTGCCTGCTGATCTGACCGGAACAGAAATATACCGTCAGCAAGAGGGAAGTTTCGTATTTCAACAAGGTCCTTTATTTCACAATCTGGTATTAGCCGATGAAATCAATCGTGCTCCAGCAAAGGTTCAGTCTGCTTTACTAGAAGCTATGGCAGAACGGCAAATCACGGTAGGCAAGGAAACCTACATCTTACCCAAATTATTTTTAGTAATGGCAACACAAAATCCAATTGAGCAAGAAGGAACCTATCCTTTGCCCGAAGCCCAACTGGATAGATTTCTGATGCACGTAACCATAGGCTATCCGAGTGATGAAGAAGAGCGCGATATTTTAAAGTTAGCACGTAACGAAGCAAAACTATCTTCTGCTCCGGAAGAAGTTGTTCCAATAAAACAGGACGCTATCTTTGCTGCTCGCGATGAAGTGTTGTCCATACATATGGCAGACAATATTGAAAAGTATCTATTACAAATAGTATTAGCAACGAGGAATGCCGGTGTTTATGGTGATGATCTTTCGCAGTGGTTGCAATACGGTGCTAGTCCACGAGCGAGTATTACATTGGACCGTTGTGCTCGAGCACATGCGTGGTTACAACAACGCGATTATGTTGGTCCTGAAGATGTTCAAGCCGTTGCTCATGAAGTATTACGACATCGTTTGATATTAAATTATGAAGCTGAGGCCGAAGGAGTAACCGCCGACGGTGTTATTTCGGAATTAATATCACGTATAGCTGTTCCCTAAAAATTAGTTTTATGTCAGTTACATCTGAATCAATTTCTAGTCCAGGCAATAGTCCAGCCAGTATTACTACAGCGGGATTAATTGCTTTGAGTCAGAAGAGTCGAACTTTGTCACTTAAATCGGGAATGATTAGCGCCGTTCAATCGGGTGATTATCAATCCGCATTTAAAGGTCGAGGTATGGAGTATAATGAATCACGCTTATATCAGGCGGGTGATGATATTCGTAATATCGATTGGCGTGTTACCGCACGTACTGGTAAAGCACATACCAAATTATTTTGTGAAGAACGTGAACGACCGGTTCATATCTGGGTAGATTTTCGGGCACCTATGTTTTTTGCTACACGCGGAAAATTTAAGTCTGTTATGGCAGCTGAACTTGCCAGTTTATTTGCATGGACTGCAAATCGACAAGGTGACCGAGTTGGAGGCGTTGTGTTTTCTGATTCAATTCATCATGAGTTAAAACCTCAACGTGGTAAGTCTGCAGTATTACGATTAATCAAACATATGGTTGAACATCCTGCATGGCAACAAACCGACATTCATGAAAATCAACGACAAGGCATGTTGCATTCATTAATTAATTTACGTCGTATGGCTAGACCCGGAAGTCTGGTGATTTTATTAAGTGATTTCCGTGGTTTTGATGAAGAGTCACGTTCGCATTTGATTCGTTTACGCCAACACAATGAATTAATTATGGTGCATATCTATGATTGGTTAGAAGAGTTTTTACCGCCAGCGGGGAATTATCGAATAAGAAATGGCGAACAAGAACTGGAATTCGATACAAATAATAAAAAACTCATTGCTGATCACGCGAATAAGTTTAAGTCACATCAGCAATACTTAATAAAAACAGCACGTTCATGCCATGCCAATTTTTTAAGTTGTCGTACTGAGGATAATGCGGAGCAGATAATCAAACATGGTCTGCGTTCACGATGATACAAGGAGATAACCCTGCAGAATTACCATTACGCGATATTCATTTACCTGATTCGTCTTTATGGTGGCCGCCAGCTCCTGGTTGGTGGATATTATTAACGTTAATATTGATGATAATTGTCGCTACCGTTTACTTTATTAGACGGCGTCGTAAACATCGAATATCAGCACTGTATCTTGCTAGGCAAGAACTAACTCGTATAGAAAATGAATTTAAATTAAATCAGGATAAGTCAGAATTAGTAAAAGAAATTTCTGAATTAATCCGACGTGTCAGTATTAGTTTATTTAAACGAGATGAATCGGCATCGATAACTGGAGAAAAGTGGTTGTTATTTCTAGACCAACTTCAGGGTGATAAATCATTCAGTAATGGTACTGGGCGAGTATTAATCGAAGCGCCATATCAATCTAATCCAAATTATGATGCAACTGAATTGCTACTTTTAACCTCAGTTTGGATAGAGTCAGCAGGCAGAAACCCTTTGCCACAAAAATTATCATGATAAATTTTGATTGGCCATGGGTAGCTGTTTTATTACCATTACCTTTTATTCTCCGATTGTTATTACGACCTGTCGAAGTGGTTAATGAAGCAGCTCTACGTGTTCCGTTTATAAATGATTTTATTACGGAATCTACAATTGAACATCGTGTCGATGTAAAGCGAAAACTTCTATGGATGGCTATTATTGCATGGTGTTGTTTAGTTACTGCCGCCATGCGTCCACTATGGTTGGGTGAGTTTGTCGAAGTTCCGGTAAGTGGTCGAGATTTGATGTTGGCGGTTGATTTATCAGGCAGTATGAAAGAAGAAGATTTTGTAATAAACAATCGACGCGTAAATCGTTTAGTGGCAACTAAAATAGTTGCAGGAGAATTTATTGAACGTCGTATTGGTGATCGTTTAGGTTTGATTTTATTTGGTGAACAAGCTTATTTACAGACGCCGCTAACCTTTGACCGCATAACAGTAAAGACTTTGCTGCATGAGTCAGTAATAGGTTTAGCTGGACAATTAACAGCGATAGGTGATGCGATAGGTCTGGCAGTTAAACGGTTACGTGAACAAGATGAACAAAGTCGAGTACTTGTATTATTAACTGACGGTGCCAACACAGCAGGTGAAGTAGAACCTTTAGCGGCAGCAGACATAGCCGCGCGTGAGGGATTAAAAATTTATACTATCGGTATCGGTGCCGATGAAATGATAGTTCGCACATGGATAGGTTCCCATAGTGTTAATCCGTCTCGAGATCTGGATGAAAAAACATTACAGGCAATTGCCGACAAAACTGGCGGTCGTTATTTCCGTGCAAGAGATACTGAAGAGTTTGTAAAGATTTATCAGCTATTGGATGAACTTGAGCCAGTCGAAAAAGACGTGCAACGATTTAGGCCAAAAACAGCATTGTATTATTGGCCTTTAGCTGTAGCTCTATGTTTGATGGCAACATTATTATTAATGCGTGTATATACCCGTGATACTTGAAAATGCATATTTATAGCACGCCTATCTTCATCCCTGGCAGCGTTGCTCCTCTTTGCAGGGAACGACCATGCGCATCGTCGCGCCTTGCCCTGAATAAAAATAGACGTACTCTAAAACACGCATTTTCAAATATCACGGATATACAACGGTGTTCGTAGTAATGACTGAATTTCATTTCATTCGTCCTTATTGGTTTATTGCGATCATTCCTGTTGCTTTTATTTTATGGAAGTTGGCTAAGCGTCATTTGATAAATAAACATTGGGAAAGTGTTTGTGACCCTGAATTACTGCCTTATATATTAGTCGGTAAATCGGGACAAAAAAAAATAACAAATATAGTTTTAGCTGCTTTAGTTTTTTTATTAATTATCATTGCTTTAGCGGGACCTAGCTGGGAACGTTTGCCTCAACCTGTGTTTCAAAAAGAATCAGCGTTAGTCATTGCTCTGGATTTATCTTTATCTATGTATGCGGATGATATTAAGCCGAATCGACTTGAACGAGCACGCTTTAAAATTGCTGATTTATTAAAACTCAGGCAAGAAGGGCAAACAGCATTACTTGTCTACGCCGGAGATGCATTTACGGTAACGCCGTTAACCGATGATATTAAAACGATTAACTCACTATTAACGTCATTATCTCCTGCAATAATGCCAGCTCTGGGTAGTAATACTGATATTGCTCTTACAAAATCTGTCGAATTATTAAAGCAAGCCGGTATCAGTCAGGGACATATTTTATTGGTCAGTGATGAAGTCGAACTAAAATATGAAAGCAATTTTATTCGAGCAAAGGAAAGTGGTTATCAGGTTTCTATTCTCGGTTTAGGTACTGAAGGAGGAGCTCCTGTTAGCATGGGTGAAAGTGGTTTTTTGAAAGATAGAGCCGGAACCATCGTTATACCAAAACTTAATCAGAAGGTACTTAGTCAACTGGCTAATGCAGGCGGTGGTTATTATGAAACCAGTCAGATTGCTGATGGTGATATTGAACGACTTAATCATTTGTTTAATAGTGGTCTGGAATCTGATAGTGAAACGGAAACAGAATTTAAAACTGATCAATGGCATGAATTTGGTCCGTGGTTAGTCTTATTTATTTTACCCATTGTTGCATTTGGTTTCAGGCGTGGCTATTTAGCAATATTAATATGTCTGATGATAAGTAGTCCTGATGATGCAATGGCTTTTGAATGGAATGATTTGTGGTTGAATGAAAATCAAAAAGCTATGCGTGCTTTAGAAAATGAACAGGCCACAGTTGCTTCTGATTTATTTCAAGACAATGAATGGAAAGCGGCGGCCAAATATAAAGCCGGTGATTATGCTGCTGCAGAAGAATTATTAAATGAGTATCAAGATGAGCGTAGTCTTTATAATAAAGGAAACTCTTTAGCAAAACAGGGACGATATGAAGACGCAATTACTGCTTATGATCAAGCTCTGGAAAATAATCCTGAAAATCAAGATGCAAAATTTAATAAAGAACTTGTAGAGAAAGAATTAGAAAAACAACAGCCGTCCCAATCAGACGAAAATTCAAACGAAAAATCAGAGCAAGATTCAGAAAAGAACGAAGACCAGCAGTCTGATCAGGAACAACAGAATTCTGAGCCAGGAGGAGAACAACAATCAGACTCACAATCAGAACAACAGCAAAACGAACAGGATGAACAAGAAAGTTCTGAACAGCAGGCTGACAAAAACGAAGCTGAAGAAGAAAAGAAACAAGAAATGAAGCGGCAGGCTGAAGAAGAATCAAAAGAAGATGAGAATAAAGAACAGGAACAACAAACTCAAAAGGAAATGAATGAACTTGATGAAGAACAGCAGGCAGCAGAACAATGGTTGCGTCGTATACCGGATGATCCTTCCGGTTTGTTAAGACGTAAATTCAAATATCAATATCAGCAACAGAAACAAAAGTCTTCGACGAATGAAAAATACTGGTAAGCAAAAATGGCTATAAAATTAATTATTACATTTGTGTTGATGTTATTCAGTCAGTTTCTGCAGGCTGAAATTACCATTAGTGTAGATCGAACTCCTATCGTAGTTGATGAAGCATTTCAATTGGTATTTGCAACAGATCAATCAGTAGATTCCGAACCTGATTTCAGTCCATTGAATAAGTCGTTTACTGTATTAAAAACAGGTCGTCGAACGAATACTAAAATAGTCAATGGGAAAATGACATTGTCCCAGCAATGGATATTAACGGTAATGGCTAATCATGCGGGAGTATTAACTGTTCCGGCTATTCATTTTGGTAAAGATGTTAGTCAAGCAAATACAATTAAAGTTGTTGCCAATGTGTCACCGAACAAATCTGCTAATAAAGGAGATCTTTATCTTGAAGTTGAAGTAGATACCAAAACACCTTATGTGCAAGCGCAGGTAGTTTATACAGTTAAATTATATCGTGCTGTTCAAACAAATAATGCCAGTTTATCTGAACCTAAAATAAATGGTGGACAGGCAGTTATAAATAAACTAGGTGAAGATAAAAGTTTTGAATTACATATCAAAGGTAAACGTTATGTCGTTATTCAACGGCAATACACTATCTTTCCTCAAAATAGTGGCGCATTAAGAATCGAACCGATCGTTTTTCAAGGACAGATAGGTTCGGGACGTTTTTTCGGATTTGATCCCTTTGGTCCTCAACCTAAATCGGTAGTGAAACGCTCTAGTAGTATTAATCTTGAGGTAAAGCCTATTCCTGATACATTTACTGGCGATACATGGTTACCTGCAAGTAATTTATATATTCAGGAACAATGGTCGGTTTCGCCAGATAAGTTACAGCAAGGTGAAGCGACGACACGTACATTAATATTAACGGCAAATGGTTTGGTAGCAAGTAATCTTCCTGAAATCAAAAGTAATCTTCCTGAAAAATTAAAATCATATCCAGATCAACCTGAGTTTGCAGAGGCAATAGATGAAAAAGGTTCTATTGGTATTCGCCATGACAAAACTGCAATCATTCCTATAGTAGCGGGTGACTATTTATTGCCAGCAATAAAAATACCTTGGTGGAATACAGTTGCTGATAAAATGGAATTTGCTGAATTACCAGAACGTATGATACATGCGAATATATCTATTGCAGCGCCTACTTATAATGTCCAGCAACAGCCTTTGGAAAAAGAAAACGAACTAGTAGAAAAAAGTTCAGGTGAACAAAGTATTAATGTAGTTGAAGCTGATGGCAATCAAATAATTTGGCAATGCTTAAGTTTATTTCTGTTTATCTTATGGATAATTACATTATTTATATTTTGGCAGAGTAAACGAAAAGAAAGTGTAAAGGATGATAAAGTTTCTAATGAATTATCGAACCGTCTATATATAAAACAAATTAAACATGCATGTGCGATAAACGATGCGGTTTTGGCTAAGCAAGCATTGTTAGATTGGGCCAATGCACATTGGCAAGATAAGAATATAACGAACATTAATGCGATAAAAGAATTATGTAACGAAGATTTAAAGTTAAAAATTGATGAACTTAATACTTGTTTATACGGAAAGGTAACGAACCAATGGGATGGCGTAGCTTTTTTTGTTAGTTTTAAATCACAATCGTTTGAGAATAAAAAAATAACGCCAACAGAAGGGAATCTGGAAGCATTGTATAAAAAATAATCTATAGCATGTCTGGAAATATAACAGAGAATATTGCAGATAAAATTCTGTTATTAATATCAGCGATGCAAGACGCTCGTACACCGTGGTATGCCAAAGCTTTAGTGATCTTGTTATTGGCTTATATCATTAGCCCCATAGATATCATTCCTGATTTTATTCCCGTCGTTGGTTTTCTCGATGAAATAATCCTGGTGCCGATAGTTTTCGCTTTTATTTATAAATTAATTCCTGAGAGTGTTAAACAGGAAATTAATTCAAAAGATATAGATGAGTCTCAAAGACGTCGATTGAAGCTGATAGGAGTTGTTTTAGTATTATTTCTATGGCTGGCTATTGTTAGCGTAGTAGTTATGTTTATAAAACAAGTATTTATTTAAGTCTCTTCAAGCGTTTATTGCCTTTTTTCCGTGTAGTATCACCGCTTAATATTTTTGTAGTAAACCAGTCCATATTATCTTCTTCAACAACTTCTTTTTCTTGTGCTTCTTCTACCGTTGCAACAGTTGCGGTGCTTCCACCAAACTCTTTTTTGAGGTAAGCCTGACATGAATCAGTCGCCAGTTTTAAAGCTTGCGCAGATTTTTCCTGACTTAAGTCACCAACAACTTCTGATTTTAATGATGCGACCAATGATACCGCATGGCGCGAACAAGCTTTGTTGATTTGCTCATTCATATCTTCGGAAAAGCTGAAAATGGGGATAAAAAGGATAAGTAGAAAAATAGAGGATTTCATCAATATTCTCATTTAGTGTTTAACAATGGCAATACACAGGCTTAACCATGCAAGGATGAATAATAATCCACCAAGTGGCGTAAACATACCCAGCCAGCGTAGATTTAAGATGCTTAATAAATAAAGACTACCGGAAAATAAAATAATTCCGGCAAACATCATCCAACCTGAATTCTTTATCCAGATATTGACCGGTATGTTCATAGCAATAATACCTACCAGTATTAGCCCGAGCGCATGATAGAAATGATACTCAACACCTGTGTGGAAAACTTTTAACAAGTTTTCATCCAAGCGAGTTTTTAATGCATGCGCACCAAAAGCACCAAGCATTACAGCCAACATCGCATTAGCTGAACCAAGCAATAAAAAAAGTTTTGCAGTAATGTTTATTTCGTTCATTTCTTTACAAATCGTAAGGTCATTCGATCACTTTCGCCAATAGCCGTATATTTTTCTTTATCAACATCTTTCAAACGATAAGAGGGTGGCAATGTCCAAACACCTTCAGGATAATCCTTTGTATCTTTAGAGTTGGCATTCACTTCAGATGTGGCAACGAGTTCAAAACCCATGTCTTCGATAAGTCGAATTAAATAGGAACTTGGAACATAACCTTTTTGCGCTGAATCTTTAGCAGTACTACCTTTGTCTGCTCGATGTTGTACTACGCCTAATACACCACCTTTTTTCAAGACGCGATGAAAAGCGCGGTACGCATCTTCAACGCCACCAAATCTGATCCAGTTATGTGTATTACGAAATGTCACCACCATATCTTGTGAATCATCGGAAATACCTTTCAAATATTCGCCATCTTTGAATACGGTAAGTTTAATGTTGCTATAGATGTCAGGATTACCATCAAGAATCATTTTAAAATCATTATGTATTCCGCGAAGATAATCATTCGGGTGTTTATCACCAAAACTGGTGACAGTTAATTCACCTTTGTCCTTTAAAGCGAGAGCCAGTATTTCTGTATACCAGCCACGTCCTGCGAGTACTTCAAGCACTTTCATATCTTTTTGAAGACCAAAAAAAGCCAGGGTTTCAGCAGGGTGACGGTATACATCTCGTGCTTTGTTTTTCTCGGTTCGATGTTTTGAGGCAACGGCGTCATCAATGAATGAATTTGCCGCATTCGCAGTACCCATATTAATGATAAACAATAAGCTAACTAATAATAACTTCATTTTGATTTCCTTATGTTAACAGTTAATTCTTTGCCACCAAATTTGTGAATGATATCGTATGCACGAATTGTAACCTGATTAATATTTTCCGGAATAGATATCGTTTGTGAACGCGTAAAAGGTTGCTCGTTCACATGAGGATGAAGCAAGACTCGTGCACCTAAAACATTACCGTCCATGTCTAATACTTCCCAAGCTTTGGCGAAATGCTCCCAGCCTTCATCGCTATGCTTAACAGTCACACTGAATCGATAAAAATCACCGCCGCTATGTTCAACATCGACGGCTACGATATCTGCTTCACCGCCTAAGGCGGCATGTGTTAATAAGAAGAATAGGGTGAACAGTGATAGTCGCATATTTGTTTAGGATTATAAGGTAAACTGCTTTTTTTCAAATTTAGTGTCTCATTATGGACAAAACTGAACAAGTAAGAGTTCCATCAAAAATTTCGGAAAAAGTTCCGGGAAAACTACTATTAAATCCAGTTCATTGTTTATCATTGGGTTTTGGCAGTGGCCTATCGCCTAAAATGCCTGGAACCATGGGTACCGTCGTTGGTGTAGGTTTGTATTTGCTAATTCCGACCCAGTATTTGATGGATTGGAAAGTCTTTCTCTTATTTATTATTTTTACCTTTCTCATCGGCATATTTCTATGCGGATACACGGCAAAAGCACTCAATGTGCATGACCATCCTGGCATTGTTTGGGATGAAATCGTCGGTTATTTCATCACTATGTATATGGTACCGAAACAATGGGAGTGGATATTGCTTGGTTTTGTTCTATTCCGGTTATTTGATATTTGGAAGCCCTGGCCTATCTCTATTGCCGATAAACGGCTAAAAGGTGGTTTTGGAATTATGTTCGATGACGTAATAGCAGCTGTTTTTTCACTGATAATTATTCAAATAAGCCTATATTTGCTATAGAGTTAATCAAATTTCCTAAAAATAGGATCAAGAAGATCGCAGGTCGTAATGCTGAACACTAAATTTACAATAATATTTATCGCCATATTGTCATTACTCTCATTACCGAGTCATGCTGATATATATAAGTATGTCGATAAACATGGCCGCATAATACTGACAGATAAGCCGCGACACAGTGGTTATAAGCGACTGGTAAAAACATGGAAAGGTTGGGAAGAATATATACCACCAAAGAATTTCAATTGGCAAAAAAATCAAAAAAAATATGACGCGACAATTAGAAGCGTCGCCAAGATATACAAATTACCACATACTTTATTACACGCAATCATCACTGCAGAGTCTTCATATAATCCGAATGCAATCTCGAAAGCCGGTGCCGTTGGCTTAATGCAACTCATGCCAGAAACTGCAAAACAATTTGGTGTGAAAAACCGAAAAAATCCTAGAGAAAATATTTATGGTGGTACACGTTATCTTCGATATCTATTAAAATTATTTAATAATGATTTAAAACTTGTGCTTGCCGCTTACAATGCCGGCGAAGGTACGGTGAAGAGGTACGGTAACAAAATCCCTCCTTACAAAGAAACTCAAAACTACGTCAAAAAAGTAATTAAGTATTACAAAAAATACAAAATTTCGATGAGTTAATAATGAAAAATAGGGGAGGAAGTTATGGATAATGCTGAACTTGAAGAACATATAAAAATGTTATCTGATTCAGAATTAGCACAACAGATTTCCGAAGATCTAGAACAGTACAAAAACGTAATGATGGAATCAGATACAACAATGTCTATTCCTAACTTAAACAGAATTTGCATGATGGCGGATGAATTATCAAAAAGGTTGTCGAGTACATCATAACTGTTCTCTCAGAATTTCTTTAATATTGAATCTACTCTTAGTGTATTCAGTAGCGTAGGACTGCATTGAATACATTAGCTGGGATTACAAAACCATGCATAGCTTTTTTCTGCTGAATTATTTTTTAATAAAAGCTAACACTTCAGTGTAATACTTGGTGCCCTGAGCAGGAGTCGAACCTGCGACCTTCCCCTTAGGAGGGGGACGCTCTATCCATCTGAGCTACCAAGGCAATGTTTAAAAACAATAACTTAAAAGGCCATCCATTTTTGGGGTAAAACGTCGGGGGACGGTCACAGCAATAATAACCTAATCCAGGGTTATAGTGATGGGATAAATTAATTTACTCTGTTTCAGGTTTAACAAATCAACTTCGCAGTCCTATATTTCTACTATTGATTCTGATTTATGCTCGGACTAGTCAATAATAAAATTTTGTTAGAGTTTGCTGAGAGGATTTAGAATAGAAACAGAGAAATTAATAATTAAAACTTCGAGTATTAGGTTTAAAATGATGGTTAGTAATGGGCATCACGTATTAATAAAATAAATAATCTTTTCAGGCTATGCTTTATCGATGTGATGAGACATTTTATCAGGTAAAGAAAACAGGAAAAAACCGTGTAGTGTTAAATATATCTATAACAAAATACTAATAAATAGCGAATCTAGTATGAAAATAACAACTTTATTATTTTTGTTTTTGATGTCAGGTTCCATTCATGGTGCTGATTACGTAAGTGATGAAATTAATCACCTATTAAATTTTGTTGCAGATACAGAATGTGATTTCATTAGAAATGGAGTTCCATATAATGCTGATAAAACAGTTTCTCACATAAAGAAAAAATACGCGCACTTCAAGAAGAAAATTAGTACAGCAGAAGAATTCATTGAGTTAAGTGCATCGAAAAGCATGATCTCGAAGAAGTCTTATTTTATTGAGTGCGTAGGCCAGTCTACACAAACTAGTAAACAGTGGTTGCTAGATGAACTTATGCGATATCGAGCAAGCAATAGCTAGTCTTTTACTTCAGACCATGAGTCATCAGGATTATATTCATCTATACCCGCAGCAATTAAATCGGAATCTTCACCAAAGTTTTTTTGGTAAACTTTGCCTTGATGGCTACACATAAATGTCATTATGCCGGAATTACCGTAATCAGCTGGAAAGGCAATCGTAGCAAAACCAGCGATCATGTTGCCATTGATAATATAGTCATAGCGTTTGCCGGGAGCGTTTGCACCCTGGCGTGTAATAATCTTGTAATAATAACCTTTGAACGGATCACCTGGTTCATGACCTTCCAGATAATTACTGGCATCAGCGACTAAAGGTCCGAAGGGACTGAGTTCCTCACCTTCTTTTGATTCCCAGAATAGTCCGTCTTTCTTTCCTTCAGTGCTTAAAATCTTTTGTGCGTATTCCAGAACTTCATCTCCATCACGATCAATGCTCGAATATTGAATTTGTCCCTCAATGTAAGCGTGACACATATCTATGGCGTTCAGTTCGTTTTTTCCAATACGACGATTCACAACTTCTTCTATGCCTGCCGCCGTGTCAAAACTCCAGTTTCCATCTTTCATTACTAGAGGAAAAGGTACCGGCCAGGCCTCGGAACCAATGAGCAGCACTTTTTTATCTTTTCCGTCATCACGAAGTTTGTGCATTTCTTGCGCTTTTTCTGAAGCTTGTTTACGTGCTTCTTTACTGGCGATTGGATCACCGCCAATCAACTCTTCTTCGTACTCTCGTCCGAAGATATCAAGCAAGGTCTCGTGGTCACCTTTCTTCAACGCGGCAAGGAGAGAGTTTACTGCGGCGTCTGGTGTTTCATATGTCATCGGCTCTTCTGCAAACGCAACTGAAACAAAGGGAGCAATAATATTTATTGGGCTACATAAGGCTATAGTCAATAGAGCAAATGAGATGGATCTCTGAATTAATTTTGTAAATTTTACACGCTTGGTATTCACGATTAATGTCTCCTGATATTCAATCTTTAAATTAGTGTCGCCACTATATTTATAACGTTATTAATTAACGTCTACGACCACCACCGCCGCCACGAGAGCGACCTGAGCTAGATCGACTCGGTGCACTCCTTGATGTTCTTGATCTTGTTTGGCTTGAACGACTTTGTCGGCCACGTTGACTGTTTCTGGAAGCACTCTGACCACGTTTATAGCCGCCAAAGGAACCCGAATTACTCGTTCTGGTGCGTGATTGTACTGATGACCGTCGTTGTCCAGTGCTAGCTCGTTGTCCGGTACTAGCTCGTTGTCCGGTACTAGCTCGTTGTCCGGTATTATATCGTTGTCCGGTGCTAGATCTTTGTCCTGTACTCGGTCTTGATCCGGGTCTTGTTCCAACACTCGGTCGTTTTCCAGTGTTAGGTCGTGTTCCTGCAACAGGCCTTGTCACATTGCCGGGTCTACCAACACTACCGCTACCGCGATTAGCATTCCATTTACTACCACCACCAACATTGATGTTTTTATTACCACCCGAGATGTTCGTATTACGATTAATGTTGATGTCATTGTGACCATGTCCATGGTAACCCCAACCAACTCCATAGCTGATGGCTGCGCCTACGAACATCCCGGTCCAGAATACGGCTGCAGGGTTATAGTAATAAGGATAGGGCGCGGAGTAATGATAAATATAGGGTGCGGGTTGGTGTACGATCACAGTTGCAGGATTATAAGAAGGAACATAGATCACTTCTGGAGAGGCAGATTCAATCTTAATGATCTGTTTTTCCTGAACAATGATCGTTTGTTCATCGGAATTCAGATTGCCTGCTGTGTAGGCTGTATTACGAAACTGCTGAATAGTTTCCATAACATCGTTCTGCTGACTAACGACAGCTTCTCCCAGTTTCCAGGTCCATTCCAAATTACCGTTCATCTTTTCAATTACTTCAGGATAATTAAGTAATCCGAGTACACTGCTATCCCAATTTTTATCTGGTTTAATCGTTGAATCTTTCTTGTGTTTTTCCAGGTATCGGGACGCTTGAACGATTTGTATTGGGAATGTAGAAGCGGGTAAGACGATAGCAATCAATTCATCAGGATAAAGTGCAATTGGTCCAACAAGTTCACTCAGTTGTTCCGGAGTAAGTAGATTTGTAGTACTACTATCGGCTGCCGCAGTGACGTTTGGTTGTGTTTCTGCAATAGCATCGACACCGGGCAGAATCGTACCTGCAAGAAATACTGTGACAATGATGCTCAGTGTCAGTGTCGTGTGCTTTAAAAATACAGTTGTACATTTAAAAAGCGACATAAGGTTCTCCTAATGTTTTGATTATATTTTTGAAATAATATTAAAGTAGCTTATCTGGTTAATCTGAAATTTGTTTAGCACCTTGTATGATTGTAAAGGGTAAATTGGTCGGAGCAGGATCGATTTCAACATATTTAATATTGCTATAAGGAATAAGTCTTAATTTATTATCCGCTTCAACTGCCATACTGATTCGTTGCAATGCACGTTCGATATCTTCACTAACGCCCATCTTTTTTGCTTCAGAAGGTTCCAACGAGTATACCAACGGTTCACCGTGCACAAGGTGCACGGTAATAGTAACCTGGTTATTGTCGGCCATACGCGAGGGTTCCTGTTATTAGATTTACTGCTGCATATTAGTCAAGGAGATGTTGAGCACCTTCATTAATAGTCCATCCCATTTTTCCTAGATTTTCTTTTGCCAAGGGACTAAATTTTCCTGTTACCCAAATTTCTCGACCAGTGACATCTTTCATGCGTGCTACTTCCTGTGTAATTATGCTAGCGACAGTTTCCAAACCTTTTGTCCAGACCATGTAATCAAGTGGCACATTAAAAACAATTTTATTGTCACTACTTTTAGCAACAGATATTTCACGGATAGAAATAAATTCTTTCACTGGTTTAACAGATTTGTTATAGCCGGCGTACATTTGTGCTTGTTGTTGACGGAAAAAAGCCATGTCTGCGTTGTCTGTTAATATCGCAAACTTGATATATTCCGAACGTTGTTTAGTATTTTTCATACTAGCCAACGCATTGACAAGCAGGGTTTGTTCTCGAGGTGTGTAATTGGCATTTGAAATAAATAAGTCACTAATGTCTTCACTTACGCCCATTGACTCTAAATTTTCACGATTCAGTTTTCGTAAATCAGCAGGTGCAGAATCACGAAACACTTTGTTCATCAATTCTGTCCCACCTGTGACACTGATAATAGGTGTGCCTCCAGGAATAGACATTAATAAAGCGCTCATCGTTACGCTGCCACCAAATCCCGCCCAAGTAATATCATCCAATTGTTCTTGTAAAATTGGGTTTCGTGAATAGACATCAACGCCAAATTCAAAACCATAATCGCGTTTTGTCTTTGAAAAACCAATTAAATCTTTGGTACGACTTGTTTCAGAATCACTGCGTGCGTCACCAAAAAGGTTTTCTTTACCACGAGAGAATAATTTACCAACACCGGAAATAGCACCGTCAAGTGTATCAATCGGGTGAGTCACTAGTCCTTTTGCGCCTGCAACAACATCGCCTACTTTTTCTTTAATACCACTCTTGAATTCATCCGTACCTTTCACAGCTTCCATACGTGCAGCTGCGTTAATCTCATGAATATATTTTCTTAGTTTTGCAGTAGACGTTGCTTGAACCTCGCCATACTTTGATCTGATAGTATAAATATTGAGGTAACCATCGTTGATGACAACGCTATCTACCTGATGATTCGGTCCAGATAATAATTCAGCTGGCAGAATTGCCGCGGCATTTAACTCGGAAGTTGCTTCATAGGTTCGTACTGCATTTGCAGACAAAGAAAACAGTAGCGTTATTAGAAAGAGAGATATTGATTTATTGCTCATTGTAGATAAATTTCTGATTTGTTATGGGGTTGTGATTTCCACTTTAAAAACGTTCTTACTACCTTTAGCTGTTTTAATGATCTGGATAAATTCGCCTTTACCTTTTGCCTTCGTCCATTTACCACTACCTCCGATAACGTCGAATGCACCAGTTTCATCTTTAATTATGCCTTTCACATCAAAACCATCTTCTTCTGATTCGGTAAAGGAACAATAAAAAATGGTCTTCGCTTTACTTTCCGGATCAACGATTCCCATACCAGAACATTTGACAGCCAGCACTGATGGTGGGGTTCCTGACAATGCTGCAATACCAGATGCTTCAACCATGAGTACACCATCACCATTGGCTAAAGGCATTAAACTTTTTACTGAGCTGGCATGAAGGGTTCCTGTATATTTCATTGTTTCTGCAATAACTGGACTTGTTACGAGTATTGACATTAATAATATCAAACCGGATTTATAATTATTCATTAGTAATTCTCCATTAATAACTTATGTAATTACTGTACTTTGTAATTTCTAGATGACATGCAAACACTATAAGCACGATTAAAATCATTTTTTGCTTGTTGTTGTTGTTGTGCTTGCTGTTGTTGCTGCATTTGCGCTTGTTGAGCCTGCTGTTGTTCCCATTGTTGTTGTTCTGCTTGCTGACCTCTACGACGCATTCTCCCGAATAATGCGCCTGTAGCTGCACCAATGGCAGCACCTTTACCGGCATCACCTGCTATAGCACCACCGATAGCACCAAGAGCTGCTCCTCGTGCTCCATCTCTAACCATTCCACCTTGACCTGTTTCTGCATCACCAAATCCGCCGGAACTCGAAGGAGAAGAAGGGCTATAAGCATAGTTTTGTTGTTGTGAACTGTTCATTGGATTAAAACCCGTTTGACTGACTGACCATTGGTGGCATTCAAACTGATCTTTCTGTTGTTGTTCCATGGATTGGCCGCCCGATGGATAGGCGAAGACATCGTTTGCATGTGTATTGATTGTTGTTAATACACATATGCCTGATATCAAGAATGTATAAAGATGTTTGACCATGTACCTTTCTCCTTACAAAAATACTTCAATGAATTGTTATTGTTAAATATTAGCTCGTTTATGAGCTTCTACATAAATCATTCTGTTTTTATTGAATTCCATATGCCCATGTAGTTTCATTATATTCTCGTTAATGGTGCCCGAAAATGAAATTCGGCCTTCGGTGTCATCACCAAACGACCCTGGCACAAAGTCGTTATAGCGCGTCGCGGTGAGTGTCATGGAGATTATTGAATCGGAAGATTCATACGATCCGGTGAAATAATAGGAAATGCCACCACCAAAGACTTTATTGTTGGTCAGCACAAATGTGCCACCACGATTGATTTCCTCACCAACCTGCAAGTTTTCATAAAATTCTTCAGTTGCAGAAAACTGAACCGTCCAGAGTCCTTCAGTGGCCATGATAGATTTCCCCTGATTTGTACTAACGATTGCCTTAAGGCTACATATAATTATAGATAAAAATTATCCATATGAATAATATGTATGTTTATGAATAATTATATATTATTCATCTTTTATTACAAAATTACTATGCTAGAATATTTTAATAATATTTTAATAATAATTTATAGTAATCTCAGACATGAATAGATTTCGATACTATCTGTTTTATTTGGCATGCTTGTTTATGTCAGGCTGTAATATTGTCGGGCCAGATTTCATCAAACCCGATGCTCCCGTCGCAGATCAATGGCTGGAAAGTCACGATTCAACAATCCTCTCTGAACAAGGCGATGTCAGTAACTGGTGGACGGTATTTAATGACCCGACACTCGATTCATTAATCGAAAAAGCCTATCAACAAAACCTTTCACTACAGATTGCCGGCATTCGAATACTGGAAGCCCGGGCACAACTTGGTATTGCCGTTGGCAATAGCTACCCGCAAGCACAGCAGGTAAGCGCTGGTCTTGGCCATATCGAGTTAAGCGATAATCAGCCGAACATTTCTGGAACTGCCGACACATCCTATCGGGATGCCGATATTGGTTTCGATGTAGCTTGGGAAATAGATCTATGGGGTCGTTTCAAACGCGGCATACAAGCAGCCGATGCAGATCTGCTAACTAGCATTGCAGATTATGATGATGTACTAGTGAGTCTGACATCAAGTACTGCCTCAGCCTATGCTTTAATCAGGACATTCGAAGAACGTATTGCTATTGCGCATAAGAATGTAGAAATACAGGAACGTAGTTTAAAGATTACGACTATCCGTTTCGAAAGTGGAGCAACCACCGAACTGGATGTTCAACAAGCAAAAACCTTATTACTCAACACCAAGGCATCAATTCCCTCATTACAAGTCGGCTTACAACAAGCCAAGCATGCAATTAGTACCTTACTTGGACTACCTCCCGGTAATCTTGAAACTTTATTAGAAGGTGAAAGTGTTATTCCGTCCGCAGCTTCTGAGATTGCTGTGGGAATTCCGGCAGAACTATTACGTCGTCGTCCTGATATCCGTCGAGCGGAATTACAAGCGGCAGCACAAAGTGCGCGTATCGGAATTGCCGAAGCTGATTTGTATCCACATTTTTCTCTGGTCGGCTCTATAGGTTTACAATCAAGTGATACGTTTAATAGTAATCTTGGAGATCTGTTTCAACTAAATAGTCTTGAAGCTTTTGCTGGTCCTAGTCTGACCTGGGATATATTTAACTATGGACGGATTAAAAATAATGTCCGTGTTCAGGACGCACGCTTGCAACAACTGATCGTAAATTATCAAAACACCGTATTGGAAGCCTCGCGTGAAGTTGAAGATGCATTAGTTGGATTCTTACGAGCCAAGGAACAAGTCGGGTTTCTATCAGAGAGTGTCGATGCGGCACAACGTTCTGTTGAGCTGGCGCTTCTACAATATCGGGATGGTGTGGCAGATTATCAACGCGTACTCGATACACAACAGGCATTGGTTGCACAACAAGATTTAAAGACAGCGCGTCAAGGTGATATCGCGACTAACCTGATTGCGATGTATCGCGCCCTCGGTGGTGGTTGGCAAATAAGGCAAGGCAAAGATTTTGTTCCAATAGAAACAAAGGAACAAATGAAGCAACGAACAAATTGGGGAGAGTTACTTGAGTCAACTCCTTCCGATTCAAGAGATGATGCAAAGTCATCCTCTCCAAAACCAGATTGGTGAGCTAACTAATATCACACAGTAAACTACTAAGGAATAAACGCTATGTTTTATAATAGAGTTAAGAATATTAAAAGAATGGGGTATCTATTTATTATACCGTTATTCCTGTCGTTACAAGCCTGTGAAAAGGAACAACTGGAAGAGAAAAAGATCGTTCGACCTGTCAGGGCAATGAAAGTTAGTGATGTTGTCCAATTCAGACAACGACAATTCCCCGGTACGGCAACCGCAACACAGGAAGTTGATTTATCTTTCCGCGTATCAGGCCCCTTGATTACCTTTCCTGTAAATGTTGGTGATGAAGTAAAGACTGGCGATGTTGTTGTTCGTATCGACCCTCGTGATTATGAAGTCAGTTTAAATAATGTACGCGGGCAATTGGATAAGACCATGGCCAATCTCAAGCGCGCACAATCCGAGTTCGATAGAGAGATGCGAATTCTTGAAAGAGATGCCGGTGCAACCAGTCAGACTGCCGTTGATCGCAAACGCTCACAACGAGATCAAGCGCGTGCGGATATTAAATCTTTACAGGCATCGGTTGCCTCTGCAAAAGACCAACTCAATTACACCTATCTAAAGGCGCCGTTTGATGGTGTTGTCGTTAGTACCTACGTTAAGAATTTTGAGTTCGTGCAAGCCAAAGAGCCTATCGTGCGCATTGTAGATAATTCAAGAATAGAGATGGTGATCAACATTCCGGAAAGTCTTATATCAATGGCGCCTCAGGCGAAAAATATTGAAGTTATTTTCGATCCATTTCCTGATAGAAAAATTCCGGCTGAGATTAAGGAAATCGGTACTGAGGCGTCGAGAACAACAAGGACCTATCCAGTGACCTTGATCATGGATCAACCAGAAGATATTAATATTCTTCCCGGCATGGCGGGCAAGGCATCTGGCAAACCAGATGCAGATGATATGAGCAAGCTTGCTATCGGTAAGCAGGTTCCGGTAGCCGCTATCTTGTCGCCGGATGATATAGAAAAAACCTACGTCTGGATCATTAATGAACAAAGTAAAACCGTAGCAAAGCGAGAAGTTATAATCGGGAAATTAACCGATACTGGCATTATGGTGACCAGTGGATTAGAAGATGGAGAATGGGTCGCTACTGCAGGTGTGAATTACTTACGTGAGGGTATGGAAGTAAGAATTCTGGAAGAGAAGACGGAGTAATAGATCCTATGAATCTTACAGCAGCTGCTATCGAAAAAAAGACAGTTTCCTATTTTGCTTTCGTCCTGATTTTTATTGCCGGTATCGCGGCATTTCTCTCTCTCGGTCAATTAGAAGATCCTGACTTCACTGTCAAAACGGCAGCGATAACAACCTATTATCCGGGTGCTAGTGCCGAAGAAGTGGAATTGGAAGTCACTGATCGTATAGAGCTTGCTATACAGCAAATGAAACAGATTGACTACATTAAGTCATGGTCTCGTTCTGGTGTTTCCGTTATCAAAGTGAACATTATTCCTGCCTACACTGCCGATAAAATTCCGCAGATATGGGATGAGCTACGTAGAAAAATCCGTGAAGTTGAAACATCGCTACCCTCTGGTGTTGGCAGGCCAATGGTCAATGATGATTTTGGTGATGTGTTTGGTCATTTGTTGGCTCTGACTGGAGATGGTTATACCTATGCTGAATTGGAAGAATATGCAAAGAACTTAAAGAAGGAACTTAGTCTGGTAGACGGTGTAGCGAAAGTTGTGTTCTGGGGACAACAGAAAAAAGTCATTTATATTGATAGTTCACAAACCCAAATCAGTCAGCTGGGTTTAAGCGAAACGAATGTGGCGGCGACATTGGCTCATCATCATGAGGTGGTTGATAGTGGTTATGTCGACGTACAGAATAAGCGTTTGCGTATTACACCGACAGGTGAGTTTCAATCGCCGGAAGAGATTGCAGACTTGACCATACGGGCATCAGCAGATAATTCAGAGCTAATTCGAATAAAAGATATAGGCACAGTCAGTCAAGGTTATCAGAATCCTCCCGCCAAGATTATGCGTTTTAATGGTGAACGTGCCATTGCTATCGCTATCAGTAATATTCCAGGAACAAACGTCGTGACGATGGGACATAAGGTTGCAGATCGTCTGGATGAACTGATCGCCGAACTTCCGATTGGTATAGAAGTACAACGAGTGCATTGGCAAGCGGATATCGTTGATGCCTCTATCCAGGGCTTTTTTATTAATCTGACTGAGGCCATATTGATTGTACTGGTGGTACTGGCCGCATCAATGGGTTTGCGCATGGGTATTATTATTGGTACTGCACTGATTCTTACGATCTTGGGCACATTCATTATCATGTCTATGATGGGTATCGATCTGCAACGTATGTCATTGGGTGCATTGGTGATTGCATTAGGCATGATGGTGGATAATTCGATCGTCGTCGCCGATGGCTTTGTCAGCCGATTACAAAAAGGCATGGATCGAACCAAGGCTGCAATAGAAGCAGCAACGTTACCTTCTATGCCATTACTTGGTGCAACCGTTGTTGCCGTGATGGCCTTTTATCCTATTATTGCATCCACAGAGAGTGTTGGTGAGTATTGCGGCAGCTTGTTTATGGTGGTTGGTATTTCATTGATGTTCAGTTGGGTGCTGTCTGTGACACTGACGCCGATCCAATGCATGGATATGATGCCGGATCCAAAACCGGGTGAAGCAGGTATCGATCCCTATGGTGCAAAGTTTTATGTTTATTATAGGTCTCTACTTCATATCGCCATTAAAAGACGGTGGGTAACCATTGGTGCCATGGTTGTATTGTTGGTTGTATCAATCATCGGTTTTGGACAAGTTAAACAATTATTTTTTCCGGACTCGTCCATGACCAAATTCATGGTAGATTACTGGACACCCGAGGGAACGCGTATTCAGGATGTTTCTGCAGATATTAAAATTATTGAAAAAAAATTATTAAATGATGAGCGTGTTGCGAGTATAAGTACCTTTATCGGTGGTGGTCCTCCACGATTTTATCTGCCGGTGACTCCGGAAGATCCGAATCAGGCTTATGGTCAACTGATCGTCAACATGCATGACGAAAAAGAAATCGATGATCTTATTAAAGACTTAACTCCTTGGTTTGAAGAGACTTTCCCCGATGCTCAGGTTCCCATGATTAAATACGGTGTTGGTCCGGCTGAAACCTGGAAACTACAAGCTCGAATAAGCGGGCCAGCCGTTGCAGATGCGGCCGTCCTCCGCTCTCTAGCCATAAAAAGCACGGATATTCTCGATGCTGAGCCGCTAGTAGGTATGTCACAAACTGACTGGCGCCAACGGGTATTAAAATTAGTCCCGGAGTATAACCAGGAACGCGGACGCTGGACCAACATCACCCGGCAGGATATCGGTGATACGACAAAACGCGCTTATGATGGTCGCGTCATTGGGCAATATCGTGATAAAGATGATGTCTTACCGATTATCATGCGTATGGGTGAAGAAGAACGTCGTAATGTTGGTGGCCTGGATGTATTGCAAGTACAACCGCAAGGGGCAACCTACACGGTTCCCTTATCTCAAGTTACCGATGCGGTATTAACCGAATGGGAAGACTCGGTTATCTGGCGGCGAGATCGCAGACGCACAATCACCATTCAGGCTAATCCCATACTAGAAGTTACATTGCCTTCTGTGATGAAGAATGTTGCAGAGAAACTTGAGTCATCTGAATTACCAGTAGGTTACACATTTGAATGGGGTGGTGAGATTGAATCGGCGGCGGCTTCTCAGAAATCCTTGATACCGGGAATGATCCCAGCTGCTGTGGTCATCGCCTTTATCGTTGTGGCACTGTTTAATGCATTCCGCCCACCGATTGTCATTGCCCTGACGATTCCGTTTGCCTTGATCGGTATCACCTGGGGATTGTTGTTTTCCGGCGCGGCGTTTGGTTTCGTTGCCTTGTTGGGAGGCATGAGCCTGGTAGGGATGATGATCAAGAATGCCGTTGTACTTTTAGATCAGGTTAATATCGAGCTAGCCGAAGGTAAAACGCCCTACGAGGCTATTGTCCATTCTGGTTTGTCTCGTCTTCGTCCGGTGGGTCTGGCTGCTGCAACCACCGTACTGGGGGTCATACCTTTATTACAAGATGTTTTCTGGGTTGGCATGGGTGTCACGATTATGGCAGGTCTAAGCTTCGGTACTATACTGACCATGGTACTAGTGCCAGTGTTGTATGCAACGCTATATAAAATAAAGGCCCCGTCTTAATATAACCAATACGGGATAAAAAACCTGGAGTTGTTATGTTGCTACTTAAAAAGTTTAGTGATGGTGTCCTTATCATAAACAGTGACAACAACGCGTTATCCAGAAACTCACTTTATAAATTATTTCTCCCGTTACTTATTCTTATTTCCGGTTGCACGGCGCATTATCCTGTTAGCGAATCAATAGATGAAATTAATCCCTTTGGTGGATATCGATCACAGCTTACTCAAAATGAAAGTCGATCCGATACCTTATTTGTTGGGATTGCATTTTCCGGTGGGGGAACGCGTGCAGCTGCCTTCTCTTACGGTGTATTGGAGGCACTGCGTGAAATAACCATTCAGTGGGAAGGTAAGGAACGGCGACTAATTGATGAAATAGACACTATCTCTTCTGTCTCGGGCGGCAGTTTTACCGCTGCTTATTACGGACTCTTCGGTGATCGTATTTTTGAAGATTATGAAGAAAAATTCCTGAAAATTGATGTCGAAGGTTATCTTAAGGGCATCTTATGGAAGCCGTGGACATGGTTTAGTTTAGGCTCATCATTTTTTGGCCGTAGTGATTATGCCGCAGAATATTATGATGAGATCCTGTTTGAAGGAAAGACCTTTGCCGACATGATGTCTAGCAATGGACCACTTATCCAGATTAATGCAACAGAGGTATCGACTGGGACACAATTCACATTCTTGCAGGGACAGTTTGATCTCTTGTGTAATGATGTCTCTACATATCCGGTGTCACGTGCTGTTGCTGCCTCATCGGCAGTACCCGTATTATTTAGTTCGATCACCATCGACAATAATGCCGGCAGTTGCGGTTATCAACGACCCCCATGGCTCGATGCAGTATTGAACAGTGAAGATGATATATCGAGGCGACGTCATCTTGCTGAGAAGTATGTGCTGTGGCTGGATCGAGAAACATATCCCTATCTTCATCTCTATGATGGCGGATTAACTGATAACCTGGGAGTACGACCATTTATTAACCGATTCACATTCGCAGGAAATGCATGGGAACTAGCAAAAAGTACCGGGAAACAGGATAGTAAACGTTTGGTAATTATTATTGTGAATGCACAGGCTGAATCTAAAACGCATTTCAGCAGACTAGCAAGCCCAGTTCCATTACTAGATACGATCATGGGTGCCACATCGATTCCGTTGAATGAATATACGTTTGAATCACTGGTGGCAGTAAAATCAGCAATGGCTGATTTTAGTAAGGATTTTGCTGAAGGTCGCTGTGCTGATCGTGTCAGCAAAGGAGAGGATACGGCCGGTTGTGATGAGTTTAAGGCAAACCTTATTGTTATTGACCTGGATGACATAAAAGATAAACAAAAACGTGATCGACTGAAACAACTACCTACTTCATTTGTGTTAAATCCGAGTGAAGTGGATGATTTGCGAAATGCTGCGAAAGAAATTATTGGTGAGTCTAAGACTTTTCAAAAATTCATTAATGATCTGAATTAAATATCAAAAAATATAAAACAATAGCGCTATTAATTAATCAACAGGAGTGTATTTTGTTTAAATTGAGAGAAAAAATATTATTACTATTTATTTTTAGTATCTTATCGTACCCATTGTATGCGGCACCAAATTCTGGATTTCTGGATGATTATTCAGGTTTAAAAGCGGACCCTGATCGAGCCGGCGCCATGGTTTATCGTAAAGCTGGAGTAACACTTGGCGCATACGATAAGATTGTTATCTCACCGATTGAATTCTTCTATCACCCCGACACAAAATATAAAGGTGTTTCTCCGGATGAAATGAAAGTACTGGCAGATTCTTTTGCGGACATTTTAACAAAAGAACTTGAACCCGATTATCCAGTTGTTAATTCTACCGGTAAAGGAGTTCTTATTGTTCGTCTTGCAATCACCAATTTTAAAATGAAGAAAAAGAAACGCAGCCTTTTGGGATACTTGCCAATCGGTGCAGCTATTACTGCATTAAAAGATGTTGCGGGAAAACGTATTACACTTTCTGATGCAACTATTGAGGCAGAGTTACTTGACGGTGAAAGTGGTGAGCGGCTTGGAATATTAGTTGATAGTCTTTCTGATACAGTCAGTAAAAAAGATAAACCAACTTGGGAAAGTTTAACTAATGCCTTGACGTTTTATGCAAAACGATTCCGATCTCGTTTGGATGCTGAGCATTAAAAATTAATCTACTATTTTTTAAACTAAAAGGAGCTGATGCTCCCTTTTTATTAACGTGATTTATGAGTTCCAGCCGGAAATATATTGTCTTTAGTTTTTTAATTATCTTGTTGATGGTTGCTTTGTTTTTCTTAATGTCATCTGATAATGAATTACAAGTAGGCGATGTCAACACTTCACCAGAAAAATCATTGTCAACCCAGCAAGAGAATTACTCGGAATCCACAGAAGAAATATCGACTGCTATTCTTGATGATATTTGGCCACCATTATCAAAACCCATGGTTGGTGATCTTGACAAGATGCTTGGGAAACAACAAATACGTGTGTTAACTACATTTAGTCTGGGTTCTTATTATATCGATAGAGCTGAACAACGTGGCACTGTTTATGAATTTTCAAAAGAACTTGAAAAATTTATAAAAAAGAAACTGGGAAACAAAGCCTCAAAACTGCATGTCATTATTATTCCGGTAAGGCGTGATCAGCTTATTCCTTATCTGGTTGATGGTTATGGCGATGTTATCATAGCGAATTTGACGATAACTTCTAAACGAGAAGAACTCATCGATTTCTCTCGACCAATTTCAAAAGGGAATGTACACGAACTGCTGGTCACCGGACCCAAGTCACCTGCTATTACCTCGATTGAAGATCTTGCCGGTACCGAGATTGCGGTAAGAGAGGATTCCAGTTTCTTTGAAACACTTCAGGAATTGAACCAGAGATTTGTTAAGGAGGGAAAAGCCGAAATTAAAATAAGCCTGGTTGATCCAAGACTTGAACGTGAAGATATTCTGGATATGGTAAACGCGGGTATGTTACCCATGACGGTCCATGATGATCATGTTCTTGCTATATGGTCACAAATATTTACAGATTTGAAAATTCATAAAGAGATGCCGCTTAAGGAAGAAGGAAAAATAGCTTATGCATTGCGCAAAAACAGTCCGGAGTTCAAGTCACTAATTAATGAGTTTGTCGATAATCACAAGCAAGGTACTTTAATAGGCAATGTGATATTAAATCGTTATTTTAAAGATATTAAATGGGCTTATTCAGCTATGAAAAATGAACCATTTCACGAGATGGACGACCTGGTTTTGTTATTTAAAAAGTATGGAGCGCAATATGATATTGACTGGGTATTGTTGATCAGTTTTGCTTATCAGGAATCCCGTTTTGATCAAAATGCTAAAAGTCATGTGGGCGCAATCGGTATAATGCAAGTACTACCTTCAACAGCGGCAGACAAACTGGTGAGCATTCCGGATATTAGTACTCCTGAGAACAATATTCATGCAGGAACAAAATATATCAGTGTATTACGTGATAGATATTTTTCTGAAGAAAATCTGGACGATTTTGAGAGATATATGTTTACTATGGCGGCTTATAATGCAGGTCCGAATCGTATCAATAGATTAAGAAAGGAAGCTAAAGAAAGGGGACTGGATCCTGATAAATGGTTTGATAATGTTGAATATATCGTTGCATCGAGGGTTGGACAAGAACCCGTTGTATATGTGGGCAATATATTCAAGTACTATGTTGCTTATAAGCGAATAATCAATGAATTTGAAGCAAGGAATCAGGCATTAGGACGATAGATAATTAACATCCTAAATCAGGTTTATTATATTTATTCTCTTGTAGTGTTTTACTACTAGTTACTAGTAAGGTTTTTTCTAGACCACCAATGCTCAAGTGTAGTCATTACTATGACTATATAAACTGCGCACCGGATCCTGTTTACTCTGTTGATAATCTGATGGTTCTGTAGTCTGTTCTTAAGCTTTGGTTTCTGGTTGTTCCTGTGATCCTTCCTTTTTCTTATCTGTACTTATCAGTTATACCTTATACATGAATTTAACGAGGGAAGTTTTTAAGTATTTTCCGATGATTCAGTCTCATGATTGAGCCATCCCATAAATAATGTATAACCAAATACCAGAACAACTGGGCCAATAAACAAACCTAATATTCCATTAAGTAATAATCCACCAATGGCACCAAGAAAAATGATCAGCATGGGTGCGTCGACACCACGACCAAGTAAAATTGGTTTTAATATATTGTTCATAAGACCTACGGCTACATTCCATATTAGAAAAGTTACGGCAGCGCCAGTACCGGCGAATGAAAATGCATAGATGGATAAGGGGATTAATATGATCAATATATCGATCTGAACCACAGCTAAAACCAGGCAAATCACAGATAAAAAACCTGCGCCGGGTATTCCCATCGCGACAAACCCCAAACCGGCTAACAAAGTTTGAATTAATGCAATGCCCAGTATTCCATTAATAACACTTTGAATAATCTTGTGAGAAAGTAGAGTCATTTCCTTGCCACGCTCGCCGGCGATACGTTTGAAAATGACCAAGGCTGCTTTGCTACATGCTTCAGCTTTGGCAATAAAGACGCCGGCTATAATAATAGAAAAGATAAACATCAATACAGTCAGACCCGCGCCTGCCGCAGCTTTTAATAACCACTTACCAAAGGCCTTAATCTCCGGTTCGAATTGACCCAAAGTTGCATGTGGATCTTCTGATGCTTGAACCCAGAAAGCCTCCAGTTTTTTACCAATCAAGGGTAACTCACCAACTGCTTCCGGAGAGGCAGGAATGCTGATTTCACCACTTGCCAGATTTTTAGATAGTGCTTGTGCATCTTCAAATAAAACACCGGTAAGTAATATGGTGGGTGTAATTAACAAGACAAGCATCATCAAGGTAAATAAAGTGGCAGCCAGGCCATTACTTAAATTCAGTTTTTTATTTAACCAAAGGAATATCGGGTAAGTACCAATTGCGATGACAATGCCCCAAATAATTGGAGTGATAAAAGGTCTAATAATCTGGAAACTCCAGATTATTAGCAGGGCTATCAAGCCGATACTAACAATAATTTCAATGGATTTTTTCATTGCTACAGGCTCATGTGTCTCGGTAGAAGAGTTGCTCATAGTCATTTCCTATTATTATGTTGAAAATTCGGTGACAGTAAGCAACTAATATATAATGAAATTGGGCTGAGATCATTATTTAGTGAGTCTGACAGACAGGAGATGGGATATGTCACTTTGGCAGAAATTAGTTATTACCATTCTGACTATGTTGGTCGCAGGATTTGTTGCCGGTCTAATATGGGGAAATATTTTTGATGTCACTATGCCAAGTTATCTGGCAGGGATGGCTGGTGGTCTGGCGGCTATTCTGATATGGGAGTTGCTTAAGAAGGTTGTAATTAGAGAATCCATGCTTTCAAAGTGGTCTTTGTCTTTCATGTTAATCACGATAATTGCTTTGTATTTTATTGTTGGCGTGCAGCCTGATGCATTAGCTGATTCAGGCAGTATTGATCCTAGGATTAATAATTTATATGAACATCTTGGTCAAACAAAATCGATAGGAATTTTTACCAAGCTTTCGATTAAAAATAATACCGCCCGGCTTAATAAATCTTTTGCCGCTCATCATCAGGGAAAACGCCCACCGAATATAAAAGAACTCAGAGAACGTTATGATTTAATGGTGCAGGAAATGATGATCCTGGTACAAGGCAAAGACCCAGAGCTAGCCCGTGAAATATATGAAGTTCGATTGTTGTTATGGTCTTATCTTTCTGATCCAGAGAAATATAAATTAATCTAGGATTATGAGTGTGAAAATTACTGTAAATAAAATTATAGATATACAGCAGTATGTAACGCTATATTTATCTGTTCTTATGATTGTTTATTCAACTGCTGTTTTTTCTCAGGAAGAAGACAATGAAGTATCGATTATTGATGATATATATACTGCTTTGACATTGCAGGGTATAGATTGTGATGGAATTAGTGAGATAGAGCAAAATGAAGACGATAGTTATGATGTTGTCTGTGAAAGTGGTGGGCAATTTATTATTAGTCAGACAAAGAATGGTATTCTCAGCGTGGTTGATCAAATAACAGGAGTAATTCGTAAAGGCATCGAAATATTTATTGATGTTATTCCTATGACAGATCAATTGTTTCAGCAGTCAGATGAAATATCTGAACATGATGCTGAAGTTGCACGTAGCCTTTTTTCAATTATTGAGTTATCTGGTAATACCTGTGAGTCAATAACAGCTGTCGTTAGTGATATTGATGGTGGACATGTTGTATCTTGCGCAAGAAATAATAACTATCGTATTTTTACTGGTGAAGATGGACTAGTTGAAATTGAAGCGATTATATCTGAATAAGGCAAAATAGCAGGAGCTACAGGAATTAAAAAATCTATTTTCTTATTAACGCAATCTCAGAAATGACTGCGTTATGATCTGATAATTTATCGTTAATTACTTTATAAGATATAAACTCCATTTCCTTTGAAATAAGTATCCAGTCAATTCGTTTATTTGATCTTGAAAATGTCTCAAGTCCAATCTTGTTTAATTCATAGGTTTTTAAGTTCAAATTATCAATTAGATAATTAAATGCACTACTACTGGAATCAGCATTAAGATCACCCATTAATATAATTGGATTATTACGTTCTTTCATTACTGATACTATTTCCTCTATTTGTTTTTGCCTGACACTATCTAATAGAAAGTCCAAATGTACTGAGATCACATCAATATAAAGATTATGTTCACTGGGCCATTTTATCGTTGATAAAACAAAACCTTTTGGAAGAGAAATAAATGAATGATGGGTGAATGTGTGTGACTTAGAGTGTTCCAGTTTGCTACTTGCCAGTATGGCAGTTCCATAGTGCAATCCAAAATTATTAACATGATACCCCTGGAAATTGCTATTAAAACTAGCTTGAGTCGAAAGGTATTCAACATGATTAAAGTTGCCGCTCCAAAAGGAGGGGCCATCTGTTTCTTGTAAGGCTACGACATAGGGAGTCTCTCGGATAAATATTCTGATAATGTCATTCAGGTTCTCTTTAATTTTATTCTTGTTTAAAAGTGCTTGATGAAATTTGTTCTTTCTTCCGTGAGCTATATTCAAGGTCATAAAGGTTAGCGACCTGACATTATTATGCTGAGGGATTTTATTTATTAAACCTGACTGCTCGGTGATATTACTGCCAAATCCAAAACAAACTATTAAAAAACTTAATAATATGAATGATATATAATATTTCATAATCATGTTGACACGAATGCATAGTAAAAATTATCTGAGAGCTCCTCGCATTGAATTGTAATTAATTCTTGGCTGCATCAGTCGGTGCAACTCTCTTTTGCGTATATCTTCCATCATTACTTCACGAGTCCGTTGCATTTGTTCAATCATTAAGTCTTTTTGTTGTGAGTCGAGCTTTTCAAGTCTGCCGATAACAATGAGTGTGCGAGATCGACGTTCACTTCGGGTAAGTAATTTCTTTTCTACTTCGTTAGTCCATTTTCGATGTGATTTGATTAAATCTTTATACTGGTTAGGTATGTATGATTCAGGAATGATGTTTTTTTCAATCCCCGTATATGCACAATCTAGAAATGCTCGTTCACCTTTAGCAAGGGTATATTTGTCAGAGATCTTAGTATTGTTTGGATCATAATCTGATTCGGTAGTGCACTTAGACAGAAATTTCGAAAATGCTTGATTTATTTTTTCTTCAGATTGAACGGGGTTAATTACGGACATAAAAAGTAGAAACAGACAGATACATATTCGGTAAGATGAGTTCATTTCAATCATACAATTTCTCCAGATTGTCATTATATATTCCTGAGCTTAGCTCATTACCGTATAATGCGATTATAATATTGCTATTCAGGTTTGAGAGAAATAAAAAATGCCAATAATAGCCTTGCATTATTTAATTTCATCAAGTTTATATGAGACAGTTTATATTAACAAAAATTATTTTGTTAAGGTTGGAGTGTTAATTACTTTCATGCTCCTAATTTCTGCTTGTTCATCAGTAAAGGTGATAGAAGAGCAACAAGAGTTATTACCTCGAGTAGTTGCAAACACTGAATTATCATGTCCACAATCTAATATATCCCGTTGTAGCATAGATTCTCCTCTAAAAGACCTGGCAGACGAATTATTCAGTTCGACAAGTAACAATCTTCATTCTGCAACTATTCTTGATGTTGGTGAGAAATCATTAATAGCGCGCATACATTTGATTCGGGCTGCCCGAGAATCAATTGAGGTTCAAACCTATATTTGGGCGAATGATGAAATAGGTGGCTTATTTGCACAAGAATTAATTGCTGCGGCAAAAAGAGGAGTTAGGGTTCGTATCATTGGTGATCAACTCTATTCAGGAAACGATCCAGCCAACCTGGCTGCGGTTGCTCTATTGCATGAGAACTTTCAGGTAAAGTTGTATAACCCGTTACAACACAAAGCAACATTGTCGACAATGGATGCCGTGAAATCTTTGTTTACGGATTTCAGTAAGCTTAATCATCGCATGCATAATAAGGTTATGGTATTTGACGGCCGTATAGGTATAACGGGTGGTCGAAATATAGAAAATGCATATTACAACTGGGATGAAGAATATGATTTTCTTGATCGTGATGTTTTGATTGTAGGTTCAGCTGCTGGTGATATGCAGAAATCTTTTAATCGTTACTGGGATGATCCAATTACCGTTGAACTGGATCAGTTATCAGATGTTAGGGAACATTTATTTGACAATAATAAACAAAAAACCTTACCGGATTTAATTTTTCCTGATAGCAAAGACTTCGATGAAGTTATTCTCAATGCTACTAATAATACTTATATTACAAAACAATTTATTGAAACGGCACATTCTGTATCGGATGTTTTGTTTTTAGCCGATAGACCACAGAAACCATTTATTAAAGATGCAGAAGCAGATTTAAATACCTCGAAAAAATTGAGACAGGTTATCGAAGATGCAAAGCAGTCTGTGCTTATGCAGACGCCTTATTTTCTAATTAGTAATTCCGCATACAAATTGTTTAGTGATTTAAGGGAAAATAACCCTGATATTGATTTTACAGTTTCTACAAATAGTCTCGCATCTATTGATCAATATATAATTTATGCACTTTCCTTTAAACGAAAAAAACGTAATGTGAAAGATCTTCAATTCAAGATTCATGAATTGAAACCCAACCCTGATGATATAGAAAAAATGATGCCGCGTTATACTAAATTGGCGAAACATAGCAATCCTGATGAACGAAGGTCTGAATTTGATCCAGAAGGCGATACAGAATTTGATCGTTACGATACTGTCGCTATCGATAGTGTTGATGGGCCAAGGATAGGTATACATTCAAAATCACTGGTCATTGATAATGAAATTTCTGTAATTGGTTCACATAATTTTGATCCACGAGGTGTTGGATTAAACACAGAAGTGACCTTAACAATACGCGATAAAGCATTTGCAGAAGAATTATCGAAAAGTATTCATCAATACATAGCACCGCAAAACAGTTGGACTATAGCTAAACGTCAACATGTACCAATCCTTGGTTTTATAACAGAAACTCTGGAAACTATTTCACGGATGTTGCCTGTGTTTGATATTTGGCCCTTTAGATATACGAGTAGTTTTGAATTACGTGATGGTATGCAGCCTGTAACTATGGATGATCCGAATTTTTATGAACATTATGAAAGCGTAGGTCAATTCCCAGGCACTTCATTATCAGACGAACAATTGAAAACGATCTTAGTAAGCGGGTTTGGAGTGGTTGCAGAACCATTGATGTAAACGATTTTTTATGAACCTTGTATCAGCAGTGATAGAACTCATTATTATTAATTTAAATAATATGTAGGACACATAGAGTTATGAAGTGTTTACGAAACAATATTGGGCTTTTAATTATATTTCAGTTGGTCACATTTTCAACCATCGTCTCTTCAGATTCTGATTCGTGGAAATTTTCGGAAAACAATAATAATGTGATCCGAATGCAGACTCAGGGAGGAGACCCTGAAAAGTCAGGAGATGTGAAAATAGAATTTTATGGTCACATGGCTTTTAAAATTACATCACCAGAAGGTCTGAGCATATTGATAGATCCCTGGCGCAATGATCCTTCCGGAGTGTGGGGACGTTGGTTTCCAAATGAATTTCCTGAGACTGCTGTCGATATCGTTATCTCAACGCATGCGCATTTTGATCATGATGCGGTGTATCGGCCTCATGCGATCATGGTATTAGAACGCATGGCTGGTGAACTCAAACTAGGTGATGTGAAGATTACCGGCATTGCTGAAAAACACATGTGTAAATCGAAAGGGTGGTATAAATGGACTGACGTAGCGAAAGAGTTTAGTCAAGAATTTTGCCCACCGAATAATTATTTGCATATGGATAATTTTATTCAAATTATAGAGACAGGTGGATTGCGAATAGCTCATTGGGGAGATAACCGTCCTGATCTCTCAAAGTTTGCAAATGAACTTTTAAAAAATATTGATATACTAATTATGAATATAGATGGTTCAAGTCATATTCTATCCTATCAAGATATTGATGATGCACTAAAGCGTTATCAACCAAGGGTAGTCATACCTGGGCATTATTATACTAAAGGGGCTAGTAGTGTATTAACGACGTTGGACACTGCTGACGAATGGGTTGATCGACAGGATGATGTTGTTCGTTTGAAAGAATCTGAACTGATTCTTAATCCTGATAAAATAAATTCATTCGAACAAAGGATCTACTATTTCGGAATGAACCATATTCAGTAAAGCTATAAACAGTACAATAATGCTACTGTCTACAAAATTTATTTTAATTAAATTTAATCATATGTCTCGTCATATTTTGTTGCTGATGATCGTCTGTATTTCTGTTGTAGCACATGCACAGGAAACATTCTTTTTATCTGACGATGAACAACAATTGCTATCAGAATATCCGGATACAATGCTCAGGGGAGCAGATTCTGCATGGCCACCTTTTGAATTTCGCCAAAAAGATGGTGTTTATGCAGGTATATGTCAAGACTATACGGATATTGTGGCAAAACGTTTAAGCCTGGAAATTAAGCTGATTCCTGATCTTGTTTGGGATGATGTCCTGAACAAAATCATGAACAAAGATCTCGATGTAATCACTTGTCTGGCACAGACTCAAGAGCGGGATGCATATCTCTCTTTTACTGCGCCATTTACATCAATTCCACAGGTCATTTTTACGCAACCTGATTATCCTTATGTAGGTGGACTGAAAGATTTAAATAATAAAAGAGTTGCCATGACAAAAGGCTATGCAGTAACGGATATTCTAAAACGACAATACCCAAAACTTGATGTGGTCATGGCCGACAATCCTTTTGATGCTTTAAAACTTGTCTCAACGGGTCAAGCAGATGCCTTTGTCGGTACCCTCGCTGTTGGTATATATCTGATCAGAAAATATAATTTGGCAAATCTTAAGGTTGCAGCACCCGCTGAGGTTCCAGCATTAGAGATGCGATTTGGTTTTCGTAAGGACTGGGAATCATTGGTTCCTCTAATAGATAAAGTACTTGCCAGCATTACAACGGAAGAACATACCGCTATTCAGCAACGTTGGATTAATGTTGAATACGATCCGTTAGTGGATTATTCATTATTATGGAAAGTAGGTAGCACCTTGTCAGTTCTTCTAATCCTGGCGGTATTGTGGATCAGTCAGGTTCAAAGGCAGAAGCGTGCATTACAGGAAAGTGAAAGTAAATTAATCACACAAAGAAATGCACTTCAAAAACTAACAGAAGTCCTGGAAGCCTATGGTGAACGAGTTGGTCGTGAACTGGATATGGCACGTGAAACTCAGAGAGTTTTGTTACCTGATTTAGATAAAGTGAAGACTATATCTGATATCCATGTATTACACATTGACTCACGCTTTGAACCAAGCTCAGAATTAGGTGGTGATTTTTGGAAATTGGATAGTATTGATGAGAATCGCGTAGCAGTATTAATGGTTGATTTTGTGGGTCATGGTATTAATGCAGCATTAAATACTTTCAGATTACATGCCTTATTAGAAAGTGAAGCTACAACAAATACAGAGCCTGCAGTATTTTTAGAAAACCTGAATAATCGTCTCTCGCCCTTATTGCCATCAGGTCAATACGCCACTATGTTCTATGGAGTGATTGATCGTAATCTTGATATTCTGACTTATGCTGGTGCTGCCACTCCCAATCCTCTCATTTTTATGCCCGGTGAAGATGAACCACTTATAGGGATAGGGGAGGGGCTTCCTATTGGGATGTTTGATGGTTCTACTTATGAAGACCGAGAGATTCCCTTTCCAAAAGGCTCCTCCATTCTTTTGTATAGCGATGCTGTCACAGAGGGAAAAACAAAATCGGGAGTTAGATTGGAAGAGAAAGGCTTGGTTGAGTTAACAAAGACTTGTTTGCAATCGTGTCCGCGAGAAAACCTTATCGAATTATTGGCTAAAGAGCTTGATGAGTTACTTGAGCAACCACTGGCTGATGATCTGACTATCATTCATATCAATCGATTATTAAGCTAAAAACGAACTGACAAGCAATATTGTTTAAGTTGATATAGCCAATTGTGTTAAACGAATGTGACATCTATACGTCTGGTTTACTGTGATCAGCCAGATATGCGCCAACCAGACTTGCTACCAGAATCGCTAAATAAAACTGTCCACATATTGCTTCAAGATAAGAAAATGATCGTGCGATGGGTATAGCTGGACTAACGTCACCATAACCTAGTGTGGTTAATGTCACAAAACTGTAGTAAATCAAGTCCCAGTAATCATTATAGTTTGATGATGATGCTATGCCGTTAAATGAATTTGGAAATACTACATCAATAAAAATATAAATAATCGCCCAGATATAGCCTAACAATAAGTAAATACAAATCGAACCAACTATTTTATTAGTCGTAATGCTTCCGCGAAATAATATTTGTCGAATTGCCACTATCATAGACAATATACAAAATAGTAATGTATTAAATAATCCGATTAATAATAAAGATTTTGAGTTAATGAAATAATTTATAAATGTAAAAAACAAACTTAGAATAATCAAGGTGAGTCCTGCCATAAACCAGACTCGTTGTTTATTTAGACTCCATACACCGATCACCATGACAGACATAAAGGCAAATTGTGTGATTATTCTGGAACCATCAGGATACCATTGCGTAATTAAAGGCCCTATTAATGAAAGGGTCAGTAAACCAATAAGCATATATATGAAATTGCCTTTATTTAGAGATTCTTCTATATTTTTAGGTGTGTCCATGACAATATCCAATGTTATGAAAGTGGTATTTCCCAGTTAAGAATAAATCGATTATCAACTAAATCAATAGCACCTGTACCATCCTGATCAATTTCTGCTCTTCGATATCGAAACCATAAGCCTTCAAGAATTGGTATCTGCGGGCGATAGTCTATAGTGATATCCCATTCAGACTGATCAGGTGAAGCTGCACTTCCCGTATCCGGGGTAATACCTTCAGCATAGTTGGTATAGGCACTGAGTCCATCTAAGCCAATATAACTAAAGTCATAAGCTAGCCCCATTAACCATGCGTCTTCATCAGCACGATCAAAATCTTTTACAATGATTGATAAATAACTCGGTCGACCACCATATGGGGATCGTATACCAGCGTGTTTATCTGTTATTGTTGCGGCAGCGGTCAATACTGCACCACGATAACTTATCGAGGCTTTAACTCCACCAGTTCGGGTATCAAAATTACCAATGTTTTCATTACCAATGCTACGTTGATCTGTAAACTGTGCAGATAGCTTTAGTGGAATATTATCAGTGATCTTAATTAAATGATTCGCTTCAGTGTAAAAGATATTCATTATATTGAATGAATAGAAATTAATTGCACCAAAGTTTGTATGTTTATTGATGCGATAGCGCGCTCCTGCCATAAATAGTCCATCGTTAGTTCCTGTTGCACCAGCAATACTAGACAGGTGTTTAAACGAGTCTGAATTACGTGTTTTCATTTTACTGACATAACCACCAATGAAATTAACTTTGGGTAAGGCATTTAACCCTGTGATGGTAAAAGCTTCATGTGTATTTGGTACCATTCTGTTGTCTTGTTTATTCAAGTAAGGTAGGTTAAATGATTGGCGGTAAGCGCGGAAGTTAATTTCATCATTTAGTTTATAATTAACATAGCTTTGTCCAAGAACATCAAATCCATTCTGAACAGGTTCTAATAAAGTTGTTCCTCCTTCATTTTCTGTACCATTAATTTTTTGTGACGTGTAATAGCTGGCACCCAATGAAAGACGATCGAATAAGTAGCCGGATTGGTAATCAATCGAACCACCAACAGTCCATGCCTTATTATCGTTACTACCATCGACATCGACGAATCCGTCATTATCCCGATCAAAATTAAAGGTTCTGAAGTTTAATCCGAGTTTTGTATCACGGAAGAAAGGCGGGAGGTTCTGGAGCTTCTCTTTCAATATTGGAAAAAAGGGACCTTTTAGACGCTCAATAATAAATGATGATGATAAAGCACCTTTTATCTTATCTGCAGAACTGGGATGTGGTTTTTCATCCAGTACATATTTTGGTTCTGCATATAGGTTTGGTGAGATGCTCATAACAAAAGAGAATATTGATGCGACGCACAATAACCGAGTATATTTTATAATTATCATCAACTTAGAATAATATGATTTATCATGAAAATGTCTGTGATACACTTTTGTTATTCAACTATAAAGTATCATATTTGATTGTTTTTGCACTATTTAGGACGTGTTTTATAGTATGTTTAAAACAATATATTAATTTTTTAGGTTAAAGGCTATGAATGATATTTTTGTCATTGAACTAGGTACTCGTCATGTTCTGGAGCTCAGTATCGTTGTTTTATGGTTAGGTATGTTCCTGACAAAGAAAGTCAATTTTCTAAGTGAATTCAATATACCTGCACCTGTAACAGGTGGTTTGATATGCAGTTTGATCGTGGCTTTACTGGATATTACTGCCAATATCAAAGTGAATTTTGATTTGGCTCTGCGTGACATGTTGTTACTTATCTTCTTCAGTACCATTGGCCTTTCCGCCAATCTACGCTTACTTGTAGAAGGCGGGAAGTTATTAGTCATTATCTTAGCTGTCGCAACATTCTATCTAGTTATACAAAATTCCATCGGCATTGCAGTAGCATCAATCATGGAAGGCCATCCTGCCTATGGCTTACTAGCAGGTAGCGTTTCTTTTGCAGGCGGTCATGGCACAGGGATTACTTATGGCAAGCTCTTCGCAGAACAATATGGGCTAAATGGGACAGTAGAGATTGCAATGGCTTGCGCAACCTTTGGTTTGATTTTTGGTGGTTTAGTGGGAGGCCCTATCGCTAAATTTTTAATCACTAAATATAATCTTAAAGGTGATAAGACAGAATCTTCCGAAACACCTAATCCTCAACATAAGAGCAAGGCTAGTCTGGTAAATATGGATGTAATAATAAATGCAACATTTGTTATTGCGCTTTGTATGGGTATCGGTGGCTACATACATGAATGGTTGGATACTAAAGGTATTACTATGCCTCTATACCTGCCTTCTCTTTTCGTTGGCATCATCATTACTAACCTTTCCGATTTACTAAAAATTAAAAAAACAGAGCAGTATATCAATGCTATTGGTTTATGGAGTGATGTAAGCCTGACTTTATTTCTTTCGATGAGTTTGATGAGTATGCAAATACTGATTCTATCGCATGCAATACGACCATTATTGTTAGTGCTATTGCTACAGGTAATGGTAATGGCTTTCTTTGCCTACTTTATTGTTTTTCGTATAGCCGGACGTGATTATGATGCAGCAGTTATTACGGCTGGATTTGCGGGATTAGGATTAGGTGCCACTCCTGTAGCCATGGCAAACATGCGCGCGATAACCACCAAGTATGGTGCTTCAGCTAAAGCATTTTTAATTATTCCGTTATTGGGTGCATTTTTTATTGATATAACGAATGCTTTTGTTATTCAATTTTTTATGGGGTTACCATTCTTTCAATAAGAATTATTCAGAGAGAAAACATTATCATGAAAAATACTATATCAAGTTTTACGCATTATTGATTGATTGGGTTACTTCTTGTCATTACTGGTGCGGCTCACGCAAAACAAGTTGATGATTCAAATTCGGTGATGACTGAAAAACTCGGAAGAACATTTTCATGGATGCCTGTAGGGACATTTTTTATGATGCTCCTCGCTTTAATGACTCGAATATAAAATCATTATTAGAAAGTTCATTAATAAGTGAATTAGAATCCAGAGGGTATACTTATGCGGATTCTAATCCGAAGGTTGATTTTTACACAAGCTATGTCGTGATTTTAGAAGAGACATTGAGTGATTCAGATGTAATAAATATACTTAAAGAATATCCTGAACTTAATCAAGACAATAGAAAAAATGATTTTGAATATGGCTCATTGATATTGAGTGCTGCCACAGTGTCTGATCGTAAAAGTGAGTGGAGGAGGTCTATAAACGATGTGGTTAATTTAAAAATGCCAGATGATATTCGGCAACAACGTTTACAAGATAGCGTCAAAAGAGTGTTAGAGTCATTTCCAGTGCCTGGCGATTAGATTTAAATTGTCATAAAAATCAAGTATTAGTAATCTAGTGAAATAAAAATATTGAGAGTTGAAACTCATCCAGATTCATTTGTGCAATCTCTAATAGCTACAAACTGCCATACATTGTCCTGGATCTGAATTATTGCATTTTCCTGAACTATCGAATCCAGACGATACTGAGCATTTTGATGTGGTGAATGTCGCAGTTACGCGTGTCCCATCGCTTACCTCGTAGTAACAATTTAAAGTATATGTACTGTTTAAATCTGCTTCTATAAACTTTATAGCAGGGTATGGCTCATTACTCCTTGAACTATAGAAGGTAAAACCATCGCTTGTGTTCTTGTTCCCGGCAGGTTCTGTTACGGAAGTAATATTTGGGCAAGGTACATAGTGCGGCCAATCACCTGAAGCATATTCTATTTTCGTGCAAAACAGGACGATAAGGAAAATTATTCTTATTTTCATGGTTTCATTGTGCTTCATCTAATGCTTTCATGAGAAACGAAACTTGTTCGGATTCATTATTTATATTTTTTTGCATTGCAATTTCCCTTAGCAAAACCAAGGAGTGATGTTTCTGTAAATATTATGTAAGGACTTTATGCTATAGGCAAATTATATATTTATAATAAATCCTGGATACTTCTTATTGTTGGGTATTCAGGTAGACTTCAGATACCTATCCACAAAGAAATTACCTTTTGATACTTTGAAAGTGGATATGTCATTTATAAAAGATATGGATGAATCCGAAATTAATGCCAGCATTGTTAAAACGATTATTGAATTGGCTCATACTTTGAAATTGCAAGTAGTAGCAGAAGGGGTTGAAACAAAATCTCAAGCCGTTGCATTAAGAGAAATGGGTTGTGATGTTATGCAAGGATATTTATTTAGTAAGCCTCTTGATAATGATGATATAGCAGTTCTATTAAAGAGAAATTTGAATTTGTATGATCTGGAATGTATGTTTTCAAATGATAAATGAAATAGGGTGTGAATATTTAACGATTATTCCTTGATTAACAACGGTGATGATGCTTGGTGCTTCAAACGTTTTTTCTTTTTTTGGATGCAACTGAGACTTGAGTTAGTGCTTCAATATCTAGCTCAAATAGATTAATTGGGTCTTAATGACAAGTGGCATAATTTAATTGAGAGATTTGTAGTAACACAAGCAACGCATTAGCATAAATATGCCTACATAAAAATCCTAATAGGATAAGCGGTTCTATGCTGCTGAATAATTAGCTTGAATTTCGTTTATGTTATTGAAATCATTATTATTATTATTGTTCATATATGAGTACTAAATAATCATTGTTTTGTAAATTATTGTTGCTTTTAAAATGGTTTGATAGAGTGAACTGACCATAAAATTGAATTGTGGTGAAAGCGAGACAAATGTGGCTAGCTCGAACTATTCATGTCTATAATTTCTAAATTCAATTATTTCGCACATCTGATAAAATTCAGCTTTTAAAGGATGAAGTCGCATTAATATTTATTCTGAATTTATCCGTTCGTGAACATAAAAATTAAAAGGTGTATTAATGAAATTATGTCCCGTCATATTGGCTGGTGGAGGAGGAACACGTCTCTGGCCATTATCAAGAGAGCATTACCCCAAACAATTTTTGAAATTGTTTGATGATAATACCTTGTTACAAAATACACTGTTGCGATTAGATGGCTTGAATAGCTCGATTGAAGTTTTAGACCCCGTGATTTTATGTAACGAAACACATCGTTTTCTTGTAGCAGAACAAAGTGTCCAAATTTCCAGAAATATCAGTAGGATTATTCTTGAACCGGTGGGCAGAAATACAGCGCCTGCATTAACGGTGGCTTCATTGAATGAAGAAGATGCGATCATCATTATGATGCCGGCAGATCATATCATCGGTAAAATCGATCTATTTCATGACGCAATCAATGCCGGCATAGCGATGGCGAAAAAAGATTATCTAGTGACTTTTGGTATTAAACCTGATGCTCCTAAAACAGGTTTTGGCTATATTCATATGGGCGATGAAATTGAGTCTATTGGCAAACAAACTATTCATGCGATTAGTGGTTTTGCGGAAAAGCCAGAACGATCTATCGCGGAGCAGTATTTAAGTTTGGGGGAGTATTTATGGAATAGTGGTATTTTTATGATGAAGGCCTCGGTTTGGTTGGAAAAAATAAAGCTACTTCAAGCCCCTATTTATAATGCCTGTGTGGATTCATTTAATAAGGGTGAGACGGATGGTTTGTTTTTTAGACTGGATGAATCCTCCTTTATAAAAAGCCCTGATGATTCTATCGATTACGCGGTAATGGAAAAGCTGGCACAGGAGAATGATAAGAATCTTGCTGTGATTCCGGTGGATGTCGATTGGTCTGATGTCGGCGCATGGTCTTCGGTATGGGATATTAATGATAAAGATAATAACAATAATTATATTGAAGGAGATGTCATTGCCGAACAAACTAGCAACTGCCTGATTAGAAGTGAGCGGGGACTCGTGGTCACTATTGGTTGCGAGGACATGGTTATTATTGATTCTGACGATGCGATAATGATCGCTTCTAAAGATAAAACTCAGGACGTTAAAAAGATTGTTGAGAAATTAAAACGTGAAAAAAGAAGTGAATCTTTTATGCATCGTAAGGTCTATCGACCATGGGGTAGTTATGACTCCGTTGATATGGGTGAAACGTTTCAAGTTAAACGTCTGACAGTCAATCCAGGTAAAAAATTATCATTACAATCTCATGAAAAACGTGCTGAACATTGGGTTGTTGTTAAAGGTGTGGCGACTATTACAAAAGGTGATGAAATATTTCAGTTATATGAAAATCAATCAACTTATATTCCATTGGGCACAAAGCACCGACTTGAAAATGCTGGCGATGAATTACTGGAAATCATTGAAGTTCAATCCGGCTCCTATTTTGGAGAGGATGATATTGTCAGGTATGATGATGATTTTGGTCGAAGTTAATAAGATTTAATTAAAATGATTGATACCTTACCTTACCTTAATCAACTGAACTTCCCTGCAATTAAGAGATATGAGTTAGACACATTACAAATAAATATCGGTCTAAAGTGCAATCAAACATGCGTGCATTGCCACGTAAATTCCAGTCCTAAAAGAACAGAAAAAATGTCTCTTGAAACATTAGAGTCAGTTAAATCATTTCTTGTTAAGAAAAATATTCAAACACTTGATATAACAGGTGGAGCGCCAGAACTTCATCCCGAATTTAAAAACCTTATTTCCTGCGCGAAAGATAATGATGTTCATATTATTGATCGATGTAACTTAACTATATTGTCAGAACCCGGAATGGAAGATTTGGCTCAATTTCTTTCTGGCCATGAAGTTGAGATCGTTGCTTCTTTACCTTGTTATGAATCTGAAAATGTCGATAAACAACGTGGCAAAGGTGTTTTTGAAAAGAGTATTTACGCATTGAATTTATTGAATAGTTTGGGATATGGAAAGCCTGAAACGAATCTTGTCTTAAACCTTGTATATAATCCGCAAGGTCCTGTGTTACCTCCAGATCAAAATGAGCTTGAAAATTCTTATAAGAAAGAGTTGGCTGAGCGTTACGGTATAGAATTCAATCAACTTTTTACAATCTGTAATATGCCAATAAAACGGTTTGGTAGTACTTTGATTTCAAAAAATGAATTAAGTGATTATATGACATTGCTAAAACATTCATATCGAAATGAAAATTTGGAAAACACAATGTGTCGTCATCTGATCAGTGTTGATTGGCAAGGTTATGTTTATGATTGTGATTTCAACCAAATGCTAGGTTTGAATATGCAAGATAATAAAGAACGAGTTCATCTTTCTGAATTTATTGATGTTAATGTCGAAGGTGAATCAATTGCAGTTCGTGATCATTGTTATGGATGTACAGCCGGGCAGGGAAGTAGTTGTGGCGGCGCCCTTTCTACATGACAAATAAAGAACTTAAGGTTTCTATCGTTATTCCAGTATTAAATGAAGCGAAGCAGATAACACAATGTTTGAGTAAACTTCAAGTATTAAGGCAACAGAATCATGAAGTGATTGTTGTGGATGGAGGCAGCAGTGATGATACCATTTTATTGGCATTGCCTTTATGTGACCGCGTTATCCAATCAAAAAAATCTCGTGCAATTCAAATGAATACGGGGGCGACAGAAGCAGCAGGCAACTGTCTTTTATTTCTACATGTGGATACTGTTTTACCATCAAATATTTCGAGCGTATTTTCTAATATTAAGAATATAAAAAAAAAATGGGGTCGTTTTGATGTAAGTTTAACTGGCGATAACAGATTGTTTCGTGTGATTGAAGCATGCATGAATATTCGTTCCAGATTAACAGGTATAGCAACGGGTGATCAGGTTATTTTTGTAGGAAAAGAATTGTTCTTTGATGTAAATGGGTTTCCTGAAATAGCATTAATGGAAGATATTGCCATGTCAAAATTACTGCTTAACTATTCAAAACCTCTTTGTTTTAGAGAACGCGTAGTAAGTTCAAGCCGTCGTTGGGAAAAAAATGGAATAATAAAAACAATTTTTAAGATGTGGATGTTACGCCTACTTTATTTCTTTAATTTTGATACTAATAGATTGGCAAAAATATATTCATAATGAATAGTCAGTCCGTGCTGCTTATTTTTGCAAAAGCACCTGTTGCCGGGCAAGTTAAAACACGTTTGATTTCTGACGTCGGCGAGCAAAGAGCGACAGAACTATATAAAGAATTTTTAACAATAACATTAGAGACGGCAGAGCAAGCAAGTTTTTCAGAAATTCAACTTTGGGTAAGTGGTGATATAAATCATCCATACATTAAATACCTGAAAAATACATTTCATATGACATTACATAAACAGAAAGGTAATGATTTAGGAGAACGAATGTCTTGTGCGTTTGATAGTGCATTTGCTATCTATTCTAATGCTGTTTTGATAGGTAGTGATTGCCCTTCATTATTGAGTTCGGATTTAAATACAGCAGTAGATTATCTTGAAAACGAAAAAGATGTTGTTTTAGGGCCTGCTGAGGATGGCGGTTATTATCTTATTGGAATGAAAAAAAACAAACCTGAATTATTTTTAGATGTTAATTGGGGAAAAAAAACGGTTTTTTCTGAAACATGCGCGTTAATAGAAAAAAATAATTTAAATCTTGGTGTGTTAGAAAAAAGAGCCGATATAGATAGAGTTTCGGATTTAGATTCTTATTTTAAAATGAAAAACCAGCTAGCTTAGCACTAAATATTTAGTCTTCCAGTCTGTTTGCTATGCAACCTTGACATCGGTGCGTTTTATTTTTTGTATTATGGCTCTTTCTAATAGCGCAATAAGATGCTCAAGTTCTCGCCGATCAATTTTACTCATTACCGCAAATTCAGCTCCGATTCGTAAAGAACCCGATTCTTTAATCGTTTCAAAATAACATATATTCAAAGAGCTCAATATTTTTCGGTTTTTATCAACTTGTATCAAGCAGGTTGGAACATAACTTCCATTTTGGATGGGAATATGTGGTGATGCATTAACACGTAAACACAAGCCCCCATGAGATATGTCTCTTAACTCAGCTTTAATCAGTACCTCATCTTCGCTAACAAGATTAACCAGTATTGGTTCATTGATATTAGTTGCTATACGGTATGTGTTTCGACGTTGATGATATTCAACTTCTGTTGGCATGCCTATCTTGTAATAGGCAGCTTTTTCATTTTCATTAATTGCATCCACTGTTCCAATAAATTTGACAAAGGCGCCAGCATATTGAGTATTGAAAGTGAGTTGCGTACCAATTTCAATTAATTTATGACCTGCTTCAGGATAGAGTTCATCAATAACGAGGTAGTTTTCGTCTTCGTTGATTTCAATAATGGTACTACCATAAAATTCATCAGTTGACTCGATGGTGACAGAAAGCAGAGATTGTTTCGCGTAAACTTTTTTTAATAGATGACGTATGTCATCAGTAGACGTTAGCGTTATAGATTCAAGATCGACCTGATCGGATAAATACTCTTTCGAGATTCGATTATCAATTAAGACTTTGTCTTGCAGTGCCATTACAATTATTAAACACGGGCACGAGAGTGTTGATTATTTTTAGAAGTGTTTTTTCCTGTCGCACTATAGGTAGTAGGCTCCTCAGAGTTACCACAAATAATATTAAGTATCTTCTCATTAAACAGTTGGCTCATTTCTATAATGCCACCATTAATACTGTTCTGTTTTTTACACTTATCAAGACATTCTTCAATATCATTACCTAATGAAGTTATTTCATTAGTAAATGTGACATTATTATTTTCAGTTTCAACAAAGAGTTGTCTTTCTTTGTCGATGACTCCGAGATTGTTTAGCATAGTATTCTTTTTTTCGGTCAACTCATTGAGCGAATTAGTATCACGTTCTTTAAGAGCAACCAGCTCCTTTATCAAAATACCATACAAATCTTCCAAAGCAGTCTCTTCTTGTTTAAGAATAGAGATTAACCTTCCGTGGTCCGCATTCATGATTAAGAATCTCCTACTTTACTGTCTAATAAACGTTCAAAATCAGCCATTTTATCGGCAGTTTTATTTGAATCTATAGTATATGAGCCATCAAGAATGGCGCTGCGTATTGCTTCAACTCGTTTTGTATCGACAACGGGTTGACTAGCGACGATACTCTCAAGCGCTTGGATTTTTTCAGCTTGATCCGTCAAGCTAACACTATCTTCTGCCGTACCTTGAGTTTTATTTCCAGCTGCTTTCGCCTGATCTTTAACCTGATCAGCTTGATGCTGATTTGCCAAACCACTTAAAAGTGCATGATTTGAGCCTTTTATTTCACTGACCATATATGTTGTTCCACCTAAATATTTGATTACTAGTGTTATCGTCCGTTATATATAAAACTTTAATAGTATTTCCTGTTAAAAGCTCTACAAGTTCACACTAATTAAGTGATTATTAATAATGATACCTTCAATGCTTTGTCGTACGGGAATAGATAATATTGATTTATTACCTGCATCGACATCATTGGTTTCCTTAGATAGACAAGCTGGCATGTCAAAGGGAATGGGACTGATTATTAAAGATGCGTTACAACCAAACAGTAAACATTACGATTATGTGTTGATAGATTGTCCTCCGACGTTGGGAATATCAATGATTAATGCACTAGCTGCGTGTGAAAAATTAATCATTCCAGTACAAACTGAATTAAAGGCCTTGAGCGGATTTTGAATACACTAAAAATGATTTCTTCTTCAGGTAGAGGCCGTCTTGAATATGTAGTTGTACCGACTATGTTTGACCGTCGTACGCGTGCTTCAATTGAAAGCCTCAATAAATTACAGGAAGAACACCAGCATAGTTTATGGCAAGGACATATTCCCGTTGATACAAAGTTTCGAGATGCTAGCAGCAAGAGAAAACCGGTTTCATACATATACCCTGAATCACACGGTGTAAGAGCATATCGAAGCTTACTCAAATTTCTAATGACGGATTCTGTCGACATAATGGATGTTATGAGTGACTTTCCTCAGTCGGCCTAAGATATGGATAAGATATGTACTCGGAAAAAATAAAACAAGAAACTCAATACGATATTCCTCTGGATCTCGGTTTATATATAGAAGGATTGTTAAATCCCGCCGAACCGGAAATTAAATTAAAAAGCGAACCGGAACTAAAAATTGAATCTATCATTTTAAATGATCTGCTTCCTTTTGAAATTAATGATAATGTTTCTGAGATAAAAGAAAAAACTGCCGAAGTAATTACTACTGTAATCACCGAAGCATCACCCGTGCCTTTGTGGGCACAAGAATCATTTGAATGTTTATTAGTTAAAGCAGCAGGGACTGATTTGATCGTTCCAGCTATGTCAGTTTCTTATATTGAACAAATAAATAAAAAAATAATTCGCTTACCTTTGGATAGCGATGCTTTTCGAGGCGTAGTAACTTTAAGAGAACGCTCTGTTGCGGTCATTGATTTATTCAAGCTAGTTTCTGTAAATACAAGTATTAATAATAAACAGGATATGCAGATTGATGCGCAACATATTGAGCATGTTATCGTTATGGAAAATGGTTGTTACGCGTTGGCTTGCGATTATGTCGGTGATTTTTTTAAATTGACCGCAGAAGATGTACGATGGAATAAAAACAGTTTTAATAATCCGATGTTTGCAGGCATCGTAACTGAATATCTATGTCCTATTATCAATATGGAAAATATACAGCAACAAGTGGCAGCGATGCCATTTGTACAGTCGCTAAATAATAACTATTGAAAAAGACCATCGCACAATTGTTCTTTTGTCCTTTAGCGTCGTTAAAAACGTACTCAATCGGTCACTTATGTATATAAGCTTCCTCATTTCGTACGTGTTTGCCTAGCTAGAGAACAAAATCCCCGCTTGTGCAAAGGTCTTTTAGGAGGATGTGAAGTCTATTCGTATATTTTTACGAATCGGGTCTAGAAAGTTCACACGACATTGATCTGCTGTCTGCTCTAATACTTCAAAGATAACGTCCCCCTCTTTTGAAGAACAACTGATTGAATAATCAATTTCAGCGGGGTGGAAAAATTTAATTTCAATATCTCGATAGCTTTTATCTGTTACCGAAGTGATATTTCTGCAGTCTAGAATTGAAACAGAATTGGATAATTCCAATATAAC
>DUBV01000104.1 GCA_012960105.1 Thiotrichaceae bacterium | reverse complement strand
ATTCCGTTATGAAAAAGATTCTAATGTCCGTAAAGAGCTACTTGTTTTCTTGGCACCTCGCGTTATTTAACTATTCAAAGTTATGAAGCTTGGTATTCCTGTTGAATCAGCAAAGCAAATAGCCTCTTTTTTAGCTGGTTATGGCTTGATTACTGATGATCAGCTCTCGCATGCTACTATATCAAGCAACGAAGGCGATAAAGGTTTAATAGATACAATAATTGAACATGGCTTTTCTGATGAGAAATCAATTGTTAATGCACTTTCTGAGACCTATGAACTGGACTACATAGATTTATTAGACGATAAGACTGTTGATTTATCGGTTATCAGTATATTGCCTAAGAAGTTTATTTGTGAAAATAGGGTAATTCCTATCCGCGATAAGGGTGAAACGCTAGATGTAGTAATTTCAGAACCTTCTGCTCTGAATATTATGGCAAGCATTAGACTGCTAACTGATAAAAAAATACATGCCTATATTACTACTTTTAGCCAGGTTGATAAGTTTTTAGCTAACTTAAACGATACTCCTTTAACTCAAAATGAGAAAGATAAAGAAAGTGTTGTCAAAGAGGAGGTCGATCAAAATAAAGCACACTCAAGTGTTGTTATTGATTTTGTAGATAAAGCCCTGAAAAAAGCAATTAAATTAAGGGTGAGTGATATACATCTAGAGCTTTATAAAAAATACGCAAGAATGCGCTACCGTCTTGATGGCGTATTAATGGACCAATCAAGTAAAGACAAGGAATTGTTTGATCATTACGCAGCCATTGTGACTCGTATTAAAATTATGTCAAAGCTTGATATCGCCGAAAGACGACTCCCTCAAGATGGCGCAATGAGCTTACAGGTTGGCGAAAAAGAAATTGATTTTCGTGTGTCGATATTGCCTACTAGTTTTGGCGAACGTGTGGTGATGCGTATTTTAGATACTAGTTCCATTTCTTTAACGATAGAAACGCTTGGTTTTTTAGATGAAGATGAACAAGCATTTAAGAATGCAGTGGATGCGCCACAAGGCATGGTGTTAGTAACAGGGCCGACTGGTAGCGGTAAATCGACTACTTTGTATGCCGCATTAGGAAGAATAAACAAAGATGATATCAACATACTTACTGCAGAAGATCCTGTGGAATTTACCATTGATGGTATAGGTCAAGTACATGTTAAGGAAGACATTGGCCTTACTTTTTCTGCTGTACTGCGATCCTTTTTACGACAGGATCCTGAAGTGGTAATGGTTGGTGAGATTCGCGATAAAGAAACTGCAGATATTGCCATTAAGGCAGCATTAACAGGGCACTTAGTGCTCTCCACACTACATACAAACGATTCTATTAGCACTATTACCCGTCTGATAAATATGGGTTTAGCACCTTACCTAATAACATCTTCTTTAACGTTGATAGTGGCGCAAAGGTTGGCTCGTAAAATTTGTGAAGCTTGTAAATCGGAGGATGAGTCTGTCACACAAGGACAGCTGATGTCAGTTGGCTTTACTCCAGAAGAGGCATCGAGAACACAGATTTTTTATGGTAAAGGCTGCTCTAAGTGTAATAAAACAGGCTACAAGGGACGTAAGGGTGTATACGAGGTTCTGAGAGTGACTGATGCTATTAAAGAGGGTGTTTTGAGTGGGCTAACCACACCAGAACTTTTAAAAATTGCTAAAGAAAAGGACCATTTTTCCACTATGCAAGAAGTAGGTAGAGGATTTT
>DUBV01000103.1 GCA_012960105.1 Thiotrichaceae bacterium | reverse complement strand
CATCTATGCTCGCCTGAAGCGCCGAATGGCTTAGAGAAGAATAAAGAATAGAATTCTTTATTTTTTTCAGCTTTTTGCAAGTTGTTACTCATATGCATTACAGCTGAATCAGCTGTGTATACTCCACAGTTTGAAGTGGTTGAGGCACAAGCTGTACCTGACGCATCGACATTGTTATCAACGAAATCTAGATTTCTAATTTGAATAACTTGAACTGACACCATCATATTAGTCATTGCTGTAATATCTGCACCTAACACATATTTGAAGTAATCACCTTTTACAGATTGAAGTGCACCTGGAAGATCTCCATAGCCTAATTTATTCCTATCTAGAATTGGTGTCATAACATCTTTTTGGTACAAGCCTTCGCCACGAATGACCACAGGACCCAAACCCTCAGTTTCAATAGCCATATCAAACGAACCACCTAAATTTTGAATTCGATTTAACTTTTCCCTAAATTCTAGATTAGCAACTCTATTTACAGCATCATCCGATCCACCTGTTGTTCCATCAGAATCATTTGCATATGCTCCATAATACAAACCCGCTGAATCTTTTAAATCAATGGTATTGTTAGCCCCTAAAACTGTAGTTAGCACTTCTCCAGAAGAATTTTTCCAGTTAATATCCACATAAGGATTAGCATCATAGGCATACATATAGTTTGCCGAATAATTCACACCATTAGCTGTTGAATTTTTAAACCTTAAGCCTATATTGGAGTCCGAATCCTTTGAATTGTCTACAACATATGAAGATGTAGCACCAACAAATGTATCGAATGTTCCAAAAGTGGCGTTACTCATATATTCAAACATTGAATTTGGATTTAGAACAGACCAGTCTGCTGCTAAAATTCCGGAAGATGTTGCATCTGTCAGATGGGTAATATTACTATTGGTAGCTTGTGCAGCATCATTTAAACCACTCCAACTTCCTCCATTACCTCCTGCAACATAAGCAGCAACCGTCAATCCGGTGGCGCCATTTAATGCTCCATTGGTATATCCAGGAGTAATATTGAAAGTATTTGCAACCGCACCTAAAGCAGGAGTTAGATTTAAAAATCCGTCTACTTTACCTGTAATACTATCAACGCCTTTCATAATAAACGCATGCCCCTGATCGCCAGACGCATTCAGACCTGCAATTTTATTCTTTTTAGCTTCACTTAAAATAAATTGAAAACTTCCACCAGTAGCAACATCTGTCTCAGCATTAATCATCCAGACTGGCATGCGAGAGTCTTCCATTTGATTCTGCGCCATTTCTGTGTAATCTGTTGGATTAATTGCATCAAGCAACTTCATACCATCAGCCGTACCCCAGACCACTTGCTGCTTACCAGCACGGATTGACCAATCGTTAACTTCAGCATCTACATAGGCTTCACGAAGTGCATCACGTTGGGTGTACGACTCATTAGAATCATAATCATTTAACGCCTTACCGTCTTTCATTAAGTTAAGCTCTACGTGATAAGTTGCACCTTCATGTAATTCATCTGCATCGCCATCAATGTAAATTTTTGCAGTAGTTTCTTGTTTAAAGTTATCCTTTCCGTGTGAATCAGCTGTTTGAATTGCTGTCGTTGCAGCACCAATACCAATGCCAGATGTTGTAAATTTAGCACTTTCATGCACAATTTTACCAGTTACCTCAGCTTCAGCGAAAGCCACCGAGCTTGAGAATACCGCCGCTAATGCGATCGATAATGTTATGTT
>DUBV01000102.1 GCA_012960105.1 Thiotrichaceae bacterium | reverse complement strand
CCGAAGTACTTATTAAACTCAACAGTCGCTTGAGTATCGTCATTAATTGAGAATTCAGCATCTAAACGGTTCCACTTACCACCATTCTCTTCAAACATAAAAATGTTATTCCAACGATGTTCACCTGAAGCACCAAATGGCTTAGATAAGAATAAAGAATAGAACTCTTTATTTTTCTCCGCTTTATTTAAGTTATTAGTCAAGTGCATTGTCGCTTGATCAGCAGTATATCTCCAATCTGCTGTACCTGAATTACCAACATTTACGTAATCAAGATTCATGTCTTGAATGAATTGAACCGATATCATCATATTAGTTAACGCGGTCATATCAGCACCTAAAACATACTTAAAGCGATCACCTTGAACCATTTTTAAAGACTTTACTAAGAATCCATGCTCCAAGTCCACACCTAATCTATCTTTTCGCGTAACAACAGGTGACATTACATCTCTCTGATACAAGGCCTCACCACGCAATACAACAGGACCCAAAGCTGCCGTTTCAATTGCAGTGTCAAATGAACCACCTAACTGGGTAATTTTATTTAACTTTTCAACCATATTAAAAATAGCAAAGTTCTTAGTGTTGTTACCAACTACGGTTCCATCGCCAAGATTATTGGTCACATAGTCATTAGTTTTACTTCTCGTTTCTTCAAGAACAGCACCGGTTTGACCATTTGTCCAATAGGTATCAATATACGGGTTTGTATCATTACCATGTAAAACATTTACTGAATAATTCAATCCATCATTAGTTGTATTTTTATACCTTGCAGCTACTGTAGGCGTTGAATCATGATCAACTAAATATTTAGATTTAACATCTTGAAATTGTCCAAAAGTTGCAAAAGTTGCCTGTTGCAAATAATGAAATACTTGGGTTGGGTTAGCTTTACCTGCAGTCCATTGGGCAGCAGTTGTATCTTCAAATAGGTTTTGAGCACTATTATTAGCCGCACCAAGAGTTGTTTGAAGTGCTGAGCCAGCTTCTGTGGATGCATTGTTTACAAGTGCCTCCATACAAGACACAGATGTAACAGATGAGTCGGTACAAATTCCACCAAAGCTAGCAGCAGAAGCTTTATCCGTCATAAAATCATCAACACTTGCTTTATTAAAGCCTGGTAGCGCACCATGACCAAAACCAAGGCTTTGTCCTGCTCTCTCAAATGACCTAGAAACAATACCCAATGCAGGAACAACATTCAATATGCCATTAACCTTACCAGTGATAGTATCAACACCCTTCATGATAAATGCATTACCAGAATCACTAAGTGCGTAATGTGAAGTCATAGCTGTCGTTGATTCATTACCCATACCGGCAAAATGACTAGACTTTCCTTCTGATACAATAAATTGAAGGTTGCCACCATCGGGCGCATCAGTTTCAGCATTTAACATCCATACCGGCATGCGTGAATCTTCCATTTGATTTTGTGCCATTTCAGAATAATCTGTTGGGTTGATTGCATCCAATAACTTCATGCCATCAGCCGTACCCCACACTACTTGTTGCTTACCAATTCGATATGAAATGCCGTCTCTTTCAGCGTCAACATAAGCTTCACGTAACGCATCACGCTGAGTGTATGATTGATTACTATCATAATCACCAACACCTTTAGGATTGGTCATCAGGTTTAATTCTACATGATATGTTGCATCTTCTAATCCTTCAGCATCACCATCAATATAAATTTTTGCAGATGTCTCAGTCTTGACTAC
>DUBV01000101.1 GCA_012960105.1 Thiotrichaceae bacterium | reverse complement strand
TAATTCTGGCATTGGTATTGGTGCAGCAACAACATCAACTCAAACAGCTAATTCACACGGTAAAGATGTGATGAAAACTGAAACATCTGCACGTATCTATATTGACGGCGAAGCTGATCAATTACAAGAGGGTGCTACGTACCACGTAGAGCTTAACTTAATGCGTGATTCTAAAGGTGTTGGTAAATATGATTCTAATGAATCATACACACAGCGTGATGCATTACGTGAAGCGTATGTAGATGCTGAAGTGAATGACTTTTCAATTCGTGCTGGTAAGCAGCAAGTGGTCTGGGGTACAGCTGATGGCATGAAGTTACTAGATGCAATCAACCCAACAGATTATTCTGAAATGGCGCAAAACCAAATGGAAGATTCGCGTATTCCAGTATGGATGGTTAACGCAGAAACGGATGCAGCTGATGGTAGCAACTTACAGTTTATTGTCTCTGAAGGTAAGTCAAGTAATTTTGCAGGATTAGGGAATAGTTCATCGACTGCAGCAACATCGCACACTAATGGCGATGCAGGACATGCATTTATCATGAAAGGTGTTGATACAATTACTGGTAAAGTTAATGGATTTTTAAATCTTGCGCCGGCTTTAGGTGCGGCAGCTGGAGCTTTTAACTCTGCAATGGCACTAGATTCTAGAAGGTTAACACCTTATACAACGGAAACGGTTGCGCATTTTGCGGATGTTGATAAAGTTGATACTTCATTTGAAACCACTTGTACTGGCACTTCAGATGCTCAATGTTTAGCAGATATTGTTCATTTAGATGCTGCTTCAGCAGGTACTAATGCGATTGCTGGATCAAATAACCAAGAAGCTCAAAATCTAATAGGAAAAACAAATGCGAATACTGTCTGGAGTACGAGCAATCCAGATACGTTATTTGAGTATTTATACAACACATCATTCTCTACATTCGACAACTTTGTTAATATGACATCAAGTTACGTGGTTGATCATAATAATACTCCGACAACTGCGTTAAGATATAAAAATTCAACAACTGACGGTTTAAACTACACCTTTAATGCGATTAGAGGTAATGACACAAATCCGTACATTGAAATGCAATGGGAGAAGGATGATGGAACTAGATTGTATGAAAATCTAGTTGATGAGGGCACTACTTATGCAACAGTAATATTATCTACTGAAACTTCAGGCGATACCGTTTCCGATGTTGGTGGTAAATTGAATCACTCTTCATCAATTGCAGTGGCTAATCTAAAAATGATTGAGAAGTTAAATACAATTACTCAAATTGGAGGATCGTTTGACACCGCTATTGAAACTGCATCTTTGGGTCCGATAGTGCTGCGTGGCGAGGCTTTGTATCAAAAAGGTGTAATGTCTCCAGTGATTACTCGCAAAGACTCAACTAAAAGAGACTTAGAGCATGGCTTTTTAGTGAGCTCTGTTAAGATGGAAAAAGGCGATCGCTTCAAGTATGTACTAGGTGCGGATATGACAGCTATGACTAATATGATGGTATCAGTTCAGTTTATTCAAGATATGAATCTTGATTATGTTGATGTGGGTAATTCTAGTGCGACTAATTGGAAATATACAGCTGACCAGGCAACAATGCATATTTCAAACAACCTAAACAAAGCTGAAGAAAATAAAGAGTTTATCTCGTTATTCTTATCTAAGCCATTTGGTGCATCTGGAGAACATAGATGGAACAATATGTTTATGTTTGAAGAGAATGGCGGCAAGTGGAACCGTTT
>DUBV01000100.1 GCA_012960105.1 Thiotrichaceae bacterium | reverse complement strand
ACAACTGCCCTCTTATATGATCGGCCTTGATATCCAATCAGGCAGACTGACACCCGTATTAGAAAAGTACGAACCTAAACCAACCCCGATTAATCTGATCTACGCCCACCGTAAACACATGTCGGTAAAAATCAGAAGCTTTGTGGATTACATGAAAGATTATTTTGAAACACCGCCTTATTGGGACAAATGGATGTTTGAAAAATAACTGTAAGTTATTTTTTATTTAATAAATTTTTTAAATTTGAAAATGGCTTGCTAGTCGCATGCTCACGCTCTAATTCATTACTAGCACTAGTCTCCGCGCGATCAGCATCAAGATATTTTGCATGTTCATGATCATGACAATAGACACAAAGTAATTCCCAATTACTACCATCACGGGGATTGTTATCATGATTATGATCTTTGTGATGCACGGTAAGTTCACTAAGATTTTCACGTGTAAATTCGCGTTCACATTTACCGCATACCCAGGGATAAAGCTTTAGCGCCTGTTCTCGATAGCCATGCCCTCTTGTCTCGGCATTTCGCTTGGCATCGGCAACAACTTTATCTAGCTTATCCATTACTCAATGTAACTATTTATTTAATAGCGAGACTCGCTGCTAACTCTCTACTGTTAACTCTTCATCAAAATCACATTTTTCGCAGGCGTATGATTCTGTCGAATCGGATTTGCTTTCCGTATTTAATACAATGGATTGATTTTCTTTTACCCAACAAGCTGGACAGATTAATTTGGAAAAATCCATTGCCCGTGTGAATGCGTCTTGTAGATCTTGTGTAAATTCAGAACCGGTTTTATCGACGATCATATCTTCCGCGATAATAGTTGCGTACTCTTTTAGCTGGTTAATAATTATTTCCGACATATTCATCCTCCTTAAAAAAATATGATTACTTAAAGAAACTGTTACGGCATTACTAAATCATATCCTATGTTTTAGCTCGATATTTTAAACTTAATGCACCTGATTGAATACTGATCAGCTCATCAAAGATTTTTAGTTGTTTTAATAAACTATTCGTTGAAGGGTCATCTTTGTGCAGACATTCTTCAGCATATTCAAAAATGGCACTTTGCGCTGGTAGCGGTTTGGTTTGCTCCAACGTGTCTTTCATTCTTGGTAGGAATATCCACTGTAACCATTGCTCGAATTTGAGCATATCGAGGCAAAATGGGCTACTACTACTACTGAGATATCTATCATCAGGCTTACATTCGTCCCACTTCCCATGTCTACGTAAATCGGCCTCTACTTCTAGCAAAACGTCGGCAATTCGATTGAGAATATCGTGCATTTAGCCAATTATACGACTAGTTTTCTCCTTCTGACAGGCCGAACAACGCGATTATTTTATCCAGGTGTCTAATTCGAGCCCATTTTCCGCTTAAAAGCCTTATTTTTAGCCAAATTTCGATTAAATTGTCGCTGAAATTTCACATAATTCGCCATTCTGGTTTATACTCCCCGCCCTCCAGTTTGTACGTCAAAACGGTCATCTCAGTGGTATTCCAGTAGATGTGGGTATTTGATAGCGCTAGTTCTAAAACTTAGTGCAGGGACTGTAATCGATTTCAATAATTTAACTTTAAGAGTAGAACCATGACTGACTTATCGAAGTATAGAAATATAGGCATCTTCGCACACGTAGATGCGGGTAAAACCACCACTACAGAACGTATATTGAAACTAACTGGTAAGATTCATAAATCCGGTGAAGTACATGATGGCGAAGCCACTACTGACTTCATGGAACAAGAACAAGAACGTGGTATTACCATCCAGTCTGCGGCAACAAGCTGTTTCTGGAAAGATTATCGAATGAATATTATCGATACCCCGGGACACGTAGATTTCACAATTGAAGTATACCGTTCATTAAAAGTACTCGATGGTGGTGTTGGTGTATTTTGTGGTTCTGGCGGTGTTGAACCTCAATCAGAAACAAACTGGCGTTATGCAAATGATTCAGAAGTTGCTCGTGTTATTTTCATTAACAAACTCGACCGTATTGGTGCTGATTTCTACCGCGTAGTCGGACAAATTGAAGATGTACTTGGTGCAAATCCATTGGTCATGGTGTTACCGATTGGTATCGAAGATGAATTTGTTGGAGCTGTTGACCTGTTAACTCGTAAAGCATGGGTATGGAACGACATCAATGACGCAAGCAAATTTGAAATTCAAGAACCACCTGAAGACATGGCTGACGCTATCGAAGAATGGCGCGAAAAACTAATCGAAAAGGCGCTTGATCAAGATGATGACTTAATGGAGAAATATCTGGATGGTGAAGAACCTTCCATTGAGGATGTAAAAGTTTGTATCCGTAAAGGTACTATCGCACTGGATTTCTTCCCTACCTATTGCGGTTCTGCTTTCAAGAACAAATGTGTACAAATGGTATTGGATGCGGTTATTGATTACCTACCGGATCCAACCGAGGTTAAACCACAACCTGAAGTCGATCTAGAAGGTAATGAATCAGGTGAATTTGCTATCGTTGACCCTGAAGGTCCATTCCGCGCACTAGCATTCAAAATTATGGATGACCGTTTTGGCGCATTAACCTTTATTCGTGTCTACTCAGGTACGCTTAATAAAGGCACAACCGTGTTGAATACCTACACTGGTAAAACTGAACGTATCGGTCGTATTGTAGAAATGCATGCCGAAGAACGTATCGAACTCGATAAAGCACAAGCAGGTGACATTGTTGCCGCAATTGGTTTAAAGAATGTACAAACCGGTCACACCCTATGTGATCCTGATAATCCAGCAACATTGGAACCTATGGTCTTCCCTGCTCCGGTTATCTCGATTGCAATATCACCAAAAGATAAAGGTGCATCAGAAAAAATGGGTGTCGCTCTTGGTAAGATGATTAAAGAAGATCCTTCTTTCCACGTTGAAACCGATCAAGACAGTGGCGAAACCATACTTAAAGGCATGGGTGAATTACACCTGGATATTAAAGTTGATATTTTAAAACGTACTCATGGTGTAGAAGTATCTGTTGGTAGCCCACAAGTGGCTTATCGTGAAACGATTACCAAAACGCTTGAAGACTCTTATACCCATAAGAAACAATCAGGTGGTTCAGGTCAGTACGGTAAAATTGATTATATTCTTGAACCGGGTGAGCCAGGCAGTGGTTATGAGTTTGAATCAAAAGTAACCGGCGGTAACGTACCTAAGGAATTCTGGCCTGCTATTAAAGGTGGCTTCGAAAAGAGCATGGATAAAGGTGTATTAGCCGGCTTCCCTTGTTTAGATTTCAAAGTCACTCTAGTGGACGGTGCTTTTCACGCGGTTGACTCCTCTGCAATTGCATTTGAATTAGCAGCAAAAGCAGCCTATCGCCAAAGCTTACCAAAAGCGGGACCACAATTGATGGAACCTATCATGAAGGTTGATGTATTCACTCCTGATGACCATGTTGGTGATGTGATTGGTGATTTAAACCGTCGTCGTGGCATGATTAAATCTCAAGACGCGGGTACTACCGGTGTTCGTATTAAGGCTGAATGTCCATTAAGTGAGATGTTTGGTTACATTGGTACTTTACGTACGATTACTTCGGGTCGTGGTCAGTTCTCAATGGAATTCCTACAATATAATCCTTGTCCTAAAAACGTGGCAGAGGAAGTTATTGCAGAAGTTAAAGCCAGAGACGAAGAAGCAAAGAAAAAATAAGTTTAATAAACTTATTACACAAAAACCCGGATTTATCCGGGTTTTTTTATGCCTGCATTTTTTCAAAATTAATTAACCCCTTTCCAAACACCATACGTTTAAGTTAGTAAGTTTTACAAAATACTTGTTTAACAAACTGGAGAAACGTAATGAAATCAATAAATTTAATAAAAATCAGTCGTGCTTTGAGTATTGCCATACTCGTTATATTTGCATCCACTGCTTATGCCTCTGAAGAAGAAAAACGCACCTCACTAGAAGATCAAAAATCGGTCGCTGTAACAATATATAACGAAAATCTGGCCTTAATCAAAGACCAACGTACCATCACACTTGATAAAGGCTTTAACCTTCTTGCCTTTCGCGGTGTTAGTGCAAAAATGCGTCCTGAGACCGCTTTACTTAGAAACCTTAACAATGCTGGTCTTAATGTTATCGAACAAAATTTTGATTTCGATTTATTAACGCCACAAAAACTATTAGAAAAATACGTCGGCAAACAAGTTAAAATCGCCACTATGAACCCAGCAACGGGTGTGGAAACAATCGAGCAAGCTACTGTACTCAGCACCAACCAAGGCGTTGTTGTACAAATTGGTGATCGCATAGAAACAAATCCACGTGGCCGACTTATCTATGACAAAGTACCTGAAAACCTTCGCGACCAACCCACCCTTGTTATTCAACTTAATAGCGCAACATCCAAAGCACAGGATGTCGAACTCAGTTATCTTTCTTCCGGTTTATCATGGAAAGCTGATTATGTTGCCGAGCTTAATGCTAAAGATAATAAACTCGACTTGATTGGTTGGGTTACTTTAAATAATAAAAGCGGCACGAGTTATAACAACGCCAAACTTCAATTAGTCGCAGGCGATGTGAATGTCGTTAAGAATGATTTCGGGCGCCAACTAGCAGGACCCGCCATGCGTATGGAAAAAGCGATGGTAATGGAAGACAGCGCAATGCAAGAAGAGAGTTTGTTTGAATACCATCTATATAGTTTAAATCGTCCAACAGCCATTTCCAACAATCAAACCAAACAAGTGTCTTTATTAACGGCAACACAAGTTCCAGTAACCAAAGAATTCCTGTTACAGGGAAACAATTACTATTACCGAAGTAGCTACGGCAATCTTGGACAAAAAATAAAAGTCGGAGTTTATGTCGAATTTAAAAATAAGAAAAAATCAGGTTTGGGGTTACCTATGCCTAAAGGCGTAGTCAGAGTTTATAAAAAAGATAAATCAGGAAATGCACAATTTATCGGCGAAGATAATATTAACCATACACCTAAGAACGAAGATGTCCGTTTAAAGTTAGGCGATGCCTTCGATATCACCGCTGATAAAAAACAAACTAATTCTGAAAAACGCGTTGCCTTTGGTAAATACAGTCATGCTTATGAAAGTACTTACGAAATAAAAATAAAGAATGCGAAATCAGAAACGGTAACTGTTGTTGTGCGCGAACCGATACCTGGTGATTGGAAAATGACGAAAGAAAGTCATAAGTTTAAAAAGATAGCCTCTGGAACAGCTGAATGGCATATCGAAGTCCCTGCAGAAAGCAGTACGACACTAGAATATAGTGTTTTAGTTAGATATTAATAGTCAAAAAAAAAGCCGGTTAATCCTTAGGATTAACCGGCTATATATTTTATTACTTAACTTGCTTGTCTTGATGCCGTCTTACGTTCGTGTTCTTTTAAATGTCTTTTACGAAGACGAATTGATTTTGGTGTCACTTCAACTAGTTCATCATCATCAATGAATTCCAATGCTTGTTCCAGCGTCATAATTATCGGTGGTGTAAGCACAATATTTTCATCGGTGCCCGATGCACGCACGTTGGTTAATTGCTTGCCTTTTATGACGTTTACAACTAGATCATTATTACGCGAATGAATACCAACAATCATACCTTCGTAAATATCTGCAGCATGTCCAAGGAACATTTTTCCACGTTCTTGTAAATTAAATAAAGCAAATCCTGCCGTTTTACCTTGGCCATTAGAAATCAATACACCGTTCTGTCGTTGTCCAATACCGGTCTTCTGATAAGGACCATAATGGTCAAACACGTTATACAATAAACCAGTACCGGAAGTCAGTGTTAAGAACTCGGTACGGAAACCAATCAATCCACGTGCAGGGATAATGTATTCCAAACGTACCCGACCCTTACCATCTGGTTGCATGTTTTTCAGATCTCCTCGACGTTCGCCGAGTTTTTCCATCACTGCACCTTGATGTTCAGCTTCGATATCAACGCTTAATTCTTCGTATGGCTCTGTTCGATCATCACCCTCGCCATGCACAATGACTTGAGGACGACTAACTGCAAGCTCATAACCTTCACGACGCATGGTTTCGATCAAAATTGATAAATGTAATTCACCTCGACCAGAGACACGATATTTATCACCCTCTTCTGTTATTTCTACTCGTAAGGCGACGTTATGTTTTAATTCCTGTTGCAGACGATCCCAAATATTACGACTAGTGACGTACTTACCTTCTTTACCCGCCAACGGTGAGGTATTTGGCTGAAAGGTCATACTAATCGTAGGTTCATCTACCGTTAAGGCCGGCAATGCTTCAACTGCTTCCGGATCACAAATCGTTTCTGAAATGCTTAATGGATCGAGCCCAGAAATGGCAACGATATCGCCCGCTGTTGCGGACTCAACTTCAATACGTTCCAGACCAAGGAAACTATAAACCTGTGATATATTCCCTTTACGTATCTTGCCGTCATCATCAATGACACTAATCTGTCCTTTTTTTATGGTACCACGCTGTATTCGACCCACTCCAATAATTCCAACGTAACTATTGTAATCTAGTGTTGAAATTTGCAGTTGTAACGTGCCTTCCACATCAACATCCGGTTCAGGGACTTCCTTAATGATGGCTTCAAATAAAGGCGTCATATCACCATCGCGAACATCACTTTCAAGACCCGCATAGCCATTGAGCGCAGAAGCATAAACAACAGGAAAATCTAACTGCTCATCAGTTGCACCCAATTTATCAAACAAATCAAACGTTTGATCGAGTACCCAATCAGGACGAGCACCATCACGATCGATTTTATTAATTACCACAATCGGTTTAAAACCCATAGCAAATGCTTTTTGCGTGACAAAACGTGTTTGCGGCATAGGACCATCAACAGCATCAACTAATAATAAAACCGAGTCGACCATGGAAAGCACACGTTCAACTTCTCCACCAAAATCAGCATGTCCCGGTGTGTCGACAATATTAATGCGGTAATCATTCCACTTAATGGCTGTATTTTTGGAAAGAATGGTAATACCACGCTCTTTTTCCAGCTCATTGGAATCCATCAAACGTTCGGCTGGAGCCGCACGGGTGTCTAATGTGCCGGATTGCTCTAACAGTTTATCCACCAAGGTTGTTTTACCATGGTCAACGTGGGCGATAATCGCGATATTACGGAGTTTCTGGGTCACTTTGGGGATGCCTCAAGCAAAAAGCGGCAATTATACAGATAGAATCTGAAAAGTGGATAAATATTACTCAGGAATTGCTAACCAATTGATTTCTATAGCCGTAGCTTCACCAAGAATCACCTGTTTTAACTTTTCTGGCTGTTTTGCCTTATTCTCTGCTACCGCAATTCGTCCCGCCATAATTTCCGCCTTCTTCTGAGGATGGAGTGGAGACTGTTCTGGATTGGCATAACCAATAGGATATAAAGGCTGATTGGTTCTAGGATCGTACTTATCAACCGCTCCTACCGTGTGTAATAATTCATGCGCGATAATGACATGATTTTCCTTTTTCATTTTTTTACTGGCAAAGGCATTCACAACACCAACAAGCCCTTTTTGTAGCCCCAGTGAATGTGCAACAGTTTTTGTTTCTTCTGGATCAAAATATAAAACAAAAATCTGCACATCTTCAGGGTAAGGGTAATTATCATTTTGCCAGGCCCAATAACGTAGCTTTAAACTCCAAATAATAATTGATAATTGAGAACCTTGACGCGGTGGCAAAGGTGGCTTTTCTTTCAACTCTCCAGCAAACGAAACATCGACTGGTTTTTTTAATGCTAAATTATAAGCTTTTGCTTCGCCCTGAAAAAATTCTTCGATATCATTAAAATCACTATTTTCTAACTTATCAATATATTTTTGACTGGTACTACTGCCATCAGCATTGATAGCATAGATAACAACTTCTAATGGCTTATCCCAATCAGTCGTGTTTGCCTTACTTAACCAACCGCCGACAGCCACCATTAACAAAATATATAAAAGTATCAATATCCTTATATTTTTAAACATAATTATTAACTCTGAGACGTACCCCATTTAACGGACACACAATTCTAAGTTAAGCTATTAGATAAGAGAGGTATCCAAATGTCGAATAAGAAGTATAGCAAATCGTATAAATTAGATGCAGTAAAGATGGCGCTATCAAGTACTGGGAGCCAGGCTAAAGTGGCACGTGAACTGGGTTTGAAAGAAAATTGTCTTTATAACTGGATCAGTAAATATCGTGGCGAAGTTTTAGGAACCCACCATGATATGACACCAGAGCAGGAACTGGCAGCACTGAAAAAAGAAGTGGTACAGCTCAGGCAGGAGCGTGAAATATTAAAAAAAGCGGCAGCCTACTTCGCTCAGCACCAAGCATAAAGTACCAGTTTATTTTAGAGCATGACGAATTTGATATCAGTTTGCAGTGTCGGGTTTTACAGGTGTCTAAAAGTGGATTTTATGATTGGCGAAGTAGGCCAAAAAGTCATCGACAAGTTGAAAATAAGCAGTTGCTGGAACAACTAAAGCAATGTTTTGTTGATAGTCAGCGCACCTATGGTGTGAGACGTCTGACGGATGATTTATGTGACTTAGGTAAACCGGTTAACCATAAGCGAGTGGCACGGTTAAAACAGGTAAATGGTATTTATCCTAAGCAGCATAAAGCATTTGTGGTAACGACAGATTCCAGTCATGGTCAAGCGGTTGCAGATAATGTGTTAGACCGCCAGTTTACGGTTGATAAGCCAAATGCCGTGTGGGTCAGTGATATTACCTATATTGCGACAAAGGGTGGCTGGGTTTATCTCGCCGTTATTATTGACCTGTATTCAAGGCAGGTGATTGGTTGGCAGTTAGCGGAGCACATGAAAGCGGAACTCGTTTGTCAGGCGGTTGAGCTGGCGCGACATAATCGTGGTTGTTTACCCAAGCTGTTTCATTCAGACAGAGGTAGCCAATATGTCTCAGAAGAATTGGAAGAGGTTTTATCAGGCACGGCCATTAGCATGAGTCGTAAAGGTAACTGTTGGGATAACGCGGTTGCTGAAAGTTTCTTTGGTACGTTAAAGACTGAACACGTTAACCATGAAAGATATAACAATATTGAGGAAGCAAGAATGAGTTTGTTTATGTTTATAGAAGGGTTTTATAATCGCAGACGCAGGCATTCACATCTGGGAAATATTTCACCCTCCCAGTTTGAAGAACAGGTTGCATAGTCCGTGTCCGTTTTACGGGGTACAGGTCACTGACTTATCATGGTTGATTCCGGATGAGGAGTAGCAGAATGAGTACTTGTATATAGGATCGATGAAAGCTTTATTTAATCTTTCGAACTGGTTTTTACTTGGTGGTTTATTAGCCAAGAGTCTGATGCTTCCCTGTTTTGCCCTGGAATTTGAACCTCGGAGATGGGCTCATCTGCCTATGGGAACCAATTTTGCCGGTGTAGGTTATGCTTATACCGAAGCCGATATCCTTGTTAACCCTGTAACCAGATTGGAAGATGTGGAAATGAAGTTACATACCGTGGCTGGCAAATATATTCACACGTTCATGTTATTTGATAAATCAGCACGTATTGATCTCACACAAGGCTATCACGATGGTGAATGGACAGGACTGGTGGATGGTGTTCCAGCCTCAGCCTCAAGAAATGGTTTATCGGACACATCGTTACGATTTGCGATCAATCTGTACGGCGCACCGCCTTTAAGCGACAAGGAGTTTGGAGCTTACCGCTCCAACGTGGACGTTGAAACCATCGTCGGAATGGCACTGGTGATGCGCTTCCCCACGGGTGATTACAAAGAGGATAAACTGATTAATTTGGGTAAAAACCGGTTTACTTTCCGACCTCAATTAGGCGTCACTCACACTCGAGGAAAGTGGACAGCAGAAGTGACAACTGACTTGGCATTCTTCACAGAGAACGATGAGTTCTTTAACGGCAATACATTGGAACAGGATCCATTACTCGTTATTCGTGGGAATCTCATACACACATTTCGACCAGGGTTTTGGGTCGGTGCAGGCTTTGGTTATGACTATGGTGGGGAAAACAGTGTCAATGGAATCAGCAGTGATAATAGAATGCAGGATATTGGTTGGGCATTCAGTCTTGCTTATCCTATAAACCGTCGCTCGGGTATCAGCTTTAAATATATTGGTACTCGCACACAGGAATCAACCGGTCTTGATTCTGATTCGTTGTCAATAGGCCTGTCCTATTCCTGGTGAAGAAAACAGTTGGTAAACGAAAATTAATTACATCCGAACGTCCGCTTTCAGTGGCGACCTCAACTGATCGACGCAACACTTTATCTTTAGAATAAAAAGATGGAGTGTAAAAATGAAATACAGAACTCGAATAAAGTAT
>DUBV01000099.1:1570-10511 GCA_012960105.1 Thiotrichaceae bacterium | reverse complement strand
CGCTTTTTAAAGCGATATCACGTAATGTATTCAGATCTGTATGCGAGTTGATGTTATCTCGTAACATTTGATTCATTGTTAATATTTCATAGATGCCTATTCTGCCCATATATCCGGTGTGACGACATTCATCACATCCAACTGGGTTGCATATTTTAGGAGGCATTTTTAATTTGTTTGGCTTAGCAAAGTCTTGCCAGCTTTGTTTATCTGTAGGAATGAGTTCTTTGCAATGAACACACAATGTTCTTAATAGCCTTTGTGCAACGATGCCTTGTATTGTTGCGTTTAAAAGAAAGGGCTGCATGCCGATATCAATTAAACGAGTGATAGCGGATGGGGCATCATTTGTATGTAAGCTGGATAAGACGAGATGCCCTGTAAGTGCCGCTTGAATAGCAACATCGGCTGTTTCCTGGTCACGTATTTCGCCGATCATTATTATGTCTGGGTCTTGTCTAAGTAGTGTTCTGACGCCAGAGGCAAAATCAACATCGATAGCCTTCTGTACTTGCAATTGATTAAACTGAGGCTCAACCATTTCAATTGGATCTTCAATCGTGCAAATATTTATTTCAGGTTTGGCAATCTGATTAAGAGCTGAATATAGCGTTGTTGTTTTACCTGAACCGGTTGGACCAGTAATCAGAACAATGCCGTGTGGATTATCCAGCATGTCATTTAGTTGAGTTTGGTCGTGTTGAGTGAAGCCTAGTTGTTTATAACTTTTAACCAACATGTCAGGATCAAAAATACGTATTACCAGTTTTTCCCCGAACGTAGTTGGCATCGTTGATAAACGCATTTCAACTTCTTTGCCAGAAGGCGTTATCGTTTTTACTCTACCATCCTGAGGGCGACGACGATCGGTAACATCCATTCTACCTAATGACTTTAGTCGACTAGTAATGGCTCCCATTAAAATGACAGGTAATTCGTGTACGACATGTAAAACACTATCTATTCTAAAGCGAATACGGCCTTTTTCTCTTCTTGGTTCCAGATGTATATCGCTGGCTCGTTGTTCAAAAGCAAATTGTAATAACCAGTCGACAATGCTAACTATATGTTGATCGTTGGCATCAGGTTCTCCTGCTTTTCCAACTTGAACCAATTGTTCAAAATTTTGTATCAGTGACATAGAGTCATTTTTACTTTTATCTACAGCACCGATGATTGATTTGCTGATACCATAAAATTCTACTAAGTAACGCTCAAGATCTCTTGGGTTGATCATAACGCGTTTAATTTTTAGTTTAGCAATATGAGCCAGTTCACTTTCCCAGTGAGTAATAAACGGTTCGCATGTAGCAATAGTGACTTCTGTTTTAGTTACTTCTACCGGCAATATTTTTAATTTTGATGCATAAGCTTGAGATACGACAGCTGTCGTTTTTCCCACATCTATTTTTAATGGGTCAATTCGTAAATAAGGATGATTTATTTTTTCAGCGAACCATTTTGTAAGAGTCTCGAGACTTAGTGGGTAACTAGGGGAGGTAGATGATTGCCAGCCTTGTTCTGCAACCGATATTAATGGGTGAAGTTGATTTTTTGTTTGGTCTACGCTGAGATTCGCAAGTTGTACACGTTGTTGCGCTTTAATTAACTTATCTTTCTCAAGTAGATCAAGGATATAGCTAAGATCTAGCTTGGATTCTGACTTTTGTGTTATTACTGTGTTATTCATCACAAATCCGTTTTTTATAGACTCATATCGATTACTTGAGACTTTATCATGGAAAAAACGGCACATCGAATCTTTATATACAGGCTATGAAAATAATTTTACTGTAAGGGAACAGACTCTCTGTATAATTGTCTGATATAAATGTAGTTATCTAGATTATTTAACAGAATTAGCACTTTGGAGTACATATGAAGTTTAAGTTGATATTTTTACTTGGCATTTTTCTCTCATCAGCCGTTATCGCTGATGATTCATTAAAAAAAGAACTCAGTGTGGCCATCTCCAGATTTTTGCCGGATGTCGAAATTGACAGTATTGCCCCGACTCCTATCGAAGGTATTTATCAGGTGGTGATTGGTTCAGATGTTATTTATATGACGCGAGATGGTAATTATATTATCAAAGGCGAAATACTTGATGTCAATAAACGAAGAAATTTAACAAAAGATGTTCAGGCTGGTACCCGCGTTAAGTATCTTAATGCTATTAAAAAGGATGACTATATTGAATTCGCTGCTGAAAATGCCAAAGATGCAATATATGTTTTTACCGATATTGATTGTGGTTATTGTCGAAAACTTCACCGTGATGTTCCTGAACTCAATGCAAGAGGTATAAGCGTACGTTATCTGGCATATCCTCGAGCAGGTGTAGACTCAGCTACAGGAAAGGAAATGAGTCATGTATGGTGTTCTCAAGATAAACAAAAAGCATTAACGGCAGCAAAAAATAGAGAATCAATTGAAGTAAAAACCTGTGATGATCCTGTTGCAGAACAATATGAGCTTGGTCGCAAGCTGGGTGTGCGTGGAACGCCATCCATTTATTTGGAAAATGGCAGGAATCTTCCTGGTTATTTGCCGCCAGACGAAATCATTAAACAAATTAGTTTACGGTGATTAAAGGCTCTAGTTCTTCTTTAGCCCTAAACCTGTAATTGATTTGATAATGGCCGTCGATAAGCGGTCATCTTTTTCGGTGCTGGTGACTTTGATAGGCAGAAAATTTAAATCATAAGCACACCATAAAAAAGTTTCCTGTTTTTTGTTGGATTTATGCATTCTTAGTTTTATCGTATTAAATTCACCCAATGGAGTTTTTAATATTTCATCGGCTATGCGTATGAATTTGTATTGTTTTATTTTACCACCATCGGCGACAGCATAGTTTTCTGGGGTCTGTTCCGCTTTAAGATCAGACATAATGGTTAATTGATAAAGTAATTTATCCTGAATCCCTTTCTGGGTTTGCATAGTCCAAGTTGATTCGTTTACGCGGTTTGTGATCTGTTGTTTATCCCAGTCAAACTTAATCTCAGCATCCCTTTCTTTTTTACCTTTGATATGGTGATAAGTGTAATTTAACGGAGTGAAATGAGAGTCCATTAATTTCCAGGTACTCTCTTCAATAATAAGAACCTTTTTTAGAAGCGCGATAAAACCGGTAGTTTTGCTTTCTGAACGAAAGGTATAGTTGCCATTTTCCTGCTGAAAGAAGCGTCGCTCCATAATTCCCACTTTTGTATCATTGCTATATAGCGTGTAGTTTGCTTCGAAAAATGGCGGTATTTCGTCGGCAGCGAGGCACACAGACGTACTAATCAGCGTATAAAGTAAAAATAGATGCGTTTTAACCAACATATTGAATACTATGACAATTATCGTGTGTTAAAATTCCTCGTATTTACCTAAATAATAAGTACTCATTAAAGTAATGCAAGAAATCGTTTTTAAGCCTAATAATTTGGCAAAAGTTTTAGTTGTTGGCGATATTATACTTGATCAATATATCTATGGTGAAACCAATCGTATTTCACCTGAGGCGCCTGTTCCCGTTGTCCGTGTTAAAGAGTCGGAAGAACGTCCTGGTGGAGCAGCAAATGTTGCGGTAAATGTCTCATCTTTGGACGTTTCTGTTCAATTATTAGGTATCACCGGAAACGATGAGTCAGCGACGCGATTAGAAAAAATCCTCATTGAAAAAGGAGTTGAGTGTCATTTCGTACATCAAGATGATTTTTCAACCATTACTAAACAACGTGTTCTGAGTCGACATCAACAATTGATTCGTCTCGATTATGAAAATGAAACAGACAGTCTCGATACCGAACACCTCATTGAGAAATATTTGGAATTAATTGAATCAGTTGATGTCGTTATTCTTTCGGATTATGCAAAAGGATGTCTGGATAAAGTACAAACACTGATCAAACATGCAAAGAAGAAAGGTGTCACGGTTTTAGTTGATCCTAAATCGACTGACTTCAGTTGTTATAATCAGGCAAATATAATCACTCCTAATTTAAAAGAGTTTGAAGCTATTGTTGGTGAATGTAAGTCGACTCAAATCCTGGTAGAGAAGGGCGGCCAACTTTGTAAAAAACTACAGTTAGATGCTTTGTTAGTGACACGTGGTGAAAAAGGTATGACCTTTCTACGAGAAAATCGGCCGGCGCTACATCTTAAAGCTGAAACACATGAAGTCTATGATGTGACGGGTGCAGGGGATACCGTGATTGCTGTTTTGGCAGCAGCAATAGCATGTGACTCAACATTTGAACAAGCGACAGCATTAGCTAATACCGCAGCAGGTTTAGTCGTAGAGAAATTGGGTGCGGCAACGGTGACTATCGATGAACTTAATGGCGCGAGCACGAATAAATATCAATCATCTATATCGATGGATAGTAATGCTGTACTACAAGTAATCAATCAGGCGAAACGCAATGGTGAGCAAATAGTCATGACCAATGGTTGTTTTGATCTTTTGCATATTGGCCACATTAATTATTTAATCAAAGCGAGATCATTAGGTGACCGTTTAATTATTGCTGTTAATGATGATGAGTCGGTAAAACGATTGAAAGGTGATTCAAGACCAATCAACCCCGCAGAGAACAGGATGACTGTTTTAGCTGCATTGGCATGTGTTGATTGGGTAGTCGCGTTTAATGAAGACACGCCAGAAGATCTGATCTCACTATTTAGTCCGGACATTTTAGTTAAAGGTGGAGACTACACTGAAGAACAAATAGCAGGCGCAAAATTTGTAAAAAATGCTGGCGGAGAAGTTGTTATCTTACCTTTTGAAGATGGCTGTTCCACATCGGCAATGCTGCAAAAAATAAAAGACAATAATTAGAGGTTAATATGATAGTCGTAACGGGTGGAGCTGGGTTCATAGGATGTCAACTTGTTGCCGGCTTAAACAAACTTGGTCGTGAAGATATTCTTGTTGTTGATGATTTGAGTGATGGTAAAAAGTTTGAAAACCTGGTCATAAACAACATTGCTGATTATATGGATAAAACCGATTTCAGACGGCTAATAGAAAAACGTGATCCATTATGTGATGAGTTTGAATTTGTATTTCATCAAGGTGCTTGTTCGACAACGACAGAGTGGGATGGGCAATACATGATGGATAATAATTATTCTTACTCCAAAGAGTTGCTTCATTTTTGTTTAGAACGCTCGATCCCTTTTGTTTATGCCTCAAGTGCTGCCGTGTATGGCGTTAATACAAAATTTACTGAAGAACCTGATAATGAATTTCCTGTTAATGTGTACGGATATTCAAAATTATTGTTTGATAATTATGTCCGACGAATGAGAGCGGATATTAAATCGCAAGTAGTTGGTCTACGTTACTTTAATGTTTATGGAGCAGGAGAAGCTCATAAAAAAGGTATGGCGAGTGTTGTCTTTCATTTTAATAATCAGATAAAAGAAACGGGTGAATTGAAATTGTTCGAAGGAAGTCATGGTTATGCTGATGGCGAGCAATTGAGAGATTTCATTTCTGTTGATGATATTGTAAATGTGAATTTATGGATGATGGATAATCCTAAAGCAACCGGTGTTTTTAATGTTGGTACCGGCATGGCAAATAGTTTTAATGATATCGCCAAACTTGTTGTTGAATGGCATGGGAAAGGAAACATTAAATACATCCCTTTCCCTGATGCATTGAAAGGAAGTTACCAAAGTTTTACTGAAGCCAGTCTTACTAATCTACGCGCAATAGATTGTAAGTATGAGTTTACGTCATTAAAAGAAGGTGTTAATTCATATTTGGATGATCTTAATTCTGTGAAACCTTTAACCTAAGGTAGTCGAAAGCTGTGCGGTTACTTTACACTTTAATAGTTTACTTACTTGTTCCTTTTGTTCTTTTAAGACTTTTTTGGCTGGGTTTAAAAAATCCTGCTTATCGAATTCGTTGGCAGGAGAGATTCGGTTTTTTTTCATGGACTAGCTTTAATAAACCAGTGCTTTGGATACATGCTGTTTCTGTCGGAGAGGTTAATGCGGCAACACCAATAATAAATCGTTTGCTTGATCAGTATTCTCATTATCAAATTATCGTCACGACAGTAACGCCAACGGGTGCAGTTACCCTAGAACAACATTTTGACAAAATTATTAAGCATCTTTATTTACCCTATGATTTACCTTATTCGGTTAAACGTTTTTTGAATATTATTAAACCTTCGATATTGATAACCATGGAAACGGAAATTTGGCCGAACCTTTATTATGCTTGTCAATGTTCAGATATCCCTATATTGATTATTAATGCACGTTTGAGCGAAAAGTCATCAAAAGGTTATCGAATGGTATCCTCGTTAATGAAGCAAACTTTGATGAAGGTAGATGTTATTGCTGCTCAAACAAAAAATGATGCTGAACGTTTTATTTCTTTTGGTGCTGATAAGAGTAAGGTCTATGTTACGGGGAATTTAAAATTTGATATTTCTATACAGCATAGTATTACCGAACAAGCACAGTCATTAAAACGATATTTTTCTGTCAATAGACCTGTTTGGATTGCGGCCAGTACACAGGAAGGGGAAGAAGAAATAGTCTTAGGTGCTCATAAAAGAGTATTAGAAAAATATCCAGATACGATTTTAATTCTTGCTCCTCGTCATCCTGACCGAGTAAATAAAGTGACTCTGTTGTGTGATATAGCAGAAGTTAAATATATTAAACGCACTGAACAAAAGAGTTTTTCCCGAGATGATAATGTATATCTCCTAGATACTTTGGGGGAATTACAATTACACTATGCGGCTTCGCAGATTGCCTTTGTAGGTGGAAGTTTGGTAAAAACGGGCGGGCAAAATATGATGGAGCCAGCAAGCTTAGGATTACCCGTTATTTCGGGTTTACATACTTATAATTTTACGGAAATTACAGATCTGCTTTTGGAAGAAGATGCGCTTGCTATTGTTTCTAATGAACTGGAATTAGCAAATGAAATTTGTGTACTATTGGCAGATGCTAACCGTAGACATAATATTGGAGAAAAAGGCCGTCAGGTGATTGAAGCTAATAAAGGAAATATCGATAGGCTAATGGAGATAATTGCTCCATATTTGAAGGATGATGCAACTTATGAAAATGAAGTTATCTAAATTGTATAACTTCAGACTAAACGAATTACATAAAATATTATTAATAGATAACAAATTTAGGAGATAACAAATGAAGAAATTATTTACAGGTATTACTTTATTCTTGCTCGGAACATGTTCTGTTTTAGCAGATGAATATCCAACTGATGAAACTGTCCGTTATTCATTAAATTGTATGTCTGAACTTGGCGGTCAGACCGATGAAAACTTATACACTTGTACATGTCGGTATGATGCTATTAGAACGGCAATGACATTCAGTGATTATGAAGAAGGTGTTACTTTCGAAAGAAATAAAAAAATGCCTGGTGAAAAGGGTTCTTTTTTCAGAGACAATAAACGCGGCGAAGGTCTTTATGAAAAATTGTTAGAATCTAGAATTGCAGCCAGTTCTGCTTGTGTTGTTGTTAAGCAAGTTAAGTTAATAAAGCCGACAAACAGATAATAGTTTATTTTCGTTAGTGGGGCGTTGTGCCCCGCTAACTATCTACTTTTACATACTAACTTTTTGTAGTGGCTTAGTCTTTCCGTACATCACGATAGGTTTTTCTAAACAGCTTCAGCCAGTGCTGGAGTCATATAGCCATTATAACTATGACCACGTTGGTAATTATAATATTTAATATAAGCAGCAATGTCAGATGCCGTTTCAGCATAACTCGAATATCCCTCATAAGGCATCCATTCCGTCTTATAACTTCGAAAGAAACGTTCCATCACCGCATTGTCCCAACAATTACCACGCCGACTCATACTCTGCGTAATTTGATATCGCCACAGTTGTTGTCTAAATGCACGACTCGTGTAGTGGCACCCTTGGTCTGAATGAAACAAGACTTGCTTCGGACAACCTCGGGATTCATACGCCATTCGTAGTGCTGTTATTGTTAACTGTGTATCCGGACTATTAGAATATGCCCAACCAACAACACGACGCTTATAACAATCTAACACCACAGCTAAATAAAGCCATCGTCGCCCTGACCAAACATAGGTCACATCTCCACACCAAACTTGATCGGCAGCAGAGACATTAAATTGTCGTTTCAGTTTATTCCCGACGATTAATGATTCTTTCTTCGCTAATCGATAACGGTGTCGCTTCAATTGCTTACTCACTAAGCCGGCTTCTTTCATCAAACGGGCAGCTTTATAACGGCCTACTGATTCACCTTGCAGTTTAAGCATTCCCGATATCGAACGTGCGCCTGCCGCACCACGACTCGTCGTGTGTATCTCTTTTACCTTTCGTTTCAATCGTTCACGCTCCGGATTAACCCGATGCATCTGTTTGCGTCGGTATTGATAACTGCTACGAGGAAGTTCAAAGGCTGCTAACAATTCATGTTGCTGATAACGCGCTCTTAACTGTTCGATTAAATAAACGACTTCATCGAATCCGACATTAAGAGCGCGGTAGCCTTTTTTAGGATCTCTTTCTCCCGTTCAATGCGTTTTACCTGTGATTCTAATTCCTGGATACGTTGTTGCTCGGGTGTTAGCGCTTTACTGCCATTAGGGGTGATGCCTTGATACTCAGACTTAAGTTGGGAAACCCAACGACGTAATGCTGTTTCACCAACACCTACTGCCATGCTTGCTTCAGAGAGGCTATAACCTTGTTCAATAACTAAATTGGCTGCTTCTCGTTTAAATTCGATTGTAAAACTTCTTCGTTGTTTTCTCATGTAAATGCCTCATTGATAAATGTAGTTTAACACTTATCGAAAGGTACGAATTTACTGAGCCACTACATTTTAAGTTTATATCGTGTGTAGAACTAAATTCATTCTTCTTGGTGTCAGTTCCTTTCACCGTCATTACACCTTCTT
>DUBV01000099.1:0-1560 GCA_012960105.1 Thiotrichaceae bacterium | reverse complement strand
GGATAAGAAAGCGTAGAAAAGGAGTCTCTTTTGACCCCGTGCGGACCATCGGGACTCCATGCGCAACGGGGAGGGGATGAAAAGGAACTACCTCTCCAACCTAAAATTTATTTTTTGTGAATTTATGATTTATCTGTGAACGTGTTGTGAGCAATATTTATTTTATGGCAGGGTGAGTTTGTAAATTAATAACAGCGAGTGGTCGCTTCATACGGCTACCTCAACTGATCAACGCAACACTTCATCATTTCGAGTACCAATCCCCTCTTGGAAGGCCAACTACAAACGTTTGTTATACACTCAAGTGCCAGATCTTATTTGATTGTAGAATTCTTGGATTGGATATTTCTTTTCAAGATTAACTATTATCCCAAATGTGTCGAGTGTACAGGGGGAGGGGTAAATGGTTGGATATTGGGTAACCAAATACATTATTAAGTTTGCACAATTCAGAGGTGAGAAGCTTCTAACAGGTTGAAAATTTCTAATAAATTTTTATGTAGAAGGTCTAGTTCTACATGTTTCTCCTATGATTATTGGGCGACATGTCGCTCGCCCATGACATTTCCCGAGGAGCCTGTGGATATCCACAAGTGTTTTCTCTCAATACCGTTCCAACGAAGTAAGACTTTTAATAGTCTGTATCATTAAAATATTTGTTCATTAATAATGAACAAGCAAATAAAATGTACACACAAAGCAAAGAGATATTGTGCTTTGCCTAGTACCTTACGTCGTAAGGTACTTATTCTTTTAAGACCTAAGAGGTAATACATTCCTTACACTGTGTGTGCTGTAGTTGTTACAGTTTATATCGGGTAATACCATTAAACTTATTATGTCACAGGCAGAATTACTCAAAACAGCACATTCAACGAAAATATATAAAAATTATATGTACAAATTTAATATCTGTTCATTATTAATGTACAAACATAATATTTGTACATATAATCGTTTTTATGATGAATGTAAATGAGCAAAAAATTATTCAGGAAGCATGCGGGGTCGTACAGCGTGAGACCGGCTTGCGCCTAGAAATAAATTAAAATACTTATAAAAATCATCGTGTTGAGATTGATGCCGTGATTGAGCTTACGGACTATAAGCCGCTGCAGTTTGCTGCAGAAATAAAGAAGTGGACCCCTCAGGCGAATGTCGGTGCGCTGATAAATCGGTTCAATCATTTACCTATGCGAGGAATATTGGTCGCAGATTACGTCAATCCGAATATGGGCGAGAAGTTAAAAGAAGCTGGTGTTCAATATATAGACACAGCTGGCAATGCGTACATAAAAGCGGATCCCCTATATATCTATATTAAGGGCAATCGTAATGAATTGATTGGCAAAAATGAAATTATAGAACCAAATGAAAATCGTGCTTTTACAACCGCTGCGGGATTAAAAGTGATATTTGTCTTGTTGTGTAACCCCGACTTAGTTAGGAAAACATACCGAGAGATTGCGGCCGAGGCAAATGTTGCATTGGGCACAGTGACTAATGTTTTTAATGATTTTCTTAAACAAGATTACATTATAAATGGTTTAAAAGTCAGAA
>DUBV01000098.1 GCA_012960105.1 Thiotrichaceae bacterium | reverse complement strand
GCATATCACGTAGAGCTTAATGCATTTAATGATGGTAAAGGTACGGGTGATTACGACGGTAATGAGTCATACACTCAGCGCGATGCACTTCGTGAGGCTTATATTGACACAGAGGTTTTGGGCTGGTCGGCACGTATTGGTAAACAACAAACTGTGTGGGGTACAGCTGATGGCATGAAATTATTAGATGCAATTAACCCAACAGATTATTCGGAGATGGCACAAAATCAAATGGAAGATTCTCGTATTCCAATATGGATGTTAAACGTTGAAAACGATGCTGCTGATGGCAGTAATTGGCAGTTTATTGTGTCAGAAGGTAAGTCGAGTCATTTTGCTGGTATGGGTAATGAATCAGCTACTAGATCTGCTTCTCATAATATTAGTGATCAGGGTCATGCGTTTATCATGAAAGGTGCTGATACGATTACAGGTCAAGTTAACGGATTTTTAAATGTCGCACCTGCACTCGGTAAAGTTGCCGCTGCTTTTGATGGAGTAGCTACAGACGGTTTCGGAATGCCAGGTTTAACAGGTCAAGGTGGCTCTAGAGTACTCGACTTTGTTAATGGTCAAAATACTGGCTTTCAAGCGGTATGTACTGGCGGTTTACAAGCTAATGAAAATGCTTCGTGTTTAGCTAATATAGCTCATAATACACTTGCAGACGGTGGTCAGGCAGGTGGTAACGTACAAGAGGGGCAAAATGTTATTGATAAAGGCACTGGAAATAGTGCATGGGATGTAACTAATGCAAATTCTATGTTTGAGTATATGTCGCAAGCTTCATTTAAAACATTCGATGCTTTCGTTGACATGACAACATCTTATGTGGTTGATCATGAAGAAATACCGACATTAGCTCTAAGGTATAAAAATACAACACCTGATGGTATGAATTACTCTTTTAATCTAATTAGGGGTAATGATACAAATCCATATGTTGATATGCAGTGGGAAAAAGCAGACGGAACAAAACTTCATGAGAACTTAGTGAATGTTGCTGGTAATTTTAACGGCCAAGTAAATATTGCTTCAGTGGTTTTGGCTGAATTGGCTTCTGGTGCCACGACAAATGATGTTGGCGGTACGGTGACAACAGGATCTACTACTACTGCAGCTGAAAGAGCAAACCTAAAAATGACAGAAAAGTTAAACCCAATTACACAAATTGGCGGATCATTTGATACTGCAATCGAAACCACATCATTGGGTGCCGTAGTATTACGTGGTGAGGGTTTATATCAACAAGATGTAATGTCTCCAGTTGTTACTCGTAAAGATTCAACAGGAAGGGATTTAGATCATGGATTCTTGGTTAGTTCTGTGGAAATGAAAAAAGGAAATCGCTTCAAGTATGTGTTAGGTGCTGATATTACAGCAATGACAAATATGATGGTGTCTGTCCAGTTTATTCAAGATGTAAATTTAGATTACGTGAATGATGGCGATATCAACAGCACAAATTGGAAATATACTGCAGATATGGCAACAATGAGTCTGACCAATAACTTGAATAAAGCAGAAGAGTTTAAAGAGTTTTATTCTTTATTCTTGTCTAAGCCGTTTGGTGCATCAGGTGAGCATAGATGGAATAATATCCTTATGCTTGAAGATGGTGGTGGTAGATGGAACCGTTTAGATGCTGAATTTTCAATTGATGATGATACTCAGGCAACTGTTGAGTGGAACAAGTACTTTGGTGACGAAAATACTCAATTCGGTCAATTGGCCAAGTCATCTAATATTCAAATTGGCGTTAAATACTCTTTTTAAGATTGTTTAAAAACCTTAAAAAGCCTGCATTATTGCAGGC
>DUBV01000097.1 GCA_012960105.1 Thiotrichaceae bacterium | reverse complement strand
CCAGGCTGTAAACCAGAAAGTACTTCCTTGCCCAAGACAACTCTCAACACCTGCTTCCCCCCCCATGAGTTCAGCCAGGCAGCGGGTAATAGATAATCCTAGCCCCGTGCCACCATAATGACGTGTGGTACTAGAATCTGCCTGTACAAAATCCTGGAATAGTTTACTCAATTGGTTGGGCTCAATGCCAGGCCCCATATCCTGTACTTCAAATCGCACTAAAATAAGGTTATCTCGTTGCTCTAATTTTTTCGCACGTATTAATATTGTGCCTGATTCGCTAAACTTAATAGCATTGCTAACGAAATTTAACAGGGCTTGACGCAGACGTGTTGAATCTCCTCTAAGCCAGAGTGGCACCCCATTATGATTTATTTTAATCGCTAAGCCCTTTGCTCTGAGCTGCTCTTTAAATAATATCTGAATCGGATCAAATATTTCATCTCTGTGAAAGTCTAATTGTTCTAATACCAATTTCCCCGCTTCAATTTTGGATATATCCAGAATGTCATTGATGAGGCTGAGAAGGTGGTGAGAAGAGCTTGCAATCTTATCAAAACGTTGAGCCTGTTCGGGTGTTGAGTCGCCACGTTGTAACAAATGAGTCAATCCAATAATAGCATTCATTGGGGTACGAATTTCATGACTCATATTAGCCAGAAAGTTACTTTTAGCAGTATTTGCCGCCTCAGCACGTCCCTTGGCTTCTTCTAATTGTTGCGTACGTTCAATAACGAGTGCTTCAAGACAATGACGGTGGCCGTTTAATTCTTCATATAAACGCTTCTTCTCGGTTATATCGACGATACTAACGGAGATGCTATTGAAGCCAATTTCTGTTTCAGGTATGCGGAAAGATATGATAGCTATAATGTCCTTTCCAGTAAAAGTTTTAAAGCTCACTTCTGCATGAAACTGTTCACGCTTATCCCAAATTGCGCAAAGTTGATCAATAAATATATCAAGTGCTGCGGCGCTAATTAAGTTGTAAATGAAGTCCAGAAATGTATTTTCAGATTCGGCACCAAACAGGATTAAGGTCGCTTTGTTCACCCGGATTACTTTGACCATATCTGCCAACTCCTTAGTCAGCTGAATATTGGATTCTAAATGTTGCCGGAGATCAGTAACACCCTCCAGTCTGAGCTGACCTAATGCTTTATATGGCCCCGAAAGGTCTTCATTCCAAATTGAGATTTCGGAACTTTCAAACAGTCCTTTAAATCGTTCCTCACTTTTTTGTAAGTCTATTTCTGCTGCTTTACGTTCGTCTATTTCATTGACAAGCTTATTATTTGATTGTTCTAGTTCTTTTTGCCTATTTTTAGCTGTTTGAACAAGATACACACATAAGGAAACAACAACTGCAAGTATAATTCCAATGATCAATAATGCATCATCAACAAAACCTGCATCCACAGATTCACCGTATTTTTTTATTAACTTCAGGTTGTGTGAATTAAGTGCTTGCCATAAACTAATTACGATTGTTACAACGCCAATACCCGCTTGCAATGGAAACCATAAGGGTATGTTTAAATGGCTTGAGTTTCTGCGTTGCCAAGCAATGCTTGCAATGATGGCGCCGATAAATATAAAACCAGCCGATGTGTGCACGGCCATACGGGTCCCCCCCCAACCATAAGCCGTTTCTAAACCAACAGCGTAACCGGTTAAAGCAATGACTCCCAGTCCAAAAATTAATGCCCCCAGAAACCCACCTCCCGTAGACACCTGCCATACGCTGTTTGGTTTGGAAAGCATGACGAGTGCAATACCCGTTAAAAAGAAACATAAGGCTGTATTGGGTGCCATACGTCCCGGG
>DUBV01000096.1:437-1840 GCA_012960105.1 Thiotrichaceae bacterium | reverse complement strand
TTATCGCCATCAGTAATTAAATCTCTTCTATACAAATGCCCCTTCCACTGCTGATCTTTTCTGTATTCAAAAGTTGTGTTATACAACCTATCCTTATAAGCCAAAATCTTTCCAGTTACTTGCACTCTATCCAAGCTTGGTAAAGTCGCAGCCTTTGGTGGTAAATCGGTAGCCAGCTTAACGCCGCTCACCCCTTTAAATGCAAAAATAAAAGTAATACCATCTCTTGAGCTTTTGGATGCTCCTAATGAATAAAGATCAGCACCAACGGCTTTAACAGCCTCTATCGCTTTAACTCGCGTATTCGCTACACCGTAATACATCATAAACGAAACAGATTCACCACACTTTAAATCAGGAAACTGAAAAGTAAAAGAAGATCCATGATCTGCTGGACCAGAATGTTCAAAATCAACATTCTTTGTTGGCCCATAATTTGTACTTGGTGCGCCTCTTGAATAATACCATGACCATCGTTTTAATGCCAAAGCCAACTCTCTACAACTACTGGACATAGGATCAGGCAACTGAAATCCATCATCACATGCTTGAATTAATTTTGGTAATTTTTCAGCTGATAATGATTTCGTTACCCCAACATGAGTAACATATTCATTGAATTCAGTGGGTGGTATATCCCAATCCATTACCCTTCTATATCGTACATTGGTTACTTTCTTGTCAGAAATATTACTTATAGTTACAAGACCTTGAAACATAATATGTTGCGATTCAGGCGCAGGGCCATAATCATGGGTAATTTGTAATATTTCTTTACCTGCGATAGGGGTTGTGGCATACCTAGAGCTGGAGGGTCCCATTTTTGTTACAGATTTAATATTGGCAATACTAGGTTCAAATGATTCTAATGTTAAGCCTCTAATACCTCCTACAGAAACGTCTGCAGTTCCAGAGTAGCCATTACCACTCACACCCCAGCCCTCACACAAACACCCAGGTGCCGTAGCGTCTTTCCATTTACCATCTGTAGGCCACTTATAAGCGAGGCCTGTTGCACCTGCATTGGTTGCAATGTTCCCTGTGACCGTATTTAAATGACCATGCTTATTAACACCTAAGGCGATTTGGCGTTTTGCAGGTACAACTGAATTATAAATAATTGCGCCTTTAGTTACATCACCAGAATACCAATGCCATGAATAAGTTTGCATTGGCAGCAATAACAAAGCCACTAATAAAACTGTATTTTGATAAATTTTAAATTTTTTCATAATCATTACCTTTCTAATTGATTTTAACTATTTCTTCAACAATGGTTACATTTGGGTTATCTGAGTCGCAACTACCAGAAGTAGATACACATGCTTTTGAACGAATCTTGTAATAAGAAATATTAGAAATTATCACTCCCGTTCCAACATCATCACTAACATCGTACCTCT
>DUBV01000096.1:0-256 GCA_012960105.1 Thiotrichaceae bacterium | reverse complement strand
CTTTCACATGGGGTACGAGTCTCTCTTTCCGTATTTAGCCAACGTTTAGCTTCAGCAATGCAAGACTCTGCAGAATAGAGCGTTTCACTATTGTTGTTATTTGATCTTACTTGATTTGCTGTTTTTTTAGTTTCATAAAATAAACCAATACCCATAGTGGTCATCACCAGTAACAATACCAACGTAATTACAATTACAAAGCCTTCTCGTGATGAATGTTGAACTATAGGTTTCATAAAAGCATATTCCTAACAGC
>DUBV01000095.1 GCA_012960105.1 Thiotrichaceae bacterium | reverse complement strand
AACAGATCAGCGGAAAGTTATCTGAAATGGCAGAGAGGGTGGGATTTGAACCCGCGAAGGCGCATGCTGGTTTGCAAATTTCAGAAAGCCAATGCACTGTTTATCAAGATAAAGAATACAGCGAAGTACATATGAACAAACAATCCTATATTTTAGCTCTCATTTTTGCATTGATAGGAATCAGCACAATTACATTTCTAAGTTTGAAGTTTTATGATATTGAGTCGAAAGCGATTTACAATAATTTAAAAAATGATGTTGACGATAATGCTGCCTCAATTGATAGAGAGATTAAACTTAACTTTGAGGCACTTTATAATCTAAAAGTTCTCTTCGATAGTTCAAAAACACCTACTTCAGTTGAGTTTCAGCGCGTAACAAAAAATATACTTGTCAGGCATAACAATATTCAAGCGCTTGAATGGATTCCGAGAGTGTTAGCTCAAGAACGAGAGTCATACGAAAAGACCAGACAGCAGGAATTTCCTGATTTCGAAATAACCGAACGTCAACAACAAGGTTTAATGATTCGCGCTCAGACTCGAAAAGAATACTATACTGTTTATTATGTGGAGCCTTTAGCTGGAAATGAAACAGCTTTTGGATTTGATCTTGCCTCAAACCCAAGCAGACTTGAAACGTTAAAACTTTCTCGCGACACAGGAAAATTATTGGCAACGGGCAGTATGACGCTTGTGCAAGAGACATCTAATCAAAAAGGATTTCTTGCTTTTCTTCCGATATACCATGGTCAGCCTAATACTGTTGAAAAACGTCGTAACAATATTAGTGGATTCATAATAGGTGTATATCGAATCGGTGATATTTTTAACAAATCGATTCTTCACACTTCTACTTTGGGAATAAATATGTCGCTGGTTGATAAAGCAGCACCCGTTATTGATAATATTCTTCATATCCATAAATCATCTGTCGATGAAAAACTACAGGCTGAGTTTGAATACCATAAACAATTACCTGAGTTTGCCGGGAGAACATGGAATATTGTGGCCACACCGACTGTCGGATACATTTCTGAACGTAGAAGTGTTCTGCCTTATGTGTTTTTTGGTTCTGGACTAATTATCGTTATCTTTGTAACAACTTATTTGTATTTGATTTCACAGCGTTCTATTGTCGTTAAACAGCTGGTTCAAGAAAAAACCAAGAAGCTCAGTGAAGCAAATGAGAAGCTTAAACAAATCTCATTAACTGATGGACTAACTGGAATTGCGAATAGAAGATATTACGATAATTATTTGGAAAAGGAATGGATGCGCGCATTTCGAGAAAAGTTACCTATTACAATAATCATGATTGATGTCGATAATTTTAAACAATTTAATGATCATTATGGGCATTCTGCTGGAGATGTGTGCTTAAAGCATATTCGCAAACATTATACTCGCTCTTTAATCGACCCGCTGACCTTGTCGCACGATATGGTGGCGAGGAATTCTCAATAATATTACCAAATACTGACGATGCTTTAGATATGGCAAATAATTGTAGAGTCGCAGTAGAAAAGCTCCATATCCTTCACGAATCTTCAAATGTATCAAATGAAGTCACTATCAGTGTTGGTGTTAGTTCCATAATACCTTTGGGATTAATGAAACCAAATGAATTAGTTAAAAACGCAGACAAGGCATTATATCTTGCAAAAGAATCAGGACGAAACAGTGTCGAAACGATTTAGATTAAAACCAAATTGAGTTCTTCATAAGTAGACATCTTATCACGACACTAAATCGTAGAAGCAGGAGCCTGTAACTAAAACTGTGTAACTGTTTATTATTACCCTAAACTGGGTAAAGGATAAACAGATATGAATTTAGAAGA
>DUBV01000094.1 GCA_012960105.1 Thiotrichaceae bacterium | reverse complement strand
ATGCGCGATATTATTAATGACGCTATGGATGTTCACGGTGGCAAAGGCATTATGCTCGGCCCAACAAATTATTTAATGCGCATTTATCAAGCTTTGCCAATTTCTATTACAGTCGAAGGTGCAAACATACTTACAAGAAACATGATCATTTTTGGTCAAGGTGCTATGCGTTGTCACCCTTGTTTAATGGATGAAATATTAGCCGTCAACCAAGGCGAAGAAGGTCTGGATAAATTTGATGAAACATTAGCACGTCATGTAGCGCATGTTCTGGTTAGTGGCGCACGTGCTTTTGTACTGGGTCTAACGAATACACTTCTTTGTAAAAATAATGCGACAAAAAGAACCATGTCGCACTTATCAGCAGCCTTGGCTTTTTCAACAGAGTTAGTATTAACCATAGTCGGTGGCCAATTAAAACGACGCGAACGTGTATCAGCAAGATTAGGTGATGCCTTAAGTTATTTATATTTAGGCACAGCAACTATTGCTCATTTTGAAAACAATGGTCGTCCGGATGATGAAAAGCTTCTTTTGCAATGGGTAATAAGCTACAACGCTTACCATGCACAGGAAGCGCTTTATGCACTTGCTAATAACCTGCCATGCACGGCGGGATTTGTTTTAAAACGAGTTTGCTTTCCATTTGGTCGCAGTTATAAACAAGCATCGGATAAACTCGATCATCAAATTACACAACTAGTATTAAATCCGACTCCAGTACGAGAAAGATTAATAGATGGAATTTATTTTCCAGAAGAAGACGGTCAAGCTTTATATGATTTGAACAAGGCTTTTAATCTTGCTGTTACCAGTGAAGCAGCAGAACAAAAAATTAAACAGGCAAGACGTGACGGCATTATTGCTAATGATGATCTAGATGCAGCACTTGCTGCCGATGTAGTAAATTCAGAAGAAGCAGAATCAATACGCGTTGCTATAGAGGCCAGAATGAAAGTAATACAAGTTGACCACTTTGCACCAGAAGAATACTCAGGCGGGCACATCTAAAAATGCACTTTATCCGCGATTTATATGCCGTTCCTTATAAAATATTCATGGTAAGCTGCGTCAGCTCGGCAACGGCTCTCGGCGTTGCTCTACCTCCTGCGTCCATGCAGTCGTGCGCGCGGTGTTTTCTTGCTCTCACGAAAAAATTACTATTTTTAGATGCCCCTATAAAAATGGAGTTGAAAGATGACAACAAGGAAACCTAAAAAACGTCCCGTCTATATAGTTGATGGTGCACGCTCACCATTTCTACGTGCGCGTGGCAGGCCGGGTAAATTTGTCGCTGCCGACCTAGCATTGAAATCAGCACAGCCTTTAATGTTGCGTCAGCCTTTTGAAGCAGAGCAACTTGATGAAGTTATACTTGGTTGTGTTATGCCTGCGCCAACAGAAGCAAATATCGCTCGTATTGTTTCCTTGCGTTTAGGTTGTGGTGATCACGTTCCTGCCTGGACGGTACAACGCAACTGTGGTTCGGGTATGCAAGCAGTGGATAGTGCCTTTCGTAATATTGCTGATGGTGATTCAGAAATAATACTTGCCGGTGGTGTTGAAGCCATGAGTCATGCGCCCATTATGTTGAATAGCCAAATGGTTAATTTCTTAAGCGACTTAAATATGGCGCGAAGTATTCCTAAAAAACTTGCTGTACTTTCTAGTTTAAGACCAGGGCATTTAAAACCGGTGATTGCATTGATACTAGGTTTAACAGATTCAGTTGTTGGTTTATCAATGGGTAGAACCGCTGAAATATTAGCGCATCGATTTGATATTAGCCGAGAAGAGATGGATGCCTATGCTGCACGTAGTCATCAACGTTTAGCGGCAGCACATGAATCCGGAAACATGGATGAAATAGAAGTCATCTATGATGAAAAAGGTAACATATATGATACTGATGATGGCGTGCGTCCAGATAGTAATCCTGAAGCACTGGCCAAACTTAGAGCAGTATTTGATCGCCAACACGGTTTAGTAACAGCTGGTAACAGTGCCCAAGTAAGCGATGGTGCTTCATGGTTATTACTAGCTAGTGAAGCTGCTGTTGAAAAACATCAACTACAACCCTTAGGACGTATAGTTGATTGTACATGGGTGGGTTTGTCGCCGTCACAAATGGGACTAGGTCCTGCTTATGCGTCTTCTGCATTGATGAAAAATAATAAACTCGATATAGCCGAGATTGATTATTGGGAAATTAATGAAGCCTTTGCCACACAAGTATTGGCTTGTGAACGGGCGATGGCAGATAAAGAATTCTGTAAAAATGAATTAGGTCGGCGAAATGAGATAGGCGAAATTGAAGCAGAACGTCTCAATATTGATGGCGGTGGTATTAGCTTAGGTCATCCGGTGGGTGCCAGTGGTGCTCGGATTGTTTTTCATTTATTAAAGACCTTGCAACGGACGAACACTCAACGAGGTATTGCATCCTTGTGTATTGGTGGTGGTCAAGGTGGCGCGATGTTACTGGAGAATATCAATGTCTAGTCAGAAAAAGGAAAGTCAAAGACAAATGTATCGACATATTTATGTTGAACGTGATGCTGAAGGCATCGCCTGGTTAAGCTTCGATCAAGCCGATAGCAGTGCCAATGTATTAACAGCAGAGATGTTTATTGATCTGGATGCGGCACTGGATGACATTATTAAAGATCCTCCCGCTGGATTAGTTTTTCTTTCCGCTAAAAAATCCGGATTTATTGCCGGTGCTGATGTTAATGCCTTTGCGCGTATTGATACCGAAGTTCAAGTAAAAGAACTCATCGAAACAGGTCAATCCATGTTCTATCGAATTGAAGCGTTAGCTGTTCCAACAGTCGCGTTAATCCATGGCTTTTGTCTCGGTGGTGGTTTGGAGTTGTCTTTAGCGTGTGATTATAGAATTGTCTGTGAAGATGAGTCAGCACGTATAGGTTTACCAGAAGTGCTACTAGGAATACATCCGGGCTTCGGTGGTTGTGTGAGATTGATAAGACTGATCGGGGTGTTAAAAGCGATGCCGTTAATGTTAACAGGACGTAGTCTCGATGCGCGTCGAGCACAACGAATGGGCGTAGTTGATCAAGTTGTACCTCGGCGACATATAAAAACAGCCGCAATAAAAATGATTAATAAAAAAGCCGCATTAAAACACAAAGGTTTTCTAGGCAGGTTATCAAATATTATTTTTGTTCGAACATTAATCGCAAAAATTATACGCAAACAAACCGCGGCAAAGGTAAGCAAAGAACACTACCCTGCTCCGTTTGCTTTGATTGATTTATGGGAACAGAAAGGCGGCAATGATGTTGTTATGATGAAAGGCGAAGCAGACTCTATTGCAAAATTGTTTATGCACCCAACGGCTAAACGATTGGTCAGAGTATTTGGTTTGCAAGAAAAATTAAAAGGTTTAGGTGCGAGTAAGAAGAGTGATTTCGAACCAAAGCATGTGCATGTTATTGGCGCAGGCGTCATGGGCGGTGATATTGCCGCATGGTGTGCTTTAAAAGGAATGCGTGTGACCTTACAAGATCGTGAGCCACAATACATAGGCCCTGCAATTAAACGAGCCAACAAATTATTTACACGACGATTAAAAAATAAATATGAACGACAAGCCGCAGTCGACCGATTAATACCTGATCATAAAGGTTTAGGCGTTGAGCATGCTGATGTTGTTATAGAAGCAATTATAGAAAACCTGGATGCAAAAATATCACTCTATAAAAACATCGAGCCACGTTTAAAAGAGAATGCAGTAATGGCTACGAATACCTCCAGCATTCCATTAGAAATTCTTGCTGAGCAACTAGAACAACCCTCACGATTAATTGGTTTACATTTTTTTAATCCAGTAGCAAAGATGCAGTTGGTTGAAGTAATAAGGTCGGATGTTAGCGGCGAGAAAGAGTTGCAAAACGGCATGAGCTTTACTCGTGCAATTGATCGCTTACCTTTACCAGCAAAAAGTTCACCGGGCTTTTTAGTCAACAGAATTTTATTGCCGTATTTATTAGAAGCCGTTGAGCTATTAGATGAAGGTGTGCCAGCTACGATTATAGATAAAGTCGCGCTTGATTTTGGTATGCCGATGGGGCCTATACATTTAGCCGACACGGTGGGTCTGGATATATGTCAATCAGTAGCAAAAATATTATCGGACTCATTAGGTATGCACATGCCAAGCTTACTAGCAGTCATGCTAGAAGAAGGACGGCTGGGTGTAAAATCAGGCAGAGGTTTTTATACGTATAAAAAAGGTAAACCTGTCGCAGAAAAGGGAAAGAATGAATCACTCTTAAGCGAACAAGAAGTACAAGACAGAATGATCTTACGTCTATTAAATGAATGTGTTGCTTGTTTGCGCGAAGGCATAGTTACTGAAGCAGCTTTACTCGATGCCGGAATGATTTTCGGTACTGGCTTTGCTCCATTTCGCGGCGGCCCTATACATTATCTAGAAGATCGAGGTATCAGCGAAATTCGTCAGGAATTAGAACAACACGAAAAACAATATGGAAAACGCTTCGCTCCAGACCCTGCGTGGAAAGATCTGCATGGTTATTTATAACGCCGCGTTCAACGCCTTGTTATATGTGAGCACTAAGACTCATCAAAAAATTTGCTTTTAATTTGAAACTTAGCAACTTCAAGAGGGTTTTTAATTCTTGTTGGTCTACGAACTAAATCACCAGAACAATTTGGGCAAATGAAGTTCATTTCAGTTGTACAGCTCTCACAAAAAGTACACTCATATGAACATATGAACATATGAACATATGAATGTAACCTTATTCTCTTTTGTTGAAGTTCTGCATTTCTCGCAACTACTTTTCATTTTTAACATTTCGCACTACTTAACCGGAAGTTCATTATGCTCAGGCAGCTCACTTGACGCTTTATACCATAACGCCTTTGATGCACAGAATATGTTTTGAAATGGTTCGATGCCTGGGTGCCCATTAAGGGTGCCTGCTGGGATAACCACCGATTTACCACTCTTAGCATGCCAAGGTAATGACGAACCACAAACCTTACAAAAGGCTGTTGTAAAGTGCTTGGTTTCTTTAGGAGAATAAGTGCCAATCGAAGACTCACCTTGAAGCCATTTAAATTGGTTGGGAGAAACGAGTAAATTTGAGGCGTATGCACTGCCGGTAAATTTTCGGCACCTAGAGCAATGGCAGTATTGAAAAATACTCAAGTTGCCGGTGATTTCATAGGCGACCTCTTCACACAAACAGCTCCCTTTTGTATTATTTGTCATTATGATGCTCTCTGAAATATAACGTGAAGCTCAGCGGAGTTTTACCGCGTAGCGGTAAAATTTCCGTTGCAGCGTTTTGTTAGCCGCCAAACCTCGCTCATCCGATTTCAAAAGAAGTCACACCAAAAAGGCGATTTAAAGGCAGATCAGGCATTTCCCCCGTATACATTCTGGCGGTTTCAAACGAAACTATCATATTATAGCGATCTGCCAATGCTACAGCAGCTTGATTGACTTCTGGTGTATCAAGATAAACTGGTTCTGATAGTTTGACCTTGGATTTCAATGCCAAAAAAAGCGATTCAGCCAATTCCGGGCTTTCTGCAAAAAGAGGACCGATTTTGTAACCAGAGCGGCACTGGCGAATGACACCATAACCAGCAAGTTTGCCGTTTTGCATGATTCCTAGAGCATGACTGTCAGGTTGATTGGTCCAGGATTTGATAAATTGAGATCGGTTTGAAGGGAAAAATGGCCGATCGTATGAATCAATGGTTTCAAAAGGCAACGTGGACAGCTGCACAATTTCTGAACTCTGATGTGGATTGCCGCCGCCGACTCCTTCGTACCGAATGTTGCGATAAGCCAGTTTGAAACCTGATTTGTTGTAGTTATCCTGCTGTGCTACAACACCATCAAGACCAATATTCCGCCCCTCAAGATATTTAAGGCCGGCTTTCCAGATTTGAATACCATACCCTTTGCCACGATATTCTGGTTTGACAATGTAGAATCCCAGAAAGCCAAAAGACTCACCGTATTTGATCACAGAGATCGTGGCAATGGGTTCATCGCCAAGCAGCCCGATGAGAAAGCCATTCGGATCAGCGGAGTAGTAGCAGTCAGCATCATAAAGCCCAGGATTCCAACCTTCCTTTGCTGCCCATTCAATGGCAATATCAATTTCCTTTCGGTTCATTGTTTTGATGGTGTAGTTTTTATCCTGCAAAGGGTCCTCCTGAAAATTTTATCGCCATTTGGCGGCTAACGTTTTTCTAACCCGGCGCCGCAAGAAACTTACCGCGAAGCGCCGTGATGCTTATAGGCGTCGGGTTGAGGTTTTTGTTAGCTTTTAGTGGCATTTTTGTTTCAAGTTATTTTTCAACATTAAGTAGTTAACTGGATATCCAGCCGCAAATCCAGCTAATGCTGCAACACCTAAACTAATCCAAAATATTGGCTCTAAGATTGAATTTGCACTCATGCCTCCTATAGAGTAATCCACAAAATTCATCACCACCTCCATAATGCCTATAGAGATAGTCTCACCTAACCATATTGCCCTAAAAGTTTCACTTAAACTCAGACCTTGTTTAAAAGTAGGTAAAAGCGTTAGTGCAAATCCCGTGATAAAAGCTAAAACTGTTGCCACAATAGACGTTTGTAATGGATGCCACCCTAAAGAAACACCCAATACTAAACCGATTGTCTCGCCTATTATACAACCTGTTAAACAGTGAATAGTTGCTGAAACGGCAAGTTTCTTTGTGTCAATATTCTTGTTTTTTTCCTGTTGATGTTGATTCATGATTTTGTTTCCCAAGAAAGCTAACGCCGCAATTTGCTGAAGGCAAATGATGGGCGGGTTTTGGCCCAGCATTTGACTTTCAGTAACATTGCTTTGTTACACGTTTTATTAATGCAACTTTGCAAAAACTTCTGGATGTTGTTCAGCTATACGCAGTAAAGCAATTGCTGGCCCTTGAGGTGCTCTTCGCCCTTGCTCCCAATCTTGGAGAGTTCTCATACTCACACCCAGCAAGCCAGCAAAAGCTGATTGTGAAAGTTTAAGTTTAGTGCGAATTACACTTGGCTCCGAAGGCTCAGCCAGCTCTGTAACTTTGAGCTTACCACTGCCTTTTTTGAAAGCCTTAATTTCGTTAATTCCAGCGAGTACTTCTGCACCAATATCTCGTTTACTCATGATCAATTGCCTCCGCGATTTTCTTTAGAATGTGACCTGGAATAGTCGAGCGCTCCGATTTACTATAAATAGTTAGCATCCATATCTCTTGATTCGGTTTCTTCCAGTAGTAAATGACTCGTACTCCACCACTTTTACCCTTGCCGTCTTGTGCCCATCTTACTTTGCGGACACCGCCGGAGCCTCTCACAAGGTCACCAGCATCCGGTTTTTGCATCAAATAGGCTTGAAGCCCTTGATATTCATCATCAGTGAGATAACTGGAAAGTAGCTTCGTGAATGTGCTGGCTTCTATGAATACCATAGATATTAATTATACGGCAATGCCGGATACAAGCAATAGGTTATTTTGACGTGTAACGGCTCGGCTAAGACGCGCGCGCTTTTCGCGCGTCGAATTTGAGCCGTTTGTTATACATGTTCATTCAACATCTTATATTGCAGGTTTGGGAGTAATACAGCTAGAAAACTACTTCCTACAATCCCCAAAAACATCAAAATCACATCATTAAAAAGTATTTCAGCTGATGCCATGTAAAGTACTATCCCACTAACACAAACTAAAATAAAAGTGACAATATTAAATATTCTTACATTTCTTTTGTTTTTGAATTTTTTTAGTACAGTAAATACAATAGCCACACAACTTTCTATTCCTAACAAAGGACACATAACAATTAAAAGAAAATATATTTCTATAAAACCAGCCCAGCCGGCATTAATGTTGTTTGCGAAGCAAATGCTTGGGATAAATCCTGTAAAAATTGTAAAATATTTTAATGTGTAAACGTGCTTCATAATAATTTCACGTATAACGCCTGGCATCACCGGCAGCAAAAAACAGAGTGAGGAACGAGCGGCGCTTTTTGCTGTCCGAGTGCATGCGATTGTTAGGCGATAAGAGGCGCTCACTGAAAGTTTCGTTATTTTTAGCTGTTTTCGAGCTTACTTTCTCTAGCGAGAGGATGGTGCCAGCATCGGAAGGCGCCGCCCTGCCAGTAAATACCATCGATCCGTGCGGTCAGGACTTCGGTACCCTCGGCACTAAGAGCCTCTGCCAATTCCGGCATGTCGTCACCGACAATCATAGTTTTTTCATCCAACACAAGACCATTGCAGCCAAGCTTCTTCTCGGCATCTTCGGCTGAAACCTCTATCAGCTTCCAATCCTTGAGGAATTCAGGAACGCCCTTAACAAAAGCCTCTTTACAAATCACGGCCAGGCCGGGACGCGGCAAAGCGAGCACGCAATCGAGGTGCAGGAAGTGGCTGCTGAGAGGAACCTCGTGGACGCGGTATTTGCTGCCCAGAAAATTCTGCAGCCAACGAATTCCCGCAGTGTTCGACGCATTGCCCGTATTCCCCACGTAAATGTCGTAGCCCACAAGCATGACATCGCCACCTTCAAGAAATGGCCCCGGACCATATTTGCCACTCTTGTCGGCGGGAAATGGTTCTGGTTCAGGCATTGAGATGATGTGGGTGTTGCTGTCGGCCAGTCGATCACCGATGGTACGGCGAATCGCGAAGCGTTCCTTCCTGCGATTGGGCTCAAACATAGCAGTTTCGATGAAGTTATTTCCGATGACCAACATCGGATCCCGCGGGTATGTTTGCAAAACAGTATCATTCATTTCCCCCAGGAAAGCTTCCTCGGATGGGTTGTGCTTCTTGACCTGATGAACAACAATTCCCCGATTCCGGAGTATCTTGATGATTCCGTTTACCTGTTTAACAAACTGTTCGTTTAGCTCGGGGGCACATTCCTCGAGCTTCTTCCCTGCGTTTTTTTCGATAAACTCCACCGTTGAATCGGGAAGAAACTTCTTAGGAGCTTCTGCGAGCTTGCTTGGTAAACGGATGCTAGGAACACCGACCACGACTTCTTTGAGCGCTCCCCACTCGTGATGGACCATCACCGTCTTTTTATCGGACATGATTCGTTTCTCCTGCGCAAGGGTTTTGGTCATGTTGCCCGCCAATGCGACAGCCGCCGCCGCTCCGACCGAGGACTGGATGAATGTTCGGCGATTGATTCGTCGTTGCGTCATATTCATACCTCCATTTTTAAATGAGATAGCCTAACGTCGAGCTAAAATGCGCCGCTTTTTGGCGTCATTTTTAAGCGTATTGTTAGGTGTTTTATTATATAGCATCATAATGCTGCTATTAATCCAATCAGAGTTGTAAAACTACTACTAGATAAGGTTTTTGAATTTATTGAACGAGGTTTAGTTTTTTGAATGTCAGCAATAACATTATTCATTGCTTGTAAAACTTCTCTATCCATCATCATTTCCATTATTTGTATAAATTCAATAGATTCTTTATCACGATGCATATCAGATACGAATTTTGTTAACGTCGTTCGGCGAATCTTATCCGGCAGCTTCTCCAGCTCCAGTAGCATTTGATTAATTTCAGATGCTTCAATTGCCGCTCCGATAAAATCAACTACATTTTCATAAGGGTCAATTGTTTTTGTAATCATTTATTACACCTAACGCTGAGTTCAGCCAACCGTTACAGCGCGCTTTGGAGGGGTGAAAATACAGGCACGCCGGAAAGGCACGCTGTAACGGGTCGGCTGGAACGATTTGTTAGGTGGCGGTAAGTAGACCGTTTGCATCCTTAATTCTCTCCGTTGTTGCATCTTGATATATCGATGTTTTCTGCGCCCATTTCCTGGTGGAATTGACTGTCAATGCAATTCCCGAATCCCGATTTCGACGCCTCTCTGGTGTTGAGATCAATTTCGTTCGGGAGGAATCCTCGCAATACCTCCATGCAATTCTCCGTAGCTGTATCCAACGCGACACGGCAGAGATGGAGATCCTTAGACATGCAGTGAAAGGGAGAATCTGGACTATCGCACGCATCGTGCATAACGGTTTCAGTGATTTCTAGAAAAGCCTCCTTGCTCATCATTTCTTCGGGTAGCGTATCAGCAATCGCGAAGCCACCGAAAAAGTTCAGACCGACAACTCCGATAGTGATTACGGCTGAGTGCGGCAGAGATCTGGTCATGTTCTAGCCACCTAACGTCGCAAATCAGCCGCGCCGCTTTTTGGCGTCGGCTGGATTTGCCTTGTTAGAACTTATTATAATTAGCAATTGATCAAGAAATTCAATTACTTCTTCATCAATGGTTTCTGCGCTTTGCGCTGTTGCACGAACTTTAATAAAATATCCTTCTTGACCGCGGAGGAAAAGGTGACTTCTTGCCCTAGAGCCATCTTTTCTTATGATGTTGTAACTGACTCTTAGAAATTCAGAGGAAAAGCTATTTAAGTCTAGAATTTCTGTCGCAGATTTATAATGGCCCTCTTTAACAGCTCGAATGACATCATCTTGAGCTTGGCTATATTGGGATAATACATGTGATCCGTCAATTCCATTTTGAATGTTGCTAACCCCAAGATTGTAGACAATTACCGTTATAAGAACTCCATCTTTGTTCCAATAGTTCAACCCATACCCAAGTCGAGAATCGCCATATTCACGATTCTCGCTATAAGTGAATGTGCCTATTAATGTAGGGAACGAAAATCCAGTTTTCATATCAAGATATACAGTATCTGCAAATACTGGATTGAACAAAAACATAAAGACTATGAGCGATATTTGTAACTTCATTTAGTAATCCTGTAGTTCTAACTAGGGTTTAAGGGACACTTTGTCCGCTAAGACGTTATATAATTTATTCGGTGACATAGTAAAAACCTTTCGTAGTTC
>DUBV01000093.1 GCA_012960105.1 Thiotrichaceae bacterium | reverse complement strand
ACCAAGAAAAACGCTAAACTATGAAACACCAGCAGAACGTTTTAACGCATGTGTTGCATCGACCGGTTGAAATCACAAGCGAAAGCGGACGTTCGCCTGTAAGGTACATGGCAACCCTGCTCACTCGACATGGGCAGAGGCAGGCGACGGTCCTCACCGTTCCGGTGAACTGGGCCAAAAAATCAGTTTGAATTACTACAATTGCTTGGTCAGGTCCGACCCCCAAGGCTCAGAATTCTGGTGATGAGATAACCGAAAGCAAAAGCCGCAATAATACTTGTGAATGAATTATGTTAGAGCTTTAAATTTTTGATTTAAATCAATATTAAAAATTTATTTAAAGTAATAGAATAATAAATAGAATTTATGCTTATAAGATTCGGTGTGGGGACTGACTATCTGCGAGTATAGTTTACATGAAGAGGCGGGGGATTTATGGACATATTGTTATTACTGTTGGGGATAGGTCTTGCAGTGTCCGGCGCCCACTACCTTGTTGATGGGGGATCGGCAATTGCCAAGCGATACAATATTCCGACACTCGTCATCGGCAGCACTATCGTCGCCTTCGGCACATCAATGCCAGAGTTCACTGTCAATATTAATTCCGCTATTAATGGAAATACCGATCTGGCCTTCGGTAATATTATTGGTAGCAACCTGTTTAACATTTGCGCGATTGTAGGCATCGTATGTTTGCTCACACCCATAAAAGTTGGCAGAGACACGGCGACGAAAGATCTCCCCATGTGTCTTATTGCAGCGGCAGCAGTTCTGATCTGCGGCAATCAAATCTACTTCGATCATATCAATTACCACGAGCTATTTCTGTCTGATGGATTGATATTCCTGTTCTTTTTCGGGATCTTTATGTTTTATGTCTATGGTGAGGCCTCGGCAGCCAGCTCTCATCATGCCAAGGCGATGAAACGTGGGCTCTCCAGCGACGGTGAAAAATCTCATGAGCTAATGAAGTCGATTGGATTCGTGATCGTTGGCCTTTTGGGACTCGTATTCGGTGGTGGGTTCATCGTGGACGGAGCCAGCGGTATCGCCAAGGGTTTTGGCATGCCTGAACGTGTTATCGGATTGGTTATTGTGGGACCGGGAACATCCGTTCCTGAACTCATTACATCTATTGCTGCGGCACGTCGTAAAGATGTCGGGATGGTCATGGGTAACGTCCTTGGTTCAAACATATTTAACATCTTCTTCACGTTAGGGGCGACGGCTATCATCATGCCCATCCCATTGGATCTGGGGCTAAACACAGTCTTGATTATCAATCTCGCTGTGACCGCTTTGTTGGTTGCTTATGTCGGACTCTCGAAAAACAAGACGCTGGGTCGTGGTATAGGTGCTTTGCTGCTCGTTGTTTATATAGCTTATATCGCTAAATCTCTGATGTCTTAAATTGAGAACCGTTGATAACAAAAATGGATTCATAATTAAAATTTCCAGAAAAGTAAAGGAATCGATCAAGATCGCCCCGGCGATGACCAATGCTTACAGCATTGCCTTGCAAATGGGCTAGGACAATCCTATGTGGGCGGGATTTGCGGTCAACCTGTAGGGTTGTCCCTTTCATGGCGAACGTGAACAGTTAATAATGATATATTAAATATTTTAGATAGTGGATAAAATGATTCCAGAATAGTTATGAAATTGTATGATTGCTTATAATAATAAACATACTCAACGATATAAATAAAAATCTTTCTTTCCTTCTTATAATTTTCCTTATTCAAGGTTGTACTGCGCATTATCCTGTCAATAATAAACTGGCAACCATTTTTAAATTTTCGAGTTTTTCAACAGAATATGCCAATATCTGCCTATCATTACTTACATTTGACCGTCTCCTTTCAGTATGAAGCCGACAGTCTACTATCCAGCGGAAGCGGACGTTTACTGTTAGCCACAAACAGTATTCCCTCTGTTAACGGGGTGTCTTATTTCCTCAAATTCCAAGGAACTAATAACGATTCCCTGTCACTAATAATAAATTGTACTTTTTTCATATTACTACCTAGAATCTAGAAATATGCACAAACCTTCAAAATACATTTTTCTGATAATGCTATGTTGCTTTGCATTTACGGCAACAGCAGGCAATGTATTAAATTGTATTGGCATGTCTGATAATACTGATACACAACAGACTCCTCTAGATAAAGTTGATAAGAATTGTCACTTTGAACAAAACAACACTACAGATGAATCTTCTAATGATTGCTGTCAAGATATGACGTCATGTCAAACCTCATTAGTAATGATTCCTTACTCAACATTTAAGAATCTACAAATTACACGACAATCAGCTCAATTACCTCTTAATGAGCAGATTGTTATCAATAACTTTGCTCCACCAACGCCCCCTCCAAAACTGATTAGTTAAATTCTGTTTCATTTGAATAGATGCAAATTTTTGCATCTGCATGTTTGTATTTAATTAAGTTTTTACGAGGAAATTATGTCTTATAAAACTGTATTTTATGTATTGGTAATATATTCAATTTCATTATTAACGCCCGCTTATGCTAAGCACAATGGATTTGAGGGGCATGACCATGCTACTAAACTCAAGGCAGATAAATCAGTTGATGCATCTGATGTTACTGTATTAACAAACGAAGCCGTAATCATTGTGCATGGCATAGTATGTTCTTTCTGTTCTCAAGGGGTTACGCGAAACCTGTCAAAACTACCTTTTATTGATAAATCGAAATACACAAAGGGTGTAAAAGTTGAAATAGAAGATCAAAAAGTCACCATTGCTATTAAACCTGACAGCACACTTGATTTGCCTCAAGTTTTCAAATCTATACTGAAAGGCGGCTATGAGCCGGTTGAAGCTTATGTGAAAGATCATGCAGGCAATATCACTCTACATAAGGCTGATGGTGCGTAATATGAAAAAACTAATTTATCTATTTTTAGTCTACTTTTACTCTACTTTTGTATTTGCCCATCAACCCGTCATGGATATGGCGCCTCGTTGGGAAGACGGATATGGATTTCAACTTCGTTATGAGAATTATGGATCGGATGAGTTAATGGATGGTGAATCCGAAATTGCTAATCCTCTTGGCTTAGAACGGTTCGTTGATAAAACCTGGTTAGAAGGTGTCTATACATTCGATCGATCAATACGTGCCACATTCAAATTACCCTACATTGATCAAAGTCGGACTAAAAATATAAATGGTATCGGTGTGCATCAGACTAATAGTGGATTTGGGGATCTCATTTTAGGTCTGCCTCTAAAACATTATCGTAATAAAAAAGCATTTACGGATAATTTTAGTTTTACACCATCTATCCGTATCCCGACAGGGAGTTCATCAGGCGATTTCCCAATTAGTGATGGTAGTGTTGATTTTGGTTTAAGTTTTTCTTACAGCAGTGAAAGCCCTAAATATTACACAATGATTGATCTTTATTATTGGTTCAATACAAAGGGTGAAAGTGAAATGCATGAAGGGGATGAATTAGCACTCGATATAAATCTTGGCTACCATCCCTATCATAGTAATAAAACAAATACTGGTGTCTTCACAATGCTGGATATCACAGCTCGATATAACGACGATCCTAGTAGTACTACGTTTACAACTGCATCGGGTGGTCAACGAGTTCAGATTGGACCTGTTTTGGTTTTATATAAAGACAATATTATGTTTCGTACCGAATACAAACACCTTGTATATGAAAAAACGAGTGGTATTAGTAATTCTCGCAGCTCGGAATTTATGCTTGGATTAGGTATTACTTTTTAGAGATAACATTATGCAAAGTCAAAAAATTGAACAAACTAAATGGGGATGGATCATTTTATTCGCTTCGACAGGAACATTACTATGTTGTGCATTGCCTATCATTCTTGTAAGTCTAGGCTTGGGTGCTGTCGTCGCTGCCATTGCATCAAATGTTCCTTTCCTTATCACACTTAGTTTATACAAATCATGGATATTTTCCGTTTCTGGATTATTACTATTAGCTAGTGGTTGGTTACTTTATCGGTCAGGGCGAACATGTCCAACTGATCCTGAGATAGCAGCACTATGTACCAAGGCACATCAATGGAATTGTCGCCTATATTGGATATCAGCTGGGATTTGGTGTGTAGGCTTTTTCTTTGCGTACATTGCTGAATATCTCTTTTATTAGAATTACAACGTAAAGATAATTGTTCTACTTGGACAGTTTAAATATCACCATTATTTATATTCATGATCGGCTGCTTTTTGTATGAAGCCGACAGTCTACTATCCAGCGTAAGCAGACATTAGAATCAATTTCACCATCCCCTAAATATTGGCGCATAAAGTCAACTGATTGGCGGGTTCAGTCAAGCAGCATACCAGCACCCCAGCCATAATCTCCTTAGTACTTAATAAGCATTGTAAAGACAGAGGGTTCTCCAGACCTTAACTTGCGCTTGGCGGTGCGTCTGTCGAATACCGCCACTTTAGGAGAATGATATGAAAAAATTAATATTAATATTTTTACTAGCAACAGGATTGCTTTCATTTGGACAGGCACAGGCATCCTTTCAGTCTGGCAGTGATTTGCTAGAACGATGCGAGGCACAAATTGAAGGTGGCACTAACGCAAATATAGCATTAGGAAACGTCTGTACGGGTTATGTTATGGGTTTATCTGACACACATGGAACTTTTACTCACTGGAAAAATATGGATAAAAAGTGGTGTCCCCCAGATGAAATACATTCTAACCAACTGGTAAGAGTTGTAGTCAAGCATTTACAGGAGTCCCCTGAGAAATTACATCTTGATGCAGGGAGTCTAGTTGCAAATGCTTTCAATACTGCCTTCCCATGTGAAGAAGAAACAATATGAAAACATTACTACTAACGGTACTGACAAGTTAACTTTTCTATTCAAGATAATTCCCTATCCCATTTGAATTAAATCGCCGCTGCACTTACCCAAGACGCAATGGCACGTTGTCGTAACTCTCGATAATACGCCGCTGAGATAAGGTGTCTACCAAGGTTAAATAAATTATAGACACAGGCATGGACACTTAAGAAACGTTGCGCTTGTTGGCTTGATTTAAATCGGCGCATCCCTCGTTCTCTCACTCGTGTCGGTTGATGTGAAAGTTCAGCACGGTTATTCGCATACTGCCTGGTATCATGAATTGTATCTGGAATAAGATCTCGGTGGGCAACACCATAACTTCTCAACTTATCTGTTACGATTTTCCTAGGTTCTACACGGCAGTTCTTTAACACACGTTTGAAAAACCGTTTTGCAGCCATACCGTTTCGGCGTGTTTGTAGACACACATCAACAACGTCCCCATCTTGATCAACTGCTCACCATAAGTAATATTGACGTCCTTGAATCTTCACAAAGACTTCATCAAGAAATAATGTATCACCGTAACCTTGATGTCGTCGTTTCAATCGACATGCATAATAGGCCCCAAACTTGTTACACCAACACCGAATGGATTCATAACTCACCTCTATCCCGCGTTCAGACAATAAGTCTTCGATGTCTCGATGACTTAAATTAAATCGGTAATAGAGCCAGACAGTATATTGAATGATTTCAGGTGGGAATCGATGACGTTTGTAGAGCCTAGATGTTGTTTTCATCTAAGCATTGTGACTTAATACGAGTTAACTTGTCAGTACCGTATAAGCTCAATATTTCTCTTTTACAGCGGCCAAAAGCTCAGCAGGGTTAATTTCAAATGGTAATTGATGATAGCGGGCAATATTTGGAGAAATGATTTCAGCTCTATAGTTAATCGCGTATGGCTGATTATTATCCTGCAGCCAATAGATTGCCAACGAGTTACCATCGAGTCCTTTTGGGTTTGCTGCATCGATAATAGCGTCGCCGCCTTTATAAGGTGCGATGAAAAACTTTTGATACTCGCCGAGTTTATCCTTTTTCTGAGTGCCTTTAATTAGCTCTATATTCTCTACTACTACAACGTCTTTTTCCGTTTCTGTATTGAAATCGGAAACACCGCAACCAACAAGAACAACACTAAACAGTAATAACAACAGCTTCATAACATCCCCTGAAACAATCTAATTCTAGTAAATCCACTTCCATGTGACTGTTGTTTATAGTCTCTCAAATTCTCACTAAAATCGCGTCCTCTGCCTAGATGAAATTTTCAATCTATCTACTACTCCATTTAAATTAATCAAGATAGATAGAAATTTAAAGTTACTTCAACTATGAGGCAATACGAGGAAATGTATTCTGGTTTCACTGATGTTTTAGCTGCGTGACTCTATACAAAAAAGACGTAAAAATTATTACCGATGAGTTTCCATCCAATCTTTTGCTGATTTTTGCGCTAATTCGATTTGTTCTTGCGTCATTCTTTTTTTAATACTTTCTCGCGCGGCTTTTGAAACACTAAAACTATTTTCAAAGGAAATATAGAACCATTGATACGACTTAACATAGTTTTGTAAGATTCCTTTTCCTTCCTGATACATCACTGCGGTATTGTATTGAGCTTTTGCATTACCTTTTTCTGCTGCTTTCTCGTACCAGTAAAATGCTTGGGTAAAATCCTGTTCCACGCCTTGGCCTTGATGATACATAAAAGCAATAATCACCTGCGCGTCTATGTCATCCTGCTCCGCGGCCTTTTGATACCAATGTGCCGCTTGCTCGTAATCTTGCGCAACACCGTGTTCTTTTTTATACATATAACCTAAATTAAATTGCGCCTCAACATCACCTTGCTCTGCCGCTTTTGTATACCAGTAAACAGTTTGTTTATAATCTTGAGTAACTCCTAAGCCTTGAGCGTACATAGCAGCCAAATTATTTTGCGCGTTTACATGACCTGCTTCTGATAATTTTTTATAAATGTCGAATGCTTGTTTATAATCCTGCGGGACTCCTTCACCGTTATAATACATATAAGCGATATTATTCTCTGCCGTAGTATCGCCCTGCTCTGCTAACTTTTCATAAAGCATAAATGCAGCCGTAAGATCATTGCGATCATAGGCTGATTTAGCAGCGGATAATTCATCTAATAGTTCATCGGCAAAAGAAATATTTGATAATATTAATAGCGATGAATATATAAAAGCTTTTTTAAGCATACTTACTAATATTTTATCTAACAATCCGATAACAAGGCTTATAGCTCTCGGCAGATATCTTCATACGTTTTTGTTCAATAAACGCGCGCAGTAATTTATCCATCGCATTCATAATATATTCATCACCATGAATTTCGAACAAACCTTTTTCTTCTATCAAACTCATACTTTCTCTTTTCACATTGCCCGCGACGATTCCCGAAAAGGCGCGGCGCAAATTTGCTGCCAGGATATGTGAGTCCATATCTTTGTATAATTTAAGTGACTGCATATTTTCATGATTGGTAATGAATGGAAACTGGAAGTCCTCTTTAATTTTTAATAACCAGTTAAAATAAAATGCATCGCCATGTTCAATACGAAATTCTTTTACTTCTGCAATTCCTTTTTTAACTTTTCGGGCAACTGCAACCTGATCTCCAATAATTACTTGATACCGCTTTAGTGCGGCAACACCTAAAGTTAATAAAATAAATTCATTAATCTTTTCGAAATAAGCTTTTGATGATTCTGGGCCCGTAAATATTAACGGGAATGGAATATGCTCGTTATCGGGATGTAATAATATACCGAGCAAATATAAAATTTCTTCAGCAGTACCAACACCACCAGGAAAGACAAGAATTGCATGACCACAACGCACAAATGCTTCAAGACGCTTTTCTATGTCTGGCATAATAACCAACTGATTAACTATAGGATTAGGAGATTCTGCGGCGATAATTCCTGGCTCGGTAATACCTAAATAAATTCCATTTTGGATACGTTGTTTAGCATGCGCGACGTTAGCACCTTTCATCGGCGCTTTCATCACACCCGGACCACAACCAGTACAGATATTAAATCCTCGTAATCCTAATTCGTAACCGATTTCCTTACAATATTCATATTCTTCGCGACCAATAGCATGCCCACCCCAACAAACGACTAGATTCGGCTCAACACCCGCCTGCAATACATCGGCATTACGCAAGATATGAAAAACGGCGTTACTAATTCCCTCTGATGTATTCAGGTCAACATTAGGATTATTTTTAATTTCATCAAAAATATAGATAATGTCTCGAAGCACAGCATAAAGTTGTATTTTTATACCGCGAATAATCTTGCCATCAACAAAGGCAGCTGTGGGCGCAGAGATTAACTGCAACTTTATTCCTCTCTCAACCTGAACGACATGTATTTCAAATGCCGTATTCTTATCAAATAACTGCTTACTATCTTCAAGTGCAATACCACTATTGAGAATAGCCAAGGCACAATTTCTGAATGTAGCGTACAAACCACTCTGACTATTATCCAGTAAGCGACTTACCTCAAGCTTGGATAAAACATCCATGCCTTTAACAGGTGAAATAACAACATCAACAAATTCGGGTTTCATATTCATAATTTTTTAAGAGGACGATGAATACACATAATACCATTCATTATTACCTTCAATATTCCCATGACTCGGTGTAATTCTTTAACATTCACATATAAGCTTTATTTTATCTCATCTGACGATGTGCTTTGAATCATTTAATTTACTAGATCATATTAATCAATGACTTAAATAACACAGGCTCTTGTCATTATTTTTATGTGGTCAAAAATCCTAAAGTTTCTCGATTAATACCCGTTATTTAAATATGGCCTGAATTTTAATTAATTCTCGGCTATATCTAAAAATTTGTGTCCCCCAAAGTATTTTATTTAGTTTTATATGGACAATGCCTTACGGAGGTTAAATTTATATGTCTTCTAAAGACTCAATGTTGATAGTCGATGATAGCAAGCTTGCAAGGATGATTATCCGAGGATTTGCTAGCGAATCATTACCGGATATGGAAATAGTCGAAGCCGCCAATGGTGAAGAAGCCTTGGAAATTTCAAATGGCAAGCAATTTACCGTAATGACTATTGACTACAATATGCCCGGTATTAATGGACTAGGACTAGAACTCGCACAAAAACTAAAAGATGCATCTCCAAATGCACATATTTCACTTATCACTGCCAATATTCAGGTTTCAATTCAAAAGCGAACTGAAGAAATGAAAATAAACTTTATTCCAAAACCAATAAATGAAGAAAAAATAATTAACTTTCTAAATTCCAGAGGATAATTTTATGGGGCAATTAAATGAATTCGAAAAGGATTCTATCGGAGAACTATTAAACATTGCCATGGGAATGGCAGCATCTCAATTAAGTGAAATCGCTGGTAATGAAGTTGATATGACGGTTCCAAGTGTAGATTTAATTACCTGTAGTGAATATAAAAAGATATTAGGTAATTACGCAAGAGACAATCTAATCGGAGTATCAGAAGAATTTTCTGGCGGATTTTCTGGCGAAGCAGCGCTTATTTTTTTCCTTGATAAGAGCATGGATCTTGTTCGTTCGATGCTTGGTAATCTTGACTATGAAGATCATTTTACTGACATGGAAGAGGAAGTATTAACTGAAATAGGCAACATACTTCTCAACAGTTGTATCGCCGCATTTTCTAACGTACTTAAAAAAGAGCTTCACACTGAACTTCCACAGTTCAATAAAGGTTCTCTTGAAAACATACTGCCAAGTTTAGATGATGGTAATGATGAAGAAACATATATCTTACTTGCTAAAATTGGCTTCTCGGTACAACAACAGGAAATAAGTAGTCACTTAGCTCTTACGCTTACTCTATATGCTCTTCGTTCATTAATAAACGAATTAAATTTGGCCTTTAACATCGCCGTATAAAATCATGCTCGATAAATTAGCTTTACATAAAATAATGGATGCGACTGACTCTGGCATCATTATTCTAAATAAGGATGCCCGTATTCAGATATGGAATAAATGGCTGGCAACTTATACAGATCTTTCCCAATCATCTGTTATAAATAAAACTTTGCATGAAGTATTTGGTGATGCAGTCCATAAAAGAGTTCATTCAGTTATTGATCATGCTCTTAACAAGAACCAAAGCACATTTCTCTCCCCTCGATTAAATAAACACCCGCTACCACTTTATCGAAAAAATGATGTTAAAGAATTACTTTACCAAAAAATAACAATTAGCAAACTAACAACGGAAGATGATGAACGATATTGCATAATAAATATTAATGATGTTTCCGCCTCCGCAAAAAGAGAAGCATCATTAAAAAAACAAACTCAAGCTTTAAAAGAAACCACTGAAAATTTAAAAATATCAGAAAAAATAATTCGCCATGTAGCTCTTCATGATTCATTGACTACTTTAGCCAACCGCATATTATTTTCCGATCGATTGAATATGGCTATTGAACAAGCCCGAAGACAAAATGAATTTGTAAGTATTATGCTAATCGACATCGATTACTTTAAACAAATAAACGATTCCTATGGTCACGATACTGGAGATAAACTTCTAATAGAAATTGGAAATAGAATTAAATCATGTATACGTTCATCAGATACCGCAGCACGATTAGGCGGGGATGAATTTGCTGTTATTCAGACTCAATTAAAAAAACTGGATTTAGATGGAATATCTAAACTAGCTGGCAAACTCAATGAGATTCTATCTTCTCCAATTATTTTAGATGGCAGAATAATTAAAACCGGAGCTAGCATTGGCATTAGTGTTTTTCCTTTAGACGCGGATAACTCAACTGACCTGGTTAAAAATGCAGATCTTGCTATGTACAACGCGAAAGAAAATGGACGTTCAAACTGGCAACTTTATTCTGACGAAATGCGTTCTCTAATAAAACTGAAACAACAACAAAAAGATGCCTTGATTGATGCTATCAACAATAATCGTATCACTGTTCATTATCAGCCAGAAATAAATTTGAACAATGGACAGATCATCACACTGGAAGCACTTGTTCGCTATATTGATGCCGATGGAAAATTGGTCATGCCAGATAATTTTATTAATATTGCTGAAGAATCAAATTTAATTAACGATTTGACTAAATCTGTTTTGAAAAATATCTGTAATTTATATAGCAACAGCAAAGACAATTGTATTCCAGATGTCGCTATTAATATTTCATCTAAACAATTCAGTGATAAAGATTTAATTCACAAACTAAAAGACACTCATAAGTTTATAAAAAGTCACTGCTCAAAACTGGAAGTAGAAATAACAGAAAGTGTTTTAATGGAAAATACTAATGATGCGATTTCTATACTAGAAGAGCTATCTGGCCTGGGAATATCTATTGCCATTGATGATTTTGGCACAGGTTATTCTTCACTTGAATACCTGAAAAAATTTCCTGTACATAAATTAAAAATAGATCGATCATTTATTAACAATGTATGCACAGACAATAGTGACGAAGTTATAACCAACAGTATAATCTCTCTCGGTCATAATCTTGGCATGTCTGTTTTAGCAGAAGGTGTTGAAACAAAAGATCAGGTTGATTTCCTATTGAATAAAAACTGTGATTCAGCACAAGGTTATTATTACAGTAAACCCGTTAGTGAGTCCGATATTTATGCCTTGTTTAATAAAATAAAAGCTGCCTGACTTTATATTCAAATTTAAAGACTAATAAAAAACCAGTAGTCTACTGTACGTCTTAGCGAATAAAACCTTGGCGGACCTTTTTCATCACAAACCAGATATATCTTAACAGCAATATCTATTTCCGGACTTCCGACCACATGGTCTATATGTAGCGCTTCCCCACCTTTTTTAAGGCAACTAGTCGCTATTTTTTCCTGCAATTTAGCCCGATGATTTCGAATATTATTAACTACCGCTGAATTACTACAGAGCCGTATACCATCACAAGAACCAATAATCCATTGTTCAATATCGCCTACAGCAAGCAACTTTAAACCCTGTAGCAAAGAATAATAAACACTGTCTTTTTTAGGCACGATCAATCCTTGATCAGCGTGAACTAATAGTGGGATAGTAATGAGCACGAAAAATAAGACAAAATTGATTCTAGATTTATTTAGCATATCTAAAATCCTGCACGTAATGTGCCACGAAATTATTTTTAATTATCTGAATAAGATATTGAAATTATTAAGATAGTTTTTCTATTGTTACTTCCGCAACTATTTCTCAGGAGCCGAGATTGTGCCTTCGCCAACAATGACGGCAGGACCACCAACACGAATTTTAAGAGATTCCCCAGATTTTTTATCCATTTCGATATTCAGTACACTCTTACGGATTGTCGCAATACCTCGATCAATAACAAAAGTATGTGTTCCTTCACTAATATGCTCATGATCACATAGATAACTAGTAAAAGCAGGCATGGATGAACCTATGGGAGGATCCTCATGGATACCAATATCCGGTCCTAATAAACGAGCATGAAAATTGGAATATTCGATATCACTTTGTTTTGAAAAAAGTAATATCTCTTTTGCCATACAAGTTCCAGCAATTGATTGACTCCAAACATTGAAGTTAAATTTTGCATTTCTTACAGCAGAATAGCTTTTTATCGGCACGACCAGATAAGACTGATCTGTAAATACTAAACGAGACTGAAATTGAGAAATATCAATGTCAGACTCATTCAACGAAACAACAGCAGCAATGTCTTTATTTACAGGAACAAAATGATCAATAACAGGATTCGTTTCTAAAGAAAATTGCACCAGTGATGGTTTTCCATCTTCCTGACTAACACTGGCTTCAATAACGCCACTATTTTGTTCAATTAATAATGGAGTATGTTTTTTCTCCAATTTTAATTCATCAATAGAAGCTAATACATGACCAATAGCTATCATCGGATGACCAGCAAAATCAATTTCTGATTGTGGATTAAACGTACGTACTCGATACTTACCAGAACCATCCTTCTCAGAAAAAACAAAAGTCGTCTCAGATAAGTTTAACTCTCGCGCCAGAATTTGCATTTGTATTTGATCAAGGCCATCCGCATTAGGGAAAACAGCAATTTGCGCTCCGTTAAACGATTTATTTGTAAATACATCGGTTATGTAATATTTATATTTCATAATATTTTTTATTATAATTAGTGATCACGCTCTAATACGCCCACTTGAGGCATTTTAGCTAAACCTGTTTCTCTAGCATGTTCTTCAAAACCTTTATTTTTCCAGAAGAATGCTCCTGGCATCGTCGTCGGTATTACCATAATGTAAAACAAGGCTCGACTGACTAATGAAGTGAGTAAAATAACACTGGCTAATACAGCCCAGAGCAATAGATCTTGCCAAGCTTCGGGCAGTTGCACACTACCTAAAACAATCACCGTAATGATACTTATTCCTAAAACAACATTACGAGTAATATAAGTATTGCCAAATTTAGAAGCTAATAGGGCATAGGAAGCAGCACCTTCACCACCGTTTTTTTGTAAATCGCGTGCATGGAAGATATGACCGATGGCTTCTAACAATAAACCAAAAGCAATTACTGCAGCTAAGCTACTTGTTAAACCAACAATGCTATTTTCTAAAATCAAAGCCAGCGGTATGTAAACCAAGCCGATTAACACGCCACCCACACTAAACATCGTTCCAAAAAATGATGTTGCCACCTGCCAATGATTCCAGAATGGTCGCGCTTTGATACGATATATACAATACATATAGTAAAGACAAATCAATCCAGAAATAACAGTCAAGAAAGAAAATATCTTCGTCATCACAGGGATATAAGATGCCAACATTGATATATCGAATGGCGCAATATCACTAATCGCATTTAATATTGTTCCCGCTACTATCCAGTTAAAAAAACCATGATCTAAACTGGATAAAACTGACACCACTACCAGAAAATTTAGAAACATCGCTACACCCAATGCTTCTCTACTTAATGGTGAATGCCGAAGATTATTAAAGCCTCGATAAAATCGCATTGGTTTACCCAAATGCTGCGTAGATAAAAACAAGACAAATGCCTGTAAACCCATTAATGAGAATAGAAATGGCACGAAGATGTTCGATGCAGTTAACGTTTGTAAACTTTCAACACCAAAAAACGATCCAAGGAATGCGATCAAGAATGCACCTATCGCCGCTTGCGTTGATAAGGTGAAAATAACCAGTGGGTTTTCACGTGAACTTAGCTTTTTAATATTCCATTGGCGATTTTTGATTTTCTTCTTATCAACCATTGGTTTATATGTACCAGTACCATCATTTTTGTGATACTTAATCGGCGCTGAATCTGTTCTTGAAAAATCACGTGGCATACTCTTGGTTTGTTGAAAACGAATATTCGGATTTGTAATACTCGGATCAGGGAAACCCGGTATCGATGTTTTCTTTTGCTCCCTGTTTTCAGGGGTTGATTCAATCACACCAAATTCCAATGCATTACCGAGACAGGCTGATACACAAGCTGGTTTCAGACCCACTTCCAGACGGTCAACACACATATTACATTTCTGCACATGGCCTTCGACCGGATCAAGTTGTGGCGCGTTGTAAGGACAGACCCAAGTGCAATAACCACAACCAAAACATATATCAGGATCTTGTAATACCGCACCGTATTCAGGATGTTTAGTATAAGCACGAGTAGGACATCCCTTTAAACAAACCGGATCATCACAATGATTACACGCCATAGAAATATTCATACGGGTGAAGTTCGGATAAGTACCGCCTTCAACATAACCTACCGAACGGAAACTTAAATGTGGCGGCAGATCATTCTTTTCACTACATGCTGCTTCACAGGCATGACAACCAATACAGTTATCTGCAGTGAAATGAAAACCATGTTGCTTATAACGGTTAGGATTGTCACCTACGCCATCATCACCATTAATTCGTAAACTGACACCTTCGGGCTGGCCGCTATTTTTAACGAGATCAATATCATTACCAAAAATATTTTTCTGATCTGCCTCGACTGCCTTTAATAAGGCGTACATTGGTTCGTCTTCACGTACTTCAAACATAATTTTTCCTGGTATTAAATGTTTTATTCATTTTAATAAGTATTAATAAATGCATTTTTAAAACGACCGTAAGAGCGATATTAAAAATAGTGATTTTTTTACAAGAGCAAGGAAGCACCGCGCGGAGAACCGGAGTGTATGTTTAATACATGAGGATTCGAGCACGGAGCTGACGCCGCTATTGTGAAAAAAGTGCATTTTTAATACGCTCTCATTTCTACGTTTAATTTTGCTGCAACATCCTGATCGATATGTTCAATGCGAACAGAAGCTTGTTTATAGGCTGGCTGACGTGAATACGGATCTAGTAAGCCCAATGAAAGACGATTAACACAGTCATGAAAATGGAATGGAATGAACACCATGTTTTTTGGTACGCGATGCGTTAATTGCGCCATCACCACCGCGTCACCACGACGTGAAACAAGTCGCACATACTGTGAGTTTTCCAAACCTAATTCTTCAGCCGCATCGGGATTGATTTCCATATACGGTGTTGGACTAAATTTATTCATATTTCCGATCTTGCCGGTCTTGGTACGAGTGTGAAAATGTTCAACCACACGACCACTGTTTAACCAGAATGGAAAATCGTCACATGGCTTTTCATTATTTTCTATATAAGGCATTGCCAATAATTTTGCTTTGCCATCAGGAAATTGAAATTTTCCATCCGTATATAAACGTTGGTCACCTTTCTCGTCACCTTCACGAAATGGCCATTGAATACCTTTTTGTTCTAATAATTTTTCATGCGTCATACCGGAAATATCCAACGTACGACCTTCGCCTTTTGATAACTCTGCCATCTCGAGAAATATTTCGGCCGTCGTTTCAGGAAAAGTCATTTTTTCAGCTCGTTCGAAACGTTTTGCCAGATTAGTGAATATCCAATGATCGGCTTTTGAGTTTGCGTGCGGTTCAGTTACTTTCTTAATTAAGTTCACACGGCGTTCAGTATTGGTAAAACAACCTTCTTTTTCTGCCCATACCGCACCCGGTAAAAACATATTAGCGTATTGCGTTGTTTCCACATCACGATAGGAATCTTGTACGACTAGAAAATCCAGTTTTTCCAGAGTCTTTCCAATACGTGCAGAATTCGGCATCGACGTCATCGGATTAGTCGCAACCAACCACAAGCCTTTTATTTGTCCCGTTTCAATAGCAGGAAAAATATCCGTCATCGCCATACCACGTGTAGGAGGAAAGAAATCTTCATCAACATTCCAGAATTTGGCAATCTCTTTACGATGTTGATCATTTTCCAATGCGCGATAACCTGGCAAGCCAGAACAAGAAGACCACTCGCGCGTACCCATGGCATTACATTGACCGGTAATTGAAAGGCTGGTACTACCCGGCTTACCAATATTGCCGGTAATCAAATTCAGATTATTAATACCAGCAACACCATCACTACCATGTGTGCTTTGATTAATACCCATAGTCCAGATACTCATTGCTGCACCGGCATTGGCGTACAAACGTGCTACGTGTCGAATTGTATCTTCATCAATACCGCAAATTTTTGAAGCAGACACCGGATCGTATTCTTCAACTAATTTTGAAAATTCTTCAAAGCCATTGGTATACGAATCAATATAATCTTGCTCGGCTAAACCCTCATCAAAGATGACGTGCGCCAGACTATTTAATAAAACCAGATCGGTACCCGGTGTAATAGGTAAATGTATATCTGCAAATTGTGCAAACATCGTCACGCGTGGGTCGACAACGATCACAGGGAACTTACGTTTTTCTAATGCTTCTTTTAAACGCCAGTAAATAATCGGATGTTGTTCTGGTAAGTTTGAGCCAAAAGCCATTAAGCATTCAGTATTATCAAAATCGTCATAACAGCCCGGCGGACCATCTGATCCGAAAGAACGTTTATAACCAGACACGGCTGACGCCATACATAAAGTAGTGTTACCGTCATAATTGTTAGTACCAATTACACCGCGAGCAAGTTTACCCAGAGTATAAAATTCTTCCGTCATGATTTGACCGGTCGATACTATCGCAAAAGAATCACGACCATGCTTAGACTGAATAGTTTTAATTTCGTCTACCATTTTGTCCAAAGCAGAATCCCAGCTTACTTCTTTATACTCTTCGAAATGTTTTTCTCTATAGAGTGGTTGTTCACCACGACCAGCGGAATCAAATAATTCGTGTTCAAAAATTCCTTTAACGCAAAGTTTGCCGCGATTCACATCGGCACCAGCAACACCACGTGTTGCTACCGGTTTACCTTCAGGATTTAAACCGATTTCCATAGAACAACCGGTAGAACAATAACCACAAGTCGTGTATTTCCACTCTTGTACTTTCTTGTCCGCTATTTTTATAGGGTTCTTTTTACTGCGTCCAAATAACATTTATTTATCTCTGGTTATAATATTTTTAATTATTTGCTAACTGTACATCGCCATTAATAACACGTACTTGATATACATCAATTTTAACTGTCTCATCTTCCAAACATTGACCTGTACTTAAATTAAAATGTTGTTTGTAAATAGGTGATGCAACGACAGCCTGACCTTTTATGTCACCACAGATACCACGCGATAATACATTCGCATCACTAAATGGATCGTAATTATCAATAGCAAATATATCGCCATTATTTATTTTGAAAAGAGCCACCTGTTGTTCTCCAAGTAAAGCACCGACACCAATATTCGGAATCAAATCACTTTCCTGACAAACACTCAGCCATTCACCTTTTTCAATACTTTTATTTACTTCACTCATTAAAAATTCCTAATTGCAGTTCTTTTACTTCATGCCGTTTCAGCATACTCTTGTTCTTCTTCGGTAGTCGCGGGTCTTATTTGATTACGCTCTTGCACAAAAACCACTTTGTTATCCGTCTTATCGCTATTAACAAAATGTCTGAATTGTTTCATTTTTTTCTCGTCTTCAATGGTCGTTTTCCATTCACATTGATAAGTATTTATTACTAGCGCCATTTCTTTTTCCAACTCTTCGGCAATACCAAGGCGATCATTAATAATCACATCTTGTAGGTACTCCAAGCCACCTTCCATGTTGTCCATCCAGGTTGATGTACGTTGTAATTTATCGGCTGTTCGAATGTAGAACATATAAAAACGATCGATATATTTAACTAGCGTTTCATCATCGAGATCCGAAGCAAACAAATCCGCGTGTCGAGGCTTCATGCCGCCATTACCACAGACGTATAAGTTCCAGCCCTTCTCCGTCGCAATAATGCCGACATCTTTACTTTGCGCTTCAGCACATTCACGCGTGCAACCGGACACTGCCATTTTAAATTTATGTGGTGCGCGTAATCCCTTGTAACGATTCTCCATATCAATCGCCATCTTGACGCTGTCTTGTACACCAAAACGACACCAGGTACTGCCAACACAAGACTTAACTGTACGTAATGATTTCGCGTAGGCATGACCTGATTCAAAACCAGCAGCAATCAATTCTTCCCAGATAGGTGGTAATTGATCAACACGTGCGCCAAATAAATCGATACGTTGTCCACCAGTAATTTTCGTATATAAATTATATTTCTTAGCCACTTCACCAATAACAATTAATTTTTCCGGTGTGATTTCACCACCAGCGATTCGAGGTACAATTGAATAAGTACCATTTTTTTGCATATTGGCAAGAAAACGGTCATTGGTATCAAGTAATTGCGTATGCTCATTCTTTAATATGTATTCATTCCAACAAGAAGCTAGAATTGATGCCGCAGCCGGTTTACAAACTTCACACCCGCTACCCGACCCATGTTTTGCAATCAAATCACCAAATGTTTTAATCTCTTCAGTACGAACAAGCATGTATAAATCTTGTCGGGTATATGGAAAGTGTTCACAAATATCGGTGTTAACTTCAATACCACGTTTTTCTAATTCACTATTTAAAACCTGACCAACCATAACATTACAACCACCACAGGTTGTACCGGCTTTAGTACATTCTTTTAGATCGCCTAATGCCATCGCACCGCCGTCAATAGCGGCAATCAAATCACCTTTACTAACATTATTACAAGAACAAATCTGTGCCGTATCCGGCAAAGCATCAACACCTAAACCAACAGGACCACTGCCGTCTCGTTGTGGAAGAATTAAATCATCCGGATGTTCAGGAAGGTCTATTCCATTCAACGCATATTGCAATAAGGTATCGTATTCTTCTGAGGTACCAATTAAGACGCTACCGAGTAATTTACTTTTATCTTCGCTAACAATAATTCGTTTATAAATTTCATTTGGCTCATCAACAAATGAATAGGAGAGTGAACCTTGTGAACTACCATGTGCGTCACCAATACTACAAACATCAACACCCATGAGTTTTAACTTGGTACTCATATCCGCACCGGTAAAAGCCGCATCTGCTGTCCCCATTAAGTGATCAGCAACGACCGCAGCCATTTGATTGCCTGGGCCAACAAGACCAAAAATCTGTTCGTTCCATAATGCACATTCACCAATGGCATAAACATCTTCATCAGAAGTCAGACATTGGTTATTAACCGCAATACCACCACGCTGTCCGACATCCAATCCACAGTCTTTTGCCAGTTCATCACGAGGACGAATACCCGCAGAGAAGACAATCATGTCTGTTTCCAGACTTTCACCATCAGCAAAAACCATCTTATGTTGATGTGTTTCACCATCAATAATCTCAGTGGTATTTTTCGAGGTATGCACGGAAACGCCTAATCCTTCAATTTTGCGTTGCAGCATATTGCCGCCAGCTTCATCAATTTGCACCACCATTAAGCGCGGCGCAAATTCAACCACATGTGTCTCCACACCTAGGTTTTTAACGGCATTGGCACATTCCAAACCTAATAAACCACCACCAACAACAACACCGACTTTGCCGCGTTTACCCGCGTCAGTAATTTGTTTCAAATCTTCTATGGTACGGTAAACCAAACAATCTTTACGATCATGTCCTGGCATCGGTGGTACAAAAGGATAAGAACCGGTCGCCAACACCAACTTGTCGTATTCAATTTCGACGCCTTTCTCGGAAATCAGCTGTTTGTTCTGAAGATCAATTTTTACCGCTTTATCACCGATATGAATGGTAATATTATTGTTTTCAAAGAAACCCTCTTCCACCATAGATAAATCTTCCGCCGTTTTACCAGTAAAAAATTCAGATAGGTGTACACGGTCATATGCCGGACGTGATTCTTCACAGAAGGTAATAATATTAAATTGCTTTCCCTCATCTCGCTCGACCATATATTCAAGAAATTTCTGACCGACCATGCCGTTGCCAATGATGACTAAATTTTGTTTACTCATTAAATAACCAATTGAAAAGTAAGATTTAAACGCTTATTGCAGCTTGCGTGCCATAAAATGGCAGCGGTATAAATCATTGATTTATATATGGAAATAAAAATTATTACTAATTTATTAATAATAATATGCACTGGACTAGAGCGCATGATTCTCGCACCGCACCAGATTAGTGCTCACATTATTTCTATAGTTTTCTTCATAAAAACCGATACAGAAAGAGGTCAACCTCTTCAGGAGATAATGTAATGATCCAGCCTCTACAAAAATCAGTTTGTCGACGTGAACATTAACGTCAGGTCTTTAGCCAACAAGTCAGATGGGAACATCATTTAGATGTTAATGGTGAGGGCAATGCGCTCGACATGTCGCCTTGGGGCATGTTTGTCTCTACTGAAGGAAAAATGATTGAACACATCAATCTACATGATCCGGTCACCATTATTATCGATCTCGGTCATGAAGAAATTCGCCTCAATGCAACCATACGCTGGGCTGGAACCAGTGTAGAACATTCAGAGCGTGGTTTTGGTTTTGAATTTGATGAAGAAACAAAAAAACTTGCTGAAGAATTAATGCTGGAAATAGATGAAGAAGGTACTTTTTTTGTACCTGAGTAAAGCGAATTTATACTTCTCCTGAAGTATGTATTCTATATATTGATAAAAACATATACCGCAAGGGAGCGGATAATTTGATTCAAATTCTAGTCTGACTTTTCTCATAGACTTCAGCTAATTTTAAGAATATGTCTTATTCAAAGACTGCTTAGACATTAGCGGGTCAACGCTTAAAGAAAGTCATAATATGTCTTCTAAATAACTAATCTCTGGTTTATGATAACTGATTAAACATAATAATTTTACAACGAAACTTATTTAGAACTGAGGGGCAATAATGAAGATTCGTAACGCTTATATTACAAGTTTAATCCTTGGCCTGACACTTTTATCCGGGTGCACACTACTTGAAGTTGAATCAACAAAAACTGAAATGGTATCAACTCCAGATAAAAAAACTGTTGATTTAACAGCACGAGTTACTGAACTGGAAAAAAGAATCGAAGAACTCGAAAATAAATTAAAGGGCGCTTGGTAAGTAAATACTCAAAAGAGTTTTTTGACTCGTTTCAAGCAGGTGTTAAAGCTGGAAGAGCACTAAGTTCAATATTTAATATTATTTGCCTATATACCCCATGAATGGGATAACACATCGTAATTCCTTACCTTCCGGATTTGAATTACATTGGTACAAAATAAAATCCATTCTGGGGCAAGGTGGCTTTGGTATCACCTATCTTGCCCAGGATTTAAATCTTCACATCGATGTTGCTATCAAAGAATATCTGCCCATAGAATTTGCCGTTCGTGAAAACAAGTCATCTGTCTATCCCATTTCTGAAAATCATAGTGATAAATACACATGGGGTCTGGAACGGTTCATCAGCGAAGCACAAACATTAGCCAAATTTAAACATCCTAATATCGTTCCGGTATTAGCTGTCTTTGAAGAAAATAATACTGGATACATGGTCATGAATTATGAACATGGACAAACCTTGCAGGATAAATTGAAAAACAATAATTTCTTGCCGGAATCCGAACTTACCGCGTTACTCTTTCCCATACTTGATGGTTTGGATCTGGTTCACAAAGCAGGCTTTATCCATCGTGATTTAAAACCCGATAATATTTTTATCCATCAGGATAATACACCCGTGTTACTAGATTTCGGCTCCGCCCGTCAGTCATTGGGTGAAAAAATAAAAACTTTAACCAGTATGGTCTCATCAGGTTATGCGCCTTATGAACAGTATTATTCTAAAAGTAATGAACAAGGTCCATGGACCGATATTTATGGAATGGGGGCAACCTTATATCGAGCAGCAACCGGGATTTCACCTATTGATGCTATTGAAAGAAGCAAGTCTATTCTTGAAATATCCCAAGACACCTATGTTACTGCCACTGAAATATGTGAAGGGCGCTATTCGAAGCAATTCCTGAATGCTATTGATCATGCAATGCAATTTAAATATACCGACCGTCCACAAAGTATTACGGACTGGCGAAAAGAATTTGAAGGCGACATACTTGAAATTAAATTAACTCCAACTGAACGCCATACTGTTGCTGGGACAAAACATATTGAGGCGAAATCAAAACCCAAACACTCAATTCGATTAATGCTTATTGCTTTGTTAACTTGTGCTGTTTTTTTATTTTTCTATAGTAATGACAAGCCATTTATTTCAATAGCCATATCCAGCTTACAGGATATATATAAATTAGAACCTGCTGCCCCAACGCAACAAGAAATAATTACTGAATATAAATTAAATGAAGAAAAGAAAGTTAGACAAGCGCAAAAAAATAAAATTAGTCAGTTATTAAATAGCGCAGAAAAGAATATTGCTCTTGACCAAATTGTCAGACCTGATGATAAAAATGCATTACGTGATTACCAGGACATCCTCCTTTTGGAACCTGAAAATAAAGCAGCAATCGAGGCAAAGAAAAATATCCTGAAGCACTATCTTAATTTTGCAGAAGAGGCCATTCAGAAAGAATTTTTTGATGCAGCTGAAAGTTATCTAGAAGATGCAAACATTGTAGATCCAGATTCAGCACAACTACGTATTATTCATGCGCAACTAATTGAGGAACAAACCAGAATTGAACGTATTCAACTAAAAAATGAAAAAAGGAAATTAGAAGAACAGCGACTTGCAGAACTGAAACAAAAGCAACAAGAACAGCAATTACAACAACAATTGATATTAGAACAAGAGCGTCGGGAAGCAGAAAAAAACCGCCGATTTACCTTGTTAAAAAGACAAGCTGAAGAAAAAAAACACAATGAAGAATTACACCAACAGAAACTAGACCAAAAACTAAAGCAACGAGAAAAACGTCGCCAGGAATCAATATTAAAAAAATCAAAATTTAATCATTTACTCTTTCAAGCACAACAAGCACTATCTGATAACAAGCTGGATATTGCGATTATAAAATTTCAGGAATCAAAAATCATATTTCCTGACAGTACAGAAGCACAAGAGGGTCTAAGAAAAGCTAGTGTAAGCAAAGAAATATGTAATGCCGTCATTGGTACATGGCACTGGTTTAATGGTGGATTAACAACTTTTCTTGCTGATGGGACTTTAGTTGGAGAGCACCAATACTTACCAGACAATAGCGGCACATGGAAATGTACTGATGCTAAAACCCGCAGATTTACGCTTAAGTGGCATGAAGGAGATTGGACTGACGAATTAATTCTTTCAACTGATAAAATATTTCTTGATGGTCAAAATCAAGAAGGTAAAAAAATTTCTGGTAAACGACTAGATTAAATAAATTATTTAATTTTTAATGAGAAATAACAAGTAAATAATAATTCCGAAAAAGATAGCACATAAACCCTGCCAAAATCCGACCGGATTTCGATCGATTAATGGTCGTGTATCTTCAATAGATAATTTTAGATTGGGGTAACGCAAGTCATACATAAACTCAGACAGTTCATCATAACGTTTAGTTGGATCAGGATGCACTGCTTTCCTAAGTGAGGCACTGATCCATTTTGGGATTGCTGCGTTATAGTCCGTTACCGGTGTATAAATTAATGTACCTCTAAAATCCGTAGTCTTCCATTTTGCCGACATTTCACCATAAGGCAGTTCCCCTGTTAACATTTGATAAGTAATCACACCTAGAGAATAAATATCGGACCGATTTGTCCCCGGTTGATCGTTTGCGTATTCCGGCGCGGTATAATTTTTAGTGCCTAATAAATTAGTTTGATCCAATGGTGTATTAATTTCAGCAATACCGGCAACCTTAGTCGAACCAAAATCAATTAACTTTACTGTACCAGCATGATGCAAAATAATATTCTCTGGTTTTAAATCCTGATGTAACATTTCCAATCGGTGAAATGCTTGTAAACCCTTGGCAATTTGTTCCACTAATAAACGTACTTCTTCAAGTTCCGGCTTGGGGTTATCGCGCATCCATTGTCTTAAAGTAGAACCTTCTAGAAACTCAGAAATTAAATATAAAAATCGACGACGACGTGTTGGCTCATAAACTTTAACAACATTTTCATTAGCAATACGCCGACCTATCCACTCTTCACGAATAAATCGATCTATATAAGCCGGATCATCTTCATAATTTACCGAAGGCGTTTTCAATATCAGATTCATTCCTGTTTCAGTATCTTCTACTAAATACAATTGCGAGCGAGTACTACTACTGACTTCCCTGATGACCCGATAACCATCAATGATCATTCCTTCAGCAAGATCCGGCGGGAAAGGTAGTTCGGTTAAAACTTGATAAACATCATTTGGATCCTGAACCGGAAGTTCATTAACTAAAAGTAACTGGCAAGTGACATTATCCGGACTACCATTTATTTGTGCCTGCTGAACAATTATCTCTGCTGCTTTATCAAGATAATTTTTGTTTTCACGAATAATTTTCAATAAATTATCCTCAGACACATACTCATGAGTGCCATCTGTCGAAAGTAAATATAAATCGCCTACCTCAACCGTATGTTTACTGTAATCAATTTTCAGATGCGTATCCGCACCCATGGCACGACTGAGATAATTTTTATCTTTAGATACCCATGTCTTATGATCAACCGTAAGCTGTTTGAGATAACCTTCGCGTAATTGATAGATGCGACTATCACCAATATGAATCACATGACAGGTTGTTGATTTGAGAATTAATGCACTAAGTGTGGTGACATGACCTTTATGTCTATTACGTTCTTGCGAGCCTTGATTATACAACCAACTATTAAGCGCGGTGAGAACCTGTTGTACGGACTTTTTAACCGACCATGTTTCTGGTGTGCTAAAATAATCCGCTAAAAATCCGGTGACACAAGCACTACTGGCTTCCTTACTATGTTCACTACTACTAATACCATCCGCAATAGCTATAGCAATACCTTTCGACTCACGCAAATTTTCGTCGGGGATTTCAACTCCACAATAATCCTGATTCGTCGGCTTACTGCCTTTATCAGAATACTGTCCAACCGAAACTTTTAATTGTGATGCCATTTATTTATTTTTTTAATCATTATAAAAAAGGTCCGAAAGATAACAAATCCATCGAGGTTTCAGTTTACTTGTGAATGAGCATGTATGTCACTTTATATAGTTATAACCTGTATCTATAACAAGGATATTTGCGCGAGAGTGAAGCGCAGCGCGCGCACGACTGCATGGATGCAGGAATTAGAGCGACGCAGGACGCCAAAACCGAAAGTCCGAATGCATGAGTAATACATGAGGGTTTGAGCACGGAGCAACAAAACTCTCGCGTAAATAGTCACAAATAGATGTGCCTTACGAGACTTCAATCATTTGTACTGTTCCATCGGGCAACACCTCTACCATCGTTCCTTCTGGCTCATCCATAAAGAAACTGATTAAGAATACGACGAAGGTAGATCCGGAAATCACCAAAAAGAATGTTTGTGGTGTGACAAATGAATAAACCGTAAGAAAGATAACCGCACCGACATTACCGTAGGCACCAACGATACCGGCAATCTGTCCTGTAAGTCGGCGCTTAATCAAAGGAACTACAGCAAACACAGCACCTGATCCTGAGCCAACAAAAAAAGAACAAATCATGATCGCCGCGACAACTAATGCAATCGGCCAACTGGAATCGATTTGACCCAAGACTAAGAAACCAATAACGATTCCAACAAGAAGAACAAGCAAAGATTTTTTACGGCCAAGTTTGTCACTAATCAAACCACCACTTGGACATGAAATAATATCGACAAAGGCATAACAGGAAGCCAATAAACCAGCGATAATAATTGAAACTTCAAAAGTATCAATAAAGAACAACGGTAGCATTGATACAACAGCGAGTTCCGTACCGAAAGTAACCGCGTAAGCAAGACTCAATATCGCAACTTGTTTAAATTTATAACGATGAATATCAGGAACAGCTTCTTTTAATATACCGGCATTCACTTTAAAAATTTGAAAACTTTGAAACAAATAAACAACTACTAATGCAGTATAGATAATATTAACAACGTCGCTGTCTAATAAACCTAGTAAGGACAGCTTCCAGCTTAAGATTCCCATTGCCGCATACAAAGGCAGATTTGTAATAAGGTAAAAGAAAAAATCACTCTTACTGGTAACTTCAAGTCCCCCGGTTTTGTTTGGCTTAAAATAGGTAGAACCTTCCGGTGTATCGGTAACAAAAGAATAATAGACGAATGAATAGACAAGGATAATAAAGCCCGTTGTTCCTACTGCATAACGCCAGCCATCGTCACCACCAAAGAACAAGGCCAGTGCAGGTAAGGTCATAGCTGCTACTGCTGATCCAAAGTTACCCATGCCTTTATAGATGCCTTCTGCGACGCCTAACTGTTTAGCAGGAAACCATTCACTGATCATACGTATTCCGATCACAAAACCGGCGCCAACAAAACCTAACAAAAATCTAGCGATGGCAAGCGTTTCAAAATCTTGCGCCGTTGCAAAGAAAAAACATAAAAAACTGGAAACAAATAGTAATAAGGAAAAAACGATACGCGGACCAAAATTATCGACCAACATACCGATAATAACTCGAGCAGGAATCGTCAGAGCGACATTGAGAATGAGCAGTATCTTTATTTGATCATCAGTAAGCCCAAGGACTTCTTTAATCGTCAACAATAATGGCGCGTGGTTAAACCAAACGACAAATGTCAGAAAAAAAGCAAACCAGGTTAGATGTAATATCCTGAATTTATGGGTAAATGAAAACAAATTGAAAGATGAACTCGATGGACTCATAAAAAACAACTCCTTAAAAATCAAATATATAATTGTCGGGGCAGTGCAATGTCCTTGCCATATTTCAATACAACATCATAAATATTTGTTTTTATTGGAGTTATTTTGATTTTCAAGAGTTACATAATAAAATTATATATCGAATTCAAACTGAGTTGGTGCATAAATAATAGCTTATGCAACATAATAGTGCGCTTCAATAAAACTGAATTAGTTAGTCTTTTATTTAATTAAGACTTCAACCATTGACCCTTTAGGTTCATCAAGAAACATTACTGCTAACAAAATCACTATAGCTGCGCCAGCAATAACCAGAAACAATGTAGGTGGCTCAACAAAAGAATAGACAGTTAAAAAACTAACCGCACCAACATTACCATAGGTGCCTGCCATGTCTGCAATTTGGCCCGTTAACCGTCGCTTAATCAAAGGCACTACTGCAAACACAACGCCTTCACCAGACTGTACAAATAAAGAACAAAGGCAACATAGAAACAACGGCTAACTCCGAACCTAACATCACCATATATGCGAGATCTAAAATCGCAACCTGCTTGAATTTATATTTATGAATTTCTTGTGCATCTTCATTAAAGATATGTGCATTAACATGATAATTTTTGTAAGTCTGAAAAGCATAAACACATCGTAATCCAGTAGCGTTCTGGAATGGGAAATTACTTATTCTCACATCCATTATTATAATTCTCTTAGTAAAAAATTAATAAAAAATAATTATTGGCTGAACTTCATTGCTCGTTATCAATCAAAAAATCGACTATAGTATAATGACTTGGCAATCATCCCAGAGCAGATATGGAGACAGAAATAATGAGAACAGGTAGCGCGGCTAAACTAGCATTCCTCTTGATACCATTGGTTTTACTTGGAGCTTGCGAACAACAATCCACTAGCAATCAGTCCAATTCTGCCAGAATTGCTTATGCAGCAAATGTACACGACAAGGAATTCGACAACTACATTATCCATATCAACGCCTTAACAACCGATCAATTACCAACAGAAGTCGCTCGCGGTTATAAAATATCACGCAGTAAGAATAGAGTACTATTGAATGTGTCGGTTAGAGAAAAACAGGCTAACGGAGAAACTCCTGTCACAGCCGCCGTAGTTGTTATTGCTAAAAATCTGAGTAGTCAGCAAAAAAATGTAAAACTCAGAGAGATTAAAGACACTGACCCGGTTGCGATTTATTACATTGGTGAATTGCCTGTCAGTAATGAAGAAACCATTACTTTCGAACTGGATGTGACCCCTGCTGGTGCTAGTAAGCCTTTATTACTGTCGTATACTCAACAGTTCTTCACACAATAAAAAGAACTATGCACGATTGTTCTTTTGTCCTTTGGCGTCGTCGCCTAACGCGCCTACTGTTGGTAAAAATGCACCCAAAGCACTCGTTTCACTCGCGGGGCAGGCTCTATTCAATCGATCACTTATAGTTATAAGCTTCCTCATTCCATACATTTTGCCTAGCCAAAGAAAAAATCCCTGCTCCTGCAAAGCTCTTTTCGATAAGGTTTAATTTTCTCTATCTTTCCGCTTTTGCTTGACGCGGTTTACTGCCGCGGCAATGGCGTCCTGCTTTTTCTGCATCGCTAATTTATCATTAGCTTTTTCATCGATAACAGCTGTCCGTTTTTTAACTTTATCTTTTTTTAGTTGTTCCACACGTGCTTGTTTATTCAAATAACGGCTTTTGTGTTGCTCCGCTTCAAGTTGCATACGCTTCCTATTCCAGATATTGCTTTTTGCCAAACGAAATTCATCGACTAAGGGAATATGACTCGGGCATACATAGGAACAACATCCGCATTCTATACAATCAAATAAACGATAATCATGCAGCCGATCGTTATTAAACTCTTTCGCATGCCAATGTAATTGTTGCGGCTGTAAATTAATCGGGCAAACTGCTACGCATTCATCACAACGAATACAAGCGGACTCTTTTATATTCGATGCCTGAGGCTCTGAACCTGCAGCTAATAAACAATTTGTTGTTTTAATTAAAGGAACATTATCGCTATGTAAACGGAAGCCCATCATCGGGCCACCCATAATTAAATATTCAAATTGATCGCTATAGCCTCCACACTGTTCTATGATTTCATTGATCGGCGTCCCAAATAGAATTTCAAGATTTCGTGCTTGTTCTATACCAGGGCCGGTTACAGTGACAATACGACTAATTAACGGTGTATCATCTATAATGGCGTTCTTAACTGCGACCGCCGTTCCAACATTATAAACAACAATACCTGCATCTACTGGCAAGCCTTCAGCAGGCACTTCAATACCCGTAATCGACTTTATTAATTGCTTCTCTCCACCGGCAGGATAAAGACTGGAAACTAACATTAATTTAATTTCTATCTCTGCATATTGTTCTAGTGCTTCCTTTAAGACTTCTATCGCTTCTGTTTTATTATCCTCAATCGCAATAACACACTCATCAACCTGTAATGCATGCGCCAACACTTCAACTCCCGTCACGACATCTTTCGCATAATTGCGGATCAATGTTTCATCACAACTAATATAAGGTTCACATTCAGCTGCGTTTAATATCAGAAGTTCAATATCCAAACTTAAACCGGGAATAATTTTTACTGCAGAGGGAAAGCCAGCACCACCTAAACCTACAATGCCGGCTTGCCAGATTTTTTGTTGAACTTCCACTGGACTCAAACTGTAGTAATCATCAATCGGCGCTTGATCATCAAACCATGTTTCTTTCCCATCGGGTTCAATAACAATACAAGTTGACTTTGCACCAGAAGGATTAGGCATGGCATGCTCAGCTATTTCCTTCACTATCCCCGAAGTGCTGGCATGAATCGGCGCGCTAATATAACCCTGCGCCTCAGCAATAAGCTGACCTTTTAAAACAAGATCACCGGCTTTGACTAAAGATTTTGCCGGGGAACCAATATGTTGGCGTAATGGAATTTTGATGAGGCTAGGTAGCTTTGCCTTTTCAAGGGGCTGTTCAAGAGAAATTGCTTTGTTTGGCGGCAATGCTATACCACCACCAAAAGGGATTGGCTTTTCTAAAACCGTAATCATTACCGAAATAACTACCTTAAATACACTATTGATTGAATTATATACCCATGCTCTGATTTAGGTATTACAATCTTGCAAAAGTATTAACAAATAAAAAATCATGCTGATATTAGAAATCGATAAACGCGTCAAAGGTGATCTGGAAACTATCTGGAAAATACTTACCGATATGAAATCGTTCTCTGAAACAGCACCTGACATTATTCGAGTCGAACAAGTTTCAGGTGATGCTCTGGGTATGGTAAGACGTATCCATCACAAAAGTGGCCGTTCATGGGAAGAAGAATGTAAAGAATGGGAGACACAATCACGCTTCAGCATGGAGGTAAAAACTGATAGCTATCCATTACCCGTCACTTACCTACGTCGTATCACCAGCATGGAGCAACGGCAGAAAAACGTAGTAATAAAAATCCGTTATGAATACACACCGAAATATGGCCCTTTAGGTTACTTCCTGAACAAACACCAGATCCGCCCTATTCTGAAAATTTTCTCAACGCAGCTATTAGATAATCTAGCTAAAAAGATACACCAACAAAATACCGATACCTCTATTACTGCGGCAACAATATTAAAAAATAAAGATCCAGCAATCCTGACCATCACACCAGACACACTAATATCAGAAGCCAGTAAAATTCTGACCGATAAACGTATCGGTTGTGTTATCGCACTTAACCCGCAAGGAATAATTGCAGGAATATTATCCGAACGTGACATCGTTAATGGCTTAGCCAATGCCGGTCAACCAATATTGAATATGGCTGCCACACAATTCATGACCCATGATGTCATCGTCAGTCACCCCGAAGACAGCATGGCAAAATTAATGTCGATTATGAGCGCAAAACGCATACGACATTTACCTGTTATTGATGATAACAATCACCTAGTCGGCGTAATTAGTATTGGCGATATTATTAATGCTCGCATGATAGAACTGGAACAGGAGTCCGATGCCATGCATCAATATATCGAAGGACGAAAATGGCGCGAAGTTGCCATGCAAATTGGTCGAAGTGCAGCTTCAGAAGAATTTAGTTAATATTTATTCGCTAGCTACGTATGTCTTTCTTTGGGCACATCAACATCTAAAACATCTCAAATATGAATGCAACACTATCCTCGGCTGAGAAAAATCCGATTATTTATCAAAACTATCGTAAATTACCTGCGGATATGTTCATGGAATCAAATCCAACACCTTCTTCCGCTCCGACACTCATTGATCTAAATAACAATCTCCTTGAGCAACTTGACGTTGATTCGACTTGGTTTCGTAGTGAACAAGGTATTTCCATTTTATCAGGTAGTACCATCAATGCTGATAACCCACCTATTGTAATGGCTTATTCCGCTCATCAGTTTGGCCAATGGGTTCCATTATTGGGTGACGGTCGTGCTCATATGCTAGGACAAATAGAGACAAGTGACGGAACAAAGATTGATATACAACTCAAAGGTTCGGGCAGAACTCAGTTTTCCCGAGCTGGGGATGGCCGTGCGACATTGGGATCAGTATTACGCGAGTATTTAGTGAGCGAGGCAATGGCGGGTTTAAATATCCCGACAACACGATCTCTTGCTGTTCTTGGAACAGGCAATAATGTTATTCGTGGACGGGCTTTTCCAGGAGCTATCTTAGTGCGTACCGCCACAAGTCATTTACGTATCGGCTCATTCGAATATGCCATAACAAGGCTTGGTGATGATGGCGTGAAATCATTAACCGACTATATCATTACTCAGAATTTCCCCGAACTTGAATCGTCTCCATCGAAGTATCTGGAATTATTTGGCGAAATAATTAAACGTCAGGCATCACTCATTTCCCAGTGGATGCTCGTTGGGTTTATTCACGGTGTAATGAATACAGACAATACATCCATAGTTGGTGAAACAATTGACTATGGGCCCTGTGCATTTATGGATGAATTTAATCCAGCGAAGGTTTTTAGCTCCATCGATCACAATGGCCGATATGCATGGGATCAACAACCTTCAATTGCATATTGGAATTTGTCGATGCTTGCCAATATCTTATTACCTTTGTTTGATGCAAACAAAGAACGGGCAGTAGATAAAGCAAAAGAACAACTTGAAATGTTTGACCTTGTATTTCGTGATGCATTTGAAAAGGGGATGCATAAAAAATTGGGCTTATCCGATATTTCAAAAGAGAGTGAACAATTTATTAGCGATACACTGACAAACCTGACGAAAGAAAACATCGATTTCACAATATTTTTTGATCGCATTACACGTGTAGCGAATAAAGATGACCGTGCTGATACGCAACTACTCGAACTTTTTACTAATCAACAAACAGGAAAAACATGGTTTGAACAATGGCGTAACTATAGAGCAGAAAGTACAACTTCTTTTATATCCATGCGCCACGCAAACCCTATTATCATTGCACGTAATCATCGTGTAGAACAAGCCATTGATGCGGCTACAGACCATAACGACTTTGAACCATTCCGACGTCTTAGCCGTGTCCTTGCCAATCCATTTGAAATTAACCCAGCAGATCGGGAACTCGAAACGCCACCTCAACCTAAAGAGATAGTACTCCAAACATATTGTGGCACATAGAAATAACGACATTGCTTACTTATCTAACATTTTATCATCTTGCCACTGCCCTTCTACTAGGCGACCATCTGCAAATGTATAAGCACCATAGCCATGTTTCATACTGTTCTTCCACGCTCCTTCATACTTCGGGTGAAAGAGCCAGTCCCACCAAGATCAACAGGGTAACGTTGATGGCGACAATGATTATCGCACGACGGTTTAATGTTTGTAGTGTGATAAGAATTACAACAACGTAAGGCACTCCAAATGCCACATCTTGGGGAATGAATATATCTGCAACGAAAATTATACCTGCTGTGATTGCAGCGAATAGCATGTGGCTATCAATATTTATCTTATTAATTTTACTAATTTTACTAACTATTTAATTATTAGGAAAAGATGCAGACCATAAAACAAACAATCTTGAATTTATATTTACGATATATATTTTATCACCATTTACCTATAATTCATGTAAGGAAAACCTTAATATTATACAGTTGATACACTACAATTGAAGTGCAAGACATATAAAGAATTAAAACAGTTTAAATACGACTTAAATTATCATCGTTATAATAAAATGTATCAATATGTATCTATATGATTAACGAATTATCCATTTGGTAATTGATCTAGGTCAAATATTACAAACGATATTTAATTGGAGATGTTAAATATCAGGAAAATGTTCATTTTTTAACCTATCTTCTCTAAAGTGTTTTTAGGTATGTAAGCAGATTTTTCTTATTCACACAAATGTTAGTAATATGTCGCTAATTATATGCCTTTACTTCTACCTGACCGTCCGCTTTTAGTTGAGACTTCAATTGATCGACACAACACTTTAAATAATTTACTGCTGTTACAGTCCATGTGCAGGACTTTTTTTAGTTTCATTATCAACAGAAGGATTGTTTGAATTCGGACGGTATAAACAACCGGGACCAACCAAAGATAACTTCATAGCAAGACAAGCCTTATCTTCACTCAATACTGGATTCCAATCTTGAGTAAAACCAAGCGCAGTGATTTCAATATGAATCTGACGCGAGGCAGGATTACTACACTGCCAGTTTCCAGTATGATTTCCCCATGAGATATAATCCAGCGTGCCATTATCATGCAAGATTAATTTCGCGTCTCCATCATTCCAGTGCCACTCGCCTAAAACATCGTAGCAGACTTTATCTTTAAGTTTCTGTGCGTCAGAGAGACCTTGTTTGGCTGAGAAATCATCAGGAATAATTGCCAATGCTTGTTCAAATTGACTTATGGCTGTATCGCGATCCTTATTATCTAAAGCTACTTTGGCTGCGCTAATAAAGTGATCAAACTTCGTTTCCCGTTCCTTTTCCTTTTGTAACTTTTCCTGTTCGATATTCTTACGTTTATTATCTTGATCTTGTTTTAATGCTTCAAGAGCGTGCCGTTCTTTCTCTACTCGTGTCCTTTCTAGTTCTAATCGTTGTTGTTGTTCTTTTAATTCTCGTGCTTCTGTTTTACGTCGTAAATCTTCAATCGCACGTTGCTCAGATTCTTTGTCTTCTGCTTCTTGTTGTTCAATTTGTTTTTCAAGTTCCAGAAGATCAGCATTGCTTACTGCCTGAACAGAAACCGTAGAACTCAACACTAGGGCAAGGCCGCTAATCAATCCTGTTATGAATATTGATTTCATAGAAATAATTATAGCTGCTAGATCATAGGAGTCTTTAACAAAAATGGAATGGTGTCAGATATCAGATATTTTTTTGTTCGTTGTATATCTCGTCAGTTCATATCGATTTTCATTTGATCGATAATAACCAGCAATAAAGGTTCTTTCCGTAAATCCCCATTTTTCATATAACGTTATGGCACTGTTATTATCAGGATCAACTGTTAGAAAACAATCGACTTGTAATTCATCTATTTCAGCAAGTAACACTTCAAACAATTTACTACCGATTCCATTTCCTCGTTTATCGTCATCAACAAAGACTTTATGTACACACCATGTTCCATTAATACAGGGAAAAGCAAGAATGACACCAATAACTTTTTCTGCTTCTTTAGCGGTATAAACTAAAGCGTAATCCACCCAATGACGCCAAACATGTTCTCCGTCAGGAATAAACTCCGGATTATTATTTAATTTCCATGCTTCCCTATCTAGCGACGCAATAGCCAGAAAATCGGACACACTTGCTTTTTCGTATATTGGCATTGTTTTATTTAATTAATAACAGTAGCTTTACATAACTGAATTCTAATACACATACCAAACTCCATTGGTAACAAAACAATCTATTGAGTCCAATGCCATGTGTATTATCAATCCTATTCCAACATAGCGACATGGTTTTATAAAACAAAGCCCCGAATAGATAAGTATTGGAAAAATTTCGTGTAGCGGATGAAAACCGATACTACACCTGTTCGAATCATAGACAGGATTGGCTAATAGATGGTCAATATCAACTAGCATCGTTGCCATCATAATTAAAAATACTATTTTCCATTTATTCTTAAAAAATAGTAGCGTAACCAGTAATGGTATTATTAAATGTAGTGATAGATGAAGAATAAGCTAATCCTTTCTATTTACTGTTTTTGTTATTTGAATTTATTGTTTTGAATGATCAAAATGAGAGTTTTCAAAAAAATACTTTGTTTGCTCAATCGCCACTTTATTTTTCATGATAAATGGATGTGTAGCGCTAATAACTAAAAAGTCTTTCATGCCTTCAAGTTTGGCACTCTCTATGGATACTTTTCCATCATCATCACCTTCGATCATACTTGATAAAATAAAGTTAATAGATTGATTGCCAGTAATAATGCCAAGTTCAAATTGTGCAGCACCTAAGGTATTAGGCATGCTTTCTCTATTGGTACTTAATTGTAAACCAGCAGGGCCATTAATAGCTTGAAATAACCATAAGCCGCCTAGTGTATCGACAACTTCGCTACCTTTGTTCGGCGGGCTCAACATAACAACACGACCTACTTTGAACTTTAGTTTTTGTGTTGCTATATAGCGAACCAGTATTCCGCCCATAGAGTGTGTAACAAAATTTATAGTCTGGTATATATTTCCTCGGCATTTCTCAATATATGGAAGTACATAATTCGAAACCAATTCTTCGATAGGATATTTAGTCGACGGATAGGATACATTACAAGTTCTGTAACCTTCGTCTTGTAAACTTTTCTCCATTTTTTTAAATGAGAAATCAGAACGAGCAAGACCATGCAGTAAAACGACAAGATTATTTTTTTCTTCACCGTCAGCATTATCATTGGCATAAACTATAGAGACAGGAGTGGTCATGCTAATAGCAAGAATTAATAATAGAATATTATTTTTGATGACCACTATGTTTATCAGGGCAATTCCGTTAGTACTTGTTGCAAAGGCTTTCTTACTGTTTGTGGAGTATCGGCGGGATAGCCATACCAGATCAAACCGACAACATTCTCCATATCTTTATTTATCCAGGCTAAATCATAAAATCGTTCATCAAATGTAACAGGCCCCGTCGACCATTTTGTACCTATCCCCTGTTGCCACAATATCAACATCAAGTTTTGAATCGCACAACAACAAGAAGCATAGTCTTCCTGATAGCGTACATCGTCATCTGATTTTTGACAGGTAACGATTAACCAACCAGGTATTTCCATCCAACGTTTATATTTATGTTCGGCTTTTTCAATACCTTTAGTTTCCGTCAACATTTCCTTATTTAACTCACAGATGTCTGAAATTGTTTCTCGGCCTAATAAAAGAAAACGCCAAGGTTCAGTCAAATGATGATTAGGTGCCCAACATGCTGCGGCAATGGCTGCTTTGACGACATCTTTATCCACTGATCTATCAGGGATAAAATCATGTATTGTTCGTCGTGTGGTAATACATTTCTCTAAATTCATTTCTTCTTCAATCATTTTTAAAACTCTTGGTTATTTGTAGCTAATGTAGTCTCTGACTCAGACTGCCATTTTTGCATTTCTTCTTTAATAAAGTGATTCACTAAATCGGAATACATTTTTTCAATCGCATCAGCATTCAAATCCGATTCTTCTGCCCATACGCGTCGTTGTTGTAACATCGTTTTAAATCTTTCCGCCGCACGAACAGATGTCGCTGAAGTTTTAAACTTGGATGCTGCTTTAACATATTCAAACCGCTTTCCTAGTATAGATATAACATCTTTATCCATGCGGTCTATTTCTACTCTGATATCTTCCATACCAGAACAGTCTTCTGGTTCAATCGTTTTTCCGCATACTCTATTATAGTGTTCAACTTCAGGAAAAGGACTATAAAAATGATGCAGTAATTCCTTCCACCACTGATGCTTTTCTGACGCTCTAAAGCCTACTGTATGATCTTCTAATGTTTACCAGTCTAGCAAAAATATATAACGGTTCTGTTTTTCCATACATCGTTGAAGTTGATACGAGATATAACCAGATATATTTGAGATAATTTTCTGAGTTTTAGAAAAGGCTAATTCAAACTCGTTTTCTTCCCCTGATATAACATCAAGAATTGCAACTTCAAGTATCACTAAATACTCCTATAATTAATTTATTTAGTTTATTTGTATCACTTTTATAAGCTTATTGTTTTCATCAAACTGAATTTCAAACATGCCATAAATACCATCATGATTAAGAAAACTTCGTATAGCGTTGGCTGGAAATTTAACGCTGCGATTATCTACAGAATACACTTTTATGAATTGAGCCGTGCCCTTGTAATATGCCATATATTTCTCAGCGGATAGAGCAACCTGAAAACGAATACTGGATGCTGGAATTTTTGACGTCATAGAGTAGGCAATTAATCTTATGAGTAATTCTAATGGTAGCAACAGCTAATCATGAACTAATTTTAGTCATTCTATCGTACATTACAATACTACCGGTTACCGCCACATTTAATGAAAACTCACCGGGAAGTTTTATCATTGAATGACATTGATCAACAATCTGTTCTGGTAAACCGCTAATTTCATTCCCCAATAAATACACAGTTCTATCAGGATGTTCAAACTCTTCCAAAGGTGTCGCGCTTTCACCCATTTCTACCGCAACTAACTTAGTTGAAAAAGGTAAATTCTCTTTTAACTCTTCGAAGGTTTGATAATGATACAACGGAATTCTTGTCCATGATTTCGTTACATCGCTACCTTGAGGTTTATATTTTTTATCCACGGTAAAAATGAAACTGGCACCCAATATATAAGCCGAACGCCAAAGCGTACCGATATTAATTTCATCACTATTATTTAGTATGCCGATTCCAAAGAAACCGTAATCGTCTTTGATGTTCTTTACTCGAGACATTTATTTCATTTCTATTTTTATAGATCGTTACAACCAGCGGCGCACGCAATTTTTATATTGTAGATATTCTTCACCAAACTTGTGTTGCAAATAGTCTTCTTCTTTTTTTATTGCGATAAAATAAACTAATATGGCTGAAGGGAAAAAACTTAATAACACCCAAAGACTATTTAAAACAATACCGACACCAATTACTATTAGACAAAATACGACATAAATCGGGTTACGTGAATACGCATAAATACCTGTGGAGATAATTGCCGTGGTTGGTTTCCATGGCTCAATGTGCGTTTCAATACGTGCGAATAGTCGACTGATGTAAATGACTAAGCCAAGTGAGGATATGATTAGAAACCAACCTAAGTATTTTATCTTAGATGAAACACCGATATTGATTGGATAATAGTAATTAATCCCATAGGCGAATAACATCAACAACAAAAATATTATTGGTGGTGGAAATTTTACCGCAGCGCCTTTTTCATCTTTGTCAGAGTTTAAATTTTCGCTCATTTGTAGCTATGCCAACAATATCATTGATTAGTTAGCTTTATTCCTGAGTACATAATGTCCCTGTTCAAAGCTTTCGAAATAGTGTTCTATTAATGGATGCTGGATAGGTTCCTGGCTATCATCAGCTTCCAGATTTTGTTCGGCTACATAAGTGGAATGTTGATTTTCATGTACCAGAACATGATACCAGGGTTTATTTTTTGGTGGTCTTGATTTAGCAACCAATTCATACCATTCATCGGTAGATTGAAATTTCTGATCAACATCGACAATGACGCCACGATAGTCAAATAATTTATGATGAATTAAATCACCAATAGACAGCTTAGCCCTATTTATATTCGTTACCGTTCCCAATTTAATACCTCATGTTTAAATGAATTCGCATAATTTTCTTAAAATCTATTAAATAACAATCTTAAGCCTTTGTTTTATATCTCATTATCTACAATATAATTCATATGGTTTCTATTTTTATTATACCTCTAATAGCTAAAATTCCTAAAGGATTGTAGATTTTTACCGATAGCATATTAAGTACATTATCCGGAGCGTATGTTGAGTTCGCTATTAAAAACTAAAGAACAACGGAAATTAAAACGTTTTTCCGTGCGTCTAAAAGTCTATTCCCAATTGACAGATCAATTATTAGGTTATGCAGAAAACCTGCATATAGAAGGCATGATGATTTCCAGCAAAGTTCCTATCCACAAGAATCAAGAAATAAAAATCTGGTTTGGGGCGACGAAGGATGACAAAAAATTAAATCGAATATTTTTATCTGCTTATAAGGTCTGGGATAGTTTTACGGATACTGATGAACGCCATTATTATTCTGGCTTGCATTTCGTCAGTCCAGCAGAAGAGACTTTAGATAAAATTCAGGCTCTCCTCCATGAACTGGACGACACTACAGCAGCTAACTAATCCCTTTATTGTCTTCTTCTGTTTTGGTGTCTTTTTTATAGTTCGTATCCTGACGCTTTAGATTCACAGCGTGTTTCTGTTGGTAGATATCAAATACTTTATCGGCATCCAATCCGGCACACATCATTGCCGAAACCAGAAAATGTAATATATCGATTAATTCGACACGAATATTTTGCATGTCGATTTCGTCTTTGCTCCACCACTTCCATAACAATTCTTCGTCAAGCTCAATCAATTCTTCTTTCATTGCTTTTGAATAATTTACCAGCCACTCGTTTGGTAGTTCATTGACCATTTCTTTATTCTCGGCAACCGCCGCGATAATCGCCTGCATGTTCAAGTCCTGACCTGATTTGTCTTTGAGTTTATTTTTTGCAAAAACATAATCATTAAGTTCTGTCTGCATTTCGAAAATCTTGTCTAACATGGGCTGCTCCGCAATTTGTGATGTGCAATATGAATTTGTCTACTGCTAAGTTACCACGATTACAGTCGATGACAAATCCTGCATATTCAAGTGACTTAGGTATATAATCCCGCTTCCTTCAAGAAGCCTGACTATATATGCCTTTAATCACCTTTGATGATATTTCCCTCGAATTCGGCGATCATATGATTCTGAATAAAGTCAGCATGGCGCTGGAGCCAGGCGAGCGCGTCTGCTTAATCGGGCGCAATGGTGCAGGGAAATCAACCTTAATCAATATTATTAGTAACAAGCTTGAGCCCGATAGTGGCGAAATTGTTAAACAATCACATCTACGCGTGAGCCAATTGGAGCAAGCGCTACCCGAAATACGTGACATCACCGTCAAGGATTATGTTGCGGAAGGTCTTGGACATTTACAGTCTTTATTAAAAGAATACGAGGCTTTATCGGAACAGAGTATTGATGACAATCCGCATTTATTTCGCGATCTGGAGAGTCTGCAACATCAGATTGAAGCCGAAGGCGGTTGGAATATCGATCAGCGTGTCGAAACCATTATTTCTGAATTGAATTTACCATCGGAATTAAAGCTCGATGAATTATCCGGCGGTTGGCGTCGCCGTGTTGCACTTGGCCGCGCTTTGGTTAGTAATCCACAATTATTATTACTTGATGAACCTACAAATCATCTTGATCTAAGCACCATACAATGGCTGGAAAATCGTTTTAGTAATTTCACTGGCGCAATACTTTTTATTACTCATGATCGTGCTTTTCTACAAACGCTGGCAACACGCATAATTGAACTGGACCGCGGCAAACTCTCCAGTTGGCCGGGCACCTATCAAGACTATTTAGTTAATAAAGAAAAAGCCTTGGAAGAAGAATCAAAAACCAATGCCTTATTTGATAAACGTTTGGGCGAAGAAGAAGTCTGGATCAGACAAGGCATTAAAGCGAGACGAACTAGAAACGAAGGACGCGTACGCTCTTTAGAAGCAATGCGCAAAGAAGTATCAAAGCGATTAAAACGCCAAGATAAAGCACGCATACATATAGAAGAAGCAGAACAATCCGGTCGCAAAGTTATCGAAGCTTACAATATTTGCCATAGTTATAGTGACCAACCTTTAATTGATAAACTTTCATTGAAAGTCATGCGTGGCGATCGCATTGGTCTGGTAGGAAATAATGGTGTTGGAAAAAGTACCTTATTAAAAATTCTTTTAGGTGAACTCGAACCAAACTCAGGCACAGTAAAAATTGGTACCAATCTGGAAATTGCTTATTTCGACCAATTACGACGTAATCTTGATCCAGAAAAAACCATTGCTCAGATCGTTGGTAATGGTGGTGAATATATAAAGATGAACGGTAAAGATAGACATGTCATCGGTTATCTACGTGGCTTCCTGTTTACCGCCAAACGTGCAATGACAAAAATAAAAGTGTTGTCCGGTGGTGAAAAAAACCGCGTTATTCTGGCCAAGTTGTTAACAAAACCAAGTAATCTTTTAGTGCTTGATGAACCAACCAATGATCTTGATGTTGAAACACTGGAAGTCCTCGAAGAACGAATCTCAGAATACAACGGTACATTGATCGTGGTCAGTCATGATAGAGAATTTGTTGATAATGTCGTTAGCAGTATTCTGGTTTTTGAAGACTCCGGCACCATACAAAATTATGCCGGTGGCTTTAGTGATTGGGCTAGACACGGCAAACACCTTGCCGAAATGGATAACCCTATAGCACGAAAAGAAAACAATGATACTGATAATGAAAAGAATAAACCTAACAAGAAAAGTAAACTCAGTTACAAACTAAAACGGGAACTGGAATCATTACCAGAAACCATAGATTCACTCGAGCAAGAGTTAGCCAAGCTTGAAGAACAAACCAATGATGATGACTTTTATTCAAAATCATACGAACAACAACAACCTGTGCTTGATGAAATGAAATCTAAACAAGAAGTATTGGACGATGCTATCTATCGTTGGGATGAGCTTGAAAACATGGAAAAAGAATTACAATCTTAATGCATATAGATAAACGCTATCTAATTCATGGCTTCCTACCAGCATTCTTTTCTGCTTGTTGTTTTGCAGTCATGGCAACCTGTATTAAAGTAGCATCATCTGAATTACCTGCGCCACAACTGGTGTTTTTTCGCAGCGTCGTCGGTTTATTAATTATTCTACCGATAGTATTACCACGTGGAATAGAGTTTATCAAAACACCGATACTACACTTGCATATGTTTCGCGGTTTTATCAGCCTTTGTGCTATGACTTGTTTTTTCTATGCAATTGGGAATGTCGGTTTATCAGAAGCTACTTTATTAAATGCAACTTCACCATTGTTTGTTGGCATATTAGCTATACCTGCTTTACAAGAAAAAATATGTCTACGAACTGCAATCGCTTTAATTATCGGTTTTATTGGTGTTAGTTTTATTTTAAAACCCGGCACTGCATTTTTTACCTTCGCTGCTTTAGTCGGCCTTTGTTCCGGTTTTTTTATTGCCTGTGCAAAAATATTAGTGCGCTATATGGCAAGCACCGAACCGGTCTTACGCACCGTCTTTTACTTTAGTGTTTTTTCAACACTCTATTCCGGTATTTTAATGATATGGCTTTGGCAAACACCAAACATGCACGATATCTTAGTGATGGCTTTAGCAGGATTCTTCGCAACAGGTGGACAAACTTTATTAACTTATGCCTTTACTCATAATGAAGCCGTAAGCGTAGCCCCATTCACCTATGTCACAGTTATTATCGCAACATTAATTGCTTGGTTAGTCTGGAATGAAGTACCGGATATCGGCTCAGGAGTCGGCGCAATATTAATTATCAGTGCTTGTTTGTCATTATCCTTACAAGGTAAGTTGCCCAACCCATGGAAACTTAAAAAACCAAGATAGTTTGTTTGTGATTGTCGGCTTTCGGCTGCGACTTCAAACTCCTATTAATGTTTACTTCATACTGAGCACAGTCGCCAAAATGTTTATATTAATAAGAAAAACAAGAGATTAATTGTTATATCTAATATCTAGTCATCCCATTGGAAGTTGTAAAATCAACTATAATAGTAAGTTCAACGATTACTAAATATATCGACGAAGATTAACCCGCTATTGTATAAATATTAAGAGTCGCGCATGGCTAAGTTCTTAAGCATGTCTAAACCTTATATTACTGGAGGTGGATATGGACTCATTGTTTTCTATCTTTAAGTCAGATGGTTTCCTGCTTCATGAGCAGAACCTTGAAAAAGTTCGATAACTTCCATAGCTTTATCTGCGGTATATTCGACTATTTCCATATTACAATTTCCTAAATCAATGAATTGATTGTCGAAAGACAAGTCTGATAATAACTTTGTCCAAACAAGTTTAAATGATTTAACTCATGATATAAACGATACAAACTAATGCGTCGCTCTGCGCCCTCTTCTAACGGCCATATTTCTGCATACGCTGATTCACAACATGAACCAAAACCACCAAACAAACGCATCATGCCTATTTCTGCTTCTCGATGCCCGTAATAACTAGCGGGATCAAACATGATAGGTTGCCCTTGTTCGTTTGCAGCGGCATTACCAGACCAGAGATCACCGTGTAACAACACGGCTGGTTCACTTACATCACCGATTATTGAATCGAGTTTATTTATTAATCGTTCACCCGTTTGTAATAATAGATCGTCCTTGTTTGTTTTTTTAGAAAATAATTTTAATTGATACGCTAAGCGTTGTTCACGCCAGAAGTCCAGCCAACTGTCATTCCAATTATTAAGTTGAGTAGTTGTGCCTATATAATTATCATCAGCAAAACCAAACAGTTCTTTTTTAGTGGCTAGATGTAACTGCGCCAAGCACCTGCCCATTTGCTCTTGCCAATCTTTAGCCGGACGTCCTTCGTTAAAAACATCCATGACGATAAAATCATCATCATACGCAATTGGTTTAGGCACATGAATAACATCTGGTTCAGCTAATAATTGTAATGCTTTAAATTCGGTTTCAAATAATCTGGGAAAAGAATTTACTTGAGGATGTGTTTTGATAAAAAATTGTCGACCATCTTTTGTCGTGACGATACGACTATCATTGATACAACCGCCATGAGCCGTTTTACTCTTTATGAATATTGCTTCCTGATGGGTACTGGATGAGATTGCTGCTTCAATACGAGACTGAAGGGTCATTGCTTATTTGTTATTGAGTAACTCAAGACAGTGTGACAATAATTTCGGACAGGCGGCTTCTATCATATCGAGTACCTGTTCAAAACCCGCTGTACCACCATAGTAGGGGTCTGGTACAGAAAGCGCATCATCATTACTATCATATCCTTCAAGAAAGGAACCAAGTAAACGAATATGTCGTTGTGCTCCATCAGCTAGTGCTTCCAGATCAAGTAAATTATCTACATCCATTGCGACAATTAAATCAAAACTCTCAATATCCTCAAAGGTAACTTTACGAGCGAGAGAATTTAATTGATACGCACGTTTCTTCGCAACTTCTTGCATACGTCCATCGGCAGGTTCACCCATATGATAGGCAATTGTTCCCGCTGAATCGACATCGAAGTGTTCTATATAGCCCTTATCTTCAACATAATGCTGAAACACGCCCTCGCCTGCTGGCGAACGACAAATATTTCCCATACAAACAAAAAGTACACTGACATTACTATTCGTTTTCATAACGAAAATCTAATCCACTATCGGCTGAACCAGAAGCCACGGCTTAATTACCGCGGCCCAGACGATAACATTGCTTTCATTCCAGGCACTGGCTTGTTCATCAGTGACATTAGCGACCAAACCTTCGGACATCCAAACTTCCAACTGCTGTTTATCATCCTCAGATAACGCGTAGGCAACCTTAATCAGATCCAGCTTGTGAGAGACATAAATTGCCATACCTTTCGCAAAAAAAGGTAATAATTCTGTCCAGGCGACCTTCGAAGTCTCTGAATTTATTTTCGCCACGATCTCTTCTGGCGTGCCTTCGTTTTTATTTTCTTTCATATCAATAAGATAAATGACTTTGATTTAGTAATTATAGCGAGAAGTAAGATAATAAAGAATATACATTTCCTGCCGATAAAAACAGATACAAATAGATAATAGGAGACTCTTAACATGGACGAGCGTCGCAAATTTACCAGAGAACAGGCTGATTGGGTGGCTGATATTTATGTCGGCGAAACTATCCATACTGCGCCGGTCAGAAATTTATCTCTTGGTGGTCTGGAGTTAATACGGCCACCTCTTTGGCATCCCAAACACAAGCATTTCTGCAAAATTAGTCTTAGTGACATGATTCCATCACATACTCTTGAAGTACGTATGGAGGTATGTTGGGTAACTGATAACGCTGTCGGCCTGAATTATCATGAATTAAAATTTAAAGAAAAAATTAAATTAAATAAAATTATTTCTCATCTATCCAAGACAGCTGTTCTGGCAGATGGTCATTTTACCATGTAAAAATAAATAATCTTACTTCTTAACTGACTGTTTTTTTACAATTGCCACTGCCTGAGTTCTGTTGCTTGCCCTAACGCTTTTTAGATAGCGCGAACATGAAGCCTGACTGTCCCTTCGCTCAGATCAAGTAAGTTGGCAATCATCTTATTGGTATCTCCATCACACATTAGTTCTAACACCTCTGTTTGACGGGCAGTGAGTTCTAAAGAAGATAGACTATTTTTCCCTGCTGCAATCCCACCTGGGGGTACTATTGCCATCACTCCAGAAAGAACATGTTTTAGATTACTAATCAGACTTTCCGTATCTAATGATTAAAGCTTAGAAACATTCATGATCTAAGCACGCTCACTGTTCCTTATTGGACACGTTATTTTGACGTTGGCAATAGAATCTGGCTCGGCGTCTTTATTTCAGAAAATGGCCATGATCACAAAAGCAAAACATGGCTACCCTATTTCGGCTTGTTTTTAGGGTTATTAATTACTTCTCTGCTCGCTATCTATCTATTTATTGCGTTATTGCGCGGTAAACAAATACATACCCTTGAACATCAACTCGATGATTCTGAATTATTACTAACGAATCAAAGAACGGCATTAAATAAACAATCTCAATTATCTGAAATATTTAAAAGCGAAAGTGTTGAAAAAACAAGGTTCCTGCATGCTCTGGCACATGACCTAAGACAGCCTTTGAGCACACTTGGTCTTTATTTAGCGCAAGTTCATTTCGACAAAAATGATAAAAACAAACGGATATTTGATAAAACAAAATTAACCTTGAAGTCCTTAAATCATATGTTTGAGTCTATGTTGGAAATGACACGCCATGAAGCAGGAACAATTCGTTCAGAGAAAATGGATATCGACTTAAGGATATTATTTCAAAGTCTTCAAGAATAATTCGAGTTACCTCTTTTGAATAAAAAATTGATCATGCATACTCGCTGTAACGATTATACGATTCATTCCGATCCGGCTCTATTGGAAGTAATATTACGCAACATTCTTGCTAATGCAGTCAAATTTACAGAAAGAGGAAAAATACTACTCGCATCCCGTCACATAAAGAATCAAACCGTTATCTACATTATGGATACCGGTCAGGGCATAGATGAAAATAAAATCGATGATATATTCAAACCCTATACCCGAGGCGAGGCTGTCACCAATGAGATTGGACTGGGGCTAGGTCTTGCCATTGTTATGCATGCAGTGAATTTACTTGGTTATGAATTAGATGTCCGTTCTAGATTAGATCATGGCACCTGTTTTAGATTAATAATTGATAAAAGCAATGTTTGAATAACATAGCAATAAGACTTAATCTGTATGGCTAATATTTAAGGATAACTGAAATAAGATAATGAACGATATAAAAGAAGTACAGAATCAAGCTGAAAACATTGTCATTTCCCAATCCGTCGCCATTCTCATAGACGGTAACAATATAGAACGTAGCATCCACACAGAAGCAAATGATACTAATACGATGCTCAATTTCGATGCATTGATTCCAAAATTACTGGTGAATAGAGGTTTAAGTCGTCTGGTGTACTTTCGTGAAGGCAAACATATTTCCAATAAATTACAGGAGCGGCTACATAATTTTTATCATGGCTCAGTCAGACCTTGTCACAAAAGCGCAGACATTCCACTTTCCATTTTTGCCATTCAGGTCGCTGCCAAGGTTGATACGATTATTATTATGTCTGGTGATTCGGACTATATTGAATTAGTTCGTCACCTGAAATCAGAAGGTGTTCGCGTAGAGATTGCCGCTGTTCCCAGTACGACTTCGAGATTTATTATTGAGGAAGTCGATTACTTCCATGAAATTACCAAAGAAGACTGGTTTACATTGCCAACAAAAAAAACACAAAATCGTCGAAGTAAGAAATAAAAGAAGCTAGGGTCATTATTCTGAGCTACTGTTGATCCAGATCAAGGGGTTAGATGTGTATTTTATCTAAGCTAATACCACTAATTCAAAGATTAAAAACTAAATGAAATTATCACTAAGCTTCGTTTGTGTCCTTGCGTCTTTCACTGTATCAATTACTAATAATCATGTTAGTGCTAACTCTGAAGACAATGATTATTTACTTCATGCCGAATCAAGTGATCGTTTAATAACGATAATGCAGAAAATTTCTTCATTAGCTAACGGGAAACCGATAGAAGAACCAATAAAACTTACTGAAGAAAATACGATAGATTTAATTGAGGCCGTTGAAGAACTTCTTTTCTATGCAGAATTAATGTCTATCGCAGTTCCTGCCACAGAACTGGAAGAAAGTAAGGCTGTCGTTTTTAGAGCCATGGCAAGCCAACTCTATGATGAAGCATTGAACATTCAACAGCTGACAAGAAATTACGATCTCCATATCACCGATAATTCGCAGGAACATATCCTCGATCGGGCATTTGTACGCTTAAGTCAAACTTGTAATGCTTGCCACCAACTATTTCGCGATAATTAAACACACAAAATCAGCTCTTTTCTAAACCAGCCTTTTAGCTAACGACTCAAAATAGTCAGTTATTTACTCTCGTTTTATCTTTATTTCTCTCAAGAATTGGCTAATTCAGTCGACATCAATAATACAAATATAGGGAACCCCTGACAGGAAGATAATAATTATGACACAGCGAATACTATATATATTAGTACCGGATACTAATATCCGTCCTTTTGACGTTACTATGGCGGCTGATGCCGGATACACACAAATTTTACCTTTTACTGGCATAAAGACTGAAGATGTTACCGCCTTGGTTCAGGATTCTATATTTTGCCGGCCACCAGGACGTTTTAATGATACTGGTATATTTTTAGGTGGGCATGATGTTCACATGGCAACAGATATGTTCCTGAATGCTAAAAAAGCCATGGTTGGTCCATTCGAAGTAGGTGTATTTGTTGATCCAAATGGTGCGTACACTACGTCAGCCAGTATTGTTGCTTTAGTTGAACAAGCCGTGCTGCGAAAAACCGGGACAAGTTTAAAAGGTCGTTCGGTTGCTGTTTTTGGTGCTGGCCCTGTTGGTTTATCTGCGGCGGTGTTAGCTGCGCAGCAAGGTGCGGAAACGACAATTTGCCAACTCACTGCTGACGATGATGAAAAAGCGGCAAAACGTTTTTGCCAACGTTACAACGTAGACGTTTCATGGGTTAGTGCGCAAACACATCCTGAAAAAATTGACGTCATCAAAAACAAAGAAGTTATTATTTGTGCTGCCAAAGCAGGTATTCGTATACTTGACAAAGAAGTATTAGAACACGGAGAAAAACTGCACGTAGTAGCCGATACTAATGCCGTACCACCAACAGGTGTTGAAGGAATTGATGCTAACGATAAATTTACACCTATTGAAATGGGTAAAGCATCATTTTGGGGCATAGGTTCAATGGCAATTGGTAACCTAAAATATAAAACTCAATATGGCATGCTGCTAAAAATGCAACAATCTGAAAAAGCAGCCTTGTTGGATTTTAAAGAATGCTTTGAATTCGCAACATCAGAATTACATAGTTCTGACCTCAAAAAAGACGCGGCTTAATATGACAATCCGTGTAATTAATTCACTTTGAATTAGTTACACGGATATTTAGGAGCTAAGATCTTGCCGACTGAAACCTCGGCAGTGTCAATTTGTAATTCAGACTTTGATTTTAAGCCTTCAATAACTTCTCTTGCCAATGATTCAGTTGATTTACCATCAGGTAAACAAACACGTAGGATTGCAGAATCCTTCCCATGTTGACAATCACAGGGTGTGACATACCAAACACACATCATACCGGTTGTTCCGTGAAAACCATTTGCTAATGAATCTTCACATGCCTCTAATAGATCAAAACCTGTAGGTACAGCAAACACATCTGTGCTCAATAATAGAAGCAGACTCATCCATTTTAATTTTTTCATTAAAAATTCTTTATATTATTTGAATTATCCAAATTATATACGCATAGTAGCGCCTTACAATAATTGACCGTATTTATTCATTGGAGAAACACATGCAGTTAACAAAAAATAAAGTCGCCGTTCTAAACTTCACCTTAAAGAATAAAGACGGTGAAATTATAGACGAAACCAATGATGGTACTTTTACATATTTACATGGCGCAAGAAACCTTATCTCTGGGCTTGAAAATGCATTAGAAAACAAACAAGCAGGCGATAAAATCAGCGTCGTGATTGAACCAAAAGATGCATATGGTGAACATGATCAGGAAAAAGTAGAACGCGTGCCGCTAGATATGTTTCCACCAGAGGTAGAAATAAGAGAGGGATTGCAATTCGATTCAGAATCCGCTGATGGCGAACCCATTGTCGTTACAGTAATTGAAATAGATGCAGGTGAAGTTGTTGTTGATGGAAATCATTCTATGGCTGGGGTAGAACTTCATTTCGATGTTGAACTTGTCGAAGTACGAGAAGCCACGGCTCAAGAACTAGAACACGGTCATGTACATGGCCCACACGGACATGATCACTAATGGACTTACATAACTTTCTAAATAAATTAAATACAGAATCAGAATCTATCGAATTTACAGATACCATTGCTGTCATTGAAGCGAATTATGATTACGCACCAAGTACATTTACTAACGGCAATGTCACTAATGAAGCAGGACAAAACGAAGGCTCATGTAAAATTATAGCGTTTGCCATGTTAAATAATTTATCGGTAGAACAAACACTACACTGTTTTGGAAAATACTATCGTGAAGAAGTATTAAATGATCCCGATGGCGAGAGCCACCAGAACATACGTCAGTTTATAAAAAATGGTTATACCGGGATCAGCTTTGAAAGAGAGGCTTTACGCAGAAAAAATTAATAAAGAACTTATTTCCTCCCCGGTTATATTTATACCACTAAACCAGCAACATAACCGGAAGACCAAGCCCACTGGAAATTATAACCACCTAGATGTCCGCTAACATCGATTGCTTCACCAATAAAATATAGGCCATTTTGAGTTTCGCTTTCCATCGTTTTCGAAGAAAGACTATCGGTATCGACACCACCCATTGTGACTTCCGCTGTTCGATAACCTTCGGTACCTGACGGCTTTAATTCCCATTTAGATAAATTCATAGTAATACTATTTAAGATCTTATCAGGTATATCGGTGATATATTTATCGCGCCAGTCTAGCCAAAACAATTGTTCCAGTTCTTGCACCAATTTTTTAGCTAGTTGTTTTGAAAAAAAGTTTCTCAAAAATAATTTTGGACTATCTTTCTTGGCCTTGTTTATCAACAAGGCAATATCATTATTTGGAAATAAATTAATGTATATGCTATCACCTATATTCCAGTAGCTGGATAATTGCAAAGCAGCGGGGCCACTTATACCACGATGTGTAAATAGAATACTTTCCTGAAATTGTTTTTTTTCAGTCGAAAATATGACTTCCTGCGAGACACCACTTAGTCGTTCAAATATTGTTTTAAATTGATCGCTAAAAGTAAAGGGGACTAATCCTGCTCGTGTAGTAACAACGGGAATATTAAATTGTTTCGCAACTTTATAAGCAAAATTTGTTGCCCCCATTTTGGGTATAGACAGGCCACCCGTAGCGATAACCAGATTAGATGATTTAAATACACCTGAATTAGTATCCAGATGAAAATAAGTCTCTGCCTCTTTTTCTGCTAACTCTTCAGATGCCGCTGTGATTGAATTAACTTTACAGTTTTTACGAATCTGCACGCCAGCTAGTTCACATTCTTTTAACAACATCGCCAATATTTCTTTAGCCGAATTTTTGCAAAACAATTGCCCATGTTTTCGTTCTTCATAAGCAATGCCGTACTTTTCAACCAACGCAATAAAATCCCATTGCGTATAACGACTTAATGCTGATTTACAAAAATGAGGATTATTCGAAAGAAAATTATCGGCTTTAATATTCAGATTAGTAAAATTACAACGACCACCCCCGGACATCAGAATTTTCTTTCCGACCTTGTTGCTACTATCTAGAACCAGAACACGGCGGCCACGTTGTGCTGACGTAATAGCACAAAGTAAACCCGAGGCTCCACCACCAACAATAATGACATCAAACATCATTAATTTTAAAGAGTCGTTAATTAAAGCTTATAGAAATGAACAAACATAATCAGCGATCTCTAATGCACGAATATCAAATGAAGAATTACCCGGCAGGTTAAATTCACCACCGGCCTCTACTTTTTTCCAATCATCACTCTCCTGCAGGCGATATTCAATCGTACCTTCCGTTATTTTCATATGTTCCGGTGCATCGGTATTAAAATGATACTCACCGGGCAATAATAGGCCCAGGGTCTTTTTTGAACCATCAGGAAAAACAATTGTTCGGCTACTAACTTTGCCATCAAAATAGATATTTGCTTCGATAACAACAGATACTTGGTCAAATGTACTCACGTTAATACTCCAAAATGAAAATAAAAGAACCTGTATAATAGCGTATTATTTTAAATAATATTAAATTCAGACATGGTCGATATTACACAAATTGAATCCGCGCTTGGCATTAATACCAAAGCCGCAATTATTGAACAAATTAAGCACCCTATTCTGGATGAGCACAAAATTGAGCTTCATATAAAACGTGATGATTTGGTGCATCCTGTAATTTCCGGTAATAAATGGCGAAAACTCAAATACACGCTACTCTATGCATTAACTCAAGGTCATGATCATCTGGTTAGTATGGGCGGTGCTTACTCGAATCACTTACATGCACTCGCCTATGTCGGACATAAACTGAATATCAAAACAACGGGCTTAGTACGGGGAGAACAACCAGAAGAAGAAAATAAAACTTTATCTGATCTAAGAAAATGGGGCATGACTCTAAAATTCGTCAGTCGCAGTGATTTTCGTGAACTTAGAAAAAATCGTACACATAACGACAAACTGCAAAAACTATATGGCGGCTTTTGGATACCGGAAGGCGGTTCCAATGAATATGCCTTGAATGGTATTTCTGAAATAGTAAAAGAAATCGACATGGATTTTAAAACACTTGCATTGGCTTGTGGTACGGGTACAACATTAGCTGGCTTAGCAAAATCGATTCCTGACGAATCACGAGTACTAGGCTTCTCTGCACTTAAGGGAGGCGGCTTTCTAGAAAAAGATATAAAAAAATTGTTACGCAAAAATTCAAGACATAACTGGTCGGTAAACTTTGATTATCACTTTGGTGGTCTTGCAGAATCAAATGATGAACTCACTTCATTTATTGATGAATTTCAATCACGCACCAATATACCACTAGAACCAATATACAACGGTAAAATGTTATTTGGCTTATTCGACTTAATTAAAAATGGTCGTTTTAAAAAAGAACAACCCATTATTGCGATTCATACTGGGGGGCTTCAGGGGAATCGACAAAGTCAGTAAGCTTATAGCTCTCCCCTACCTACAAAATACAGTACCTACGGGTCTATCATTAATAAGTAAAAAAGTAACTATAACTCGGCATTAATTATCTTTAGTAAAGCATCACCATCTTTGCTAGCTGTCTTCTCATCAACTTTATCAATTTGTAAAAGGTCCAATTTATTTTCAAAGGAACCTTTAACCATTTCTATCATTGCATGGTCAGCCAAGATCCATTTTCTGGGTCGATTGCGTTCACGAGCGGTTATTTCCCGCCAGGCAGCTAATTGTTTTACTATTTCTAGTTGCTTGCCTTTTAATCTTTTAGCGGCAAATATTTTTTTCCACATATTTTCAGGAGCAGGCTGGTACGTTTCTGATTTTTTTAATCTTGCCAATTTCTCATTCAAAACAGTAAATTGTTGTTCATTTAATTTCTGTAAAAATATTTCATACACTTTCCCAAGATAGACCGCATCATCAACCGCATATCTTAGTTGCTCCTTCGATAATGGCCGCTTTTTCCAATCTGTTCGAGCGTGCCCTTTATCTAGCTCAGTACCCAAGACTTCTTTAACTAAATTTCCGTAACCTATACCTTGAGCATAATCTAATAGAGGTGCTGCTATTTGTGTATCAAATAAGGGGGTTGGTACAGCACCTTTAATATTAAAAAATAATTCCAAATCCTGATGAGCGGAATGAAATACTTTAGTAATGGAGTCTTGATAAAGTAATTCGTATAACGATTCGAGATTATTAATTACCAGAGGGTCTATTACTGCATGCACAGTACCATTGGAAATTTGTACCAGACATAATTCTGGATAATATGTACTTACCCTTTCAAACTCAGTATCAACAGCTAACCACGTTGAGTCGCTAAGTTGCTCACATAATTGAGACAATGCGACTTCATCAACAACAAAGGTAAATTCTTCAGTCATATAATCAATATCTTACTTTTTATAACGCACCGGCTTCTTGCAATGAGGCATAAATCGTTTCTGCCATCATCCGATAACCCTCTTTATTCGGATGCACCGTATCTGACTTGAGTGATTTATCGCCCAATACTTCCGGTATTAAATTTTCAAGAAAAATTATGTCCGTACTATCAGCGATAGTTTTATACAACTCAAAAGAAGATAAAAATAATCCCGGTTTCGGTACGCCAAGCATGACAACAGGAATGCTTTTGTCTTTTGCCAGTTGTATCATTGCTCGGATATTAGACTCCATTTGATTCTTATCTCTTTTATTCAAGAGATCATTACCACCGTGACAAAGTATCAATAATGAAGGCTCATGTTTTTCTAATGCCGCTGGCAAACGACTCAAACCAGGCCCGGATTCTTCACCAGAAATACCAGCGTTGATAACGCTACGTCCGGATAAGCTTTGTAATATCGCCGGATAACTTTCATCTTTATTAGCACCATTGCCATGAGTCAGACTATCACCGAAAGCAAGGATGACTGCATCATCTGATAGCATGGAGAGTGTCGGGGTAGCATCGCCACCGCAGGCACTTAATAGAAGGAAAATGATGCCACTAAATAAATATTTAATTTTCATAATTTATTATTGGAAGTTATTTCGAGTTTATATATTTGAATTGAGGCACAAGCCTAATATAAAGAATGTTAAAGCACGGAAAAACAGCAGAAGAATATTCTGCGCAATAAAATCAGAGTTTAATAATTAATAAGCTAATGATTACTCACTTTTGCTTTTTTTAAGTCCGGTAGTCATATCGATATCATCGTATTCAGCCAATCTTTGTTTATGTTTAACGATTTGCTTTTCATAGACATCAAGCTCTTCTTGCAATGATTTGTTTTCCATTTCTAATCGGCTGATTTCTGCTTTAGCTTCTTCCAACTTCATATCTTCAGCATTCACTGTAAAAGATAAACTAAGTGCAAAAATAGTGGCTAAAACTACAGGGATAATTTTAATTGTTTTTTTCATATTCAAAGTCCGTTAATTTCAGTTCATTAAATTTTAAAAGAACATCACTCAAATTTTCTTCAGTATAAAGCTTAGCAGGGAGTTTACCCCATATCGGCGCCGGCCATGCAGGATCATTTTGATAACGAACAACATAGTGTATATGTAGCTGCGGCACGATATTCCCCAACGCAGCGATATTCATTTTATCACCTTGAAAACTTTCTAGCAGTGATTCTGCAAGCAAAGATGATTCTTTTAATAATTGTGACTGATCATCAGCTGATAATTGATGTATTTCGCTAATATTGTCTCGATTAGGCACCAGAATAAACCAGGGATAATTCGCATCACACATTAATAATAGATGGCACAAGGGGAAACGCCCAAGAAGTAGACCGTCTTCGAGTAATTGAGAATGAATATCGGACATTATCGAGTCTTAGTAGTTAATTCCTGCTTGCATCGCCGACAACAATAGCTAGCTCCTTTTAATACTCGGTTATGGCGAATAAGAGTCAGCTTATGTGTACGACAAGAACATGCATAATCAAAACGCTGATAACGCTTGCCAGGCAGACCGGCAAGATCGAAATCACAGGTAACACTGGCATCGGCTTCAAACATCGCCATCATATTTTTCCATTCCCTACCATGAGGTCGTGTATTCCTTATGCCATACAATACATCAACCAGATAATGTGCCACTTCATGCGGCACTGTTGTTGCAATATTTTCAGAATAATATTTAGCAAATATATACGGGTTATAGCGAATCACACGTCGGGATTTATTAATCTTATACATACCCGCAGCCCTACCAGATAAATCAAACATGACAGGAATGGGTTCAAATGACTGTTCCAGTTTAATACTGGCTTGATAAAGACAGGCCTCCGTTGCGGAGATAATCTGCTCCTGTTGTTCTGTTTTTAATGGTATGAGTTGTAACATTGAACTAACTCTGCCATATCGTAAGGAAAGCGGCAAATGTTTACCGTTATCCCGCTTTAAATTTCGAAAAAATGGCTAAATAGCTAACGATTAGAGTTAATTAGTACATGAAAATAAGCTGGTATGTAGATTGCATTTATAGGAGAAACCCATGGAAATATAATAGGCATATTAAGAAGGAATACTGTTTTGACTATCTCGATTTCAAATACATCAACACGAGCCACCGGTATCGCCGCGCTTATTAATGCTAACAATAATAAATCGCCGACTAATGAAGCTACAAATTTTGATGAAAATAACTATCTCTTTGGTGAAGATGGATTTACCTTCAGTGATATCATTGATATCGTCAATCCACTACAACACATACCTATAGTCGGCGCGATATACAGACAAATAAGCGGCGACACTATTGCCCCAGGAATGGAAATTGCCGGCGGCGCATTATATGGTGGTCCTCTTGGTGCCGCCATTTCCTTCGTCACATCAGCAATTGAATTTAATATTAATAAAGACGATGTCGATCCGGGTTCCCCAGACCTTGATAATCAATCAACAACGATAGATCCAACAACTGTTGCAAGCAATTCATCACCAGCATTCCCAATAACAATCATCGCCAATGATTATTCGCAAAAAAATGATTTAGTAATTAATCAAACTGCGCTCGACACGTCGGAATTGGATAGCGAGAATTATAGAAATGGGCCTAGAAATGATACTTGGGTACTGAGTTCTAACAATATTACTCGTGCAGGAAACACACCCGCCAATATTAATACCTTACAGAATAAGCACGCATATCAAGCAGACAATGGCATTATTAACCCTGCACATAATGCGATTAAAAGTTATACAAACGTCATTACATCAAACAAGGTGCCTGAAAAGAATATCGATATCACTATTGGTTCAAGCACTGAAACTACGAAACCTGCTTTCTCTATTTAAATATCCTGTTAAAGACACATTACGAAAGACTTACTTTCATTTGGTCACTCTTTTAAACTGTCGAACATGATTAAACTATTCATATCGCTACTGCTTTTCTTCGGCAACATAACTATTGCTATAAATGATACTTGGGCTGGTAATTTTGCTGAAGATATCGAGCAAGAAAGTCCTTTAAAACTTCATGTTATTTACAGTGAAAACATTCAGGAAATTATGCATCGTCTCAGCCTATCTGTTTATGAAGACGAACTCTCTATGCAGCAGATAGGAAAATTGTTCGACAATACAAGTGAACTATATCTTGCTGCAAAAAAGTTAACACAAGCTTTACCTGGTTTTGATTTATCAGAAACTGAAAAAATGATATTTGAGAATATGGCTAGGCAATTGCAAATTGAAGCAAACAATCTAGGCTATATGACCCAGAACAAGGATAAAGAAGGTATGCGAATTATCTATAAACGCTTAAATGATACCTGCATCGCCTGCCATGAATTATTTTGTTTTTAAATTATCCTGCCGAATGCTTTTCAAGAAACAAGATCAAACCAAGATAAACTGGAGTAGTAATAATTGAAGATGAACCCGAAGTAAGTAACACCCGATCAGAACTTCTAAAACGTTTCATTTTATTAAAAGTTCCTTTTTTCATTTCTTTATTATCTTCTTTCACTAATTGTCGAATTGTTGCACGATACTGCCATTTTTAGTAATCGAGCTATATTAAGGTGAAAATTAAATAATCGATCACCTATATTACTTTCTAGATCTTCAAACTATAAAGTGACCCTTGTTTATTGATCTTTAGCCCGCAAAGCCTCTTTTTTCACGCATGAAGCGTAATGCTGAAGTGTTTTCAGGAATATCGGATAAAACCTTATCTTTAAACATAATAAATTATCTACATGCCCGTTTCTTTTAGCATAAGCTTATTTTAAACTCCTAACTATGACTTCAATTCTACCTACTTCACTATTATGGATACCCGAATCCGTAGTAAGCACACTATTAGAATATTATGATTATCCTCACCCGGAAAAACCCGGTGAAATTATTGAGGGTTATGACAAAGACCATGCATTAAGAACCGCAAAAATGTGCGCGACTGTAGCGCAATATCTGGGGCACGATGAAGAACGAGTTCGTCATTATCAAACCGCCTGTATATTACATGATCTGGGTCGCGCTGGACTTGACCATGATTTATTTGGAAAAATATGGACATGGGCTAAAACTCATAATATTCCAACACGACCTGCAGAGTGGCGCGAAGCTCATCCTGAAACAATTTATGGCAAAGAAACCGAAGCATTCTGGAAAATGTATCAAAGCCAATTACAAGAGCTTGGTATAGAAACAAACGCATGGGCAAAAGAACAAGTCGAAATTCGATTGGGCTATGCACAACGACTACATCGCATAGCCGAACTAGTTAAACCCAAACTGGATAAGCACAATATTGAGTGGCTTGACTGGATGGAGAAAGTCACTTTATATTATTACTATCCTGAAAAACTGGATGATGGTCCAGACTGGCTACATGAATTGGGAGAAATTCTTGTCGCATGTGAACAACTGGAAGCGTATAGCAATCGAGAACGTGGTAGCGATTATTATAATCGTAATGATGAAAATTTTACCGATGCCTTTAATTATCTCGATGGTTTAAAAGAAAAAGGCCAGCTAGGCTCAAAAGTGCTTACTGCTGTACGTACGCTAACAGCACAAGGGCATTTTGACCCTATACTTGAAGAAGCTCGTGAAGAGAAACTATCTGAAAAAGATCTAAGCTTTCTTAGAGCATTAAAATAAATTTAAGACATACCGAGGAATAAGACATGTCAGTTGTAACAAAACAATTCTCACTTGATATGCAAGGTGATACTAAAATAGTAAATATCACGAAAAATACTCAAGACTTTCTTAAACAATCAAAACTCACTGCTGGCATAATTACGCTGTTCATTAAACATACCACCGCATCGATCATGATCTTCGAAGATGAACCAGGCTTACACCAGGATACAAGAGATATCTGGAACCAATTAATCCCTGCTAATCCTGAATGGCAACATAACGTCCGCAATAAAGGCGAAGACAATGGTCATAGCCACCTGCGTGGACAAATACAAGGGCAATCCTTAACCATTCCTTTTACAGAACAAAACATGACACTAGGGAAATGGCAACAAATCGTCGTTATTGACTTCGATACCTGCGCACGAACACGAGATATTGTTGTTCAAATTATGGGCGAGTAAGTACTCCCTTTAATATTCCCTTACTATATAGATAATTTATTAGTTATCCAGCGCAATAAAGATTATCGACAGAAGCGGTATTCAGTACTAAATTTATAGTATGGATTGTAGTAAATGCGCACCCATCGGACACTTCATTTTCATACTAACTTATCTCTGAGAGATTCATAAGGGGTTCTGCCTTGGTGTGCACCGTGTGGCCGTGCAAAATTATAAAACTGTTCCCATTCAGCAAGTTTTTTCTTTAGGTCTACATCATTTTTATAATTCAACAACTGATAAAATTCTTCTTGGTCTGAACGATGTGACCGTTCTACTTTTCCGTTGAGCTGCGGTGTTCTTGCCTTAATATAAACGTGACGCATTCCCAAGTCTTCTACATGCCAGTGGAATTGCGCTTGAAACTCGTGACCACGATCAGTTCTGATTTGTTGTATGCGAAATGGAAATTTATCAATGACATAATTCACAAAATCGATCGCATTCTTTTGTGTGTGTCGTTCATAAACTTTTAAAGCCCTCACCCGTGTCGCATCATCGATGGCTGTATATTGATAGCGTTTGAGTTTTTTACCACTTTTATCTTTGAATATTAGGAATTTAACATCCATCTGAATGTGGTGGCCTGGGACTTGTTTGTTATACCGTTTCGTATGAACCTTTCTACGCCCCAGCTTTCCTGGCAAGCGACTGACACCGTTCCTTTTGAGTACTCTGTATATCGTTGCATCAGATACTCGCATATGATGGTAGCGAGCCATGTACCACATAATCCTAACTGGCCCCAGGTGATATTTACGCCTAAGGTATAAAATTTTCTCAACGACTTCATCCGGTGTTTGATTCGGGTGTGATTTAGGAACAGGCTTCTTGCGTTTGAGACCTTCATTCCCGTACTGTCGATAAGCTTTGCGCCAGACGTAAAATAATGAGCGTGGAATGCCAAAATAGCGGCAGGTCTTTGCGACATTGCCTG
>DUBV01000092.1 GCA_012960105.1 Thiotrichaceae bacterium | reverse complement strand
TTTTAAATAATCTTAAAAAGAGTATTTAACGCCAACTTGAATATTAGATGATTTAGCTAATTGGCCAAACTGAGTATCTTCATCACCCCAATATTTGTTGTACTCAACAGTTGCTTGAGTGTCATCATTTACCGAATACTCAACATCAAAACGATTCCATCTACCGCCAGTATCTTCAAGCATAGTTATGTTATTCCATCTATGCTCACCAGATGCACCAAATGGTTTAGATAAGAATATAGAATAAAACTCTTTATATTCTTCACCTTTGTTTAAATTATTTGTAAGACTCATTGTAGCCATGTCTGCTGTGTACTTCCAATTAGTGGCATCTTTATCGCCATTATCAACATAATCAAGGTTTATATCTTGAATAAACTGAACCGACACCATCATGTTTGTTAGTCTTGTAATGTCCGCTCCTATCACATACTTGAAGCGATCTCCTTTCGTCATAACTAGAGAGCTTGCTAAGAAACCATGATCTAAATCGACTTTAGTTGAATCTTTTCGAGTTACAACAGGCGACATCACATCTTTTTGATACAATCCTTCACCACGTATTACTACAGGTCCTAACATTTTAGACTCAATAGCCGTGTCAAAAGAACCACCTACCTGTGTAATAGGGTTTAACTTTTCTGTCATAACAAACGTTGCAGTTGTAGCTGCTGTTCCGCCTGTTGCACCAGCTGAACCACCAACTGTTGTGCCATTACCTAAATTATTAGTCGTATACACACCGTTAGCTGATGCAGTCTCAGCCAACACGTTACCGGCCTGATCTTCCCAATGCATAGTCACATACGGATTAGTATCATTACCACGCAAAACATTTATTGAATAATTCAATCCATCCAATGAGTTAGCATATTTCATTGCAATTGTTTCTTTGCTTGTATGATCAACAACATATTTAGAACCTGCTCCTACAAATTGATCAAACGTTGCAAAAGTTGCATTTGGCATATAGTGAAAAACTGCAGTAGGACTATCCTTTCCGTTAGTCCACTCAGCTAAAGTTTCATCATTTATTAAATTTTGTCGGTTTTTATTATTAGCACCTTTGAAAGCAGCAGATGCAGCAGTCCTCTCTGTATTGGTAATTCTACTCATACATGAAGAGTTAGTTCCCAATGATTCTACTGTATTACAAATACCTGCAAAACCTGCTGCCTGATCAGTACCACCCGCATTGGTTGCTGTCATAAAGTCATTTACACTGGCTGCAGACATTCCACTACTGTTACCAGCAGCTCTAAATGCATCTGACACTGCACCAAGTGCCGGAACAACATTTAAGAATCCGTTAACTTTACCAGTAATCGTATCAGCACCTTTAAATTTAAATGCGTGCCCTTGATCACTATTCGTATGTTCTTCATTTATAACAGTTGATGCATCACCGTCTAAAGCCGCCATTCTTCTTACACCACTACCATCTCCCATGCCAGCAAAGTGGCTTGACTTTCCTTCAGAGATAATAAATTGCCAATTACCTCCTTTTGGACCTTCTGTTTCAGCGTTTATCATCCAAACTGGAATGCGTGAATCTTCCATCTGATTTTGTGCCATCTCACTATAGTCAGTTGGGTTAATTGCGTCTAATAATTTCATACCATCGGCTGTACCCCATACTACTTGTTGCTTACCAGCACGGATTGAAATACCATTAGCTTCTGTATCTACATAAGCTTCACGAAGTGCATCACGTTGAGTATATGATTCGTTTGAATCGTACTGTCCAACAGCATCAGAATCAAGATCTTTAAATGCGTTTATTTCAACATGGTAGGTTGAGTCACTGACATCGCCATCAACGAAAACTTTTGCATGTGTAGCCATTTTAAATACATCTTGACCATGTGAATCAGAAGTTTGTGTTGACGTTGATGCTGCA
>DUBV01000091.1 GCA_012960105.1 Thiotrichaceae bacterium | reverse complement strand
CGAATGAATTATTTTTGGGGCAGCGTGTTGACTTACTCGCTGCATAATTTACATTGCACTTAATAGGCGAATCCAAGCATTCTTAAACATGGGAAACTCTAATTTTATCGGCTGGGATATTGGTGGCGCACATCTTAAAGTTGCCAGTGTTAGCGAAACAGGCAAAGTTGAATTCGTTGAGCAATTTGCTTCGCCGCTTTGGCAAGGTATAGATCAGCTTGAAGCCTTATTGCCGAAAACTATAGAACGACTGCCCAAAGGTTCGTGCTCCCATGCGTTTACGATTACCGCAGAATTGGTTGATGCCTTTAAAGATAGGCAAGAGGGAATGAATACGCTAATTAATATCTGTGAAAAAAATCTAGGCGATAATATCAGTTTGTATGCAGCTGCCGAAGGCTTGTTAGATTTAGATAGCGCCAGGAAAAAGACAAGCCAAATTGCTTCTGCTAATTGGCATGCAAGTGCAGGATATACCGCATCGTTGATTGAGTCAGGAGTGTTTATTGATGTTGGTAGCACAACGACAGATATTATCCCATTTAGCGAAGGAGACCTTGAAAATAGAGGTGGAGACGATCAAAGTCGTCTGCGTTTTGATGAATTAATTTATACCGGTGTAGTTAGAACCTCCTTGATGTCATTAACGAATAAAGTTCCTTTCAATGGTGAATGGCAGAATATTGCGGCAGAAAATTTTGCCACTACTGCTGATGTATATAGAATTTTGGCTCGACTTGATGAGAGTGATGATTTAATGGAAGCGGCTGATGGGCAGAGCAAAGATATTGAAGGAAGTATTCGGCGACTTGCGAGAATGTTAGGAACAGACTCTATTGCTTCTATTAAACGTCAGCGTTGGTATAAGTTAGCAGAATATTTTGAAGAAATGCAATTACAACTATTAACGAATGCCGTGTTAAGAATATTATCAAACTCAGCAAATAGTGTTCCTAAAATTGTAGGTGCCGGAGCGGGACAGTTTTTAGTAAAAAAAATTGCGCATAGAATTAATATTCCTTACATTGAGTTTAGTGCTTTATGCGATAGTGAATTAGAATTACAACACAAGTGTAATGTTTGCGCCCCTGCTGTTGCTGTCGCACAATTAAACCGTCAACTCTCGATAGCTTCATAATGAAAGTCTCCGAACTACCATACCATCGTGATTCAGCGAACTTGTTTTCCAAGGTGGCTGATGAACCCTGGAGCATGTTTTTGGATAGCGCTTATCCAGAAAATGATATGGGTCGTTACGATATTATCGTTGCTCGACCGGCAATCACTCTGGAAACCTATGCTGATGTTACTCATATTGTTGAGATGTATAACGATAAAAAAACGACATCAAAAAAAGATTCTTTCGCTTTGGTCAAAGAATACTTGGGAGATATAGATGAAAATTTAAGTGGTTTACCTTTTTGTGGCGGGGCATTAGGTTATTTCTCCTACGATTTGGGCCGCAATCTAGAAACGCTTCCCGATATTTCTCAGCAAGATATCAATATGCCGGATATGGCAATAGGGATTTATGATTGGACTGTCGTTGTCGATCATCATCTTCGACGAGCATACTTAGCCAGTTATTGTCGATATGAAAATACAACGCAACACTGGGCTGAGTTACAGGAATTATTTTCAAGCGATTCAACAAATGAAGGCAGAGGCTTTCATATTAAGACGGATGTTGAATCAAATATGACCAAAGAAGAATATGCTGAAGCATTTGATCGTGTTAAAAATTACATTCTTGAAGGTGATTGTTATCAAGTTAATCTTGCGCAACGATTTTCTGCCGAATTCGAAGGAGATAGTTGGTCGGCGTATTTGAAATTACGACAAGTTAATCCTGCGCCTTTTTCTTCTTATATTAATTTACCTTCCGGAGCAGTATTAAGTTCATCGCCAGAACGTTTTTTATGTGTCACTGGCGACCAAGTTGAAACTAAACCTATAAAAGGAACCAAGCCGCGTTCAGATTTTGCTTACGAAGATAAAGCTTTGGCTGTTTCTTTACTTGAGAGTGAAAAAGATCGCGCTGAAAATTTAATGATCGTTGATTTACTACGCAATGATATTAGTAAAGCATGTAAGTCAGGCTCAGTAGTAGTTCCTAAATTATTTTCTTTGGAAACGTATGCCACGGTTCATCATTTGGTCAGTACAATTTCTGGATGTTTGGTAAAAGGTAAGCATGCTTTGGATTTATTGCGAGATTGTTTTCCCGGAGGATCGATTACTGGAGCGCCAAAACACAGATCAATGGAAATTATTGAAGAGCTCGAACCTCATCGACGTTCAGTTTATTGTGGTTCGATTGCCTATATTGGTTTTGATGGAAATATGGATAGTAATATTTGTATAAGAACCTTAACTCAATATGAAAATAAACTTTATTTTCATGCTGGTGGTGGAATTGTTTGGGATTCCAAAGTAGATGCTGAGTATAAAGAATGTTTTGATAAAGCTGCGGGAATGTTGAAGTTGTTTAAACTAGAAGAAGCTTCTTGAGTGTTATCATTATAAAACTAGGTGGCAGTTTAATGCGTAGTGCAGAGTTATCTTCCTGGTTGAAAAGTATTAACTCTGTATCTATAAATTCTAATATTATTATTGTGCCTGGCGGTGGTGAGTTCGCTGATTCGGTTCGGAGCTTACAAAAGACTCATGAGCTTGGTGATGTAACAGCGCATAAAATGGCATTATTAGCGATGTGCCAATACGGCTATTTGTTAGCAGGCATGAATTCAAAACTGTATATAGTTGATGGTATTGATCTTTTGCCGTCCCATTTAGGCAAAAATGTTCCGCTTATATGGTTGCCGACTGCCTTAATTGATGATGATTCTGAAATAGCGGCTAATTGGGATTTCACTTCCGATAGTATAGCTTTGTGGTTGGCGACTAAATTATCAGCTACGAAATTAGTACTAGTAAAGTCAGTAGAGTTAAATGACGCTAAAGAATCAATTCGAAATCACATTAATAATCACTCTATAGATCAAGGATTTCAAAAGCTTAGCGAATTATACCAAGGTGAAATATTGTTTTTTGAAAAAAGTCAGGCTAGTAATTTACTCGATCTAATATAAAGAATAATATCTTCCTTCGACAAGCTCCTTACTTCGAAGCAATTCCGCTTCAGTCTATTACAGTCAAATTAAATTTTATTCGGTCACTGGCACAGCCAATGCTTAGTATTATTTAAAATAAATTGTAAAGATATTTGAATTAATGCCGAAACATTAAATGACAGGAAACTTAAAAAAATATTGTTCATATGGGATTTTACCCAAAATATGACAGGAAGCTGGAGTGCAATAATGGAAAAATTAGTGACAAACTTTAATATTCGCAAACAATTCTATTTGTTTACTGGATTTGTTTGCGTTGGCATAGCTGCCTTGCAAACGGCTATTTATTTTGGGGAACTTAGTTTAATAAATAGTTTGATAGCTAGTGCTGTCTTGGCGGCAGCAACATTTGGGGTTTCGCATTATCTCGGCAAATTAAATGCCAAGCGTGCTAAATTAATAGTGCAGGGATTACATGCGATGTCAAAGGGTGATTTGACGCATAAAGTGACTATGTCAGGTAAAGATGAATTTGCGTGGATGTGCTGGGAGTATTCTGAAGGTCGTAAAGGCTTTATGGGATTAGTCAAAGACATTACCGGTAGTGCAGGGCAACTTGCTGCTGCTGCGGAAGAATTGTCGGCAATTACTGAACAAAGTAATGAAGGTGTGTTACGCCAGCAAAGTGAAATTGAACAAGTAGCAACAGCAATGAATGAAATGTCTGCAACTGTTACTGAAGTTTCAAGAAATGCGAGCAGCGCGGCAACCGCAGCGGCTGATGCGGATGAACGCTCAAAAGAAGGTTGTGAAGTGGTTAATACGACGGTACAAACGATTAATAATCTTGCTTCTGAAGTTGAACGAACCTCCGAAGTTATTGAAAATTTAAAAGAAGATAGTGTCAGTATAGGAACGGTACTTGATGTAATTCGGGATATTGCCGAACAAACAAACTTACTGGCATTGAATGCAGCTATTGAAGCGGCGCGCGCCGGTGAACAGGGACGTGGTTTTGCTGTTGTTGCCGACGAAGTGAGAACACTAGCGAGTCGCACACAACAATCTACTCGTGAAATTAACGATATGATAGAACGTTTACAAAACGGTGCTAATCAAGCAGTAAGTGTTATGGAAATGGGTCGTGCTAAAGCAGAAGAAAGTGTTCAGCAGGCAGCCAAAGCGGGTGACGCCTTATCTGCAATTACCGGTGTAGTTGATAGTATTAAGAGTATGAATATGCAGATTGCCAGTGCCGCAGAACAACAAAGTGCGACAGCAGAAGAGATAAATCGCAATATTGTTAATATAAGCGAAGTAGCTCAGGAAACAGCAAGTGGTTCGCAACAGACTGCTAGTGCCAGTGACGAGTTAGCAAGACTAGCCTCAGATCTACAAGGCCAAGTTGCTCAGTTTAAGATTGCATAAACTAATTACGTTTTTTATCGAAACTAATGACAGACTCTGTCTCTATATATTCAGACACAAGTGCTAATTTTTCGTATGCTTTGAGTGCTGCGGGTATACCAAAGTCTAGTGCGATACGATAACAATCCAGTAAGCTAGAATCTTCTGCTTCATCAATGGTGAATTGTTTAAGCTGCTGATGCATTCCCTTAACTCCAATTTAATTTTCTATTGCTATACTTTATAATACAATCCTTACAGTTATAGGTTTGTATACTGAATAAGAAGGCCTGGTATCCGGAAGAGGCTGGAGATACCAGGCAATAACCGAGCGTCCATCTCGGTTCCCGCAAGAGCGGTCACGGTAAACTTGTTACACTTGATATTATTTATCATTGTTTTTTTAATAATTAATCCCAAGTTAATGCGCCACCGGTTTGGTACTCGGTAACGCGCGTTTCAAAGAAGTTCTTTTCTTTACGTAAATTGGCTTGTTCATCTAACCAAGGCAATGCTGATTCTGCGCCTGGAAAAGGATCTTCACTTAGACCTAGTTGATTAGCACGTCTATTAGCAATGTATTGAAATTGTGCAAGATGAGTGTCGGCAGAATATCCGAGTATCGGATCTCTCAAAATATAGCTAGCGTAAGACTTTTCAGCTTCATAAGCTTCATCCCACATATCACGAATTTCTTTTTTATCTAGAGTCAAATTCTCTTCTTGAATAATTTGTTTGACGACACGGATACCAAAAGCAGCATGCATGACTTCATCACGCATGATGTACTGTAATTGTTCTGAGGTACCTTTCATCAAGCCACGACGTTGTAACGCAAAGATAGGACTAAAGCCGTTGTAGAACCAACAGCCTTCAAAGATGCCAGCAAAGAACATGTATGAAATGACAAAGTTATGTAATTCATCCGGATCTTTTAAATCAATGTCTGATCGTAATACAGAGCTTAAACGACGATTGGCAACAGAAATTTTCTGATATATTTCCGGTACAACACGATAACGATTATAAATTTCACTTTGATCAAGACCAATTGTTTCAATGCAATGTTGGTAGGTCCAGGTGTGTAATGCTTCCTCATATACCTGACGCGCTTGATAGATTTGTAACTCAGGTGCAGTCATTTTTTCCATGACAGCAAGACCAATATTTCGCATAGCTAAAATATCGGAGGTTGTCAGGTAGGACAGCACGTTTTCGTAAACATGCTTTTCTTCAGAGGTAAGTTTGGTTTTATAATCAGAAACATCCTGAGTCATGTTGACATCTAAGGGTGTCCAATGATTTTTATTCGCATTAAGGAAAAAATTCCAGGCCCAGGGATATTTAAACGGTGCTAGTTGATTGACATCCGTTTGGCCATTGATGACACGTTTGTCATCGGCGTTAACAGGTTCGAGTTTGTCTGCAACAATATTGAGTTCAGGCGTGTTGTTAATTTCTCTTGCTGCGCCCTCATTTAATGCACTTTTAACAATAGCGGGCTCTATATCATTTGATTTTACCGGCTTTGCTAAAGGGTCATTCCAATTCAACATTCAATCTACCTCGTATCTTATTATTATTGCTTACTGACAGGCATCGCAATCAGGATCTAGAATCGAACAGACTTTAGGTTCTTCTCTTGTGCTACTTTGAGATTCACCTGAACCACTAGTGTTCTTTTCCATATGCGTTGCACCAAGCGAACGTAGGTAATACGTTGTTTTTAGACCCCGTACCCACGCGAGTTTATAAAGGTTATCTAATGTTTTGCCGTTAGGTTCAGCCATATAAAAATTGACTGATTGTCCCTGGTCTATCCATTTCTGACGTCGTGATGCCGCCTCAACTAACCAACGTGAATCGACTTCAAATGCGGTGGCATAAATTTCTTTTAATTTATCAGGGACACGGTTTATTTCTTGAACACTGCCATCAAAATATTTGAGATCATTAACCATAACGTCATCCCAAATACCTTCTGCTTTTAAGTCGTGTGCGAGATAAGGATTAACGACGGTAAATTCACCGGAAAGATTAGATTTAACAAACAGGTTCTGATAAGTCGGTTCAATAGATTGACTGACACCACAAATATTAGAAATCGTTGCAGTTGGTGCAATCGCCATGCAGTTAGAGTTACGCATGCCAACTTTCACAACGCGCTCGCGTAAGTCATCCCAATTTAAGGTTTGAGTAAAGTCAGCTTGTAAATAATCGCCACGTTCGTCAGCTAAACGTTGCATTGAATCGATAGGCAACACACCCTGACTCCAAAGCGAACCGTTATAGGTAGAGTAGGAGCCTCGTTCTTCAGCCAAGTTTGTTGATGCTTTGATAGCGTAATAACTAACCGCTTCCATACTAGTATCTGCAAAATTTACTGCTTCTTCAGAAGCATAAGGGAGTCGTAATTTATATAAGGCATCCTGGAAACCCATAATACCAAGACCAATAGGACGATGACGTAAATTAGATTTTCTTGCTTTATCAACACTGTAATAATTGTAATCAATCACATTGTCGAGCATGCGTATTGCAGTATTAACCGTTTTTTCCAGTTTCTCTGTATTTAATACGCCATTTTCATCAATGTGTTGTGGCAAATTAACTGAGCCTAGGTTACAAACGGCAATTTCATCTTCAGATGTATTTAAAGTGATCTCGGTGCAAAGGTTTGATGAATGCACTACACCAGAATGTGATTGTGGTGAACGTATATTGCAAGGGTCTTTAAAGGTAATCCACGGGTGACCGGTTTCAAACAACATCGATAGCATCTTGCGCCATAAGTCGTTTGCGACAATAACCTTGAAACTGCTGAGTTTACCTTCAGCCGCTTGTTGTTCATATTCGGCGTAACGTTTTTCAAATGCGCTGCCGTAAAGATCATGTAAGTCTGGAGTTTCGTGTGGAGAAAATAACGTCCAGTTACCTTCTTCTGCAACACGCTTCATGAAGAGGTCCGGTATCCAGTTTGCCGTATTCATGTCATGTGTACGGCGACGGTCATCACCGGTGTTCTTACGTAAATCAAGAAACTCTTCAATATCCATATGCCATGTTTCAAGATAGGCACACATTGCTCCTTTGCGTTTACCGCCTTGATTAACGGCAACTGCAGTATCGTTAGCAACCTTTAAGAAAGGAACGACTCCTTGAGACTTGCCGTTAGTACCTTTTATGTGTGCGCCTAAGGCGCGAACCGGAGTCCAGTCATTACCTAGTCCGCCGGCATATTTAGATAACATGGCATCGTCTTTAATGGCGCAAAAAATACCATCAAGATCGTCAGGTACCGTAGTTAGATAACAACTTGATAATTGAGGTCTACAAGTACCTGAATTAAACAGGGTAGGGGTGGAACTCATGAAATCAAATGATGACAGCAGTTCATAAAATTCTATAGCGCGTGTTTCACGATCCATTTCATTGATAGCCAAACCCATCGCAACACGCATAAAAAAGGCTTGTGGTAATTCAAAACGAATTTCATCTTCAGAGTGAATGAAGTAACGATCGTATAGGGTTTGTAAACTTAGATAAGTAAATTGATGATCTCGACTAGCATCTAACGCCGAGCCGAGCCGATCCAAGTCATACTTTTCAAGTTCATGATCAAGCAAACCTAATTCTGCGCCACGTTGGATAAATGACTTAAAATATTCAGGATAGTGCTCAACCATTTCTGGATGTGTCGCTTGAGTCTCTGCACCATTAATAAACGTTAAGGCTTCCCGACGTAATTTATCCAGTAACAAACCTGCTGCGGCATAACTGTAATCAGGGTCTCTCTCTATCAATGTTCTGGCGCTCATAACTAGCGCATGATTCACATCCGCTTCATCAATACCGTCAAATAAATTATTCAGAGTTTCTTTAGTAATCAGATCAGCATCTACTTCAAACAGGTTTTCACACGTCTCATTGATGATGGATTGTAAACGGGAGAAGTCCAAAGGCACTTTACTGCCATCAGCTCGTTTAACATTAATTTGAATGGTAGGAGTTGTTTTCGCAGTATCAGTACTTACCGCTGCTTCGGCTTCGGCAGAGCGTTCACGAAAACGTTCTTCGCGATAGATAACATAAGCTCGAGCTACTTTTTGTTCGCCATTACGCATCAAAGACAGTTCGACCTGATCTTGAATGTCTTCTATATGAAATGTTCCGCCGTCTGGCATACGTCGTGTTAAAGCACTAACTACTTGTTGTGTCAGTGACTCTACAGTTTGATGGATTCGGGTAGAAGCTGCTGCGGTACCGCCTTCGACATTGATAAATGCCTTGGTCATGGCAACCGAGATTTTACTTAGGTCGAACGAAGTCACTTTGTTGTTACGACGAATGACTCGATAATGACCTAACTGATTGGCTAAATAATCAGTTTGATACTGCCGCGAATTTGCTTCAGCAATTGTTGTTGAATTACTGTCAGCCACACCCGTCGGCGCTGTATTAACAGTACCTTCCGCCTCCATGTATACCCCTCCAAAATACTTTAATATATGTTTCTAAGGTCAAGAATATGCCCCGAAACGTGCCCATCCCCATCAGTAGTGAAAGTAACACCACAAGAAAATGTGGTCAAGGGCTTATTAAACCACAAGATGATGTGGTTTGTACTGTGATTTAGCTTTGGATTAGCTGTGGATAAGATGGGTAAAAATAATAGCTTGTGATAATGTTCTAGATAAAACATGAAGAAATTCAGGAGTTTAAGATGCTGCAGTAAATTGTTAATTAAAAATTGAGGTTCTGTGCAAAACTATCGAAAAATGGAATATAAATACTCCATTTTATTTCTCTAAAGAGTGAAATAGTCGACTTTTCCCTTCAATTTTTTCAGTGGATATTGGCATGGATTTTGACGCTGAATATCTGGAATATTTTCGTATAATTTTGCATCTAGCGGGTGCCAAAATTTAATCTCCTGCTCGGTCTTAATCGGGATGGGTTGCAGGATGAATTCATCACGTTTGGCGTTGTATTCACACATACTAACCGGCCCATATTGCGTCATGGTCTTAAACACACAGGCATCGAGTCGTTCCTGATCTAATTGGCAGGCATCCATGAAGTTATGGGGAAAGAATGACAGGCTATTGATCTGGCCTTTACCTTTAATCAGATCCAGTTTAGCTAAATTCAGAAGTCGAATTGCCCATTTACCAATCAATAGCAGATAAATAGGGCGAGTGAACAAACAGACAGCAATATCTTTCGCCGTTTTCCATCTCCGTTGCCGATCCAGAGTGATATGTGCTGTAGCCGTATGTAATTTGGTAATAAAATCAGATTCGGCAAATAAATCATAAACCTTATTATTCACAATCAAACTCATGCCATAGCGATTGCACTGTTTATGTCCGGCAATAATGACTTTGTTATTTAAAGTTGTTTGTAGAGCCTGCTCAATTTCATTCCAAACGGTGTCAGCAGTGATGACAATATCACGTTTATCAGCAACACCACGGCCAGTATCGGCTTGTAGTTGAAAAGATACGGTTCTGACTGAATTCGCATGCTGTTTAAAAAATTTAACCAGATCAATAATTTCATGAAAGTTATATTTATGAACTGTCGTATTAAACATTACCGAAAGACCGAGGTCTTTGGCGTTATTAATGTATTTAAGCCGTCTTTCATTTAAAGATTTTTCATCAGTCGTGCCTTTAATTTCCTGTGTTGTATCAACATGAAAAGCAACATCAGTTAAACCGGCATCTGCAAGTTCAGTTAATAAGGAACGTGTAGCGCGTATGCCATTGGTCATTAAGGTTGAATGCATGTCCTTCGACTTGATGTAACGAATAATAGCTAACAATTCACTGCGTTTTCTTAATGTGGGATCACCGCCAGTAACTTGTATGTCCGTTCTCGGGCCATACTGGTTATAGATATTATCAATACGTCTGAAAATTTCTTCGATAGGGATGTCAGCAACAGCTTCAGAATGTTCGGATAAATAACACAGCGTACAATCAAGATTACAGCGTTGGGTGATTTCCAGTGCAACACAACCAATAGACCAACGTCGCCCCATCTGTTGCTTAGGAGACCAACAGCCCGTATCTATCATCGCTTGTTTTGCTTCGTTTTTAGACTTAAGCCACTGCGGATTAATATTTAAGGTTAGTATTTATTATTAGTTTTTATGATACATACTTATGGTTTATAACTATTCAGGGACCAATCATAATCAAGATAGGTAATACTAATCGCATTGTCACTAACGGCTTTGTTAATTCCGCCAGATTGATTTCTATTCGGTTTATCTTCTAATAGTTTGCGCACATCAGGATCATCGCTAATATAAATTGCAATAAAATCCGTTAAGGACCCCTGTTTGGTAAAGTCACCGGTAAACCAGTTGAAGATAGAAGAGATTTCCAAAAGTTTTTTATCCTTATCAAAACGATTACGTTCCGAGTCACGCATAAATTGAATCGTTGCTTTTTCAAGTTGCTCATCAAGTTTGTCTGCAACAAAGGCGTGCTTTTGCAGGGCAGGGCAACCCTTAGAAGCACAATTGACTGCAAAATGAACGCGTGGCTCATCGTAATTTTTACGCAGGACATCATGTTCGATATAACCGAGACTGGTTTTCTCTGCAAACAAGGTAAAGAACTTCTTATCCCATGGACTGGAAAAAATCAAACCACCTAGATCACGAATCGATTCAATTTCAGGATAATTATTCAGGATTAATTTTAGAGTAAAGGCATTGTAGGCATTGAT
>DUBV01000090.1 GCA_012960105.1 Thiotrichaceae bacterium | reverse complement strand
GGTATTTTCAAGCTCGGTGGCTTTTGCTGAAGCAGAGGTAACTGGTAAGATTGTGCATGAAAGTGCAACATTTACAGAGAGTGGTATTGGCATTGGCGCAGCAACTACGTTAGGTCAAACTGCCGATTCACATTCTCGAGAGTTTTTTAAACATGAAACATCGGCAAGAATATTTATTGATGGCGATGTAAAAGATTCTGCTTACCATGTTGAACTTAATGCATTTAATGACTTTGAAGGCGTTGGAGATTATGAGTCAAACGAATCATATACTCAGCGCGACTTTCTTCGTGAAGCATATATAGATACAGAAGTAAAAGATTTTTCAATACGTGCTGGTAAGCAACAAGTAGTATGGGGTACTGCTGACGGTATGAAATTATTAGATGTAATTAACCCAACAGACTATTCTGAGATGGCACAAAATCAAATGGAAGACTCTCGTATTCCAGTTTGGATGTTAAATGCTGAAAAAGATACTGCCGATGGTGGTTCGTTGCAGTTTATTGTATCTGAAGGAAAATCAAATAAAATTGCAGGACTAGGTCAGGAATCTGCTGCTGCTACTTCACATACGAATGGAGATGCAGGACATGCATTTATCATGAAAGGAGTTGATAGTATTACAGGTAAAGTTAACGGCTTTATGAATGTAGCTCCTGCATTAGGAAAAGTAGCAAATTACTTTGTTGGAGCTGCTGGCGGCGGTACGGCGCTATATGATTCTTGGCAAGCGGCAACTGTAAATGAATTTTCTAATAGTGGTTCTGATGCCGCTGGTTTTGCCGGCTTGTGTGCTGGTAGCGGTAAAACAACTGCCTATTGTCTTCAACAAGTTGCAAACTCAGCTACACAGGGTCAGAATGCCGGTGTAACAAATTTATCCGATGTAGTTACAAGCACGGGTGATGATGGTAGTATTGCTCCAGGTCTTGAGTATGATGCGACGAATCCAAATTCTGCATTTGAATACATGGATCATACAACATTTGCTACTTTTTATGCATTCGATGATTTGCAGAGTAAATATGTTGTAGATCATGAAAAAAATGGAAAAGGAAATATTGGCTTTAAGTATAAAAATTCAACCCCATCAGGGCTTAATTATTCATTAAATTATTTAAACCATCTAGATCCTAATCCATCTGTTGATATGCATTGGGAGGATAGTAATGGTGTAAAGCTAACGACAGTATATTTAAACACTAATGGACACACTACAGTTTATCTTGACAACGGTGGTGGCGCAAAAAGTGTAGGTGGTAGTGCGAGTAATCCAACTGCAAGATTAATTTTTACTGAAACACTTGAGCGAATTAATAGTTATGGTGGTTCGTTTGACACCGCAGTTGAAACAGCGTCATTAGGGCCTGTAGTTCTTAGAGGTGAATTCTTGTATGATCAAGGTGTTAAATCACCAGTCATTGATTTAGCAAAATTAGATATTGGTGACTTAACAGGCGCTTTAACAATGCAAGAAGGTGATCGTTTTAGTTATGTATTGGGTGCTGATATTACAAGATTAACCAATATGATGGTGTCACTTCAATTTATTCAGGTTGTAGATTTAGATTATATTGATGAAACACACACACCAGTTGTTGGTGGCGTTACCAGTGCATACTCTGGAAAGCGTTTTACAGGCGATAGGGCATCAATGAGCATGTCTAATGGTTTTAACAAGGCGGAAGAATTTAAAGAATTTTATTCTATATTCTTATCTAAGCCGTTTGGCGCATCGAGCGAGCACAGATGGAATAACATAACTATGCTTGAGGATACTGGCGGTAGATGGAATCGTTTTGATATAGAGTATTCGGTAAATGACGATACTCAAGCAATATTTGAGGTTAATAGCTACTTTGGTAATGAAGATACTCAGTTTGGCCAATTAGCTAAATCATCTAATATTCAAGTTGGCGTTAAATACTCTTTTTAAGA
>DUBV01000089.1 GCA_012960105.1 Thiotrichaceae bacterium | reverse complement strand
CGTTCATAACTTTTAGAAGATGATATTGTTTTTTAAGCAATCGTTTAAAAAATTGACGATTAGGTAAGCCGGTAACACTATCGTAAAACGATAAAGTATTTACCTTTTTTTCAGCATCTCGTAAATCAGTAATATCTTGAAAAATACCAAACACTTTCCCCGGGTCATTAATGCTAACATCAATAATTTGTCTAATGCGTTTCGACTCTCCATCATCTGTTTTTATTGTATATTCAACGCTATAATCTCCATCGTCTGTAATCTTGCCGCCTATAATTTCACGAATACGATCAGCATCATTATCATCAACAAACCTCATTAGGTTTTCATACGATATCTTTAATTCTTTATCAATACCGAAAATGTTTGCTACTTCCTCAGAAAATTGAAATTCATTTTTACCGATGTCATAAATCCATTCGCCCAACTTTGCAATTTTCTGTGCTGATAGTAGTTGTCTTTCTCTGCTTGCCAGTTTTTCAGCGGTCTCGCTTGCTCGCAGTGAAAACCGTAAACGATGATTTAGTTTGGCCAAATTAATAGGTTTAGTAATAAAATCAGTCGCGCCTTTATCATAAGCTTTATTAACTGATTCCTGATCATCTTGCGCAGTCATAATCATGACTGGGATATATTTTTCAAAGCTAAGGCTGGAAACTACTTCGCAGAATTCAAAACCATCCATAACAGGCATATTGACATCGACCATTACCATATCAGGTAATTCTGATTTTAATTTTTCAATACCTTCAAGACCATCACTTGCTTCAATAATCGTATAGCCCTGTTTTGTTAACATATGCGTCAACAACTGACGAATATTTTCATCGTCATCAATAACCAATATCCTTTTTTTAATTTTACTTTCCATTTCTAGCAATCACTGCGCCATTATAATTCTTAACTTTTTTAACATATTTTATTAAGCAACTTTATGCATATCGTTCTGCATACATTGTTTTATCAGAACATGAGATTGAGTGAATACATCCTGTAATTCTTCTAGATTCGTCTTAGCAGCTGCCATATCTTCTTTAACAAGGCACGCTTCCATTTTTTCTGCTATACCGCCGAGACGCATAGCTCCCACATTTTTACTACAAGATTTAAGCGTATGTACTGCCCTTGTTAAATTTTCTGACTCTTCCTCGAATCCAGTATGTATTTCTGACATTAAATTTACTGACTCTTCCAGGAATACCTGCAATACATCAACAAATTCTTCCTCCATGATCGAGCGTAATTCATCCAGCGCAGCCTCATCAACCAGTGGAGTATCGTTTTCAACACTTTCAATTGCCATGAATAAACCTCTTTTATTTATCTGTAATTACAATCATCCACTGTGACTTTTCCTTAGGGCTCCTAGCTAATTAATTTGGATAGAATCATCCATAGAAAGCTTCCATGCTCACTATTTACTTAATTTAAAACGCGATGCGATATAGGACTGCTAAATGAAATTTGTTCTACTTGTTTATAAGGGATATCAAATTCATCATGACTTTTTGATGAGTCATAAACACGTCTTTTGATGGATTTATCGGATAAGCTGCTGATGTAACAGAGCAAATCAGATACCTGTACAAAATTTTCTGTCAGGTATTCAAAGATCATTTCGTTCTCACCGTATTCCATGGATGTCAGCTTTCTATAGGCATCTCTACCCATGGAGATAAACTCATCCATTGCTACTCCGTATTCCTTGCTCGCTTCAGGATAAAATCCACATAACATCAAACATTGATCGCCAAGACGTTGTAACTTATCTTCCGGCGCCAGATCTCCTACCTTCTGCTTTTCATGAAAGATGACCGCTTCTTCCTGCTCTACGCGTAAAAACAACCTGACCAGATAATCTTCAATCCCTTGCGGCAATAAATGGCGCGAAATATGTTCAGCCCTACCTATCAGGGCATGCCAATGTGCGGTCTCGGTGACAGTGATTGATATTTGTTTCAAAATATTGCCTTACCTATGTTTTCAGATATAGGTTTATCGGCATTTTGCTATCAGACCTTGAGAACTATGTGTAAATCTTGTAAAAGTCTTTTTTGACATAAATAACGCTGAAAATCAGATAAATCACTGCATACACATCGATAGCCACACACGGTATACTTTCGCCCTCTTAAAATGGTTTAACTAGATGTCTCAAGATAATAAACAAAAAGAAATTTCTGGATCTAAATTGAGTTTCCAGCAACTGATATTTGAATTACAGCAATACTGGTCAGCTCAAGGCTGCACGATTGCTCAGCCCTATGATATGGAAATGGGCGCAGGAACCTTCCACCCAGCGACATTTTTACGCGCAATTGGACCAGAACCTTGGCGAGCGGCCTATGTACAACCATGCCGTCGCCCGACTGATGGCCGATATGGTGAAAATCCCAATAGACTGCAGCATTATTATCAATTTCAGGTCTTACTAAAGCCCTCGCCGGATAATATCCAGCAACTGTATCTGGATTCTCTAAAAACAATTGGCGTTGATACTGAATCACATGATATTCGCTTCGTTGAAGATAACTGGGAATCTCCAACTCTTGGGGCCTGGGGCTTAGGCTGGGAAGTCTGGCTCGATGGCATGGAAATCAGTCAATTCACTTATTTTCAGCAAATCGGTGGTCTCGACTGTAAACCGGTAACCGGTGAAATGACTTATGGTCTGGAACGTATTGCTATGTGTTTACAGGACTGTAGTAGTATTTTTGATCTGGTCTGGACACAAAATGATGAGCGCGTTGTAACTTACGGCGATATCTATCATCAAAATGAAGTCGAAATGTCGAAATATAATTTTGAATTGGCCAATACAGAATCCATGTTTGACTGGTTTGATACTTGCGAACAGGAATCAAACAAATTAATTGAAGCGGGTTTACCCATACCCGCTTATGAAATGACCATGAAAGCATCACATGCATTTAATTTACTCGATGCTCGCGGCGCTATATCAGTCACCGAACGACAACGATATATTTTACGTGTAAGAACACTTTCACGCGCTGTCGCACAAACCTATTTTGAAAGCCGTGAAACACTGGGCTTTCCATTATTAAAATAATAAACGAAGACAACAATGAGTAAGACTAAAGACTTATTAATCGAGATTGGGACTGAGGAATTACCACCTAAGTCTTTAAAAAAACTGGCGATCGCTTTTAAAGATGCCATCAGTAAATCGCTGAAAGAACAAGAACTGAAGTTTAGTGATGCCAACTGGTATGCAACACCACGCCGGCTTTCAGTTCTGGTCAATGACCTTGAAATAACACAAGAAGATAAACAACAACAAAGTCGTGGTCCAGCGGTAGCCGCAGCATTCGATGTTGATGGAAAAGCTACGCGCGCAGCTGAAGGCTTTGCCAAATCTTGTGGTGTCGAAGTCGATCAACTGGAAAGACTAAAAACAGATAAGGGTGAATGGTTAGCTTTTAATGCGATCGTAAAAGGAAAACAAAGCTCTGAACTAATTCCCTCAATAATTGAGGTAGCATTAAGCAAATTACCAATAGCTAAACGTATGCGTTGGGGAGACAGTGATGTTGAATTTGTACGTCCAATAAAATGGGTGCTCATTTTATTGGGTGGCGACACAATCGACTGTGAAATTATGGGCGTTACTTCAGGAAAAGATAGTTATGGTCATCGTTTCCATCATCCTGAAGCAATAACAATAAACGAACCTGCTGATTATGTAGTTACATTAAAACAAGAGGCGCATGTATTAGCAGACTACGACGAACGCCGTGAATTGATTCAAACTCAAGTTAATGCAATCGCAAAGAATAAAAATGGTGATGCCATTATCGAACCTGACTTACTAGACGAAGTCACTTCACTGGTTGAGTGGCCAGTTAGTTTTTATGGTGATTTTAATTCTGATTTTCTTAAATTACCGAAAGAAGTTCTGGTCTCGTCAATGCAAGATCATCAAAAATATTTTCCTCTCGTTGATAAGCAAGGAAACTTACTGCCTTCTTTCATCAGTGTTGCCAATATTGAGAGCAAAAATCCAGAATTAATAAAACAAGGTAATGAACGTGTCATACAACCTCGACTAAGTGATGCCGCATTTTTCTGGGAACGCGACCTAAAACACGGCTTGGCAAATCATAGAGAAGCATTAAAGAAAGTTGTCTACCAAAAACAATTAGGCACGCTACATGAAAAATCAACGCGGTTAGTTAATACAGTTTCGAACTTAGCCGGATTACTTAATGTCGAAATCAGTACAGCCAGACGTGCTGCTGAATTATGCCTATGCGATTTACTGACGGATATGGTTTCTGAATTTCCAGATTTGCAAGGCACCATGGGACGTTATTACGCAGCAGCGGATGGTGAAATTGATGAAGTCGCTACTGCATTGGAAGAATATTATCAGCCACGTTTTGCCGGAGATAAACTACCAGAAACAGTAGTCGGGCAATGTCTTGCTATCAGTGAAAAAATTGATAGCCTGATTGGTATCTTTGCTATCGGCAAAGCGCCCACGGGAGATAAAGATCCATTTGGCTTGCGTCGTTCTGCCATAGGTTTATTACGCATTATTATTGAATGCGAACTCGATATAGATTTAAAAGAATTGATTGCAACAGCGGCAGAAAACTATCCCGATGCTATCGATGCAAAAAATGTGATCGCTGATGTCTATCAATTTTTACTGGAACGTTTACGTCGTTACTATCTGGATGAAGGTGTTAGCTCGGACACATTTGAATCTGTATTAGCAATAAAAACCAGCAAGCCTTTGGACTTCCATCAACGACTAAAAGCCGTTACTGAATTTAGAAAGCTATCAGAAGCCGAAAGTCTGGCAGCAGCAAACAAACGTATTAGTAATATATTGAAAAAATCTGATATTAATATTACTGAAATTGGAAGTGTAGATAATAAATTACTTAGTGAAGATGCCGAGATCACATTGGCAACAGCATTAAACAATTATCAAGAACGTCTGACACCGTTAATGGAAAACCGCAATTACAAATCGGCATTAACTGAATTGGCTGGACTACGTGAAAGCGTTGATAACTTTTTTGATAACGTTATGGTTAACTGTGACGATGCGGCGACTAAAAATAATCGATTGACACTGCTCGCTAATTTGAGTGCATTGTTTTTACAAACAGCAGATATTTCTAAACTACAGGGTTAAGTATGGCGCTAATCATTCTCGATCGAGATGGTGTAATAAATGAGGATTCGGATGACTACATCAAGTCACCGGACGAGTGGCATGCTATACCCGGAAGCTTGCAAGCGATTACTAAACTTTCACAAAATGGTTATCAAATTGTAATCGCAACTAACCAGTCAGGTATAGGCAGAAAATTATTCAATATTGAAACACTCAATGCTATTCATATGAAAATGAAAACGCAACTTGCCGAGTTTGGCGGTGTTATTGATGCTATTTTCTTTTGCCCGCATTTACCTAAAAATGAATGTAGTTGCCGTAAACCTAAACCTGGTATGTATAACGAAATTTCGGAACGATTACGTATACCATTGAATAAGGTGCATTGTGTTGGTGATAAAATGACAGATATCAAAGCCATACATAGTGCTGGTGGTAAACCTGTTCTTGTTCGCACGGGCAAAGGTCAATCTGAAATTGATCAAGGCCTGGTACCTACAGGCATGCCCGTTTATGCCAACCTCGCTACTTTTGTTGACGAAACAGTCATTGTAAAAAAATAATGCTTTATCTTCGTTCCCTGCTTTTTTACATCGGGCAAATTATTAGTATCTTCATCTTCGCACCTCTTGGCGTAATCATTTTCCCGTTAAAATTCGAAACACGTTATTACCTGATAACACGCTGGGCGGTTTTTAATCTCTGGTGGTTAAATATTTGTTGTGGTGTACATTACAAAATTGAAGGTCAGGATAACATTCCTGATAAAGCCTGCATTATCATGTGTAATCATCAATCCGCTTTTGAAACATTAGCGTTACAACTTATCTTTGTGCCTCAAGTATGGATACTAAAGCGTGAATTATTGAAAATACCTATTTATGGTTGGGGGCTGGCTTCCATGCAACCCATCGCTATTGAACGCGGCTCAGCAATAAAATCTTTTCGACAAATTGTTGAACAAGGTTGTGAGCGTTTAAAACAAAATCTATGGGTCATTATCTTCCCGGAAGGAACTCGAATTGCGCCGGGAAAAAAAGGCAAGTATTTACCCGGTGGTGGTCTGCTGGCAGAAAAGTCGAAAGCGAATATTATTCCTGTCGCACATAATGCAGGTTACTTATGGCCCCGAAACAGCATGGTTAAAAAACCGGGGTTAATTAGCATTGTTATCGGCCCAATGATTGAGTCTGATAATAAGACTGCAAAACAAATCACTAAAGAAGTTGAATCATGGATAGAAACTACCGCAAAATCATTATCCGATCCAAATACGACTCAAAAATAAATTACTGAAATTATTTTAATTTGTTGATCAGAGTCAATAATAAAGCGTAATCTAGTTACTGAAATAGTCTTCTAACAACATACTTAAGTTAAAAAAGCAGTTTATGTCGATAGAAATGCTTATGAAATTTTTGGGTTGGTGTGCAATTTTAAATATCGCATTGCTCGCCTGGTGGGCGTTATTCATGATTTTTGCTCATGACTGGGTATATCGAATACATACAAAATGGTTTCATATAAATACTATACAGTTTGATGCCATACATTACTCAGCAATCGCTTTTTATAAATTAAGTATTATTCTGTTCAATGTTGCGCCCTATCTCGCATTACGAATCATTACTTAATGGAGAAATCATTATGAAATTATCAGTCAAAAAATTTGCATTAAGCTGGAGTATTCTTTGGGGCATGGCCATACTAATTATTGGCACGGCAAATATGATTTGGCCGGATTATGGCAGTGCATTCTTAACTGTCGTTGCATCTGTTTACCCGGGTTATGAAGCTTCGCAAGGTTTAGGCAGCATCATTGTAGGAAGCCTATATGCTTCTGTCGATGCAGGTATTGGCGGAGCTATCTTTGCTTACTTATACAATATCCTGCCTGAATAATTTAGATATACGATCAGGATATCAATATCAGTCAGTTGGTGAATTGCCGCTATCTCTCTCTGCGGCCATAACCGTATTCGCGACTAACATCGTTATCGTCATTGGACCTACTCCACCAGGGACTGGTGTAATATGGCTAGCCACTTTTTTCACATCATCAAAATCAACGTCGCCAACTAACTCGCCATCATCGCGCCGATTAATTCCAACATCAATAACAACAGCACCTTTTTTAACATGTTCAGCCTTAATCATTTCAGGTCTGCCAGTTGCAACAACTAATATATCCGCCTGTTTGGTATGACTTATAAGATCCTTTGTCTTCGAGGTACAAATTGTAACTGTTGCATCTTCCTGTAATAACAACATCGCCATCGGCTTACCAACAATATTACTTCTACCAACGACAACTGCATTTTGACCAGCGACAAGAATATCGCAATAACTCAACATGCGTATTACACCAAAAGGTGTGCAAGGTGGAAATACAGTGTTGCCCGTCATCAAGGCACCTACATTATAAAGATGAAATCCATCAACATCTTTATCCTGTTTAATCGTTTCTAAAATCTTACTTTCATCAATATGTTTCGGTAATGGTAATTGCACCAAAATTCCATGAAGTTGTTTTGCCTGATTCAATTCCTCAATTAATTTAAGTAACATTTCTTCTGATGTGTCTTCTGGTAAATCATGTACTTCAGAATGTAGACCTACTTCATGGCAAGCTTTAATCTTGTTATTAACATAAAGTTTAGATGCTGGATTATCACCGACAATAATAACGGCAAGCCCAGGGAGTACTCCTTTGGCTTTCAGTTTATCCGCACGTAGTTTCCATTCTTCTCTTACAATTTCAGATATTTTTTTCCCATCTATTATCGTCGCTGTCATAACTGATCCTTCTTAGACATCATTTATTATTTATTATTTAACAACAAGCAGTGTCACTCGCACTTATTGAGTGTAGACCACCTTTACTCTCAGCTGCGGGTCTTTTTGTTCCTGTTGGTGCACACCATGCTTTTGGCTCTGGTTCTACAGCAGGAATGATACCAATAAAGTCATCTTTATATGGCTCATTACAAAGTACATTAAACGTCCGCTCACATACGGCCATTCTTTCACCACGAGGAAATTCATGACCTTCATCATCGACAGTGAAACTATATGGCCCACGATAAATCACAGCATGCCCCTTGTCGATACATTCGACTTGCTCACGTTTAATCGCAGTTAATGTTGCCGAACGAAATTCTATACTTTCCACTACCTGCCAGACAGCGTCTGCCCATTTATCATAAGAGACAGCGATAAAGCCAGCTTGTTGAAACATCTGTAACATTTCCTGTTCCTGAAACGCGCCGGAAATACAACCACTCCATAAGTCATCATCATCTTTAAGATGATCAGGTATAAACTCATCACTAATAATATCTGAGATCGCAATGCGTCCACCGGGTTTTACTACACGAAATATTTCATCAACAAGTTGCTGCTTCTCAGCATCACCAACTAGATTCAAGACACAATTTGAGATAACCAAATCAACAGAATTATCTGCAATCAATGGCGTTTCATGAGTTTGTCTTAGCTTCCAGCTTTCTAGTGCAGATAGTTCATCGGCATTTGTAATCGGGTTAGCTTTTAACCATGCTTCCATTGCTGCGACATCCAGTGCTAAATCCTGAATTTTTCCTTTCACAAATTGCACGCTATCACTACCGATCTTTTCTGCCATTTCTGCTTGATATTTTCGTGCCAGAGATAACATATCATCATTCATATCGACGCCAATAATCTTGCCGCTATCACCGATCAACTGTGCCGCCATATAACAGATCTTGCCACTACCGCTACCGAGATCGAGTACAACGTCACCTTCGCGCACATAACGCGATGGATCACCACAGCCATAATCTTTTTCAATAATCTCTTCTGGTAATATTTTTAATAAACTCGTTTGATAATCTACTGGACAACACAAAGCTTCTTGTCGTTCATTAGCGCCTTCTGAATATCGTTCTAATACCGCATTTTCTTGACTCATTGTTACCTACCCGTAGTAAATGGATTCTTTAATAATTGTAATACTTGTCCTGATGATGGCTGACGAAATTTATCGAGCCCGATCACCATGTCATCATACCCTGCTTCAGGTAAAGCTCGGTATGTATTAAATACTTTGTCCCAAATCGAAAACACATTGCCATAATTGCTGTCCGTTTCATTTCGAATAACAGAATGATGTATACGGTGCATATCCGGTGTGACAAATAATGTTCTTAAAGCACTATCAAATTTTGTACTTAGCATAATATTACTATGCCCAAATAGTGCCGCCGCATTCAAAATAATTTCATATAAAATAATGGCGAATGCCAGTGGCCCAATCAAGTATACTGCTATTAGCTTATAAAACATCGACAAAATAATTTCGAACGGATGAAAGCGAATAGCCGTAGTCACATCAAATTCAAGATCCGTATGATGCACACGATGAATTCGCCAGAGGAATGATAATTTATGAAAAATAATATGTTGTATATATATTAGGAAATCAAAGATAACGATAGTTAATATCACACTCAAAAACATCGGCACGGATATGATATTTAACAAGCCAAAATCTCTTTCAGCGGCAATTAAAGCAACATCAAGTGTCGCCCACGGTACTAAATAACGAACGGCAATAAAATTTACAAACAGTAAAGTAAGATTATTCAATCGCCTAAACTTAGATTGTTCATCCGCGGTTCGTCTGGGCCAAATGATTTCTAGTCCAGCAAATATTAAAATCAATCCTGCAAAACTGACCATACGCAGCTCAGTTTGATGCTCGACAAAATATATCTGGAATTGATTCATACGACTCTATTATCTATTTATTTTGAGGTAACTTAGCTATAAGTTACACTTATAGACTATAAAGGTAATTATTAATTCAGCAAATATGACCGACACATCAAAAAAAGGGACATTTCCGTCATCGCGTCCAAGACGTATGCGTAACAATGATTTTTCGCGCCGCCTGATGCGTGAATCAAGAATTACCGTAGATGATCTCATTTACCCGATGTTTATTATTGAAGGGGCAAATAAACGCACGCCTATCGAATCAATGCCAGGCATAGAACGCATTAGTATTGACCTGTTACTCAAAGAAGCCAAAACACTAAGCGAACTCGGCATACCTGCTATCGCATTATTTCCCGTAGTTTCTGATGATAAGAAAAGTGATGATGCTGCTGAAGCTTATAACCCTGATGGTCTGGCACAAACCGCCGTTCGTCAGTTGAAACAACTTTTCCCAAAACTTGGTGTGATAACTGATGTAGCACTAGACCCATTTACTCTCTCTGGTCAGGATGGTTTAACCGATGAAGAAGGTTATGTCATCAATGATGAAACCGTCGAGGTTCTGGTGAAACAAGCACTGTCTCATGCCGAAGCTGGCGCCGATATAGTTGCGCCTTCAGATATGATGGATGGTCGCATTGGTAAAATTCGCGATGCATTAGAATCGGCTAACTTTATTAACACGAAGATCCTCGCCTACTCGGCAAAATACGCATCCAGTTTTTACGGCCCTTTTCGTGATGCGGTTGGTTCTGCAGGAAACTTGGGTGGCGGGAATAAATATACCTACCAAATGGATCCAGCCAATACCAATGAAGCATTAACAGAAGTTGAACTTGATTTAAGCGAAGGCGCTGACATGGTCATGGTTAAACCTGGATTGCCTTACCTGGATATTGTTTATCGTGTTAAAACGACTTACGGTAGACCAACCTATGTTTATCATGTCAGCGGCGAATACGCTATGTTGAAAGCAGCAGCAAACAACGGCTGGCTAGATGAAAAAAGTACCGTAATGGAATCCTTACTTTCTTGTAAGCGCGCTGGCGCTGATGGCATACTCACTTATTACGCTAAACAAGTTGCTGAATGGCTTAAGACTTCTTAGCACAAAATCATTTAACTAAAGATCTAACTCAAGCTGTTTTATTTTCCGCGTTAAGGTATTTCTTCCCCAGCCCAACAGTTTTGCCGCATCCTGACGACGGCCACCTGTTTTTTTCAAAGCTTCTTCAATTAAAATAGTTTCAAATCGTGGTACTGAATTTCGTAACAACTCAGTATCTCCTTTCAATAAACTAGATTCGACCCATTTTCGAAAAGTGGATTCCCATTCATTGGATATTTCTATGACATCGGTATCTTGTCTTAATTCCGGTGGTAAATCATCGATATGAATTTCGCTACCCGAAGCCATAACAGTAACCCAACGACAAAAATTTTCCAATTGTCTTACATTTCCGTGCCACGATAATTTCGCAAGATAATCTTCCGTCTCTGGCAAGAGTTGTTTAGTTTCTTCATGTAATTCACTAGAAGCTAATTTAAGAAAATGTTTCGTCAGCTCAACAATATCTGTTCTTCTTTCTCGTAAGGCAGGTACATGCACTCTTATTACATTCAAGCGATGTAATAAATCTTCACGAAACTTACCTTCTTTAACAAGTTGTTCAAGATCCTGGTGGGTTGCCGCAATTACGCGCACGTCAACACTGATAGGTGTATGTCCACCAACGCGATAAAATTCACCTTGAGAAAGAATACGTAACAAGCGTGTTTGTAAGTCCGCTGGCATGTCACCAATTTCATCCAGAAAAAGTGTGCCGCCATTCGCTTGTTCAAAACGGCCCATACGTCTTCCTGTCGCACCAGTAAACGCGCCTTTCTCATGACCAAATAATTCTGACTCAAGTAAATCTTTTGGTATTGCCGCCGTATTAATAGCAATGAAAGGCTGATTTGATCTTGGGCTATGTTCATGCAAAGCACTTGCTACCAGTTCTTTACCGGTACCCGTTTCGCCTGTAATTAATACAGTAAAGTGAGAACTTGAAAGTCGACCAATCGCTTTGAATACTTCCTGCATCGCAGGTGCCGAACCAATAATAGAAGTGCTTTCTTCCACCGTATCAGTGACAGCTACCGTAGTATGTTTTTGTTTATGTGTAACAGCGCGTTTAACTAGACTAACGACTTCATCAACATCAAACGGCTTTGATAAATATTCAAATGCGCCTCCCTGGAATGCAGATACGGCTCTATCAAGATCAGAATAGGCTGTCATAATGATGACCGGAATATCCGGAGCTTGTTGCTTAATTTTTTCCAGTAAGGTAATGCCATCCATACCAGGCATACGTACATCGGAAATGATGACATCAGGTTCATCACTTTGAAGTTTCTTTAATAAGTCTTCAGGATTCGAAAAACTTTGTATCTCAACATCTTTTTTTTGTATGGCTTTTTCTAAAACCCAACGAATCGATTTATCATCATCAACGATCCATACTTTTTGTTTCTTACTCATCGGATTGTTCCATTGGGAGTAGAATGCTGAAATAGGTGTTACTGCCTTTTCGTTCATAATTAATTAAACCACCATGAGATTGAATAAGTTGTTGAGCAATTGATAAACCCAGTCCAGTGCCTTCTGCACGGCCTGTTACCAAGGGATAAAATGCACCTGATTCGATTTCAGGTGGAACGCCAGGACCATCATCAATGATATCGAGTTCAATGATATGTCGATTCAATCGATGCTGAATTGTGACCTGACGTTGAATGCGTGTCTTTAATGTAATCGTGCCATCTTCATCAATAGCCTGAACCGCATTGCGAATCAGGTTTAATACCGCTTGTATAATCTGTTCTCGATCGGCATTGATATCAGGAATACTTGGATCGTAATCTTTTTTAAAATTCAAAGGCCGCGAATTCTCGGCTCGAACAACAGAAACAACATATTCAAGAACTTCATGAATATTCATATCGGCTTTCGCTGGTTGCGTACTGGTCGTCAGCATACGATCTATAAAATTTCTTAAACGATCGGCTTCATTAATAATGATCTGCGTATATTCAAGCAACTCCTTATTATCAAGCTCTCGTTCTAATAATTGGGCTGCTCCACGAATTCCACCCAGAGGGTTTCTAATCTCATGAGCCATGCCCTGCACCGATTCTTTCGCCGCTTCCTGTACCGTTTGCTGATTTGTTTCCTGCATAACACGAACAAATGCATCCGCATTAACCAATTCCACCAAAATTTCTTCGGCGACCTCATTTACGATAACTGGCGTAATCATGCAATCCACTTTAATTTTCTGAGCATTATTCAAATACAGATCCACACCTCGGTCTATACAGGTGCCACCCGAAAATAGGGAACGTTGGATAGCGTCATAAAAAAATGATGAATTTGGCCATATTTGCTTGGGCGTCATCCCAGACACTCGCTTGCTACTAACAGACAACAAGCCTTCGCCTGCATTATTAATAGAGATCAAATGAAGATCTTTATCAAATAACAAAACAGCGGTTGCTAGATTTTCAACAATCCGCGCATGTGTTTCAGACGATGGACTCATAATCTGTTTATTATTGCACTTTTTTAGTGCGTCTTTCACTTACCCATCCTTGCTATTAATCTGTAGCTAATTATTATTCAAGTAAAAACAATAACTTAGTACTAAATAAAAAAATAATTATTTAGTATTACCTGATTAAAGCAAGAAGCAGACCAGCATGAGAAATGCTAAGGCCGGTATATGAAGTTTATTCCTAGTTTGCGGAGAGCTTATTTACTAGCGCGAAGTATAGAGAAAGAGCTCGAAGTAGAAATCATTGTCTTGCCGTTACCATCAACAACGCTGGCACTGATACTGTGAGTTCCTCGACCAACGTTCTGTAGAGAAATACTGTATCCAGAACCGATTTCCTTACCATCCATCAACAATATAATTTTATCGCTACTGCGTAGACCAGGCTCGAGAGAAACGACAATACTCACATCACCACTATTACTTCTAATACCAGCGCCGCCTTCCGGCTTGGTTACAGTAAGGCTCTCATATTTGAAAATATTTTTCGGCTTTGGACTAGCCTTATATTTTGCCGGATTTGGATTATCAATCGTTTGTAATTCATCAATCCTTATTTCTTCAGCTGTTTCAGAAGGTTTATCCGTAAAGATAATATTGCCATCTTCATCCACCGTCTTATAAACCGTTTCAGCAGCTAGACAACTAACAAATAAAATAAGTATTGAAGATAGTATTAATCGCATTAATTGAGCATAGCCAATTAAGTTAGTTTTCTCAAACATTATAGCAATGGAGTATCGGTTGAAACTGGCACCGACTCCGTTTTTTCCGAAGTTGTTGTATCGGCAATTGTTGGTTTTTTGAATAAAACAGATGCTTTACGCAGATGCAAAACAAGTTTTTCAGAACGCTTTATAAATTTACCTTTTTCATTTCTCACCGCAACATCAATAGTATGTGTACCTCGCTCCACATTTGATAGTGAAAACTGTGAAGAGGTACCTGAACTAGTTTCTTTTCCATCCATAAATAAGACCAACGAATCTCCTCCAAAAAGCAGTGGTTTTATTTCAACCGCTATACTGATATTTCCTTCGTTATTATGAATTGTGATGTCATTTTCGGGACTGAGAATAACAAGCTTGGAGTATTCCTTTTTTTTGGGTTCTAGCTTCGTAGTAGGTCTATACCTTCGTGTTACTTCAGGAGTATCGACCGTCTGAGCTTCTTGAAGTTCAATCATCTCCGCTCCATCACTAGCCACGTCAGAGAAGATGATATTGCCTTCTGCATCAAATGTCTTATACGCCGTTTCAGCATAGACGAAAGAGATAAACAGCAAATTTAAAACTAATAGTAATTTCATATTTATAATTTATATACCATCAAAATATCTAGAAATAAGCTCATATTATTAGGAACACCACCCATGTAAGATATGAGTATTGTATTAAAGTTCTAAACCATCTTCTTTTTCGCTTAGTATATACCCATGATGCTTGGAAATGCGTGTTCAGAGTGTGTCTGTTTTTATTCAGGGCAAGGCGCGACGATGCGCTTGGCCGCCCCCTGCAAAGAGGAGCTCCAACGGTAGGCGCTTTAGGCGACGCTGCCATGGATGAAAACGGGCGTGCTATGAATAAGCATTTCCAAGTATCATGGGAATGCAATCTATTATTAGAGTATAGGTTCAGTATTAAATACACATGCCGATTCATAAAATATGGTACACACGGACGCTAATACATGACGACTTTCACAGAACCCGCAAGTGATGAATACGCCATGATTTATCTGGAAAATACAGATAAGGAACTACCTCTCAAGATTAATCAAAATACGCGTTATGCCTATTTCAAAACCGTTGCTGTGGGTGGTAAGGCGATCATCCAATCTTGCAAGGATCTACATCTATCACGAACGATTTGTTACAAAAAACTTCGTCCTGAATTTGCAGATGTCCCCATAGAACAAAAACGCTTCCTGCGAGAAGCACGTGTTAGTGCCTTGCTACAGCATCCCAATATTGTACCGGTATATGAACTTGGACGAGAAGCTAAAGGACACTACTTCTTCACCATGAAACTCGTACATGGTTACACATTCCGAGAAGTGCTGGATTATAGAGAGCGGTATGATCTCAAACAATTAATTAACGTAATGATTAAAATCGCACATGCATTGGAGTACGCACATAGTCATCGTGTCATCCACCGTGATATTAAACCAGAAAATATTTTGGTCGGCCCCTACGGTGAGGTACTACTACTAGATTGGGGTTTGGCAAAAGTCTGGAACCCAGATGGCACTAGCGTGCAAGTACCCTCAGAGGTAACGAAGACGAAATCAAATAAGAAAGCCTCAACAATTACTGATACAGAAAAGCTACAAGGCACGATTACCTATATGTCGCCTGAGCAAATTCAAAAGGATCCCAATATCGACTATAGAACTGACATCTACAGTTTAGGCGTCATATTGTACGAAATATTGGCCGGTCGCCCTCCATCAATAAAAGAAACGGTTGATGAAATTATTCAGGAAACACTACATGAAATACCAGCAAACCCATCTACTCTGACTAGCATACGCATTCCGAATTTACTAGAAAATACAATCATGCAATGTATTGCCAAAGAGGCAGATCAAAGAATACAAAGCTGCGGAGAGCTAATTCGTCTCTTAGAAGAAGATTGGAGTTAGAATGAACAAGGCTCTGCTTGCACCAACAAAGTGCCATTATATATACATTACTGCATGCCTTGCACTATATTAGTGCCTCGTTAGGCATTTAAATTCTGACCTTAACTATATACAGCGACTCAATAGTTCGAATAAATTTCTCATAGATCCCTCTAAGAGCTTTTCTTCTAGACAAAAACGGCTCACAGACTGCTTCTAAATATTTTGAAAAATAGATATTTAATGACTTCCAAGAAATTGGAATACATATTGCAATTTCTGGTCTCTACGAATAGGGTAGTCCTGTAGTTTCACATTAAAATATTATAGGTGGGAGAGGTAAAATCATGAAAAGTAAGTTGGAATATATATGGCTAGACGGATACAAGCCAACACAAAGTCTTCGCAGTAAGACGCTAGTAAGATCTGATTTTAGTGGGAAACTAGAAGATTGTCCGATGTGGAACTTCGATGGAAGCTCTACCGAGCAAGCTGAGGGCAACGCTTCAGATTGTCTACTGAAACCCGTTGCTGTCATTCCAGATCCAGATCGCAGAAATGGTTATTTGGTAATGACCGAAGTCTTGAATGCCGATGGAACCGCACACGAATCTAACGGTCGTGCCACTATCGACGACGACGACGAAGATTTCTGGTTTGGTTTTGAACAAGAATATTTTCTATGGGATCCAGAAACTGATTTACCACCAGGCTTTCCACACAAAGGCTTTCCACGTCCACAAGGCCCCTACTATTGTTCAGTCGGTGCAAATAATTCTTACGGTCGTGAAGTGGTTGAAGATCATCTCGATATCTGTCTTGAAGCGGGTCTTAACGTTGAAGGTATCAACGGCGAAGTTGCTGCCGGTCAATGGGAATTTCAGTGCTTCGCAAAAAGCGCTAAACGTGCTGGTGATGAAACCTGGTTAGCAAGATACATCCTTGAACGTACCGCTGAAAAATATGGTTTAGCCATTGAATGGCATCCTAAGCCTCTTGGCGATACCGACTGGAATGGTTCTGGTATGCACGCTAACTTTTCAAATGGCGCAATGCGCGATTTAGGTAAAGAAGAGATTTTCACCAAAATCTGTGAGCAATTTGGTAAGAATATCAAACGCCATATCGATGTTTATGGTGCAGACAATGATCAACGCCTAACTGGTTTACACGAAACACAAGCGATAGACGAGTTCAGTTATGGTGTAGCTGATCGAGGCGCGTCAATTCGTATCCCAGTCGTTACAGTAGATGATGGTTGGAAAGGACGTTTGGAAGATCGTCGTCCTTCTTCAAATGCTGATCCTTACAAAGTGGCAGCAGTAATCGTTAAAACAACGAAAGAAGCTGGCTAAGTAAAGATTTAGCAAAGTTAGTCTAAGAACCGGAGTTAGAGCAATCTACCTCCGGTTTTTACGTACAGGATGTACGGTCATCGAAAATTGCTCCTGCATTTTCGATATTTCCGCCATCCATGGCGGTCATGTCGCGAGAGGACACGACTGCATGGACGCAGGAGTTAGAACGAATCAGGAGACCGAGTCGAGGAGTACGAAGCGACGTCTTTAATGTCTGCACAATGCTTATTAATGACTAACTACAAAATGCCGATCAGAGACAACCGAAACATTAAACTCTTCAAGCCCAGCAGTCTTTAATTGAGAAACAACTTCATCAGGCGTAAACGCCGCTTTCAAAGAATTCCTAAAATCTTTCTTTAATATCAAAGGTTCATTACTAGCGTATTCTTCGACTAACTTATAAACCTGTTCATCAGATTCAGGTCGCATTAAATCCATAATAAAAACCGCAGGATTATTCTTTGCCGTTTTAATTAAATTCCACAACACAAAAGGATCATGCAAGTGATGCAACATCGCATTACAAATAATGATGGAATAGTCTTTATGCGCCAATGTCGATTCTTGTAAGTAAGCTTGATTCAAACTAATGCGTTGTTCCAGATTAACACCACTCAACGCCTTTCTGCCTTCAGCCAACATTGCCGCAGAAGCATCAATACCATCAACCCGATAATTCGGAAACGCTCGAGCAAAACGAATACTGATATCCGCTGCACCACAACCCAGATCAACTGCAATTCCTGATTCAGGAATAACATCACCCACGGACTCTTTTAACAATTCAATAAAATGATTATGCGGTTCCTCAAAATCAGCATTCGCATAAGCAATCGCTTGCTCTTCATCGCTCATTAATTCCGGTTCAGGGACTCGTTGCATATTAGATTTAATATTGATTAAAAACTTCAGCACCACCGTCTTTACTTATGGCAATCACAGAATAACGATCTACCCGATCTCCCATTTCCATACCAGGCGACCCCATGGGCATCCCCGGCACGGATAAACCAAGCACATCAAGTTTCTCAGACAATAAACGTTTCACATCGACAGCAGGCACGTGACCTTCAATCACATAGCCATCTACCACAGCCGTATGACAACTAGCTAACTTACGATTAATGCCATACTTTTCTTTAATAATATTCATTTCAAGAACATCGACAGCGTTAATATGAAAACCATTATCCTCCATGTGCTTAATCCACTTGGTACAACAACCACACGTTGGTGACTTATAAACCGTCATCTGCGGTTCTGCACTGACTTTTTGAGATAAGATAAATCCACCAAGAGCAGAGACCGTAATTAAGGAAATAATTCCTATGAATATTTTATTTTTAATTATGTTAATCATATTATTTTTATATTGAATTTAAATTTGTTTCCGCTTGGTCGCTCCTGTACATCCACGCACTTGCGACATTTGTACGTCCTGCACTTCATAGCGTGCCACTTTTTTTGCGTGGCCAAGGAAAAGTCTCAATAACTTTAACTAAACCAAACATAGTCTGTATATATATGCCCAATTATTAATGGCCACAAATTTTTAAACCAAAGAAAAATTAATGCTCCTATAAATCCAAAAATATAGGTGCTTAGCATATTAGCAACTCCACTCTCCCAGTGAATTAAAGAAAATAATACCGGAGATAAAATCAGATAAATGGGAATTGTATTAATAAATAATTGGCATATTCGAAACATGAACCCACGAAAATATAATTCTTCAACGATTCCTGCGCTTAACCCAAAATATATAGCTACGATAACTCGTGAAAATCCTTCATTAGGTGTAACTGATTGATATGCAAAAAGCGATTCTGAAGGATAGATAGATTGGAAAAAATAAATTAACTCTCGATATAACCAATAATCAAAAGGGCAAAAAATCACGCAGATAAACATTAGTAAAGGTAAATTTCTCTTTCCACATATTCGCGTATGTATTCCTATTTCAGAAAAACTAAGATTCCCAAATTTCATTGCAATAAAAAATATAATTATTGGCAAGATAACCCAGGTAACAATTTCAAAACACCAATACAAATAATGATTCTGGTAAATAATGGAATTTACATATCCATTAATCATGAATGGAAAAATCCCTATCCCTATTAATGTTAAATATAGTTTCTTCTGAAGCTTAGATTCAATCATCTATAATTAATAAATTATTAATTTTGTTTTAATCGAACTACAGACTAACTTTATCGACTTGTTTCCTCAATATCCAGCAATGACTTATATCCCCGTGTTGCTTTGCCGAGTTATGTAATATTGATAGGGGAAAACGGACAGGACGTCCGTTTTAGTGCATTGGGTCAGGGACGACCCTATGCACGACGCGTTATCGATATTGCATAACTCGGGAAGCCGTTAGGCCAAAGCAACAGGGAAAGGTTTTCTTGGGTACTTCTTTTTAAAAAGAAGTTCCTCGCCATTGGGCGAAAAACAAAGTTAAAAAGAATTAAACTCTAAAAAGCTATTTAGGAAGCAAACTTTCACCATTCATTAACTCATCAACCGTCTCTCGTTTCCGAATTTCATGAACCTCATCACCATCAACCATAATCTCCGCCACTCGTGGTCGAGAATTATAATTTGATGCCATAGTGAAACCATAAGCACCTGCAGAACATACCGCTAGTAAATCACCATGTTCTAATCGTAACAAACGATCTTTACCAAGAAAGTCTCCGGTTTCACAAATAGGGCCGACAACATCGTAGTTAACTTCTTCAGCGTTCGATGCTTCTTCGACTCGTTTAATATCATGCCAGCCGCTATAAAGTGCGGGACGGATGAGATCGTTCATCGCTGCATCAACAATGGCGAAGTTATGAACTGGTGTTGCTTTTAAATATTGAACTTCGGTAATTAACACTCCGGCATTACCAACAATACTTCTTCCCGGTTCCATAATAATTTCCAGATCATGATCTTGTATGGTCTCGGTAATTATTTTTACGTATTCCGCGGGTGTTGGAGGTGTTTCATCATTATAGGTAATTCCTAAGCCGCCACCAATATCGAGATGCTTCAGTTCAATACCTGATTCTTTGAGTTCATCAATCAAAGCTAATACTCTTAGCAAGGCATCTTTGAATGGGCTTAGTTCTATTATTTGTGACCCAATATGACAATCGATACCAACAACATTGATGTTGTCCATTGCCGCGGCTTGTAAATAAACTTCTTTCGCTGACTCGAAAGCAATCCCAAATTTATTATCTTTTAATCCAGTTGAAATATAAGGATGCGTTTTCGCATCGACATCTGGATTCACACGTAATGAAACTGGCGCAGACACATTCATGCTTACAGCTACTGCATTCAATCTAATTAATTCATTAGCTGACTCAACATTGAAACATTTAATTTTTTGTTCGAGTGCAAACTGCATTTCATCGACTTTTTTACCGACACCGGAAAACACCACATTAGATGGATTGCCGCCGGCTTTAATAACACGTTGTAATTCACCTATTGAGACGATATCGAATCCTGAACCTAATCTTGCTAATAAATTTAACACGGCGATATTTGAATTAGCTTTCACTGCATAGCAAACTAAATGCAAGTGATCAACTAAGGCAGAATCAAATGCTGACCAACTAGATTCGATTTCTTTGCGAGAATAAACATAACAAGGAGTACCGTATTGCTTGGCGATTTCGACCAAAGAAACACCCTCGGTATGCAACATACCGTTCTGATAATTAAACTGGGACATAGAAATTAGACAGTATTGGAAAAATCGACTGAAGAAATACTCACATATTCCTTAGGTAAATAAAGATCACCTTTTTGGCCACATGCAGAGACACCGGATAAAACCATGAGTATTATTCCCGCTTTAAATAAATTGTTAAATCTGCTCATTTCGGTGTCCTCTGCTGATACCTGCATTTGTGAGCGAACAGCATAACAAATTATCGGTTGCTTAAAAATAATTAAGGTCGATTTATATAAACAGGAACAAATATGTCATTTAAACAAGATGCCGTCATTATTGAAGCTAATGGCGAACATAAAGCCAGTGTCATCTGGTTACATGGACTCGGCGCGGATGGCCATGATTTTGAATCCATCGTCCCAGAAATGAAATTATCTAATGATCTAGGTATTAAATTTATATTCCCCAACGCGCCTATACGACCAGTCACGATTAACAACGGTATGGCAATGCGCGCCTGGTATGACGTTAAATCAGCTAACCTTCGTGAAATAGAAGACGTCGTAGCAATTACCGAATCTCACGAATTAATCACGCAATATATTGATGCAGAAATTGCAGCGGGCATCAGCGCAAATAAAATAACACTCGCCGGATTTTCACAGGGTGGTGCTATTGCTCTGCATACCGGTTTGCGCTATCCACAAGCTTTAGCAGGATTACTAGCATTATCAACTTACTTACCCTTGCCAAATCAACTCAAAACTGAAGCTTCTAAGCACAAATATATTCCCATCATGATGGCTCACGGCATTGCTGATCCGATTATTTCCGTCGATCAAGGCCGATCATCTTGCCAAATGCTGCAAGAGCATGGTTATACGGTAGAATGGCTTGAATATGCTATGCAGCACTCAGTCTGCCTTGAAGAGATCGAGGCAATTGCAGTATGGATTAAGAAATTATTAGCCTAATAAATTAAGTTTTTTGTCTATTAGGATTACCCGAACGACGCGGTGGTCTTCCACCTGTTTTTTTCCTGTATGGCTGCGATTGCGCATGGTGTTTTCTTTTTACAGGCGGCTTTGGCGTCGCTAATAAATCATCGGTTATTTTAGCCGTTGGGATTGAATAGCCTACATACGCTTCAATATCCATCAATGAATAAATATAGCCTTCACATCCAAAACTAATCGCATCGCCGCTGGCACCAGCACGCGCAGTTCTGCCAATACGGTGCACATAATCTTCACAATTCTGCGGCAAATCATAATTAAACACATGACTGACATCGGGAATATGTAATCCTCGCGCAGCAAGATCAGTCGCCACTAAGGCAGATAATTCACCGTTAGAAAACTCGGCAAATAATCGTTGACGTTTCTTTTGCGGTACATCACCAGATAATATCGCCGAATGTATGCCGTTACCTTCTAAAAATGACCAAACCTTTTCTGCCACCCGCTTGGTATTCACAAATACTATCGTTCGATGTGGGTCCATATGTTGTAATAGACCAATCAATAGCGGAATTTTTTCATCATTGGCAACGTGGTAAAGTACCTGCGTCACATTATCTGCCGTGACTTGTTCCGGATTAATCTTCACCTGTGTTGGGCTATTCATATGTTCGTAGGCCAATTCCATCACTCGGTGCGATAAAGTTGCTGAAAACAGCATATTTAGTCGCTTATCTGGCTTCGGCATACGTCGTAACATAAACCGGATATCGCTAATAAAACCAAGGTCGAACATACGATCAGCTTCATCAAGCACCACAATCTCGACATCTTTAAAACTAAACACTTTCTGCTTCGAATAATCGATCAAACGACCCGGCGTACCAATAAGTATGTCGATACCGTTTTCTAATGATTTGCGTTGTTTTTCATAATCGACTCCGCCATAAACGAGGCCCAACTTTAAACCACAATGTTTATTAAATTTTTCTGCATCACTATGAATCTGAATAGCAAGCTCACGAGTAGGCGCAATAATTAATGCACGTAAATTGCTATTTTTGTTTGCTGCTGGCCTGGAAAGGAGAAGATTAAATGTTGAAAGTAGAAATGCCGCGGTCTTACCAGTACCTGTTTGCGCCTGACCAGCAATGTCATGCCCCTCCAGAATCAATGGCAAACACTCTGCCTGAATCGGTGTGCAATTTTTAAAACCTATTTCGTCCAGGGCAGTAAGTAAGCGCTCATCCAATGCGAACTGCTTGAATTCAGGCGTGTTTGTCGTTTCTGATGTCATTTATTAACCTTCTATTAGCTCGGAAATTTCATAATGTTTAAATATCAAGCTTGCAATTAGTCTGTAATTTAGTTGAAATTGCACCCTCAAATACTATTAAGGATTAGGAAATAAATGAGCGACAATATATTGCATGTTACAGATTCAAGCTTTGAAGATGAAGTTTTAAAATCAGGATTACCCGTAATACTCGATTTTTGGGCAGAATGGTGCGGTCCCTGTAAGATGATTGGACCTATTCTTGAAGATCTGGCAACGCAATATAAGGATCAATTGACGGTTGCTAAAATTAATATTGATGACAATCAATCTACGCCTCAAACTTATGGTGTTAGAGGCATACCCACACTTATTATCTTCAAAGATGGTGACGTGGTTGCAACAAAAGTTGGCGCGGCATCCAAATCTCAGTTAGAAGCCTTTATCGATACCAACATCTAAATCGATTACCATTCATTTATTTATAATTAATAAATAAAGCTGGACGAATGCGAAAACGCGTGCTACTTTTATTAAGAAATAAAGTGTTGTTTCGACCAAAAACTCAATCCCTTTAAAAAATAAAACTAAAACCCGTTTTCTATTTCGCAAACGATCCCGTTTGCAAACAAAAAATCCAATCTAATAATATTCTAAGCCTATGAACCTAACAGAACTCAAACAAAAACCAGCATCAGAACTTGTAACACTTTCTTCCGAACTTGGCCTTAACAATCTGGCCCGCTCCCGAAAACAAGACGTCATATTTGAAATATTAAAAGCCCAGGCTAAAAAAGGCGAAGATATTCATGGCGACGGAGTATTGGAGATTCTGCAAGATGGCTTTGGTTTCTTACGTTCTGCGGGTAGTTCATACCTTGCTGGCCCCGATGATATTTATGTATCACCTAGTCAGATAAGACGCTTTAACCTACGTACTGGCGATAATATTTCAGGCAAAATCAGACCGCCAAAAGATGGCGAACGTTATTTTGCGCTACTCAAAATTAATGAAATCAATTTTGAGCCATTGGAGAAAGCCAAAGGTAAGATTTTATTTGAAAATCTGACACCGTTATTTGCCAATGAGCGTCTAACACTTGAATTAGGAAATGGCAGTACAGAAGATTTAACGCCTAGAACCATTGATCTAGCGTCTCCAATTGGTAAAGGCCAACGTGGCTTGATTGTTTCGCCTCCGAAAGCCGGTAAAACAATGATTCTGCAAAGTATCGCGCAATCAATTGCACACAACCATCCTGAAGTTCACCTCATCGTATTATTAATTGATGAACGTCCAGAAGAAGTAACAGAAATGGAACGCTCGGTACGCGGTGAAGTAATCTCCAGTACTTTTGACGAACCGGCTAGCCGTCACGTACAAGTTGCTGAAATGGTAATCGAACGTGCGAAACGTTTAACCGAACATAAAAAAGACGTGGTTATCCTGCTTGATTCAATTACGCGCTTAGCTCGTGCTTATAACACCGTCGTTCCATCATCAGGCAAAGTACTTACCGGTGGTGTTGATGCAAATGCATTACAACGACCAAAACGTTTCTTTGGTGCGGCTCGAAATATTGAAGAAGGCGGCAGTTTAACGATTATTGCGACAGCATTAGTCGAAACCGGCTCTAGAATGGATGACGTCATCTACGAAGAGTTTAAAGGTACGGGTAACATGGAATTACATCTGGATCGTAACATTGCAGAAAAACGTGTTTATCCTGCTATCAATATCAATCGTTCAGGTACGCGTCGAGAAGAATTATTAACCAGCGAATCGGACCTGCAAAAAATCTGGATACTACGCAAAATACTCCATCCTATGGAAGAGCTTGCTGGCATGGAATTCTTGCTTGAACGATTAAAAGCAACAAAGAATAATGCTGAATTCTTCGATGCAATGAAAAGATAGTCATATCTTTTCATTAATGCAGATTATTTATATAACGCATTTTCTGCTGCTGGCTCATACGATATAGCCTACGAAGTTCATTAAGTAAGTCTTTATTCAAAGTCGACAATTTATAATTTTGTTGCAGGCTCATACAGTACTTACCCGCAAAATAATTAGCTTGCTGATAACGTTCTAACTCATCTGGACTTAGGGCGTTATCAAAAGTATGTCTTTCAAATAACCAAACTCTTAAATCATTTACCGCGTTATTGTCTGATTGTTTATCGATTAAAGACTGTAGCAAGATAAACTTATCTATCTCTGCTTGTAACTCCATTTCCAGTAACGTCACCTGACGGTGATGCCCTGCATTCCAGACGACATATAAAAAATGACTGACGCCTTCCAGCATTAAACAGAATTCAGAATATTTTCCCTGTTTGATTAAATTAACAGGGTGGCTACCTTTGAGGTGCTCCAATACATCCGCAGAAATATATAATGACAAATCGAGTTCATCTTCGTATTCGACAATCAATAAACGTTCATCATTATTACGCGTATTATTCGACGCAGATAAACTATCCGCAAGTTTGTTATCTGAAATTAAAAAGTCAAGTACCGAGTGATCTACATCAATTTCATAGATCGTTTGCAGTTGCTCCTGAAAATATTCCAGAGACATTTCAGTGTTCGTTATGACTAGACGGGAAAGTCAGTACTCCCTGCTCCTGTAAACGTTGCCTTGCATAATCACTACCCGTACTTAACCATGATTCATACAAACTTAACACATCACGATCATCATTTAATTCACTGCTCTCACTGACTTCAGTCAACACATCAACATAGCTAATAAAATGTTCGGCAAGATCAGTAAAAACTTCGTTTAAACTTTTATCAGGTATGGTCCGTGGCGCCCTATCCGCAAGTGAACTGTAAGCATTACCACCCATAGAAATAAAGTAATCAACACCAACTGCGGTACGTTCAAGGCTTCCTGAAAAAAAACCGGAAGTGAAAAGCGCAACATCACCCAGTCTTCTTAAATGCGTGTTTCGTTCTTCTAGGGATTGAGCTTCGACAGCATCCTTATAAATGAATGCCAATGGTTTCGATGAAGTTCCTTCTATATCATTTTCAAAAATATTTTCAGAAAGTGCATAATACGTAAGCAGATTAACGATATAAACAACGGTCTCATCATTCAGACCAACACGTTGGTGGGAAATAGCATCATGAATAGCATCGTTAAAGTATTCATTGATATTAAGATTAGTTATTAAACCGCAATCATCTTCTAAGTAAGACATAGAACCTCCTGTCAATACACACTAAGTATTTAACCGCTCTCTTACTTCTTATATCGGATCCAAATCCAATATGCTTTAGAACATATCAGATGTTTTTATATAAAGGGAAGCTAGCACTCTCAGAAGAATGCTGATAATAAAGCCAGATTACCTAAAATACCTACTGTTGGTGCTTCAAGCACCTGCTGTTGGTATCTGAATTGCTAAATTTCTTGTAAGAAATGTCAACTTAATGATATCCCATATGCTACATTAATTACTTAGCACTAGTAGTGCCACTTTAATAATAATAAAGCGTGAATTAATCCGTGTTGCATGAAGATAACAAGTTATTTGAATCCGTCATTCGTATTACCGAGGAACGCGATAGAAGATCTCTGGAAAAATCATTGATCGAAACACTATCTGATTTCATTGAGTTTGAGGCACTTATTCTTCTTCGTATACCACGTACTACAGATAGTGAATATGTAGAAGTGGCAGCATCTATACCAAAAGAAATTATTCAAGAAAAATTTCATCTAATACCACATGAATATGGAGATACTCGTGTTGAAAGGGATGATTGTATCTCTCTGTGTTTAGACAATGGTGAGGTGATTTCTGATACGCAAAATAGTTTGCAACGTATGCTCGTACCTATACTAGTGAATGGCGTAGTGACAAATATTCTGGATATTTATGGTCACCATAGCAATTCAAACTCGAAGATTCTTATTCGAGGTTTTTTACGTATTTATAATAATTTTCTGTCCATTCTGACTGACAATGAACATGATACCCTTACGGGTCTTCTTAATCGTAAAACTTTTGATGCCCAGATATCTAAACTTTTTTCAGAATTTACACCAGAAAAAAATGTCGACCCCTCCATAGAGGATAAACGTTATACTAAAAAAAATAATACATATCACTGGATTAGTATATTAGATATAGATCACTTCAAAATCATTAATGATAAATTTGGTCATATTTATGGTGATGAAGTTCTGCTGTTATTCTCAAATATTATGGAAAAAACATTCAGAGCTAATGATTTTTTATTTCGCTATGGTGGTGAAGAATTTGTTGCCGTGACACCAAATGCTACCGAGGCAGATGCCTTTAAAATTTATGAACGCTTTCGAAAAAATGTCGAGTCATTTGTCTTTCCACAAGTTGGACAGGTGACGGTTAGTATAGGCATAGGTAAAATTCATGCACATGAGCACCCAACAACAGTGCTTGAACATGCAGACAAGGCACTTTACTATGCAAAAGAACATGGTCGCAATCAAGTATGCAATTATCATGAATTGATCAAGGCGGACTTACTGAAAGAAGAACTGAGAGAAAGTGATATTGATCTGTTTTAGTTTAAGAAATTGACGTAGAACTACTACTAAACAGTATTAATTATTATCACATATAAAAAAACCGACCTACTGTAAGCAGGTCGGTTTTTTATAACACTTTAAATAAGCCCTTAACTACTAAAACACATAAGACTTATTTGGACTACGGTGTAGTCGGAATTACATCATTCCGCCCATTCCACCCATGCCGCCCATACCGCCCATATCAGGCATACCACCGCCACCAGCGTGGCCATGATCTTCCTGAGGAACTTCTGCAACCATAACTTCTGTGGTTAACAACAAGCTTGCAACTGAAGCAGCATTTTGAAGTGCTGAACGTGATACTTTCGCTGGGTCAAGAATACCCATTTCGATCATATCGCCGAACTCACCATTCGCAGCGTTGTAACCGAAGTTACCTTTACCGTCTGCAACCTTATTCAGGATGACAGAAGCTTCTTCGCCAGCGTTGGTTACGATTTGACGTAGAGGCTCTTCAAGTGCACGTTTCAGAATGTTAACGCCGATTTGTTGTTCTTCGTTGTCGCCTTTAACTTTGGCAACAGCAGAGATAGCACGAACTAGTACTACACCACCACCAGGAACAACACCTTCTTCAACAGCTGCGCGGGTTGAATGCAATGCATCTTCAACGCGAGCTTTCTTTTCTTTCATTTCAATTTCGGTAGCAGCACCAACTTTGATAACTGCAACACCACCAGCAAGTTTCGCAACACGCTCTTGTAGTTTTTCAGTATCGTAATCAGAAGTAGAATCTTCAATCTGCTGACGAATTTGAGAAACACGACCTTGAATGTCTGCAGCCTTGCCAGAACCATCAATAATGGTGGTGTTTTCTTTGCTGATTTGAATGCGTTTAGCACTACCCAAATCTTCAATCGTTGCTTTTTCTAAGCTAAGACCAATCTCTTCAGAGATAACGGTAGCTGAAGTTAAAACTGCAAGATCTTCTAACATTGCTTTACGACGATCACCAAAGCCAGGAGCTTTAACAGCCGCAACTTTAACGATACCGCGCATGTTGTTAACAACCAACGTAGCAAGTGCTTCGCCTTCGATGTCTTCAGCAACGATCAATAGAGGCTTACCTGCTTTGGCAACACCTTCAAGGATAGGAAGTAGATCACGTACGTTTGAGATCTTCTTGTCGAATAAAAGAACGAATGGGCTTTCTAAATCAACGCTCATCGTTTCTTGATTATTGATGAAGTAAGGAGAAAGGTAACCACGGTCAAACTGCATACCTTCAACTACGTCTAGTTCGTTATCAAGGCCTGAACCTTCTTCAACGGTTATAACGCCTTCTTTACCCACTTTTTCCATTGCTTCTGCAATGATGTTACCAATAGCGGTATCAGAGTTAGCCGAGATAGAACCAACCTGTGCAATAGCTTTGCTATCTTCACAAGGTTTAGCCAATTTCTTTAACTCTTCAACTGCAGCAGCAACACCTTTATCGATACCACGTTTGATATCCATAGGGTTGGTACCAGCGGTCACTGCTTTCAAACCTTCGCGAACGATAGCTTGAGCCAATACGGTAGCGGTAGTAGTACCGTCACCAGCAACATCAGAGGTTTTAGAAGCAACTTCTTTCACCATCTGTGCGCCCATGTTTTCGAACTTATCTTCAAGTTCAATTTCTTTTGCAACTGAAACACCATCTTTGGTTACAGTTGGAGCACCAAAGCTCTTGTCTAAAATGACATTACGACCTTTTGGGCCAAGCGTCTGCTTTACTGCATTCGCAAGAACGTTTACACCACGTGCCATACGGGTACGTGCGTCGTCCGAAAATATAACTTCTTTTGCAGCCATGATTATTTTCTCCTAAATCTGACTAATAACTAGTATTTACTCGATGACGCCCATGATGTCGTCTTCACGTAGAACGAGAAGATCTTCACCGCCGACTTTGACTTCAGTACCGGAGTACTTGCCAAATAACACTTTGTCACCTTTCTTAAGATCTAAAGCACGCAATTCACCGTTATCCAGTAATTTGCCATTGCCTACAGCAATGATTTCGCCTTCGATTGGTTTTTCTGTTGCTGAATCAGGGATTACGATTCCGCCTGGTGACATTTTGTCTTCTTCCACGCGTTTCACAATCACACGATCATGTAATGGTCGGATATTCATTGATACTGACCTCCTTAAATTCCTAACCTATTGATTTATATAGCACCAACAAAATTGTTAGCACTCCCATATAGTGAGTGCTAAATATAGTCTATATTTTCTATCTGTCAACTATTGGCATAACGAAAAGCAATCGCTTAATCGCTAGAAATTTGTACAAATTTAAAACGGTCGAATAATTTCATTGATCAAAAGTGTGATGTACGTCACTATTTGGCGACAGATATTACACAGTCTAAATCGGAACATTTTATTCCTAATCACAAGAAGAGTGATTTTATTTCTTTATATTCAATGTGTTAAAACAATTAGCACATATTTAAATGTGTGGTGTCAATATTGCCATTATCATTGTTCATCACAGAATCCATTGTATATTTGTACTTGGTCGCAGGAAGGGGGAGCGAACATGTCTGAAAACAAGGAAGATATTTTTAATATTACAAACTCTGAGAGTTAACGCGTTATACAGCAATGCATCTATTCCAGTCGTCGTTATGCTGTGTGGTGCATTCGGTCTATTAGTCAGCTTGTGGAATGAAACAAACGTAATTACATTAATTACATGGTTTATTTCATTAGTCGTTATAACAGCCGGCCGTTATTATATCGTATTGCAATATCATCACTCTGAAAAAAGACCTGAAGAATATCTATACTGGCTCAATATTTATTCCATCGGCACTGTATTTTCAGGCGTCATTTGGGGATCTACCGCGTACTTATTACCGACAAACAATAGCCTGGTCGAACTCGGCTTAATCACCATGTTCATGCTCGTTGTTATTTCCGGTTCGATTGGTATTTACTCTGTATTCAAGCGTGTTTACTACGCACTTAGTCTGCCGACTATCTTGCCTTTGATTCTTTTTCTAGCTTTGCAAAATAATGTACAACTAAACAGTCTTAGTCTAATCACAAGCATATTTGCCTTCTTCATATTTACAGTGCATTACCATACTCACAAAATGACGACTCAATTATTACTAACGAAATTTGATAATAAAGTCTTAATCGATAACTACGAAAATGATCAGGATCGAATTAATATTCTCGAAAAACTAAACAGAACTCGAACACAACAGCTAGAAAAGGCGAAACAAGAATTAGATTACATCAAGAATCAAAAAAACTGACGGAATGATAACTGACGGTTAATTTCCAAGTATTTAGTATAAGCTGTCCTAACGATGAAATTAGCATAACAAAAACCTGAATAACTCCAGTATTATCGTCGAGACGCTAGCCCCGCGCAGGTCTTCTGCTATAATGCCCCGCTTTTTAAAGCTCCGGAATTAACGAGAACCGTTACCCCCGCGCTCTTCATTTAAATTAACGACTGTAGCTCATGACTGATTACAACCTGACGCACCTGAAACAGCTCGAAGCTGAAAGTATCCATATCATCCGTGAAGTGGTCGCTGAATTCGAAAAACCGGTGATGATGTATTCCATCGGCAAGGATTCTGCTGTGATGCTGCAACTGGCTTTGAAAGCCTTTGCTCCGGGAATACCGCCGTTTCCACTATTACACGTGGACACCACCTGGAAATTTAAAGAAATGATTACGTTCCGTGATCAGATGGCGAAGAAACTGGGTATGGATTTATTGGTATATATCAATCAAGACGGTGTTGATGCGGGTGTCGGTCCTTTTACCCATGGTAGTAAGAAACATACCGATGTCATGAAAACTGAAGGTCTGAAACAAGCTTTAAACAAATATAAATTTGATGCTGCCTTTGGTGGTGCGCGTCGTGATGAAGAAAAATCACGCGCTAAGGAACGTATTTATTCTTTCCGCGATAAAAATCATCGCTGGGATCCAAAGAACCAACGTCCTGAACTATGGAATATTTATAACGGTAAAGTTGATAAGGGCGAAAGCATTCGTGTCTTCCCTATTTCCAACTGGACTGAACTCGATATCTGGCAATATATCCATCTAGAACAAATACCCATTGTGCCCTTGTACTTTGCTAAAGAGCGTCCAATTATCCATCGCGATGGTGTCGACATTATGGTTGATGATGATCGTATGAAATTAGAATCTGGGGAAACAATTGAAAACAAAATGGTACGTTTTCGTACTCTAGGTTGTTATCCATTAACGGGTGCTGTTGAATCGACGGCCACAACCTTACCGGAAATTATTCAGGAAATGTTACTGACGAAAACATCCGAACGTCAAGGTCGTGTGATAGACAGCGACCAAGCTGGTTCGATGGAAGAAAAGAAACGCGAGGGATATTTCTAAGATGTCACATCAATCAGATCTAATAAGCACCGACATCGATGCATATCTTGAAATGCATGAAAAGAAGCAACTACTGCGTTTATTGACTTGCGGCAGTGTTGATGACGGCAAAAGCACGTTAATTGGACGTTTATTATACGATTCAAAAATGATCTATGAAGATCAGCTAGCAATGATTACTGAAGACAGCGTTAAATCTGGAACTACCGGCGATACTGTGGATTTGGCTTTACTGGTAGATGGCTTACAAGCAGAACGCGAGCAAGGTATTACTATTGATGTTGCTTATCGTTATTTCTCGACTGCAAAACGCAAATTCATTATTGCGGACACACCAGGACATGAGCAGTACACACGTAACATGGCAACCGGTGCGTCAAATTGTGACTTGGCTATTATCCTTATTGATGCGCGTTACGGTGTGCAAGTACAAACTCGTCGCCATAGCATTATTGCTTCCTTACTTGGCATTAAACACCTTGTTGTAGCTGTAAATAAGATGGATTTAGTTGGCCACGATGAAGCTATCTACAATAAAATTAAAGAAGACTATCTCGAGTTCACTGCGAAGCTGGCAAAGAACGATATCCGTTTTATTCCACTCTCAGCACTCAACGGTGATAACGTCGTTAACTTAAGTGAAAATATGCCTTGGTATGATGGCCAGACTCTGATGGAAATATTGGAATCGGTAGAAATTAACTCTGACCAAAATTTCGATAACTTTCGTTTTCCTGTGCAATACGTCAATAGACCTAACCTCGACTTTCGTGGCTACTGTGGAACGATTGCATCAGGGGTAGTAAAAAAAGGTGACAAGATCACAGTGCTTCCATCAGGTAAAACCAGCACGATAGCATCCATTGTGACCTATGAAGGTGAAATAGAAGAAGCTTTCCCTCCAATGGCAATCACGCTGACGTTACAAGATGAAATTGATGTTAGCCGCGGGGATATGATCACTCATAATAATGATCTTCCTCTAGTCAGCAATAAATTCAACGCCAAAATTGTCTGGATGACTGAGCACGCCATGACCATAGGCAAGCAGTATTACATCAAGCTTGGTACAAAATCAGTTAACGGTTCTATATCAAAAATAAACCACCTGATTGACGTCAATACACTTGAAGAATCTGACGCAGAAGAACTTAATTTAAATGAAATTGGTCACTGTGATGTCACACTTACAGCCTCGGTTCCTTTTGACTCATATAATCTATGTAAAGGTTCTGGTTCATTCATCATCATTGATCGTTTAAGCAATGTGACCGTCGCCGCCGGTATGATTATTGGCGAAGTGGGAAGTGATGAACTACAAGAAGTTAGTCAAGATGAACGTGTTGCTCGTTATGGCCAACAACCGTTTACTGCATGGTTAACCGGTAAAAATAATTTACAAACAGCTCACGAACTTGAACGTTTACTCTTTGATATGGGACATGCCTGTACTATTCTCGACCAAAAAGAAATTACAGGAAATATCAGGGAAATAAGCACGATTCTAAATAATGCTGGTTTTATCTGCTTATGCAGTGTCGACAAGGTTGAACATGACTACATTGAAAATAGTGCTGCTTTTAATTGTGATGAAGACAGCACTCATGACATTCTCAACACTATTAGTAGCACAGCCCAACTACGATAATATCAACGATAAATGTGATCTAGCACCATGCTTTTAGATGTTTACTGGAAGAATTCAGTTTCTACCAGTAATATAGGACGCATAAATAAAGGAGAAGACAGTCATGTCGGACATAAAAGTAGTTGACGCAGCAGACCCAGCAAAAAAGACATCTAGAAGAACAGGCCCCATTGAAGATGGTGCCACTGTCATAACGACTGAAAAAGAAATTGCCTGCTTTTGGAATGACGAAGAATTTGCTTCGGGTGATCGTGTTTCTTCAGATGGTAAAACTTACGAATGCAGTACTGGTCAATGGGTTGAAGTTTAGAACGGTTGAAGTATCAAGCTTGTCGTAAACTTTTCTGTCTCTTTTAAGTTATTGAATTAAATCATACCGCATCTCTTAAACTAGAGTTGCGGTGAAGTCATAACCGTTTTCTTTTTTTATTACATCACCAGTATGTAATGAAAACTTTCCCTGTCGTCTATCTTCAAAGTAACACTGCAATGTTGCGCGTATTGTTGTGAAAGCCAGTTCATCCCAGGGAATGTCTTCTTCTTTAAATAACTTTACTTCAAGACTTTCAACACCGGCCGAAAAGTCCAGATCGACTAGCCGCGCACGAAACATCATATAAACCTGTCCTACTTGCGGCAGACTGAAGACAGCAAAAAGATCATCTACGTCTACACGAGCATTAGCTTCTTCCAATGTTTCACGTATTCCCGCCTCTACCGTTGTTTCTTCTAACTCCATAAAGCCAGCAGGTAAAGTCCAATAACCCAATCTCGGATCGATAGCGCGTTTACATAATAAAATTTGATCTTCCCAGACAGGAATACAACCTGCGACGATTTTTGGGTTTTGATAATGAATTTCGTCACAACCAGGACAAATATATCGATGACGATTATCATCATCAGGTATAGCGGAAATTAACTCAGCACTGCAATAGCAACAATATTTCATTAGTTATTATTTTCTTTCTTAATTATTGTTTTTAAACCTGTCCAAACATTATCCAACATTATTCCTTGTGCTGCAGATACCGGATGTAATCGATCTTCCTGAATTAACTCTGGATGTACATAAACATTTTGCAAAATAAATTGTGATTTTGTCACATCCATCATAGTTGAAATTCGGTCATAAATTGCTGCAAAACGCTGATTATAGGCAACACCATAATTTGGTGGTAATAACATAGGCACCAGCAATACATCACTCTTGGCCTGCTTTATTAACTGAACTATTTCTACAAGATTGCTTTGTGTTTCCTTAAGATTAAAACCGCGCAGACCATCATTAACACCGAGCTCAATAATAACAAGCTCAGGCTGATGTATTTCTAATAAAGCAGCTATTCGATTTTTCCCACCTAGGCTTGTCTCACCAGTGACACTGGCATTCACTACTTTGTAACTGTAATTTTGTTCGATTAGTCGTTGTTCCAGTAAACTCACCCAACCTTTTTCTACTGGAATACCATAAGCTGCGCTTATACTATCACCTAGAACAAGCAAGGTTTTAGCCTGCGCGTTGGTAACAATAGAACACAACAAAGTAATTAAAAATAATAATCGGTAAATCATATATCTATGTCTCAAAATATTATTGTGCAAGCGGCAGCACTGGGAAAACAAGTCATTAGTCCAGAAGGACAGCTTACCATTCTTAAAGATATTAATTTGTCTATTAAACAGGGAGAAAGTTTAGCCGTTATTGGTGTCTCGGGCTCGGGCAAATCGACCTTGCTCGGTTTACTCGCCGGACTGGATACTGCAACGTCGGGAAAGGTCACACTTGATGGAACAGATTTATCACAACTAGATGAAGATGGCAGAGCTCGAATTCGAGCTCAATCTATTGGGTTTGTATTTCAATCATTCCATTTACTACCTAGTCTCACTGCACTGGAAAATACATCTTTACCACTTGAATTAGCTGATATTGACCACGCAGAACAACTGGCACAACAAAAACTGGAAGAAGTCGGTTTAGCTGAACGCATACATCATTACCCCAACCAACTCTCTGGTGGCGAACAACAACGTGTCGCTATTGCTCGTGCATTTTCTGGTGATCCGAAAATTCTATTCGCCGATGAACCAACTGGGAATCTAGATCAAAAAACAGCAAAACATATTATCGATTTATTATTCAAAATGAATAAAGAAAATGGAGCGACGCTAGTCGTAGTGACACATGATAATGAAATTGCGGATCGTTGTGACCGAAAAGTAATTATCGCTGGTGGACAACTCACGGAAGCATAATTGTGAATACATTCAAATTTGCATTAATGTCATTAAAACGAGATTGGACTTCCGGCGAGTTAAGACTCATTGGCATATCGATAATTATTGCCGTTGCCTGTTTAACATCCGTCAATTTTTTTACTGATCGTGTACAAAGGGCGACTGAACAACAAGCAACTGAATTGCTTGCGGCTGATCTAGTATTAATATCTTCACAAAAAATAAACCCGGATGTCATCAAGCAAGCTACTGACGCAAAACTAATATTTTCACTTAATGAAAGTTTCCGTAGTGTAGTTCTCAAAGATGACAAGCTTGAACTTACCGAAGTCAAAGCCGTAGATTCAAATTACCCTATTCGTGGTCATCTAAAGATTAGCGATAGTTTGTTTGGCAAAGAACGAATTATAAACTCTATTCCTGAATCAGGAACGGTATGGGTAGACAGTCGCTTACTGCAAGTATTGCAAATTGAGTTGGGTGATTTTATTAACCTTGGTGCAAGTAAGCTCATCGTTTCAAAAGTATTAACCTACGAACCTGATCGTGGCGGCGACCTGTTTAATATTGCACCTCGTTTATTAATGAATAGAAATGATCTCGATGCTACCGGTTTAATCTTACCGGGGAGTCGCATTCAATACCGATTATTGCTCGGCGGAAATGCTGAAGCGATAACACAATACCGTGAAGAAATTGAGAAAAATCAGGGTGATAATAAGAATTTAAGTATCCAAAGTATTAAAGATGCACGACCGGAACTTAAATCGGCAATAGAACGCGCTGAACAATTTTTAGGATTGGCAGCATTAGTCAGTATTGCTTTAGCCGGGCTCGCGATAGCAATGTCTGCACAACGCTATGCAACACGACATTACGACAACTGCGCAATCATGCGTTGCCTCGGTTTGCAACAAAAACAAATCACGAAAATTTATTTATATCAATTACTCATACTTGGCCTGCTATGTAGTTTGATCGGTTGCGCCTTTGGCTACATTGCTCAGGAAGGATTAAATAGATTATTAATCGGCATGACTCAAACCAGTTTACCCGCGCCTTCATTATTTCCATTGTTATCCGGAATACTCGCCGGCTTGATAACAGTCATGGCTTTTGCCTTGCCGCAACTCATACGTTTAAGAACAGTCTCTCCGCTACGTGTGTTACGACGCGACATAACACCTTTGCCTCTTAATAATTATGTAATTTATATAATAGCGGTACTGGCATTAATATTTTTAAGCCCCTGGCAATCAGGCAGCATCAAGATGACAATGAATACATTACTCGGTTTATGCATTACCGCCTGTGTCTTAGCAATGACGGCAAAGCTTATGCTGCGTTTACTCAAGCGTTTACAACCCAAACTAAAGATGTCAGCGCGTTATGGTTTAGCCAATGTCACGCGTCGTTCAAATCAGAGCACGGTACAAATCATTGGTATAGGTATCGGCATTACTGTAATGATATTACTAACGTTGATACGTACTGACTTACTCGAAAACTGGAAGAGTCGTTTACCTGATAATGCACCAAATTATTTTCTGGTGAACATTCAGCCGAACCAAGTCAATGATATCAGAACACTATTAGCAAATTCATTAAATGAAAATATACCGCTCTATCCAATGATTCGGGGTCGTTTAATAAAGATTAATGACGAAGCGGTTAATATTGATAACTATAGTAATCCCCGTGCAAAAAGACTGGCATCCCGTGAGTTCAATCTTTCTTACGCTGAAATAATGCAGGAAGATAATAAACTAACTTCAGGTTCATGGTGGACAGAAGATAGTAAGCAGTCCAATAGCAACAATAATTACTTTTCAGTAGAAGAAGGCATTGCTGAAACTCTGGGAATAAATATTGGAGATGAATTAACCTATTCAATCGCAGGACAAGAAGTTCATGGCAATGTGACTAATTTCCGTTGGGTCGAGTGGGATTCATTCAACGTCAATTTTTTTGTAGTGTCTAATCCTGAAGCACTAATCCCTTACCCCAGTACCTTTATTAGTAGCTTTTATCTTCCAGACTCTGATCGTCAAATACTGATCGATCTGGTTAAGCAATTCCCGAGTATCACAATAATTGATCTGGATGCCATCCTGAATCAAATCAGAACTATTATGCAACAAGTGATACGTGCGGTTGAATTCGTCTTTGGCTTTACTTTATTAACCGGACTAATCGTTTTATTTGCAGCTTTACAAAGTACTCACGATGAACGCACCAATGAGGCGGCATTAATGAGTGCATTAGGAGCAAGTCGGAAACAAATCATTTCTGGCTTGGTTGCCGAATTTTTATTTCTCGGATTAATTACCGGAATATTATCTGCTGTTGCAGCGTCAATCATTGAACTCGTACTTGCAGAATTTGTCTTTAAGATTGATATCGCTATCAATCCATTAATCTGGATCATTGCTCCTGTGGCATGTTGTCTAATTATTGTGATCACAGGCTTATCAGGAACGCGAAAAGTATTGCGCACGCCACCGATGATAGTATTGAGAAAAATTTAACCTTTGAAAATAATTATTCGCTACAATCTACCTTAGAACTATTACGCAAATTTTATGAGGTTTAAATAACATGTTACGAATGCTACTTTTCTTCGGCACCAATCTGGCAATCATGCTTGTCTTGAGTATCAGTATGCGTTTGCTCGGTATAGATACCATGATAGAACAACAAGGAGGCGGCCTAAATCTCACCACATTATTAATTTTCTGCGGTGTTTTTGGTATGGGTGGTTCATTAATCTCACTGGCGATATCTAAATGGATGGCAAAACGCTCCATGGGCGTACAGTTAATAGAAATACCAAAAACACAACAAGAGCAATGGCTGTTATCAACGGTCGAAATGCAAGCAAGAGAAGCCAATATTGGAATGCCGGAAGTAGGAATATTCAACTCGCCACAACCAAATGCCTTTGCCACCGGCATGAATAAGAATTCCGCACTCGTTGCTGTTAGCACGGGTCTATTAACAAACATGACACAGGATGAAGTCGAAGCAGTATTAGCACATGAGATTAGTCATGTTGCTAACGGTGACATGGTAACACTGACTCTTGTACAAGGTGTGGTTAATACCTTTGTTATGTTCTTCTCACGTATTATTGGTCATTTAATTGATCGCGTCGTTTTCAAAATTCAACGCGGACATGGCCCCGGTTATTGGATTGGTATTATTTTCGTTCAAATGATTTTATCCGTATTGGCAAGCACCATAGTCATGTGGTTTTCTCGTCGACGAGAATTCAAAGCAGATGAGGGTGGCGCTTATTTAGCCGGCCGCGAAAAAATGATTGCGGCCTTACGTCGCTTGCAACAAGGCAGTGACCCACAACCCTTACCAGATGAAATGGCTGCATTTGGAATTTCCGGAGGGAGTCCAACTGGTTTCAAGCGTTTGTTCATGAGTCACCCGCCATTAGGAGAGCGCATCGCTGCTTTAGAAAGTAGCCAAGACAATAATGTCGTGAAAAAGAACCACCTGTAATCTTTAAATGAGAAAAATATACTTTGGTGATTTTCGTCAATATGTCTTAGAGCATATGAAAGAAATTCAAAAAGAAGATATTGAATCATATACAACAGAATGGTTTCTCATTCGTTATTTAAAAAAAATAACTAAAATTACTGCCGACGGCAACCTGGAATACACCCGCGTTGAAGGGTCAATGCGTTCACTGGTTCGATTTTATGTTGATAATGTTGAAGAGAAGTCTGAGTTAGGTGATAGATGTAAAAAAATATATAACGAATACCGCGCTTTATTACGTAAGAAACAATCTTCTAAATATTCCTGAGATAGATAGATCATAATGAGATACCTTTATTGCGCCGTAATTCCACCACTACTGCAAATACTCACTGTCACTATCATTATAAAAATGAATACCGGCAATGGCTCATGGGTAGGCTTAGGTGTCTTTATATTTTCCATTCCAATTTTACCAGCGACAACAGTATACAATGCCATCAGAACAAAAACTAAGGTTGAAACAAAAACGTTGGTATTGTTTGGTCAAAACTTATTAATAGCTTATATAGCTCCCGTCATTCTTGTTGCTATATTCATACTCTTCACTATTGCTGACTCTTTAGTCTGAATCAAATTAACGTATAATATTGATTTTTTATCAATATTTTTGCTTATCGAAATAATCTCTTCATATTAAAGTTTCCGTCATAAGTACCGATAACTGTAATGAACATACAGTTAGCGAAGTTAGCAACCATGAAAATAAGAACATCTTCTACCCAAAAAAAGGCAAGTGAACGCCGTCGTAACGATCTACTCGACTTGCTTTCTCAGGATGACGACAAGCAAAGACGCCCTTGTCCTGATTGCCATACATTATGTAAATGCGATAAACATTCTAGTCACTGCACCTGTGGTTGCTCGGTTGATTGTAAATATGCGCCTCGAATGCTTTCTTCAGATCCTGATCTTTATCCAATTGAATCAAATGTCGTTCCTCTGGTTTACGCGATGTCAGTATTACGAGTCGCCGAACCCTGTTGGTCATGTGAAGGTCACTTAAAAAATGACAACGAACTTCTAAGACCACCTCAGGTTTGGTTTTATTCGGATTCGACCGTCTACCCGGAATTAATTTCTGAATATTTACACGATCTTTGTTTCATAAAGGAAACCAGTTGTTTATGGACAGTAATGCTCTGTCAGCACACAGCGAGTCACGCAACAACATTTTCTATAAAACCGGAAATATCTGAAGAAGTAAAAATAACCAGTAAAATATTACGCCAGCTACAAAATGATCTACATGTCATATCATATTCGCTACGTGAAAAAGTGTTTAAATTAGCTGAAAAATAATTACAGAAAATGAATGAGCATAATTATGATGATGAGAAGGTAAAGACTAGACCCATTTAAATATGTTCATTTAACTAAATGCCCCCACATAAAATCATATTTAATACTCAGGACATCGCTTCCCTGATGCATCATCCCCATGAAGTGATTGAAGGTAATATAAATGGTAACCAGTACACACTACGAGTTGCCATTCCAAACTACGTCAACAATATTTTACAGCACTACTCCTCCACAAACAGTGAATCACTGGAACACATCTATGAATCAACAGATATAAAAATAGACCATCTACATTTCGGCCTAATCTGTAAATTTGATAACCCAATTGAAACCAGCATGCATGATGATGAAATGAATCTAGACCATCACCTACGTGAAATCGTCTACACGTATGGCCCATTAATTTTTAAAAATGTTTATCTCGATAGTGAGCATAGAAATGTAGGTCATCGAAATAGATTTCCTCATTTAAACTTTCATCGAGATAGAAATGCATCAAATCCAACACCCTATTCCTTATTTTCAAGAGACCCTTTTGATACCGAGCAAGTAGAGCCAAGAACATCATCGACTCTTTTTGTACCGAATATCACTGCGTACCTACAATGTCTGCAAGAAAAAAGATACGGCCTAGTGGAAGGCAATGGTTTAATACAAAACTCCGAGCTTTATTTAGAAGATGATATGAGATCATTAATCAACGATATCGTGCTTGAAAACCCGTGGAACGAACCTAATGGCACAGGTGAAATTTCTATTCTAGATAATCGTACGATATTACATGCCAGCTATTATCAAAACATAACGATGAAGTCCTATCGTATAGGTGTTAGGTACTTACAATAGCTCTACCTCTGATTATATGTATTAGCTTACCCGTAAATCACCTTCTTCACTCCACGGTGGATTAACAAGCGCAATAAAACATAAAGACTCTTGTCCATTGTTCTCTATCCATTGTATGCGTTCAGGTTTAATGTAAATAGCATCTCCCGATTTCACATCCTGCTCTTCATCATCAATGTGCATGCGGCCGTGCCCTGATGTGATTAGGTAGACTTCGGCTTGTTCCAGTTTATGTTTATAACTTTGTTCACCTACATCAACGGTTGCCATAGCAACAGAATACGGTAAATCGACAGCATCATTCTTAGGATGCAACCATTCTTTAATTCGACAACCATCATTCGCCGTGAACTCGGCACATTCACTAATATTTTTTACAAACACACGCTACTCCTGATATTGAATTATTAATGATATCTGCCCATTACATCATTGCGCCGCCTTGTTGTACAATGAGCAAGCATTCATAAACTGATGAAAGGGACGTTTAGCTGCAATGAAGTATAAAGGCAATCCAGAATATAAACCTGACAGTCCATCCTGCACGGGTATCTTGCTCACTAATCTGGGAACGCCTGACGCGCCAACACCTACGGCATTACGAACTTATCTAGCAGAATTTCTTTCTGATCCTCGTGTCATCGAAGTTCCTAGATTTCTATGGTGGTTTGCACTTCATGGAGTAATCCTAAGAACGCGCCCGAAACGTTCTGCCGAGCTTTATAAAAAAGTATGGACAGAAGAAGGCTCACCTTTACTCAGTATTTCTAGAAAACAAGCTAAAGGCATTCAGAACTTATTAGACACACAATTCTCTGGTGACATCAAAGTTGAATTGGCTATGCGTTATGGCAATCCATCTATTGAATCTGCTCTAGAAATATTACGAGCAGCAAATGCAAAACAAATTTTTATATTACCGCTCTATCCACAATATTCAGCAGCAACAACTGCATCAACATTCGATGCCATTGCCGATGTTTTAAAAACGTGGCGCTCGATTCCAGAAATAAGAATGCTCAATAACTATTATAATGATGAGGGTTACATTGCAGCGGTAGCAAACAGTATCGAACAATATTGGCAAAACAATTCAAAAGCAGAAAAATTATTATTCTCTTTTCACGGCTTACCCAAAGATTATGTCGATGCAGGTGATCCTTATTTCGATGAATGCCATGCAACAGCAAATTTGATAGCTGAAAAAATGAACCTGAAAAAAGAGGAATGGATAATTACTTTCCAATCTCGCTTTGGCCCAAGAGAGTGGTTAAAGCCTTATACCGATAAAACTCTAATTTCATTGGCGAAGGACGGCATAAAAAGTGTCAACGTAGTCTGCCCCGGATTCTCAGCAGACTGTTTAGAAACATTAGAAGAAATTAATATGCAAAACCGAGGATTTTTTCTGGATGCCGGCGGCAAAGAATTTTCTTATATTCCTGCACTCAATGACAGTGATGAACACTTAGAGATATTAAGTAATATTGTTATAAAGCATTGTCAGGGGTGGGGGAAATAGCAAAAAGATGATTAATCAATTACTGGATGTAGGTCATTTGCTAGGTCAAAAAAATAAGTTTTACGCGGGCATTGAGTATTGGTACTGGCATAACAAGTTTGGAATAAAAGGCGTTACTGAACAATCTTTACAAGCTATGTTATTGTTTGATTTTTAAAAAAAACGAATAATTACGATCAAAGCTATTTTTAATAGAAAATATCCATCTAATACTAATTCCTGACATTACTTTATTACTTCAACATCATTCCAAAATGCCACATGATTTTTTATATTCTCCGCTTTTGATTCCGGTTTAAGGTAATACCAGGCTGCATCTACATTTTCTTTGCCATCAACAACAACCGTGTAATAGCTAGCTAAACCTTTCCAACCGCAAGTCGTGTGCGTTTCAGTTTCTTTAAAGTATTGTAAATTAATTGAATCGATAGGAAAGTAGATATTACCTTCTACTGTTTCATAAGTTTCACTTTCTGCTAGCACTGCATTATTCCAGATTGCTTTAGGTATGATTATTCTCCTTGGAGAGTTACTATAATTTTTCGACTATGAGAGAAGGTTCTATGTTCCCATAGATATATTCCCTGCCATGTACCGAGTTGGCAACGAGATGATGTTATAGGGATAGTTAAGCTGATATTAGTGATCAACGTTCGTATATGTGCCGGCATATCATCCGCTCCTTCTGTTGTGTGACAGAACATAGGGTCGCCATCGGGAGCTATACTTTGCATAAAGGTTTCCAGATCAATGCGCACATCGGGATCGGCATTTTCACAGAGCATTAATGAGGCGCTGGTATGCTGTATAAATAAATGACAGAGGCCTTTGTCTATTTCACTTTCAGCAACAAGTTCTTGTACATCTCTGGTTATCTCATGTGCTTTACGTGGCGATGTATTAAGACCGAATGTGTGTTGTATCATTGTCATATGGTTTCCGCCCGTTTACTATTAGGATTAGTCCGCTAAACTATTTTCCATTATGAACGAAGCAAAACCTTTTGACGACACTACTATAAAAATACTCTGGCATGCTATGCAGGCCAGTACATTAATGCTTATTCCGATCATTTATGTCTTGAACCATTTTGTACAACTTGAACCGATCATGCCGGACTTGAAAAATATCTTTATTGTAATTTGCATCATTAGCGCAACGGCACCTTTTACTATTCACAGTTTCTTTAAACGCGAACAACTTATAATCAGAGAAAATATTCAAACAGGTATAGAAAACACACCTGAAAAATTAAAGCGCTACTTTATATTTCTCCTTATTGGCATGTCGCTTTGTAACTCGCCCGGCATGTTTGGCTTTGTACTTTATATTATTGCTGGTGATTTAAAGTTTGCCTTGATTTTTATTGGCGTTTCTTTTTTTCTGGGTTACTTATACAAGCCAGAATTAAATTAAACTTTTAATATTGATCAATTAGCCGATCGACTATTAGCGCATAAAACTGCTGTTCATTACTAAACAACCAACCAAGTTGATCGCCACAAGCATTGCAAAAAGCTAACTGCCATTGATAATGTTTAAACCAAGTGTATTCATTAGTTGGCTCTCCCGATACTAAACATCCCACGGCAGTTTGATAACAGCTAATTGTGTACTCGTAGTCTGCTGGATTTTTGAATGTATGTGTATGCGCGCCATCAATTGAAATAGCTGCATCAATATTGGTAATGTGATTTTTACAATTCTTACAAAATAATTTTTTATTTTCTTCGGCTGCTGCTTCTAACACATTTTCATTTTGCAAGGATGTTTCTGTATCGAACTCGTTTTTTTTTAATCGATACCTTTTATTGACTAATTGCATGATTAATATTGAATCAACATGCGTAACCCAACAATCATTAGTAGCACGGCAAATATTCGTTTTAATGTTGCGACAGGAAGATAATGTGCCAGACGAGCACCCATAGGTGCAAAGAAAACGGTCATCGCAATAATGCTCAATGCTGCTGGCCAGTATAGATAACTCAATGAATTTATCGGAACAGAGGTATTATTCCAACCTGTCATAATTAATGCTGTCGTGCCAGTAACCGCAATTGGAAAACCACATGCAGAAGATACCGCCACAGCATTACGTATATTGACATTACACCACAACAAAAATGGCACGGTCAGCGTTCCACCACCTATACCTAATAATGTTGAAAACAAACCTATGCCTACTCCGGAACCAATCAGTCCTGTCGTTTCCGGTAATTGTGTTTTCGCCTTAGGTTTAAGTTCCAGACCTATTTGTATCGCGACTAAGATCTCAAAAACACCAAATACGATGCGTAAAGTATTACTAGAAAGTGAATCTGCCAATACGGCACCGAGACTCGCGCCAACCAATATCCCCGGCGCAATCCGCTTTACCACCGGCCATAACACCGCCGCTTTTTGATGATGTGCATAAGTCGCTGAAACAGAGGTTACAATAATGGTGGCTAATGAGGTCGTCACCGCTAGATGCATGATGATAGCAGGCGGAAATCCTTGTTGGATAAATAAGTAATGCAAGATGGGGACAATAATAATACCACCGCCCAATCCCAGCATACCGCCGATTAATCCGGCAAAAACACCGATGACGGCATAAATAATGATGATTTGTAGTGTTAATTCAGCAAACATGGCACATCGTCGACAATGATTAATTGCTTGTCAATGTATCTCCTGATTATCTCTATTAAGGCTGTCACCTTTTGGAGAAATAACTGTTGCGAAATGACAGCCAAATAAGGACAATCCCACAACTTCATATTGATAAATACACAGTGGCCGATTCTAGAATATCCAGCGCATTTTTCCATATAGCAAACAAGCGACAGCAGGCTTTGCTACTGCTTTTAATATTTATTATTTCCTTGGCGGCTACTGCACCTGTTTTTGCGAAATCGATAGAATTGCAACGCAAAGATTATCTTGCTGCTAAAAAAGCATTGGAAACCAAGCAATATAAAACCTTCGGCAAAATTGCCAATACACTGAAGGACTATCCGCTCTACCCTTACTTGCGTTACAACTACATTCTGAAACGCCTATGGAAAATTGATGATGCGGAAATTATAGATTTCCTCAAACGCTACAGCGATTTACCCGTAGCGAATTATTTACGCACATCCTGGTTAAAGCTTTTAATCAAGCGCGGTCACTGGCAAACCTTTCTTGATAATTACCTGCCGCAATCCAATGTCAAAATGCAGTGTTATCAATTACAAGCCAGAATGAAAACCAACAACGACGTGTTTTTTCTGGAGGACACTCGCAGCATCTGGCTCACAGGAAAGTCCTTGCCGTCACAATGTGATACAGCATTTGAACGTTTATACAAAAGTGACCTGATGACCAATGAATTGGTCTGGGAACGCGTACGTTTATCCATGCAGAATAATCAACTGAGTCTGGTAAGTTATTTATCCCGACGTCTTGATGATGAACACAAAAAGCTTGCGAAGAAATGGATCGCAATTCATCACAATCCTTATAAGCACACGAATAAGCCAAAACTTGAAGATAGCGTCATTACCAGAGAAATTTTAGTACATGGTATTTTACGTCTGGCTAGGCAGGATGTGGCTAAAGCAGTTAAACGGCTCGATGCATTAAAAGATAATTATGCATTTACCTCTGGCGAAATTGCGGAAATAGAACGCACACTTGCTATTCGGGCTTCAAAGAATAAGAGCAAGCTAGCGGCAAAGTTACTTGATCAAATCGATAATTATCATGTTGATGATCAGGTATTTCATTACCGCTTGCGTACAGCATTAGCCAATGAAGACTGGCCTTTATTAAAAAAATGGACAACAGGTGACGCGCCTGTCATTGAGATCGAATTGCGCTGGCGTTATTGGCATGCGCGTGCTCTGGAAGAAACAGGTGAAATAGAAAAAGCGAATGAAATATTCACTGAGCTAGCTAAAGAACGTGATTACTACGGTTTTCTTGCCGCTGATAAAGTTAATGTTTCTTACCACATGAATCATTATCCCTTACCGGAAAACAAAGAAGAATTTGCACGCATAGAATCATTACCCGCAATCAAACGCGCTTATGAATTTTATAAACTTAATACGGGCTATCCGGCAAGACGCGAGTGGTATCACGCCTTGAGTAAAATGACGACCTACCAGATGCAAATGGCCGCTGCATTAGTTTCGCAATGGGGTTGGCATGACAGAGCTATCTTTACCATGAACAAGGCCAAAGCCTATGATAATTTAGTTTTACGCTTCCCTATTCTTTTTGACGAACTCTTCGACAAATATGCGAAAAAACGAAAGATCGATCGCAGTTGGATATATGGTCTGGCTCGCGCAGAAAGTGCTTTTATTGAAGATGTGAAATCACCTGCAGGAGCATTAGGCTTAATGCAAGTCATGCCTAAAACAGGTGCGGCAACAGCAAAACGTATCGGCCTAAAAAGTTTTAAAACATATAAACTCACGCAAGCGAAAACCAATATCCCTATAGGCACCGCTTACATGAAGCAAATGCTGGATAAATTTAAAGGCAATATAGTTTTAGCGACGGCCTCTTATAATGCCGGACCACATCGCGTTAACAAATGGCTACCTAAACAAGGTTGTGTAGAACCTGATGTATGGATCGAACAAATTCCTTTTAATGAAACTCGAAAATATGTTCGTCGCGTACTCTATTTTGCCAATATATACGACTGGCGTTTAGGCGGAAAAATCAAACCTATAAAAGATCGTATGCCATTGGTCACTTCTAAAAAAAACCAGAAGATTGCTAATCTAAGTTGCACCGCAATTAAAATATCGGATAATCGACATATTAATTAATACTTAAGTATAAAATTAATTAGGGACAAACTTAAGTCTGTCCCTCGTATTTAAAAAATAAATCATATGCAAACATATCTAGTTGGTGGCGCTGTTCGAGACAAATTACTCGATATTCCGGTCAAAGATCGGGATTGGGTCGTCGTCGGTACAACACCAAAAGAAATGTTAGATAAAGGCTTTAAAGCCGTCGGAAAAGACTTCCCGGTTTTCTTACACCCGGAAACCAAAGAAGAATACGCGCTAGCACGTACTGAGCGTAAATCAGGTAAAGGCTATAAAGGCTTTACCTTTCATACTTCACCAGACATCACGCTTGAAGATGATCTGCTACGTAGAGACTTAACGGTTAATGCTATCGCTGAAGATAACGAAGGCAATCTTATCGACCCTTTTGGCGGCGTGAAGGATATTAAACAAGGCATATTACGTCATGTTTCAGATGCTTTTGTCGAAGACCCATTGCGCGTTTTGCGTATTGCTCGTTTTGCCGCAAGCCTTGGTTTTAAAATTGCGCCGGAGACTACGCGACTATTAAAAGATATTTCTGCAACGGATGAGCTCGATGCTTTAGTTCCTGAACGCGTCTGGACAGAACTAGAAAAAGCGTTATCGGGCAAATATCCAGCTCGTTTTATTCTGGTATTACGTTCATGCAATGCACTGGAGAAACTCTTTCCTGAAATTGAAGCATTATTTGGTGTGCCACAACCCAAAGAGTATCACCCTGAAGTCGATACTGGTTTGCACACCATCATGAGTTTAAACCAGTCTGTACGCTTGTCTGATGACACTATGGTACGTTTTGCAACACTAGTTCATGATTTGGGGAAAGCAACAACGCCAGAAAATGAACTGCCGCATCATCATGGTCATGAAGCACGTGGCGCAAAAATAATAGATAAACTCTGTAAACGTTATCGTATTCCAAATAAATACCGCGAACTCGCCATCAGCGTGTCAAAGTTTCATCTTGATTGTCATCGCATTCAGGAAATGAAACCTAAAACAGTATTAAAGAAACTGGAAAAACTTGATGCTTTCAGACGGCCGGATCGTTTTCAACAGTTCCTTATCTCTTGTAAAGCCGATGCACGCGGACGCGCCACTTTTGAAGATAGAGATTATCCTCAGGAAGAATATTTTATGGCTGCTTTAAATGCCGCCAATGAAGTTGATAGCAAATCACTGCAAGAGCAAGGTTTTGAAGGTAAAGCGTTAGGGGAAGAAATTAAAAGCCAACGTATAGAAAACATTAAACAGATGAGCGCAGGGCACTCCTAAAATAACACCTGTTAGCTATACCTGACTCGAGTACCGTGCTCAAGCGAAAATAAAATTTCGTCAGAACGTAATTCTTTTGGAAAGTAACAACCTGAAATATTCGCTCCGGCGAAACTTGCGCCTTCCATCTTTGAACCCCGAAAATCAATACCACGCAAATCTGTCATTCGAAAATAAGCATTTTCAAAATTAATATTGTCCGTAACCAATCCGCGTAGATCGATACGACTCAAATCCGTGCCACTGAGGTCATATTCTACTGAAACATCACGCTTTTCATTGAACTTCTTAATTTCACCCATGCGAAGCAATTCAAACATTCCATCATCTAACACTTTTGGCCTAGGCATAATATTTTCCTTTAAATTCATTCACTATCCGCATTATCGGCATAAGTGGAAATAAGTTTAAGGAATTTAGCTCTCAAACGTAATCAAACAAAGAGCCCAACCAACACTAAGCCCAACAACACTCGATAGATAACAAATGGCAACATGCCAATTTTATCCAGAAATTTTAAAAAGAAATGGATAGAAAGTAATGCACTGATAGCTGAAAGCAACGCGGTAACAATAAAGTCATTTATATTGATTGTTCCACCAACTTCAATTTCCATTTGAATTAATTTTAATAATTCATAACCACCAGCAGCTAATATAATAGGTACGGCTAATAAGAAAGAAAATCGTGCGGCACTTTGCCTATCCATGCCCAGCATTAATGCAGCAGTCATAGTAATTCCTGAACGTGAAGTACCGGGAACTAATGCCAAAGCTTGTGCGCAACCAATAATAATTGCATCGCGCATGTTAATTGAGTTTATTTGTCGAAGTCGTTTTCCACTTGTATCCGCATACCAGAGTAACAAACCGAAACCAATAGAAGTGGCAGCAATAATTAACGGTTCGCGCAAATATATTGAGACAATATCCCGTAATAAAAAACCAGAAATTAAGACTGGTAAACTAGCAATCGCGATATACCAAAATAATTTACTATCTGGTTCACTCACATCTTTTTTTGAAATTGAGTTTATACCGGCAAACAAAATACGTGAGATGTCTTTTCTAAAATAAACAACCACCGCAAATAAACTACCTAAATGCGCAGCAACATCGATAGCTAACCCTTGATCCTGCCATTCCGTTAATAGTGGCAAAAGAATTAAATGAGCAGAACTTGATACTGGTAAAAATTCAGTGAGACCTTGTATCAGAGACAGAATAATAAGTTGTATAAAATCCAAGGTGTGTTCCTAAAAATTGATAATTAAATCTAAATAATTAGATAGGAAAAAAGACAGCGGTTGCTAATTTCTGAATCACCGTTTTTACGGTACGATTATTTTTTCCTGCCATAATCGCCGTAATATTGTCTTGTGTACCAATCAGTTTACCAAATAGGCGCTCGAAGCTTATATTGACGACTTCGGTGTCTGACAAGGCATTGCTATACAAAAATGGTTCGCCATTTTCATCCAGATTATGACTTAATTTCCAGACAGCAATTTCTATATTCCTGGCACAGTTATATAATTTTTGCGCATCAACGGTATCAAACATATAAAATTCAGACTGATAATTATAAGACTTCATAATCATTGACATGAGACCTGCAACAAAGGCAAAGACACGATCGCCCTGAAAATCTTTTTTAAATGTTAAACTGATTAATTCAATATCATACTTTCCTTCTAATTCAGGAAAGTCCCAAGTATGTTCCAGATCAAACAACCTGACTAAATGTTCTTCGGGTAATTTAAGATCGGATTTTTTTAATTCACGTGGATTACGTTTGTAGAGTTTTAACATTAATTCGCGTAATAAATCTTGCGACTGTTGGATATGGATATCCAATACATTATCAATATCCGACTTTCCTAATTGTGAAACACCCGTGCCTTCGTCAGCGGGTTTATTTTCTCGAACAATTTTATCATTACACGCACATTGCATTAACAAAGCACATAAAATTATTATCTGTTTCATAACAGTCATTACAGTTGAACTCGTTGATCCATAATAGAAAATCCAATCAAGCTTTGATCATAATTTTTTGTCAGCGCTATCACTTTAAAACGTTCACCCATTTCTTCTGGCATGGTTAATTTTCGTATCTGTTGTGCTATTTCTGTTTGTGATTTTATATCGAACGAGCCCATATCTGCGAGTATTTTTTCCAGACCACAACCAAAAAGAAAATACGTTTGATTGGTATAACCACTAACATGCAAACCTAAAGCATCGGCAGATTCTGCTATCGCGGTAAAGTTTACCGATGTCGTAATATCTTGCAGGCCAGGGTAAAAGAACGGATCAGCATGTACCCGATGTCGATAATGACATAATAACGTACCATCTGTTCTATCGGAATGATAATACTCAGATACACTATAACCATAATCAATAAAGAGCATAACTCCATTTTGCAACACAGCGTCTAAACCGCTAAACCATTTTCTAATATCTGTGTTGATTTCAGAAATATATCCTTCGGGAAAAGACTCCGGCATTTGTTGTTCAAGTTGCTCCAATGCTTTTTCCAGCTCTACATCGGCATCATCCTCAACCCAAACAAACTCATCATTACTTAAAGCGACTTTTAATTCTTTAAATGACCTGACTGTTTTTTTAAAACGTCTCACTGCCAAAGCATCTAGTATTTCATTAGCCAAAATTAAACCGCTAAATTTTTCTTCCGGCAACGAATCCAACCAAACAATTCGTTCAATGAGGTGCGGTATAGTTTTATTTAATAATTCTTGTTGTCGTTGTTTTAGATCAGCACTGACTTCAAGTATGAAATAGGACTCTGGCAGTAGATCCAGTTTTTCCAGTTCCAACAATAAATCTCGAACCATAGCTCCCGTACCCGCACCCAATTCCAGAATATCCCCTGAACCAATATCATTTAAAACCTGAGCACATTGATATGCCAAACATTGTGAAAATAGTGGAGAAATCTCAGGTGCGGTAACAAAATCACCTTCTGCACCGAATTTACGACTGCCAGCACTATAATAACCTAAACCCGGTTCATATAAAGCAGTCGTCATATATTGGTCAAAGCCTATCATTCCACCCTGCTCGTCTATTAAACCTTTGATATGTGATACCAGTTTTTCACTTTGTAATAGTCCATCCTGTTCCGGCATAGGCAATGAGGGATTAATATTTGATGGTGTCATGATACGTGCATGTTATTCTGTTTTACGACCCATTCAAAACAACATTTAACGGGAATAAATATTGGAATGAATTATGTAACCAATAAAACCGCTTTAATAACAGGCGCAGGAAAACGCATTGGAGCGGCAATAGCTGAACATCTACACAATGCCGGCATGGATATTATTATTCATTACCATACATCTGAAAATGCAGCAGATGAATTGGCTAGAAAATTAAACGACATCCGAACTGATTCGGCCATGACTGTACAAGCGGATTTACAACAAAAGAAAGATTATGTTGGCTTGATTGATACTGCTGTCGAATTTAAGGGATACATAGATGCGCTAATCAATAATGCATCTGCTTTCTACCCGACACCACTTGATAATTTAAATGATGAACAATGGAATGAGTTGATCAATATCAATCTTAAAGCTCCTCTTTTTCTTTCTCAGCTTGCAACAGAATCATTACGAAAGAATAAAGGCTGCATTATTAACATTACTGATATTCACGCAAATAAACCTTTAGCAGATCACTCTATTTATAGTGTCTCAAAAGCAGGACTAGTCATGCTAACTCAGTCTCTAGCAAAAGAACTGGCTCCTGATATACGCGTCAATGCAATATCACCGGGAGCCATAACATGGCCTGAGGCAATGGATAATGAAACAAAAAAAGAAATACTAAATCACACCGCCTTGAAAAAGACTGGCAACATGGAAGATATAAGCAAAGCCGTTTTATTTTTTATTAACGATGCCGACTATATAACGGGCCAAATACTTAATATCGATGGCGGCCGAACACTGTACTCATAAAAATTTAAAGGTGCTTATGAAAATAGAATTTTTTGTGGAAGTAAGGAAGCACCGCGCGCACGACTGCATGGATGCAGGAGGTAGGGCGACGCAGGAAGCTAAAGCTGAGAACAGGAGTGTGATTAATACATGAGGATTCGAGTACGGGAGCTGACACGGCTTACCAGAATCAATTTATAAGGAGCGGCATATTAATCGCGAAAAAGGACAATTCAGAAGTACTTTTATTTAAATACAGGAAACTCCCCATCTATAAACCACTGCTTATTTGGTTCGTTATACCACCATTCCTGATCCAATTTTAATGTTTTAATACTACCTTCTGACTTTAGATAATATTTAACGACGAGTTTAATATTTGCATGCGTCTGTTCTTCATTAATTATTTTATCAACTTCTTTAATTCCCGTCACACTAACTTCCTCAAGCGCATCTAAATCCGCCGGAGGCTGTGTGCCATTTGGTGACACATAATAACTATATAGTGTTTTATGTTCCGCCCATCGTAACGCAACATTATAACTGGTAAGCGTCGTTTCCAGGCTACCCATTCTCTTCTTAGTCTGATAGGCATTACATCCAGTTAATGAACTTATTAATACAAACAAAAATACTTTCGAAATGATGTTGAAATTCATTCTGTCAGGGCTCCAATGAGTGTAGTTACTATTATCACAGTCTCAGAAATAATTTCCATCTATGAATGTGCTTATAATGTGATTTGATTCAATCCAGAAAAAATAATATCAGCGTAAATATGATTCGCTTCTAGTGACAAGTGAATTTTATCTCTTGACACAAAATCATTCGTATCAATATCCTGCAACGACATCTGCAACGAAACATCAATAAAATCGGCTTTTAAATCATTTACAATCATACGAACAGCATTGTTATAGGGCGCAATATTTTCATTATAGGTTTTGCCATTGCCCTGCTTGGCAGCTAGCTCACCAATAATGTGATTTATAATAAATACCGGAACACTATCATTGTCTTTTGCAATACGGTGAAACTCTTTCAGATTTTTTTCAAACTCAGCCAGACCCACGCGAGGGACGATTGAAAAATCTTTAACGTTGCCATCATTAAAACCAAACTGAATCAATAATACACCGGGCAATAAAGGCAATACATCCGACCAAAAGCGGTCGAAGCCTTGCGCACTAGTATGACCACCAACACCACGGTTATGTACTTCAAACACATCCGGCTTGGCAGCATCCAGTTTCTTTTGCAATAAACTAGGCCAGCGAGCATTAACAGGAAACTCTGCGCCCTCGGTAATTGAATCACCAAAACAAATAATATTAATCATGTAAGGATTGGTCTATTTGATTTATTGCTTGTTCAGAAGCATCAAAATTATTCCATAATTCACTCATCGTTTTATTTTCAATAGGATGAACTAATTCTGGAGCAATATCACAAAGCGGTTTTAAAACAAATGCATACTCACTAATATCAATTCGGGGAAGTTCATGCTTGTCACAAATCAAGTCGCCGTATAACAATAAATCTATATCTAATGTTCGAGGGCAAAAGCTATTATCGTTACGCTTTCTGCCTGATTGAAACTCGATCTCTTTCAGCTGTGTTTCAATGACATCAATATCTAGTTCTGATTCAAAACCAACCACTAAATTAAAAAAATCATCGCCTTCAAAACCAAATGCTTTGCTTTCATAAACAGGGGATACCTGAAGTTCACCATACTGTGATTTCAGTGCCGTTAATCCTCCGCGAATACTTTCCTCTCGATCGATATTGCTACCGAGACCAAGATAAACCATCGTCATTATGAGAGATTATTCCTTATTACTGCGTTCAATGATAACGCCGACATCCCTAACTCCTCGTACAGCACCTTTTTTGTTTAATGATAAACGTAACCAAGGTACTTTAAATTCTTCCATAATAATTTCAGCTATTTTCTCAGCCAGTGTTTCGACCAATTCAAATTCACTTTCACCGACATAACTCATCAAACGCTTTGCAACGGCTTTATAATTCAACGTATCTTCAATGTTGTCACTATTCGCCGCCTTGCGTATATCCGTGCCCATTTCCAAATCAAGAATAATGGTTTGTTTCATACGTCGTTCCCAATCGTATATACCAATAATTGTATCGATTCGGAGATCTCTGAGATAAATAATATCCATAAGCACCTTACTTTTAGTAGTCTTTGTTATTCTGCTCAGTATACCTTTTTGAAACGAAACCACTTAGCAAGAATTTAATGTAATATCGTTTGTACTTATCTAACCGATACAGAAAATATGGAAATAATCAACATTACAAATATAGCAATTGCCTCTGGTCTAGTTGTGACAGCTTATCTACTCGGCTCGATCGCCTCTGCTATTCTGATCTGTCGATTATTCGGCCTATCAGATCCACGTGTTGAAGGTTCAGGCAATCCCGGAGCAACCAATGTGTTACGTCTACATGGCAATAAAGCAGCAATCTTGACACTTGCCGGCGATGTTTTAAAAGGCGTGATACCTGTACTACTTGCCAAAGCAATTTGTAACTGTGAATTAATCATCGCTATATGCGGCCTCGCTGCTTTTCTTGGACACTTATTTCCTGTCTTTTTTAAATTCAAAGGTGGAAAAGGCGTTGCCACTTTAATCGGTGTGCTATTCGCAACACAGTGGATACTAGGCTTAGCTTATATTGCCACTTGGTCAATAAGTGCGTTGCTCTTCCGTTATTCTTCTCTTTCCGCACTGATTGCCGCAGCACTCACGCCTGTATATTCCTGGCTTGTTTTGCAAAATACGAGCTTTCTGATTTGTCATATTGTTATGGTTATTTTTCTATTCTGGCGACATCGCTCGAATATCAATAATTTAATAGCAGGGACAGAAGGCAAGCTTAGTAAGAAAAAAGCCCAAGAAAATGACAATGACCAGGAAAAACAACTAGGAAAATAGCTAAACAATTTAGCTCGGCGCTAACTCATCCAACGGCCATCGTGGTTTTGCCTGAAAGTTTAATGATTGTGTCTCTCCTGCTTTCAACCTCAAATAACCCGCGTAAGCGATCATCGCACCATTATCGGTACAAAATTCAGCTCTTGGGAAATAGACTTTTCCATTAACCTCACCCATCAAGCCATTCAAACCTTCTCGCAATTGCTTATTTGCACTAACACCACCAGCGACGACTAATTCCTTCAACTCTGTTTCCTTGATAGCTCTACGACATTTGATAATAAAGGTATCGACCACGGCATCGACAAAGGCACGTGCAATATCAGCTCGCGTTTGTTCATCGTCCGATTCCGAATTCACAGTATTTAAAGCAAAGGTTTTTAATCCACTAAAACTGAAATCAAGACCGGGACGATTAGTCATCGGCCGAGGAAAAAGAAAGCGCTTACTATCTCCCTTCTCCGCTAATGCAGACAATGCTGGACCACCGGGATAGGATAAACCCAATAATTTTGCTGTTTTATCAAAGGCTTCGCCGGCAGCATCATCCACTGATTCGCCAAGAATTTTGTAATCGCCAGGTTTGGTAACATGGACGATTTGCGTATGCCCGCCGGAGACCAATAAGGCCAAAAAAGGATACTCAGGAACATCCTCTTCCAGCATCGGCGCTAATAAATGCGCTTCCATATGATGCACACCAATTGCCGGTATCGATAATGAATAAGCCAGACTTCGACCCATTGCCGTACCCACTAACAATGCGCCCATTAGACCGGGACCCGCTGTATAGGCAATCGCATCCAGTGATTTGAGATCAGACTGTGCTTCATTCAGTGTTTTTTTAATTAACGGCAATAATCGTCGAACATGATCACGAGAAGCGAGTTCTGGCACAACACCACCGTATTCTTTATGTAAATCAATCTGACTGTGGAGATTATGGGCTAGTAAGCCTTCTTCAGAGTCATATATGGCTATTCCGGTCTCGTCACACGAACTTTCTATTCCTAATACCTGCATTTATCTCAATGTTTTCCTGATATTCTTGTTATTTGCGTTGCAATTTCACCCATTCTCACTAAAATACTCGCCTTTTTAAAATCCAAGTAAAGAAGTTAAGGAATATAAGCACTATGCCCTCAGTTAAGGTAAGAGACAACGAACCGTTTGATATTGCAATGCGCCGCTTTAAGCGTTCATGTGAAAAAGCAGGCACGCTAGCTGACGTTCATCGTCGTGAGTTCTATGAAAAACCAACTCAAGTACGTAAACGTAAAGCAGCAGCAGCAGTCAAACGTTCACAAAAGCAAGCATCTAGAAACGTTTTGCACCGTATCCGCCCATTCTAAGTCCCGCTTCGATTTCTTATTAATCAGCCATGGCTGATATCAAAAATAAATTAAGCGATGATGTAAAGGCGGCTATGCGCGCTAAGGAGAAAAAACTCCTAGCTGCTCTGCGTATGATACAGGCTGCATTTAAACAAAAAGAAATCGATGATCGTATTGAGCTCACTGATGAGCACATGGTCGTCATTCTCGATAAGATGGCGAAACAGCATCGCGATTCCATATCGCAATTTAAAGACGCCAAGCGTGATGATCTGGTAGAAATAGAAGAATACGAACTCGATATCATTACCACTTATTTACCGGCTCAATTATCCGATGATGAAATAAAGAGCCTAATCGATAATGCAATTTCTAAAACTGGCGCTGAATCGATTAAAGATATGGGTAAAGTCATGGGCATCCTGAAAGGTGAACTTCAAGGCCGCGCTGATATGGGAAAAGTCAGCGGTTTAATCAAGGTACAGCTTAACTAGAAATACCCCTCTCAGTTGTATCCCGAATTACCTGTTTTATTAGCGTTTATCTATCGCTATTTTCTACCTCTAATCTGATATTATTTCCGTATGGCTGGCCGAATCCCACAACACTTTATCGATGAATTACTCTCACGAACCGATGTCGTCGATATCGTCGATGCTTATGTTCCGCTAAAAAAGGGCGGAAAAAATCATCAAGCCTGCTGTCCTTTCCATGAAGAAAAAACACCTTCCTTTACCGTAAGCCAACAAAAACAGTTCTACCATTGCTTTGGTTGCGGTGCCAATGGCTCAGCCATTAGCTTCCTGATGGAATACTTGCATATGGATTTTGTTGAGGCCATTGAAGATCTTGCTTCTCGTGCTGGCATGGAAATACCTCGCGAAGCCGCAGTCTTTTCGCAATCGAATAATCAATCCAGTGAGTTATATGAACTCATGGAAATGGCCACGTCATTTTATGCCAAGCAATTACGAAAACATTCTCAAGCAGATAGCGTTATTAGCTACTTGAAAGGACGTGGGATTAGTGGCGAAATTGCCGCGGAATTTGAATTAGGCTTTGCGCCACCGGGCTGGGATAGTTTGATGGGCGAACTTGGCGGTTCTGATAATGCATCAAAACGACTGCTTAAAATTGGTGCCGTTATTGAAAATGATAATGGCGGTTACTATGACCGCTTCAGAAATCGACTGACATTTCCTATTCGTGACCAACGTGGTAGAGCAATTGGTATGGGCGGAAGAGTTCTGGATGATAGCAAACCGAAATATCTTAACTCTCCTGAAACACCTATCTTTCATAAAGGCCGTGAACTGTACGGCTTATATCAGGCCAGAAAAGCATTAAAAGATATCGGGAATTTATTCGTTGTTGAAGGTTATATGGATGTCATTGCCTTAGCTCAGTTTGGTATACGAAATGCGGTTGCCAGCTTAGGGACTGCAGCTACTCCTGAACACCTAGAAAAAATGTTTCGTATCACCAACAAAGTCGTGTTTTGTTTCGATGGTGATGAAGCAGGTAAAAAAGCAGCTTGGAGAGGACTGGAAAACTCGCTTCCTTTATTGAAAGACGATAAACAAGTCTACTTTATGTTTTTGCCTGAAGGGGAAGATCCCGATACCTTTGTACGCAATAAAGGCAAAGATGCTTTTCTCGATACCAACTTACAATTACCTTTATCTGAGTATCTATTTAATTATCTTAGTGAAGGAATGGATTTAACATCACCTGAAGATCAGGCATCTATGGCAAAAGTTACCTTGCCATTTATTGGCAAACTCTCATCTGCTCCAGCTCTAACATCAATATTATTAAGGAAGTTGACTGGCATTACTAGAATTCCTGGCGATGAGTTGAATCAGCAATTAGAAGAATATAGAAAAACGGGTACGGTAAATTCACCTTTACGCAACGTAAATAAACAAGCGATAAGAAATACTGGGCAACAAAGTTTATTAACAGAATCGATCAAACTATTACTCAGAAAACCTGAATTAGCTCTTGATGATTCACTGGAGAGCAAGCTTGCAGAAATAAAGATTAATGGCATTGAGTTTCTAGTCGAAATAGTCAAATACATTCAAAGTAACCCAAATACAACGATCGCTGGAATCACTGAAAACTACCGTGATAGAGAAAAAATTAGGCAGCGTTTAATTGAGCTTGCACCATCAGAATCACAATATGCGGCTGATGATAATTTTTCTGATGAAAATTTACGTGAAAGTTTCCTTAGTTCTCTAGAAAAACTAAAGGAAAAGACAAATCAGTCGAAACTACATGCGTTCGGAAATTTAAGCAGTACAGAAGAATTAACCGACAAAATGAAAAACGAATTACGTTCTTTAGGAAATAACCGCGAAAATTCAGAGAACGATAGCACTGAGACCTAGCGAATTCACCGTCTGTGTGTTATTATTGATCGTTTTAGCCCAGAGAAATGTCTGCATATTAATCAAGCAGTTACCAGTTATTAAACCACAAATATTTATATAAATTTATAGCAATTTTCGAGCCACATTCTATGGAACAAGCAGAACAACAAGAACAACAACCCGTCAAAGAGGAAGATAAGTCACTACTTAAAGTGCTTATTGCTAAAGGGAAGGAACAAGGCTTCCTGACTTATGGTGAAGTTAATGATCATCTTCCTAATGATATTGTAGAGCCGGAACAGATTGAAGACATAGTCAACATGATTAATGACATGGGGATTACTGTATATGAATCTCCACCGGATCTGGACGGACAAATAACAGATAACACCAATGCACCTGATGAGGACGCAGCCGCAGAAGCAGCCGCAGCATTAGCCAGTCTGGAAAATGAATTTGGTCGTACAACTGATCCTGTCAGAATGTATATGCGTGAAATGGGTACAGTCGATCTTTTAACGCGTGAAGGCGAAATCAAAATTGCTAAACGTATTGAAGAAGGCATCGGCCAGGTACTAAGCGCGCTATCTAGTTATCCATGTACGATCGATACCGTACTAAAAGCCTATACGATGATTGTAGCTCAGGAAATGAAATTAACGGATGCTTTAGTTGGTTTTAACGATACCTCATATTATCCAGACGAAGGCATACAAGTTATCAATCCGACTCAAGTTGAAAAGTCCGATGACGACGAAGAGGAAGAAGAAGTAGTTCCTCTAGTTGCTGCTGATTTTAAAGAGCACATTACCAAGCTTGAAAAACTTCATATTAAATATGTCAAAGCAGTAAAACGTTATGGTAAAGATGACAATAAAACCAAGGTTCATGAGAAAGAATTAGCAGATTGGTTTCTTGAGATTAAATTTGCACCAAAATTTATTCTTTTGTTAACGGATAACCTGCACGATTTAATTGACCGTATTCGTTTTACCGAACGACGCGTTATGGAACTTTGCGTAAAAGAAGCAAGAATGCCACGTAAGGAATTCATTACTGATTTTCCGAGTAATGAAATTAACTTCAAATGGTTGAAAGGAGTTATCAAAAAGAAACCTGCTTATGCTGAAAAACTAAAAGAACAGGAAGAAGAAATTCTTAAGGTTCAAGGAAAATTGGCGATCATTTTTGAAGATGCATTGTTAGATATTTCGGAAATGAAAGAAATTAACCGCACTATTTCTATCGGCGAAGCAAAAGCTCGTCGAGCTAAAAAAGAAATGGTTGAAGCTAACCTAAGACTGGTTATCTCTATTGCGAAAAAATACACTAATCGTGGTTTGCTTTTCCTTGATCTTATACAGGAAGGCAATATCGGTTTAATGAAAGCGGTTGATAAGTTTGAATATCGTCGTGGTTATAAATTTTCTACTTATGCAACATGGTGGATACGTCAGGCTATTACCCGTTCGATTGCTGATCAGGCTAGAACTATTCGTATTCCAGTTCATATGATCGAAACGATTAATAAGCTGAACCGTATTTCCAGACAAGTACTTCAGGAAATGGGGCGCGAACCTACGCCGGAAGAGTTGGCAGAACGTATGGAAATGCCTGAAGAAAAAGTTCGTAAAGTTCTGAAAATTGCAAAAGAACCTATTTCAATGGAAACACCAATTGGTGATGATGAAGATTCACATTTAGGTGACTTTATTGAAGATGCAAATATACAAGCACCGGGTGACTCAGCTGGTTTTGAAGGTTTACGTCGCACAACACGCGATGCTTTAGAAGACCTCACTCCGCGTGAAGCCAAGGTACTGAGAATGCGTTTTGGTATTGATATGAATACTGACCATACACTTGAAGAAGTGGGTAAACAATTTGATGTGACCCGTGAACGTATTCGTCAGATTGAAGCTAAAGCATTACGTAAACTTCGTCATCCATCCCGTTCGGACGAGCTTAAAACGTTTCTTGATACTTAATTTAATATTATAATCCATCAAGAAAATCTGTTTTAGGGCCCGTAGCTCAGTTGGTTAGAGCATCCGACTCATAATCGGCAGGTCGAGTGTTCGAGTCACTCCGGGCCCACCATATAATTCAAAGA
>DUBV01000088.1:596-1964 GCA_012960105.1 Thiotrichaceae bacterium | reverse complement strand
CCATCTAACTCACCAAATAATAATTCATCTGAAGGCTCACCAAACGGGGATTCTATTTTTTCCCAGCGAGTGTTAGTCAATCCATCAATATCGTAAACACCGCTGCCACCAATAATTCCAAGTACTGATTTATTACTCATTATTTTCCTATATTTAAATTACTCGATCATTGCCACCATCAACTGGCACTTGTGCTGCGGTGGTTTTAGCGAATAAAACCCCACACATTTCGGCCGCGAGCTCCGACACATCTTTGCTATTGACTTCAACTTTTAAAACATTGTTAGTTTTGTACCCTTCCACACTGAGTCCATAATGTTTTGCTCTTGCTTTTAACACCTCATCTGTCCAAATACCAGTATCAAAAACTGCATTAGGATGTAACGTATTGAGCCGTATACCGTCACTGCCCCACTCCATCGCTAACACACGCATTAGTTGATTAAGAGCAGCTTTAGAGGCTGAATAGGAGGCTGCGCCGGGCCCTGGAGCTGGTACATTTTTAGAGCCAATAATTACCACACGGCCTTTATTTGGAGCTAATTTTAATAAAGGATAAACTTCACGAAGTAAAGTTAGATTCGCATCCAAATTAACCGAAAATACCTTACGCCATTCATCCGTTTCTAACTCGGCAACCGTTTTTCCGCCAGGGAAAATTCCAGCGTTAAGCACCACCATATCAATACCACCGAAATGACGTACGCCCCTCTCTAATGTATTTTTAAGTGCGCCCTCATCAGTTACATCACAAACCAAACCTAGATAATTATTGCTACTTGAGGTATTTTCAATAGAAACATCAAGGTCAATACCAACAACTGCACAACCACGAACAAGGAAGGACTCTACACACGCTTTACCAATACCTGATGCAGCGCCAGTGATTAATACTACTTCACCTTGGAATTCAGGTGTATCGCCACCCTTTTGTAATTTTGCTTGTTCAAGATCCCAATATTCAAGATCAAAAATATCTGATTCTGGTAGCGCCTGCCATCCGCCTAATTTTTCAGCACGAAGAATACACTGTATTGTATGTTCATACAAATCAGCGATAATACCGATCTCATTCATGTTTTTACCTACTGCGCAAAGGCCAAAATCTTGGTCTAGAATTACGCGTGGTGCTGCATCAAGTATAGTCTTTCGCTCTTTTGCATTCGGTTCATGAATCTCAAAATACGACTTATATTCTTTTGTATACTTGTTAACATTACGACCAATCATTGGAATGCGTTTGGTGCGTATTACGTGATCTGGCGTTACAGGACCTCTAGTTGCAATATCATTAACATTGTCTCGATTGGAAAAATCAATACCTTGCTCACTATTAGTTAGACTGAACAATACTGGATTGCCAATCAC
>DUBV01000088.1:0-386 GCA_012960105.1 Thiotrichaceae bacterium | reverse complement strand
TTTATCCGTCGCATGTTCTGAAAATAATCGACCCACGTCTTTTGCTAAATCAAAACCAGGCATCACATAAGGCACAACAACGACTCGATCGCCATAAATTTCTCGTATTCTGTCTTCGCCACTTGCTGTATTAGAAATGGTTACTACCGCGTCGGCATGAGTATGGTCAACGTACTTAAAGGGCAAAATTGCATGCAAAATCGTTTCAACCGAAGGTGCTGGAGCAGATGCATTAGTAAGCTGGGTCTTTAGTTCGTTGACCATTTGTGGATCAGAAAGTGACTCTAGCTCACCAAGTTTAATCATGTGCGCCATACGCACTGGTGAAAATCCAGCATTTTTAATTGAGATCAAATCCCAACCGCTGCCTTTCACATAAAGAATTT
>DUBV01000087.1 GCA_012960105.1 Thiotrichaceae bacterium | reverse complement strand
TTAAAGAGTCGGCTAAGCATGTAGATCCAATGGCAGAGGATTTGCGGACGCGAGTTCGATTCTCGCCGCCTCCACCACTAACGTATTTAAAGCTGTCCTAGGACGGCTTTTTTTACGTCTAAAAACAGTGGCTTACCTTAAATTTACCGCCTATTAGGTACTAACGAATCCTATAAAATCCAGCTTTTTTAGTAGTACTGATTGTAGTACCATGACAATACAGCAATAGGCAGTACTACTAAAATGGCCAGAACTACTAAACCTCTAACCAATACCGAAGTAAAACAAGCTAAATCAAAAGACAAGATTTATACGCTATCTGATGGCCCCACCAATTAGTTAATAGAAATAAGGGCCTTCGGGTCCTTTTTCTTTTTTCCCCACAGTTTTCCCCACAATTAGTGACTGATAGCTTTGACATTCTTTTTGAATTAGCCCTCACTGACGCACACAAAAATAATCAGCATTTTTACCCATAGATTTTTCTTGTTCTGGGTAAAATCCAGAATGCATCAACCCCACCTCCGGGGTACCCCCCATTTTTTGAAATAGCATAGGTACCATCTACATACTATGCTTCCGTGCAAAAACAGAACTCGGCATCCTTATGCTAGACATAGATTATTTCAAAAATTACAACGATGACCATGGACATGATGTCGGTGATTTGGTTTTGGTGGAATTTACTAACTTAATTAATGATAAATTGCGCGAAGGAGATATTGCTTGTCGTTATGGCGGTGAAGAATTCATGCTTATTTTACCAGATGCTCCTATATCATCTTTAGAAAAAAGAGCCGTATTAATTCGTGACAAATTAACAGAACTCAAAATAAACCATCATGGAAAGACATTAAATAATATTACTGTGTCAATTGGCATAGCGTCTTATCCAATTTACGCCGAAACGCCAAAGGGCTTAATAAAAGCAGCTGATATGGCGCTTTATCAAGCCAAAGAAACAGGCAGAGACAGAACTGTGATTGCTAAAAGTTTAAGTAGCCACGCCAAAGAGCAATTACTGGAAAATGAAGACTTAGCCCAAATTAGTAATTTAGCTTAATAGCTGGAATCAGCCCGCCAAATTTCCAAAATTAGGTTCAATATTGAACCTAACTGCAGTCTATCGCTAAAACTCTCAATATTTCAATTAATTACAATCGCATCTAAGCCATTTCACTATGTCATTGAATCCTAAAGTAATTCACTAATATTGCCGATATACAACTAACAAGGCCGATTCCGAATAAGAATTGTCTCAATAGATATGTTAGAGAAAAATAATTGTCGGTTTGCTCGTGAAATTATAGAAATGAAATATTTTTACCTGTTTTGTTTTTTGTTCATTTAAAGGCAGCTAAGCATTTCCGACCATTAAGATTGGAACAATGTTCAGAAGTGAACTCTTATGTCATTGCGAATGGAAAAAGAGTAGCTAAACTTGGAATGACATGGAATTAAATTATCGCGAAGGCGAATTAGAAAATTTATTACGAGTACGAGACAGGTTCGTTGATTTGATTGGAGAGTATTCAATTGAGTCAATAACACTGAGCAGAAGCAAAATGCTTGGAACAATGTTCGATACTGTTTTTTTTATCGGCATTAGTAATTTGCGTGAGCATATGCCATCGGTAAAAGAAATTTATTTGAATGTTGGTGAACCACGTAATAAGTCACTACGAAACCTGGAGTTGCTTGAAGAAATGAAAATAGTATCTCGACTACATGACACGAATGATTCGCGAGTTAAGCGAGTTAAGTTAACGAATAAGTTCAGAGAAGATTTTGAGGTTTTTATTTCGCAATGGGTAGATTCGCGTAAGTCGAATGATGAGTCTGCAGAAGTTAGAGAATAGAGTTAATTAGTTTAAATTTTTTTGGAGATTATTAAAGATGAAAAACAATGCCACTGTAGATACATTTACAGGTAATGATGGAGCTAACAACTGGATTGAGAGAGTGACTGAAAGCTTTCTTAAGAACAGAATTAATCGCAAATTAAAAAAAGCGACTAAGGTTCATCCCTGTATTATTAACAACCATCGCGTACTAGTTCATGAGTATGGTCTTCAGGAAAAAAGCCCTGAAGCCTTTGAACAGCTTAAAGCTTATGCAGAAAGTAATTCGTTTGCTATTAAGGAAGACCAACGCGAAAAAGATAGTAAGCCTGTTAATTTTGAAAGAAGGCTGGCTAAATCCTTACCTCTGTTATTTCTCGCCAGTGGTATATTTATGTCGGGAGCAGCTTCTGCTGGAGGGATAAATCCTCTTGATACTAGTGTGAAAGTTATGGCTGATGTCGAAGTCACCGGGACTTATGATAAATCTGATCGCGCCTATTCTCAGGAAAACGGCAAACGTTTTATCACAAACCCTTATGGTGAAACCGAATCAATATTAGCGATTGCTGCACAGACTAAAGCGCAAGGAAAGTTAAAACGCGTTAGCACCCGAAGTATAAAAATGCCTTCTGGATATGTTGGTGGTTTTATCAACAAATATGAAAACACTTTTTCTAATGGCGAAACCTTTAGTTACTACGAAGGTGAAGGCTTTGGCGCTCTGGGATACCACGCTGGCGACGGAAAAGTTGTATTAGATGTTCTTATCGGTGGTGGTGCGTTCTCTTCGCCAAAACTATGGGGACCTTACGATCAATTACTTGGCGATAAGGATAATTCTTCTATGCAGTTAATGATGGGTGACGGTAGTAAAGATGGTATGGGCTTATTAAAAGCATCTTATGCCATTGGTTATACCGCTGTTATGGCTGAAGAAGCTTATGCTGACTTTGGTAATGCTTACAGCACTGCTGTAAACGAAACTGTCAAAAATATAATTGCCAGCGGTGATGCACCGGACATGAATATTACTTCAGCTAATGAAATCAGTAAGGACAAGAGCTAATAGCTAACCTATGTTGAGTTTATTTTTAAATAACATAACGGGGTCAATATAATATGACTGATGTAATAAACATTCTGAATAATCTTCAAAAGCCTGATGCGCAGAAGAAACCGGAGAGTCTGGTTGAAAAAATTATGCGCTCTATGACGCCGAAGAAGAAAGAACAAGCGATGGTTCACCCATGTATAATTAATGGCCAACATACGCTTGTTTATGAGAATGACTTACACAATAAAAACCCAGAGGCATTTCAGAAAATTTCTGAATTTGCCACGACTCAAGGTTATCAATTAAAAGAAGATCAACGTTCTGACTTCCTTGAAGGTGTTAAACGCGTCAAAAATCGTCGTCGGGCAAATGTTGTATCAGTAATGATGTTGACTGCAGGCTTGATGTCACAATCAGCCTATGCCAAGCCACACTCTTCACTTAATTTTGACATACCTACAGGTAGCGATTCATCAACTACGCAAATTCAGTCAGGTTTTGATTTCGATTTTGATTCTTATAATACTCAAGAAGAGCTCGTATCAGGATTATTAGGATGGATAAATGACCATTCATCTTTTAAATATGATATTGAAAAGATACCGACTGTGAAAAAAGTATCTGCCAAAAAAATTGCCATGGTTGCTTTCGGCGGAAAGTTACCAAAGGCCGTTAACCCGGATAGTCTAAAAATATTTGGCTTATATAATTTTAACGAAGGTGCTGTTTATCTTCTTGATTCAATCGACCTTGTTACTGATGAAGGCAAAGGTATTTTATTGCACGAGTTAGTTCATTATTTACAGTATCAAACCGGCATGGATTATGACGTTAAATGTAAGAATGAACTCGAATCTCTGGCTTATGTACTGGAAGCAAAGTTTCTTGAAGCTAATGACCATAGACATAAAATTACTAGCTCTCATATTCAGAAAGTAAGTCAATGCCGAGTATGATTTTTAAATCATACTTATGCTGAAATAGTAACTATACACCTAAAGCTTCTTTAGATTTTGCCGATACCCGTAAGGTAACGGAAATTGGAGCTTGCTCATGAAGGACTCACTTAAGAATCTTCTCTTTTTTTCTTATCTAACAGAAGAACAAATGGATAAGATAATGACCTATATCGAGCCACTAGAACTCAATGCTGGTGACATATTATTTGAGGAAGGCGATACAGGTGATTATGTTTGCTACATAACTTCCGGTTCACTGGAAGTTATCAAAATGACCACCTGGCAAAATTTTACCACTGTAATTACAACCTTATATGAAGGTAGTTGTATTGGTGAGATGGCTTTAATCGACCATGCACCCAGATCGGCAACTATAAGAGCCTACGAAAAAACACGTTTAGCGATACTGACACAAAAAGCCTTTGATGTGATGCTTGACACAGAACCTGAGCTAGGCGTCAATATCCTTAAAGGCGTTGCGCAAACATTAAGTGATAACTTACGCGCAACCACAGATAAACTAGCAGACGAAGTTGCGGCTTAAATCATTTCCCTTCATTGACATTTTTTTGGCAAATATTGTTTATCCATCGTACCGTTACACGACCAGACCAGTCTTTCTCCTTTAGCCTCGGGTATTAATACAATCTTTGTACCTTCAATATCTTTTTCAAGTTGAATAGTTTCTTTATTCATAAAATGAACTGTAACTGCACCGGGTCCATCGACACCGACTTCAATACTTTTAACCAGAGACTTACTGATATCGACTTCGATCTTCGAACCTTGTTTCTCCCATGTTTCAGCATCGGGCAAACTCTTATTCTCTTTCCAGTATTTTTTGACCGCTAGCTTGTACTTAATTGATTGCGATAAGCCTTGTAGTACTTTAGCCGGATCAGTTAATTCTATTTTTGGTTTAGTAAAAATAAAATTCCAGCTAAGTAAAATAACCGCAAGGATTAAAACAATAAGCGTCTTATTCATATTACGTTTTAGCCATCTCTACTAAAACCTTACGGATATCTCCTGCCGTTGTTACCACATCATTAAAATCTATCCGATGTATACGCGCACCAACACGTAAATTAAAACCTTCACTATCAATACCGACCATAACGGGAATATCATCAGTAGTATGCGAAATTTCATATGTCTCGCAATAATGCTTAATCGCTTCAAGATGATCCGCGTTCATATGCTCAACCATTCTTTTTTCTTCTTCGAAGCTAAAAGGATTGGCCAATAAAAACTCATCTTTCTCCACCCAATAGATTTTACCAAAACCACCAATATATCGAATTCGTACTGGCTCTAACCGATAAAAATCGAAATCGTGTGTTTTGTGGAAATCTCGTGACTGTGGGAAGTAACTATAATAGCGTTCCATGCTATCAATATCGTCGTCATTCAATTTTTGAGCATTACCAATATAAGTAATTCGTCCTACTGTCTGTAAGTCATCCGCACCACCCTCGGTAGCAATCAATGAAACTTTGTGATCAGACAGTATATTTTTAGTATGTTGTGCGATAGAACTAATCAACATAATCGGCTCACCATCTTTATTCAGACAATACGGCACAACCGAACCAAAGGGATAACCATCAACGTCAACGGAATGGGTGCATAAAATTGCCTGATATTCTGACAACAATAATTTTCTAGCTTGTTTTACTTTTTTATTTTGATTCATCGATAGATTCTAGCAGAAATAGACTAGAATAAATGTTAAGGACATAACAACACAAAAATTATGGACGCAGTCAGACGATTAGGAAATACAAGCATTGAGGTTTACCCTATCGGTCTAGGAGCAATGCCTTTGTCTCTGAATGGACGACCAGACAAAGAGCAGGCTCATTCTGTTATAGAAGCTTTTATTCAAAGTGGCGGGAACTACATTGATACAGCGAATGTTTATTGCGCTGACGCTTCAGAAATTGGCCACAATGAACGTTTGATTACAAATATACTATCAAAGCTAAATCCTGAAAAAGAAATCATCATTGCGACAAAAGGTGGTGTAAAACGTGATAGAGATAACTGGATAGCTGATGGCACTCCTAAATTCCTAAGGCAATCTTGTGAACAAAGCCTGAATGATTTAAAAACTGATTCAATATTTCTCTATCAACTGCATGCGCCCGACCCTGACGTACCATTAACGGACTCCGTTGGTGAGATACTAAAATTAAAAGATGAAGGAAAAATTCAACATATCGGTTTATCCAATGTCGATGTTGAACAAATAGAGCTAGCACTATCTATTACAGCAATCCTATCAGTACAAAACCGATGTAATTTATTTAATAAAAAATCATTTGCTAATGGTGTGGTCAAATTCTGTAAAAATAATGAGATCGCCTTTATCGCTCATAGTCCGGTTGGTGGCCATTTTGAACATGCGCAACACACAGATAATGTTTCATTAAAGCAGGTAGCAGATAAATATCAGACAACCACTTATCAAATTATGATTGCATGGCTATTACGCAAAAGCTCAGCCATATTTCCGATTCTCGGAGCAACTAAAGTGAGCAGTATTAACGATAGCCTAAAAGCGATAAAGATAGATCTTCAAAAGGAAGATATGCAGTTACTGAAAAGAATCTAGATATTGAAAATATCTCCAAATAATTTATCCAAAAATTCTGGGTTTATTGCCTCATTTTTCTTAATTTTATATTCTTCGTAATCAAAGGATGATAGATAAGCAATTCCTCTTTTAAAATTATTGCCGTACTTTTCAATGACAAACTCTCCAGACATAGTCTTCCATGAAGATTGTTTATTCGTATATTCCTCGCCCGTACTGATTAAGATCGCTTCTTGTTTGTTATTGTGCGGTGATTTGTTAAACTTTCTCGTATATGTCTTAATTAAATCCCCATATTGAAAAGAAGGGTAATCAATAGAGATCGCAAGTAATTTGGCATCATAGTAAAAATAGATAATAGATAAATTTATTCCATCCAAACTTATCTTTTGCTTACATTCAATTTCTGATTTACCTTTATACTTAGATGGACAGTATTTATTAAAAAATACTTCACTTAATTTATCACCAAGCTCGATACCATTAATATCAAACTTGATCTGTTCGGCAGCATCTGACGCCATAGAAAATGGTGAGAACAAAAATAATACTGCACCGATAGATATTATCTTTTTCGGTATCAACATAGCTGGCACCACCTCTGCTTCATATTGTAACTTTCAAGTACGCTCATACGTCTCCATAAAATATTTACTGTAATACAGAAGACTATAGACAATATTTTGCCATAGTAAGTGCCATTTAGGTTCACTTGTGAATCCACAATTTAGGTTCATTTATGAACTTAAAACTACTTTTATTGGAGTGATTTTGGAGAAAAACTATATAGAACAAATTAATCGATATCAAAAAATGCTTTATACAAAGAACCCATGTTAAGAGACTCCGCAACTGACTTATAAGTAATATGTCCTTTACAAACATTTACCCCAGCAACAAATCCTTTATCACTTCTCAAAGCACTACTACCTTGATTCGCAAGAGTTGTAATATACGGTAACGTCGCTCGAGTTAGAGCTATGGTCGATGTTCTAGGATATGCGCCGGGCATATTACTCACACAATAATGCACAACATCGTGTTTAATAAAAATCGGATCGGTATGTGATGTAATGTGTGATGTTTCGACACAACCACCTTGATCTATTGCGACATCGACGATAACTGAACCTGCCTGCATTTGTTTCACCATAGTTTCAGAAACCAAATGTGGCGCTTTAGCTCCGGGTAATAACACCGCACCTATAAGCAAATCAGTATCTTGAATATGTTCCTCTATCGATTCCTGTGTCGATTTCACAAAGGTAATATTGTCTGAAACAGATTTCTCTTGTTCGATAAATTTTCGTTCATCACGCCCAAGAATAAAAACATTGGCACCCAAACCATCCGCAGTAATCGCCGCATGTTGACCAACAATACCATTACCTATCACCATGACCTTGCCATTACGCTCGCCCAGTATGCGACCCAGCTGAATGCCCTTGCCTTGGTTGAAATTAGCCAGATAATAAGCACCCACTGTTGCCGCCATATTACCGGCTACAGCACTCATCGGTGCAAGTAATGGAAAAAAGCCACCTTCATTACTCTCAACTGTTTCGTAAGCAATAGCCGTTGTTCCTGCATCTATTAATGCCGTAGTTAAAGACTTAGGTACACCGGCAAGATGGAGATAGGTAAAGAGGATATTATCGGAGAAATACTGAAATTCTTGTTCTAGCGGTTCTTTAATTTTGATGACTAAATCAGCTTTCCATGCCTCATTAGTTGTGACGATTTCGATACCCAGAGCTTGATACTCCTGATTATCATAGCCCGAGCCACTACCGGCATTATTTTCTAGAAGAACATCATGACCTGCAGCGATTAAAGCTTTAGCACCATCTGGCGTTAAAGCAACACGATTTTCCTTATCTTTTACTTCCTTGATTACGCCAATTTTGATAATTCTATTATTAATAGTACCTACATAATTAATAATAGCGGGAAATACTGAATATATTATAAATCAGGAGAAATAAATTCTCTCCATTTTATCTAGAGATCTTCATCCCCCGGCCCGAGCGATTCATTCTTTTCCTTTGCATTAGCAATAGCTTCATCCGTTCTCTATAGCAATCGCCACCATTCGATCCCGTCACCACGTAAATAACGAACAGCACCAGCGCGGACTGGTATTTTTATTAATTAATTATCCTCAAAGCCACCAAGTCGTTTACTCAATAATTTACACGAACGATCGGTATAACCTTTGTGGTTCAAGAAATATTGCGCTGTCTTCTCCGCCATGTGTTCAGTTTTAACTGATTCCAAAGCAATCCGTAAATCAGTAGATGCTCGATCCTTCTGCAACCACCATGAAATCAAGCCACCAACAAGCACCCCGATTAATCCAAATAAACCAGCTGTGATTTCTGATGTCATAAATTATTTCTTTAGTTAAACAAAAAAATCATCGGTAAACTGAATGCCCACTTGATCATGTGAATCTATATACTTTCCCATTCACGCCAGCCTTGTAATAACGGGAAGTACAATCCTAGCTTTATATTCTCTTCACCTAGTTGTTTCATTAAGGTTGAGTATTTTTCCAGTTGTTCTTTGTAACGTTCTTGCTCATGATTTAAAAATCCATCTAGGTTTGGGCCTTCGTGACGACTGGTTTTGTAATCTATAATCCAGCGTGTTCCATTATCATCTATGAAGGTCCTATCCAGAATAGCATTGGTTAATTTGTTATCCACTATGCCGCTGATTGAGTATTCGTTTTGTTGTTGTATATGTTCGTCCGAAAGTATCCACTGTCCGCGTTCATCTTCTAGCATATTGACTAATGCATGGACTACGCGACTTACGGCATCGGTTCTTTCGTTATCGGGTACGCCGAGTTGTTTTAGTGCGGTATCGAAACTTTGTCGTTCCGCATCGATATATGCACTCGTCCACTTAGTTGTTCCTTCTTCAGTCATACATTGAATTGCATTATGTACAACTGATCCAATATGTTTGGTTGTTTCGCCTACCCATTCGAATTCGATCATTTCACGCTCTTCTCCAGACTCATCTTCCGGTGGTTGTTGCCATTGTGTTGCTCTTGGCACTTCTGGTAGCTTCCATTCTTTTATTAAACGTTTTGTATTTTGATTAATAACTAGAGAGGGTTCTTCTCCGTCCTGCTCTACACTTGCAGGCATATTTTGTTCGTAATCATAGCTAACCGTAGTCCATAAATGGCCTAATAAAGAACGGCTTTGTGGCGCACAGGTAATATCATCTTTCTTTTCTTTAAGGCTGACATGTCCAAGTAGATGTAGAGTTTTCCTGGTACGTGTTGTTGCAACATATAATAAACGTGCATCTTCAAAGCTTTGCTTGGATTTATCGGTATTATTTATGTAATCATAAATCGGCGCCTGAAAATTCCCTGCCTCGCGTATGGGAGCCAATACCAAATCTTCCTGTTGGTGTTCACGTTGACGTAATAACCAGACTAATAAATCACCTTGGTTCGAACGCGGAGAACGACCTAGTCCCGGCAAGATAACATGATCAAACTCAAGCCCCTTGGCTTTATGTATAGTCATAATTTGTAACTGACTGTCTGCTTTTAAATCAGGCGTCGCGTATAGATGACTGACATCATCGAGTAATTCTTTTAAATCTTCTATGGTGCCACCCTGCTCTAAACTTTCTAGCAAGGATAAATAGGTAGCACAGTTTTCCAGATCAGTGGCATTGGATAATGTAGCCGGACCACCTAATTGTATCCAGAGTGCTTCTATGGTATCGCGTGTTGATAAACGTTGTTTTTGTAACAGACTATTTTCATACTTTTCTTTAAAATGATTAAGTCGCATCAATTCATCTTCTTGCAAATTTTTAACTAACTCATTATTACAAATGCATTCCCATACTGTTTTATCTTTATTTTGATTACAAAGAAGATATAACGACTCCAGACTCATTCCACACCACGGCGCACGCAAACAGGCTAACCATGCAACCCTATCAGCCGGATATAAAAATGCGCGAGTTAAAGCAAGTAAATCCTGAATTGATGCTTGTGTGCCTAGTCCTTCGATATCTATGGCTTTGAATCCTATTGCGGCTTTTCTTAATGCCGGAATGACTTCAGCAAGATGTGAACGACTACGAACCAAAACAGCAATATTGTCTTCAGGGCTTTGCTGTTTTATTTCATTAACTATTTCGACAATATTTTTCGATTCTTTTTTATGAGCGCTAGTGTATTGCGGATAGACTTTTACATTTTCATTTGTAACTGTTGAATCGAAAGCCACCGCTGAACTATAAGAAACTGCACTGGTAATTAAATCATCCTGTCTCGGAAAGATAGATTTGAAACTATTATTTACCCACTCGACAATATTTTGTTGTGACCTGAAGTTAACCTTGAGCCGTAATGCTTGAAGCGGAATATTACCCAATGATTCATCATGAAAAGTTTTTATAAAGATGGCAACTTCCGCTTGGCGAAAACGATAGATGGATTGCATCGGATCACCCACCAGAAACAAACTACGTCCATCATCCATCGACCATTCGCTAGTTAAGCGTTGTAACAATCTATATTGGCTAACTGAAATATCCTGATACTCATCAACCAGTAGATGTTTAATATGATAATCCATATTTAAAGCCAACTCGGTTGGCGCTTCATCTGTGCCTAATGCTTCAACAGCTGATTCGGCAATACCGATAAAATCCATTTGATTTCTTTCAGCGAATATTAAACGTAACTGCCCCGCAGCGATCATCAATAATTCACATAGTGCATTCACAATCAACCATTCGGAATCGCTATACTTCGCCGGTGGCAAAGCGATCACCTTTGCCAAAATTTGTTGTAGACCATCAATATTTTGCAAGTCTGCTAACAGCGCCTGCACCTGCTTTTTCTTAATATTTAGATTGTCTTCTTTGTTCTTACTGTCTTTCGCTGCTGGAAAACCATTCTTAACATTAACGCGCTTACGCCAAGTTCCTGTTTTGGTTAATAGCAACTCACTAATTCCACACCATAGATTAAGGCTAGTCGCATCACTACCGGGTAGAGAAGATAAAGACAAACAATTTACTACTGGATTATCCGGATCGGACTCACGTAAATTATTTGCTGCAAACTGAATAATGTCTATTAACTCTGATTCAAATTCTTTCGGAAATACATTATTTACAATAGTTAATTGATCTTCAATTAATCTAACCAGCGCTTGCTCCATTTCTTCACGCTCATGTTCTTGTATTACATGACTCAACCATTGATCGCGTTTTCTTAACATATCAACGATTAGATTTTTAATGCGTGGTAAATCATTGTCCAAATGTACAACAAGATTAGCAATGGCATCTGACCAACCTTCGCCGCTTTCCAATTCTGCCAAGGTATTAATAGCCGCTTGTTGATATAAGGGGTCGGCGTTTTCCAGTGTTTCCGGTTGCGTACCGAGTCTAGCCAACATCGGCATTTGCCTTGTTAAAGATGCGCAAAGTGAGTCTATTGTTTGTAATCGTAAACGCGCAGGGTTTTCTATTATCTGCCAGCCTTTTTTCTGATCACGTTCTAATGCCTGTTTCGCTAAATCATAAGTTACTTTTTCATGTTCGGATTCTGGTGTTTTCTTATTCAAGACCATATTCAAAGCATCGAGAATTCGACTTTGCATTTCTGCCGCAGCTTTGCGCGTAAAGGTAACAGCAATAATCTCTTCCGGTGCATCAACTAAAGATAATAATCTTAGATAACGTTGAATTAATAAACCGGTTTTACCTGAACCTGCTGGCGCTTGAATAATAAATGATTGATCTGGCGCAAGCGATTTTGTTCTTGCTTCAATATCGATGATTGAACTAGCCATTAGCAAGTTCCTCTTCACCAAAACTATCTATTGAATTTTCTTTTCGTTCATGTATTCGACATAAGGAATGCAAATCACAATAACGACAAGCACTCGTAGTTGGTTCAACCGTTGCTATCCCCGAACGGAAATCATTCGCTAGTTTAATTAATATCTGTTCCCAGCTATCAAGCTTCTCCTGCCACGCGACATCCGCATCTTGTTTTACGTGCGGTAAAATATCTTCAGCATCGGCCAGACCAACAAAGCCCATCTTACCTCGTTTTAAACTGGCAAAAGCAATTGCTGCCACTTGTTGTGAATTTGTTACTGCATATAAAGGTAGTTGTGGATCATTTGGATTATCGGATTCCCAATCATTCTTAGTCACTGCACCCGTCTTATAGTCAAGAATAACGCAGCGACCATCAGCCAACTCATCAACACGATCGACGCGTAGATGTAATTCGATATCTTCGAATAATATTGTTTTCCATTCTTCTGTTGAAATAACTTTAAAGTCACCACGATCATGTTCTATTAATAACCACTGCTTTAATAATTGTTCTAGACGTTGTTGTTCTAGTTCCGTAAAACGATCCGTGAAAGTTTCTGGTTGTTGTGATATTTGTAATTTAATCGCCTCGCTGACAACAGAATGAATTATTTTATTTAACTCTAGTTCTGTTCGATACTTTAAATTCTCTAAGGTCTTTAATCGTTGCCACAAATATTGCAAAGCGCGATGCACAAGATTACCGCGTTCGGCGGCACTTAGCCCTATATCGGCTTCCTGTAAGGATTCAGCATGTAGACGATGTCGTGCGAAAGCCTTAAAAGGACAACCGGATTGATCTTTGAATAAGGAACTACCGCCATTCGCCGTTTGACCCGCAGGAATTTCCGGTGCATTTATATCAATAAACGTTTCTAGTTTTGATGATGCCAGTATTGTATTTTTATAATCGTTATATACATTACTAACAATATTTACTTCATTAACTTTAATTAGTGGACTTAAGCGACACTCTCTATCACCTTCCTGATTGGCATAGCTGAACACCACTTCTTTTGCCGAATTTATTAATTTATCCGTAATGTGCTTAGCTGTTGCTAACTGTGCATCTGCACTAGCATTTGGAATATTAAACACTCTCTGTACGGCTATCGGAATGAAAGCATTCACCGGCATGATTGCAGGCCAGTTATCATCCTGCATATTCATTACCCACAAGGCATCAAACTGCATACCTGCAGCACCGGTCATACCGAGTATCTGTATTGGTGTTTCTGTAGTTTCCGGTTGAAAGCGGGTTTCTGTAAGTAATCTATTCAGTTGAAATAAAGCCGCACTAAAATTTACCGGCTTGCTTAATCCATCTAGACTGCTTAGTTGAGTTAATGCTGTTTGCCATGCAGTTATTATTTGATGTTCATCACTATTTAAACTGCGTTCTCCAGGCCAGCCAAAACCAGACAACCATTCTGAGAATGTCATTGCCCATAATCGTAAACTTTGTTTTCGAGCATGACTCAAAAATGAAATTTCAAATGTTTTTAATAACTGCATAAATCCTTCACACTGTTCAAAATCCTTACAGCGTGTTTCTGAAATCCAATATAGTGTTTTTAGGCTAAGCTGTTGTTCGCCTATGCGTCTCAACGTCGCATCAAATTTAGCCCTAGCCGCAGCTTCTTCGGTTGCGCCGCTTATAAATGGCGAATGTAATAATGCGCTTAGTGTATTAATAGATACCTTGCGCTTGCCTAAAGACAATAAATTAATTGCCGTGTGAATTAAGGCATAGCTAGATAAAGGTTTACCTAAAGAGATTGAATAAGGTTTATGAATGGTTTCAATAGAGGCCACCCATTTCTGCGGCGTTAATACTGAGGCAAAACCATATTCTACTTTGTCACGGATGCTACTGAGATTCGGTGCAATAATTCCTATCGTTGCATTTTCGTCTTTTTCCAAATGTTGTTTTGCCCAAGAGGCTGCAGCTATTATTTCTGATTGCTTGTCTGTTTGTTCGCTTACGCTGGTCGATTTATTCCTGTCTTCTCCGTTTATCTCTTCAACCTCAATACCCGCCTCAATCAAAGCTTGTTTGAGTTTAATTTGCTGAGTTGTCAGTTGATCAAAATCATAAAAAACTATTTTATCTAAGGTTTTTTTCAATTCATCAATATGCGTAACTAGATAATCAGGCAAGCTGGCATCATCCAGCCAATGATGCTGCTGTTTTTGTTGTTCGAAAGCATCAGCCCAATTTTTAAATGCATAAGCATCTTCAGAGAGATAAATATCCTTGGGGAAAATGGGAACAGCCCATTCCTTGGCTAACTGATAAGCCTGAGCCGCTTGTTTTGCAGTTGCGGTAATTTGTAATAATTGATTCTTGTACTTTGAACTACTAATTATTTCCTGCCATAACCATTGTTGCTGAAAGCTATTTAACAAAAATCTATTTTCTTCAGTACGGAATGACAGAGATTCAAAACTACGCTTACACCAGGCCGACCATGGCAAACAGTCTGGCGTTTGCCATGCTTGCTTTCCCTGTGCTATTTGATCTGTCGCAAATTGGTAACGGATATGGCGACTCAATCGCTGAGTCGGCACTAGAACCGTCGTGCCATCGCACATCAATTTACTGAGATTGCTATCCATTGTTTAAGAGAGATTTAATATGAACCACTTTTATCTATATATAAAACTGCTGGTTTTTTGTATCGGCTCATATCGTAATATAAGCTGACCGTGTTAGCCTTAAGACTTGGCTACAGTTTACACGACTTAGGTCGTCTACTTTGGTTTTGTATTCATGTTGTAACTAAGCTCTGCAAACATGCGTAGCCATTATGCATTAATTTTGAGTGTCCTTATTAGCGACTCGTGTAACATGGCGTTTACTATTTTAATGTCTCCAAATCGCAGGGAGCCTTATGCAAATATCGACAAAATTCTCTGAAATCGAAGAATCCGGCTGTATCGCTATCATGCCAACACGCATGATTCCGAATATGCATGATGACGTACGCGAAAGCTTGCTAAATCAACCCCGAAGTTTATCACCAAAGTATTTTTATGATGAACGCGGCTCCGAACTCTTTGACCAAATTTGCTCTACCCCGGAGTATTACCCAACTAGAACAGAAAATGCGCTGCTAGAAAAATATGCCACCGATATTATTAACAAGACTAAACCAGAGCAGATTCTAGAACTAGGCAGCGGTTATTCGGTTAAAACACGACGTTTATTTGATGCTTGTCAGAATATCTCACATAACTGTAGCTATGCCCCTTTCGATGTATGCGAAGAAGCTTTGGTCGAATCAGCCAAAAAACTCGCTAAAGAGTACCAATGGCTTAACCTGAAACCCTTACTTGGCGATTATAATGCTGGTTTGGGTAACCTGCCCGCCGCCAACGGCTCACATTTGTATGTATTTCTTGGCAGCACTATTGGTAACTTTGAACGACATGAAGCAACAGCCTTTATACAAGAACTCTACAAAGTAATGCGCGTGGGAGATCACTTCCTAATTGGTGTAGACCGCGTAAAAGAAAATGATGTATTGCATGCCGCCTATAATGATGCGCAAGGTATTACTGCTGAGTTTAATCTGAATGTATTACATGTATTGAACCGAGAACTGCATGCAAATTTCGATATAGATGAATTTACCCACTCGGCCACATTCAATACAGATGAAGAAAGAATAGAAATGCGATTGATCTCAAATTCTGCTCAGAAGGTACAACTCAACAAACTTAATGAATCCATCCATTTTGAAGAAGGTGAGCACATAGTTACTGAAATTAGCCAGAAATATACTCACTCCGGTATAGAAGAAATGTTAACCGCAGCAAATTTTTCAATTACGTATCACTATGAAGATGAGGATTCGTACTTTTCTTTGGTATTAGCTTCGAAGTAGCTTACCCGTCAGCTAACCACTTACTTGAAATCTGCTCCGCCATCGTCGGATTATCGATATATATATTTCTATTTCCCTGTAATTCCTCGATTATGTCATTACGTAAGCTTTCCTGCTTACTTGGTGGATCTTCACGATTCCAGGCTTTAAGTTGTCCCAGCATCTTTTTATCAATCGGGACGCCATATTCGTTGTGCATATAGAAAATAGAGCGGGCTATATTGCCCCGTGCTATTGGCCGTGGCTCGGTAACACCGAGATGACGTTCAAAATCGCAGGTCTCATAGCGCCATTCCTCGCCTTTTATCATGCCAAATAGCGTATTACGTCGTGAAACATCTGCTTCTTGCCATGCAGGATACAAATTGTGCATGTCTGCTTCCATACGGGTGAATCGTGATTTTTTATCTAACCGACATTGGCGACGGCTATTACAACTCATATGTTTCAACATCCAGCTAGCTGGGTAGATTTGCTCAATAACAAATAAACGATCTTCTGTGAGATCTGCAGCGGGGTCGAAACGATAGCCACAATACAATGACCAGCCACCTAGACCATATAAATCATTCCAGAAGGTATTAGCGACTACTTCATCGTAATTTTCGACAGGTAAACTCTCCGCAAAGCTACTATTCATAGCGCATTGTAGAAACAGCAATGTGATTATCTGACCTATTCGAAACACGTTAATTATTTTTATATATAAATTATATTGCCCATCATATACCAGTCTGCTTTAGAATGTGAATATGGACGGATACACAAAATTTATTATATCCATGATACTTGAAAATGCGTGTTTAGAGTGTGTCCGGTTTTATTCAGGGCAAGACGCGACGATACGCATGGTCATTCCCTGCAAAGAGGGCACCAACCGTAGGCGCATTAGGCGACGCTACCATGGATGAAAACGGATATGCTATGAATAGGTATTTCCGAGTGTCATGGGTATTAACATAATGACACCTATAGGCTATATATTAAGATTAGGCTTACCAGTACTGTTAATTTTAAGCCTGATAACAAGCTTAAGTGGCTGCTCGGATGGCCTGACAGAACTTGAGCGTATTAAGGTTCGCAAAAGCTTACGCGTTGCGCTGATAGCAACGCCACCTCTCTATTTCCCTGATGAATCACTGATTCGTGGCTATGACCATGAAATCATCTCGGCCTATGCTGCATCAATAGGTGCTGAACTCGAAATAATAAGAGCCAACACCATCAGTGAAATTGCAACATTTTTAAAACAAGGCAAGGTTCATGTAGGTATTGGTGGTAATTCTCCACCATATCCTGATGATGAAATCATAAATGGTATCGCCTATAACGAAAACGAATGGTATGTCATAGGTCATCGTGATAAAAAATTACCTAAATCTATTGAAGAAGTGACACCGAGCACGATTATCGTTGCCGAAGGTAGTAAGCCATCATTGGTTTTATCCAATCTCAAATCAGACTACCCTTCTCTATTCTGGCTAGAATTACCAAACGGTAATACTCGACAAGTATTGGAACAAGTCAGCATGAAGAATTTCAAATTCAGTGTAATTAATGCCGACATCTATACTTACTATCGTTATCTATACCCTGATATAAAAATTGCTTTTAAATTATCAAAAAAATATTCATCGCATTGGTTAACTTATAACAATGAAGATGACCCATCAATTTCGAATTCTATTAATGCATTTATAAATAGTTATAAACAAAGTGGTCAACTTGAAAAAATATATGACGACTACTTTCATCATTTAAATGTATTTGATTATGTCGACATTCTTTATTTCTTTCGTCGCATAAAATCAAAGCTACCAAAATACAGCCATTTATTTATAAAAGCTGGCATCAAGAATAAATTTGACGAACGACTACTTGCGGCAATCAGTTATCAAGAATCACATTGGGATGAAAAAGCACGTTCGTACACCGGCGTGCGTGGCTTAATGATGTTAACCAAGGATACCGCCAAACGTGTTGGCGTAAAAGACAGCCTAGATCCAGAGCAAAGTATTAAAGGTGGAGCAAAATACCTGAGAATATTGAAAGAGTCCCTTCCAAAAAGTATTCAAGAGCCAGACCGTTCGTGGATGACCTTAGCGGCTTACAATATTGGTTTAGGTCATGTAGAAGATGCACGCATCATTACTGAATCTTTAGGTGACGATCCAAACAATTGGCTAGATGTTGAAAAACATTTACCTAAACTCAGAAAAAAGAAATGGTATAAAAAAAGTAAGTACGGATATGCCAGAGGAAATGAGCCAATAGTATTCGTAAAAAGAATTCGACGCTATTACGATATGTTACGTCTCTACCAGCAAGAAGAAATACTGGAGAAACTAGATAAACCATTAGAGTTGGATAAATTACAGATTAATTCGCCGGTTTTTTAAAAAAAATATGGCAACTGTAGAATATAATTTAATTATCAATGCTAGTCCTGAAATAGTTTATAACCTGTCTCAAGACTGTTCAGTTCGTTGTTTGTAGGATCCATTCCTATAAAATATTGAATTATTGAGTTAGTTAATTATATGGATACATATCTAACTGTAAAAACACTTCACATCCTAAGCTCGACTATTCTGTTCGGCACAGGAATTGGTATTGCATTTTTTATGCTACGTTCTTATTTCACAGATAACCTGCATGAAAAATTTTATGCGACTCGTAATACTATACTAGCCGATTATCTATTCACCTTTCCTGCGGTTATTGTTCAACCTTTATCTGGCTTTTGGTTACTTTCAAACAGTGGTTATAACTGGATGGACTGGTGGTTAGCTGCTACTTATATAATTTATATTATTGCTGGTTTATGTTGGTTGCCAGTGGTGTATATACAGATACAGCTGAAGAAGCTATTAGCTAAAGCTATCGAGAATAATTCAGTATTACCGGATCGTTATTTCAGGCTTTTTAAAATATGGTTTGTATTAGGCTGGCCTGCATTTATTGGCTTGGTAACGGTATTCTTTTTAATGGTGTTTAAACCTGTATGAATAAACCCCTAGAGAATAATATTTCGCGTATAGATAGTTTAAAGCTAAGTACAGAACCTACATTCAAAAACGTATTCGGTGATTCATGGGATGATTTACCTATCGTCATGAAAAAACATTATGTCAACCGTCCTTATTCAAAGGATCGAGCTATTGTTGAAGGTACGCTCGATATTATGTGTGCTGGCCCAATTAAATTACTTGCCCCTCTATTCTGGTTGATGGGAAACATACCTCCACGTAATGAAAACGGTGTTGCTGCAACCGTATATTTTGATAGTGATGAAAACAGTAAAGCATTTCATTTTAACCGAATATTTTATTTCAAAAACAGAAAGCCTTACCATTTTCGATCACGCATGGTACCTGTAACAGATAATGAGATAATTGAGCTAATGCGTTTCGGTTTTGGTTGGCGCATGAATTATTGTTGGGAAGATAATCGCGTCAAACTTAAACATAAAGGTTATGTTTTCAATCTATTCGGCTATCTTATTCCTATGCCTTTAACCTTTTTTATAGGAGAAGGTAATGCCGAAGAAGTCGCAATCGATGATAATACCTTTGCTATGGATGTGCGTATTACCCATTCTTTGTGGGGAGAAATCTATGGATATAAAGGCCAATTCAAAGTTACACAAGAAATATGATAAAACGTGTCCTTATCATTGGCGGCTACGGTAACTTTGGTAGTTTCATCACTAGAGCAATGGCACAAGAGAATAATATCCAGCTCATTATTGCAGGACGTACAATTAATAAGGCAGACAAACTTGCTCAAGAAATAAATACTATCAATAAGATAGAAACCATAGATATAGACATTAATAACGATCTTTCTAATAAATTAAATATCATCAAACCGGATATCGTAATCCATACTTCGGGGCCATTTCAAACACAGTCTTACAACGTAGCCAAAGCATGTATAGAACAAGGCTGTCATTATATTGATTTAGCTGACGGACGTGGTTTTGTTGCGGGTATTCGCGAACTCGATGACCTAGCGAAAGCCAAAGATGTGTTAATAATCAGCGGCGCAAGCTCAGTGCCTTGTTTAACGGTAGCAATCGTTGACCATTATAAAAGTGAATTTAGTAGTTTGGATAAACTTGATTATGGAATAACCACCGCACAGAAAACTACTCGCGGCTTGGCAACAACGGCAGCGATACTTGGTTATACAGGTAAGGTTTTTAAAACAATCATTGATGGCAAAGAATCCAATATTTTCGGATGGCAAGGATTACACGCAAGAAAATATAAACATCTTGGTTGGCGGCTACTAGGGAACTGTGATGTGCCAGATTTAGTATTGTTCCCAGAACGATACCCTGAATTGAAAACGATTCGCTTTTATGCTGGTCTTGAAATTCCTTTCATACACTTAACACTTTGGATATTATCGTGGCTAGTTAGAATTAAATTAATACGACACCTTGAAAAAACGACGCCATTATTGTTGCGTATTTCATTTCTATTCGATTGCTTAGGAACATCTAACAGTGCTTTTCATATGGAGCTATCAGGTAAGGGTAATGACGGAACCCAAAAACAAATCAACTTTGAATTAACAGCTCGTTCTGGTGACGGCCCTTATATTCCTTGCATACCAATTATCTTAATAACTAAAGCTATTGTTAAAGGCGACATTATGAAAATCGGCGCATACCCCTGTGTAGATTTCGTTACACTAGGTGAATATCTAGATGCACTTACTAAAATGGATATAACATGGGAAGTAGGTGCTTAAGCCGTAAGTTGAGTATCCCTTCTTTTATAAGCCTGACTATATTCACTAGCCAATACTCCAGCTTCGGATACTTGTCCTTCAGATAATTTGTCGCGCACGCGCGCTAATGCTTCGCTAATGTGTTTGTCTATTGAATCATTCGCTAATAACAACCAGGCATAAGCATGGACGTAATCTTTCTTTACTCCTAAACCTTTTACATAACGCACTCCAAGCATGTGTTGTGATTTTTGGTATCCTTGTCGGGCGGCTTTTTCAAACCATGTACAGGCAATCACATCATCTTTTTCGATGCCTTGCCCTTTGGCATAGAGATGTCCCAAACGATACTGCGCTTTGTCATAACCATCATTCGCAGCTAGTCGATAAAACTTCACTGCTTCCATTTCATTAACGGGTAGTCCTAATCCAAAAGCATGTAACTTACCGATTTGATAATTCGCTTTGGCATAGGATTGTTTTGCTGCTAACTGAAAACATTTTTCAGCGGCTTTAAAATCTTGAGGCACACCTAAACCATTAATATAAAAAAGTCCCATATTAAATTGTGCTCGCGCATATCCTTGTTGAGCTGCGAGTTGATGCCACTTAAATGCTTCTTCATCATCCTGCGGGACACCAAGTCCACCACCATACATAAGTGCAAGATTATACTGTGCCTTGACATAACCTTGATTCGCCGCTTCGCGATACCAACGAGCCGCCTCTTTTTCATTTGTTTTTGTCGCCGTTCCTTGCGCAAACATTAATCCAACATTAAGTTGCGCTTTCATGTGTCCTTGCTTCGCAGCAAGTAAGTACCAATTTAAAGCTTCTGTATTATTTCTCGTTATACCAATACCTTTAGAATACATATAAGCTAAATTGTAACGCGCACCAGCATGACCAAGTTCTGCTGATTTAAGATAGCAATCAAATGCCTGTTCATAATTCTTTTCTACTCCCAGACCATGTTGATAACACCAAGCTAAATTAACTTGCGCAATGGCATCACCTTTTTCTGCTGATTTAGTCAACCACTCCACCGCTTGTTCATAGTCTTCGGGTACACCTACACCACGCATGTACATTTGACCAAGGTGAGATTGCGCCTTAGATGAATCTTGATCTGCGGCTTTTCTGTACCAATACGCGGCCTGTCCCTGATCAAGCAGAACACCAAAGCCATTCTCATACAGATCCGCAAGCTGCAGTTGAGCATCTATATCTCCTGCATTGGCATCATTTGTCAGCGTTGATATGGGAGAAGCCATACGTGGCTTATTCCTTCGTGTCGTTAGTCATAGGGAAAATACTAGCCTGTATCATGCTGTGCTGTATATTAATTTCATTATTATGAGTATCACTTCATAAGTAGTAGAAGACTTCTGATAGACTCTTGCTCATGTCAAAAGATTCCACCGTACAAAATTATAGCGAACTTATCCCAGATACCATTATTAATGCAATTGAGTCTGTAGATTACATCTGTGACCGAAGAATTCTCGCGCTTAACAGCTATGAAAACCGCGTTTATCAAGTCGGAATAGAAGATGAGCAGCCTATTATTGCCAAATTCTATCGGCCAGGTCGCTGGACGGATGAAATGATCAGAGAGGAACATAATTTCACACTGGAATTAGCAGAGGCGGATTTACCCGTGGTTGCACCGATAACTATAAATAATGAATCCATATTTACTTTTGAGAATTATCGCTTTTCACTCTACCCGCGCTTTGGTGGATATGCACCGGAGCTAGATAACCCGGATCACTTATTACAACTTGGTCGTATATTGGCACAATTACATAATATTGGTGAAACAAAAGCATTTGTAGAGAGACCTGAAATATCCATTGAAGATTTCGCTATAAAACCAGTGAAATATATCCTGGAAAATAATTTCATACCCGATTATTTAGAAACTGCTTATACGACACTAACTGATGATTTACTTATCAGAATTAATAAATGTTTTAACCAAGCGGGTGATTATAAAAGTTTAAGACTACATGGCGATTGTCATCAAAGTAATATTATGACGCGCGATGATAAGTTTTATATTGTTGATTTTGATGATTCACGCACAGGGCCTGCGGTACAGGATATCTGGATGTTCTTATCCGGTGATCGACAATATATGACTACGGGACTAAATGATTTCATGGAAGGCTATACCGAGTTTCGTGACTTTTCTGCACGTGAATTACATTTGGTAGAAGCATTAAGAACATTACGTTTAATACATTATGCCGCATGGCTAGCTCAACGTTGGGAAGATCCAGCCTTCCCTATCGCCTTCCCGTTCTTTAATACCAATAATTATTGGGAAGAGCATATACTCAGTTTGAGAGAACAGGCAGCGTTGATGCAAGAGCCGCCTCTAGTTTGGCATAGACCATAGATACGCCTTAAAATAGAAAGCATGGATACGACAGCAAATACAAAATTATCAGCGATGGATAATGTTGTAAACGAAGGAGAGATAAAGGAATATAACTGGCAATACATTCTCGATATCGCCAAGCAACATAAACATCAATTGGTTATGGCAAATATAATCGCCATTGTTGCAACTTTAGCCAGTGTACCAGTGCCTTTGTTATTGCCGCTGTTAGTTGATGAAGTACTTTTAAACAAACCCGATATTGTTGTTAATTCGATTAATAATATTACACCCTTATCGTGGCATGGGCCGGTGCTTTATATCTTAGCTATTCTTGTTCTTACTTTATTTCTACGTCTTACCGCGCTAGTACTGAATGTACTACAATCCAGACAATTCACTATTATTGCTAAAGATGTCATCTTTCTAATTCGTCGTACATTACTTCAACGCTTAAGTAGTGTGTCAATGTCTGAATATGAAACATTGGGCAGTGGCACAGTTGCTTCTTATTTCGTTACCGACCTAACTACTGTTGATGATTTTGTCGGCAGCACCGTCAGTAAGTTATTAATCGCCGTACTAACGATCATTGGCGTCGCAATTATCTTACTTATCATGCATTGGCAAATTGCTCTATTAATTTTATTTGCCAACCCTATTGTGATTTATTTCACGACAGTATTAGGCAAGCGTGTTAAAGACTTAAAGAAAAATGAAAACTCGGCTTTCGCTATTTTCCAACAATCATTAGTTGAAACGCTAGACTCTATTCATCAGATCCGTGCCAGCAATAGAGAAAAACATTATCTACAACGCATCATCGAACATGCGCGAGAGGTAAAAGATCACGGCATTGCATTCGCATGGCAAAGTGACACCGCAGGACGATTAAGTTTTGTTATCTTTCTATTTGGCTTTGATATCTTCCGCGCTGTTGCAATGATTATGGTGGTGTATTCAGGTTTGAGCATAGGACAAATGTTTGCTGTATTTGGTTACCTATGGTTTATGATGGCACCGGTACAGGAAATTCTAAATATTCAATATGCTTTTTATAACGCCACTGCAGCATTGACGCGTATTAATGAGTTAATAAAACTAAAACAAGAACCCAACTACCCACATATTATTAATCCATTTGAGAATAAAAATACCGTTGGCATTACCATTTCTGATCTTCATTTTTCTTATGGTAATGATGACGATAATCCTGATGCATTAACGGACGTATTAAATGGCATTAACCTTAAAATTGAACCCGGAGAAAAAGTAGCGCTTGTCGGTGCTAGTGGCGGCGGCAAATCAACTTTAGTACAAGTATTAATTGGTTTATATCCAGCCAAGAGCGGAAACATATTTTATGACGGCGCACCCGTTACACAAATAGGTTTGGACGTAGTCCGTGAACATGTTGCTACTGTTTTACAAAATCCTGCATTATTCAACGACACCGTTAGAACGAATTTAACACTAGGTCGCGAACTAGAAGATAAAGACTTATGGCATGCACTAGAGATTGCTCAATTAAAAGACACAGTTGAAAAGTTACCAAACAAACTTGATACCATAGTTGGCCGACAAGGAATAAGGCTTTCTGGCGGACAACGCCAACGACTAGCCATAGCCCGTATGGTATTAAGCGAACCGAATGTCGTCATACTCGACGAAGCAACATCGGCACTCGATGCAGAAACAGAATATCACTTACATACGGCTCTTGCTGATTTCCTAAAAAATAAAACAACGATTATTGTTGCGCACAGATTAAGCGCTATTAAACAAGCAAATCATGTTTATGTCTTCGAAGCAGGAACGATAGGCGAGCAAGGCACACATGGTGAATTGCTTTCTCAAGATGGTTTATACTCAAAACTCTATGGCGTCAGACAATCTCATTAGTCTATGAACACAGGCAAAGGAACATCTAAAATTCTTAGCTTCGAAATTACTTTCTAAGAACGTCCAGAATACTTATGCGTCTTTATTACGGGTGCCGAGGACGATTTGGAAGAAAGCATTAAGACATGAACCATTATTGTCGCACAATGCAAAAGCTGATGTTTTCAAAAACTAATCGTTGAAGAGAAACTTGGAACTGAGCTATCCATAGCGGAAATGTATGCTTTTGTATCAGCACTGCCCAAGCTTAGTTTTATGAGAATCAAAATTGCCTATTTTAATCAATATCTTGATTATCAAGCATGCAATTCATTTGGTAAATGGCTGTCGTAAATCGAGGGATCAATATAAAGATATTTCTAAGTATCAGCGATGCTGAAGAACGCTTATTTTCTAACTAAGTAGATGGGCAGCTCTATTTACACGTCCGCGTTAATTTTGATATGCCAAGGCTCATAGCGTACGCCTAACTTATTATCTTGTGGATATCGTAGTTTTAGGTAGCCCAGTTCAGCAAGTTTTTTATACACATCTGTTTTAGTAAAATGCCCGGTAAAATTTAATTTACCGTAACCTACCTGACCTACATCGAAATCGCCATTTCCGTGAAAGGAATAGCCCGGAGGTGCAAGTGATCGGGAAGCAAGAGAAAGGTTGCCTTCGCTGCTATAAACCTTGTTCAAAAACAACATAAATTGCTTCATGACACCACGGATTCCAGAAGTCAGAACGACTTTTTCCCCCAGCTCTTTCTTGATGTCTTCAAATATTTCTACCGATCTTTCTTTGTATAGGTAATTGCCACTATATGGAACTTTAATGACATCTTTTTTATTAACCTTATCGGTGATTTCTTTAAGTGGTTTTTCACCCAAAAATCCGTACCGCTTACTATCTGCATAGAAGGTAACTTCCATAAACTGAAGTTCTTCTTTGGTAAATTTACCGACATCAGGATAATTTCTAGCGAAAGATAAACCATTAGAAAAATTCAGGATATTAAAGTTTCCATAGCCTACCAGTTTCTGCAGGCGTCTCATCCGCATCACTGTTGATTCGAAAATAGGATATAACACACTGCCAATCTGCACATCATCGTTGTGCGGATGATTAAAATTTTGTATTTTATGTAGATAATCTTTGAGCTCATCATCTGGATATTCATTTACACCGGCAAAATATCCACGAGTTGTTCTCGCCAATATTTCCGGAGCAAGCCCTAATCCGACAGCCCCCAAGCCTAGCGTTTTTAATAAATACCTTCTTTTCATGCTCTTAATCTATTGAGTCTTATCATTTTTGTTATTTTCGCTAGCATAGCATTTTTTCATTATATTTTCGAAAAAGTAAATTTTAGAGCGTAAGTAATGAAGTAATTATGACTTATTATCGGCTAGATTCGTGAAAAATTGAGACTTACTTAAGTAAAGTCGACTTCTGTAAGGAAAACTCAGGATTTGAGATAAATAGGCAACAACGCCTCCAACTGAAAGCGAAAACGCCTTATTCTTGTTATTATATGCTGTGGCTCTATTTAGTATGGACATTATTCCAGAATGTTTTCTTTATTCAAAAAAAGTATTTCACCTTAATCACAGTTATTACATGCCTCGTTTATTAGCAATTATTATCTTCATATGCATAATTAGTGCCTGTCAGCGAGTGCCCGATAAGTTAGTTAGCATAACTGGCCTGACTATGGGTACCAGCTATTCCATAAAACTTATTACACAACAAATAAGCATCGATGAAGAGATATTATATAGTGACATTGAACAGATACTTACTGATATTAATCAATCTATGTCGACCTATATTCCTGATTCTGAGCTGTCTCTACTTAATCAATCAAAAATAACAGATCGGCAAAATCTGTCCAAGGATCTCTTTACTGTTATTGAACATGCAAATAATGTCAGTTTGATGACAAATGGCGCATTCGACATTACTGTTGGGCCTTTAGTTAATCTTTGGGGATTTGGACCAGAACCTTTTACGCAGAAAATACCTGATGATTCGATACTTCAGTCCGTGAAAGCACATATTGGCTATCAAAAAATAATTATTGATCGTGCATCCAGGCAAATCTCAAAATCTGATCCGGATATTTATATCGATCTATCCGCAATTGCCAAAGGTTTTGCTGTCGACAAGATTGCACGCTATCTGGACAAACAGAATATTCAAAATTATCTAGTAGAGATTGGCGGCGAACTTATCACTAAAGGACTCAATTCCCATCAACAGTCATGGTTAATTGGCATAGAACAAGCCAATGTGCTCGAACGCTCGGTTCAGCGCATTGTTAGTTTGAATAATATCGCTATGGCAACATCAGGGGATTACCGGAATTATTTTGAAAAGGATGGCATTCGTTATTCCCACACTATTGATCCTGCAACAGCCGCCCCCATCTATCATAATCTGGCTTCGGTTACGGTATTGGATAAATCAACCATGCATGCCGATGCTTTGGCAACGGCTTTCATGGTATTAGGAACGGATAAGGCACACACATTGGCAAATAAATTAGGTATCGCGGTATACACTCTTTCTAAAACCGATACTGGTTTTGAAGAAAAGTATAATGATTATTTTAAACCTTACTTAACTGATTAAAATATTTAATTAATATGAGCGAAATTATTTTTCTATTGTTATTAGGACTTGTTATCTGGTTTTGGCAAGATACCTTACGCGCACGGGAAATAGCGGTATCGCGCGCACGTCGATATTGTCAGGAGATTGATTTTCAATTTCTAGATGAGACGGTTGCTTTATCATCATTAAAACCGGGGCGAAATTATTCAGGAAATTTCGCTTTTCATCGATATTATCAATTTGAATTTAGTCTTGATGGACATAACCGTTTTAATGGAACGGCATATCTAATTGGCAACCAACTACAATCGATACAGCTCGACCATCCTGATGGTATAATCATTGAAGATAAAAACCATTAATCTTGAATACCAGGAGAATTAGTCATGCCTTCATTTGATGTTGTTTCTGAAATTGATCAACATGAACTAACTAACGCCATTGATCAGGCCAATCGTGAAATCAGTAATCGTTTTGATTTCAAGGGCACTGATTCAAAAATAGACAAGGTAGATGGTAACCTGACAATCATTTCTTCTTCTGAATTTCAGGTAAAACAAATTCAGGAAATACTCGAAACCAAAATCAATAAACGAGGTATTGATATCCGTTGTCTGGATTATGCCGACATAATCGAAAATAATAATGAAGCACGACAAATCGTCAATATTAAAAAAGGTGTGGATAAAGAACTGGCAAGAAAGATTGTAAAGATGATTAAAACCAGTAAATTAAAAACACAGGCGGCAATTCAGGGAGAACAGGTTCGTATTACAGGAAAGAAGCGCGATGATTTACAACAGACTATTGCTGAACTAAAAGAAGCTAAGTTTGATGTCCCCTTGCAGTACATCAACTTTCGCGACTAACAATCATAATGTCTCACCAAACCATTATCGACTTACATGCACATTCAACGGCATCAGATGGGGAATTAACTCCCACGGAACTTGTTGTGAAAGCAGTAGATAATAGCGTAAATATACTGGCTCTAACTGACCACGACACTGTTTCTGGTCTTGCCGAAGCACAAACGGCAGCATCTAGACACAACATCACTTTAATTAATGGCATTGAGTTTTCAACACGATGGGATAACAAAACTATTCATATTGTCGGGCTTAATATAGATGCAGAGAATAATACTATCTTCGATGCCACTATACATCTCAATAAACTCAGGGAAGAACGCGCGATTAAAATTGGTGAAAAATTAGAAAAAGTCGGTATTGAAAACGCTTATGAAAATACCAAAATAATTGCTGGAGACGGTACCGTTACCCGGCAGCATTTTTCACAATTTCTGGTAAATAATGGTCATGCAAAAAGTCAGGCCGATGTTTTCAAACGCTTTTTGGTTAATAACAAACCCGGTTATGTCTCTGTAAACTGGCCTAGTCTTGATGAAACAATTAATAACATTACAAATGCTGGTGGCGTTGCCGTAATCGCACATCCCTTACGTTATAAAATGACTGCAACAAAATTGCGAAAATTAATTTCAGAATTTAAGGACAGCGGTGGCAAAGCAATTGAAGTCGTCACTGGTAATAATAATCAAAACGAAATTACAACTATGACAAATTATGCCAAGCGTTATGACATGGCAGGCTCAGTAGGTTCAGATTATCACAATGCCAATACACCCTGGGCACAGCTTGGAAAATTATCGGGCTTACCGCAGGGGCTCACACCTGTGTGGGAACTTTGGTGATAGTTTGAATTTTAGCCGCTTAAAACTTGAGCTAATCCTCAACTCCTTTCAGTAAAGTATCAATTTCGGAAAAAAGAGCTTGATCGTGCATTTTTGAAATCTGTTTCATTTTTCCCGCGCGTAAATTAGCTTGCTCCATTACTCTACGCTTTGCATTCTGAACCGCTTTATTAATCGGTGACATTTCATTTTTCACCTGCTGACCTAACCATTCTTTCAAATCAGTATGCATTTCTTCTTGTTCATCATTATTATTTTCCGTAAGTTTAAAATCTACCGCTTCAGATTTTACTGATTCAGTATCTGATTTTTTAATTTGAATTGAAACATTATTTTTCTCTAATTCGTTTTCTATCTTTCGGCTAAGGTATTCTCGTTCAGCAGCAATTTTTAAGTCCCGGATTTTATTAATTTCATTTTCCTTCCACGTATAAAATACCTGCATCTTTTTTTCTTCTTCCAGTAAACTTTTATTGATACTGTCCTGTATATTCAATATCGTTTGTTCCTGATCTATACGATGCTTCTCAACCTTTTCATGAATCAAACGTTTTTCTTCTTTTAATTCTTTGTGCATTTCCTGCGCTTGCAGAATGAGTTTATTTGCATTTTGAGTTTGCAAATTGATTCGTTCCTTTTGTATCTTCAACTTTTTTTCAGTATCAACAATAACTGATTTTTTTAAATCAGCGGCAATGTCTTTTACATACTCTAATTCTTTAAATTGCTCTCTAACCAAATCAAGTTCTTTGCGCAGTTGATTCATTTCGTCATGGAAAGTACTGTTCAATACATGCTCGTCAGTATTAGTGGCTTGATTGTTTTTAAAGGGAACTACATTCGTAGAATTTTCTTGCTTTGATTTTTCATCATACTCAGAAGCTTGATCTTGTACTTGTATTTCAACCTGCTCTATATCTTCGTGCTTAACAAGATGCTTTAGACCTTTGTTTAAATGAAGTACATCATAGCCATGCTGCGCAAGTATATAAGCAGCTATCGAACTTCTAGCGGCAGTATCGCAACAGGTAATGTATTGTCTAGAATCATCCAGCTTATCTATCTGAAGGCGGAGTACGTTTAAAGGAATATTCAAACTACCTTCTATCGCGTAATCCTGATATTCATCAACATAACGAACATCCAGCCAAATAGCACCTTTGTTTGCTATATCCTGAGCTGAATCAAAATTTGTTTCATGTAAGATCGGCTCAAGAATCAACTCTATAAAATCTTTTTTATTAAGCCGTATTAAACGACCATCGGTAGTCATAGTAACCGATGCATTTCGTTTTAAATCAGCAATAATTGATTCTTCACCAAAGGCATCGCCTTCTCTTAAATCAGCAAGATTAATATCTTGTGATGTCGGCGTTGGCTTTCTACTAATGCAGCAGTGCCCCGACTGGATTATGTAATAATAATCACCTTCATCACCCTGCTTAATGATGACGTCACCCTTCTTTACATCCATCGATTCAATTTTTGAAAAAATCTTTTGAATGTTATCAACTGAAATATTGGTGTATAGCGGAGACTGTAAAATTCGGCTCATCCAGTCATCGTCATCAATATTCTCTGTTACTTCAACACCATCATCCATATAAGAATTATACGTTTTATTTCTAACTAATAATGAGTCGAGAAATGTTCTGTTAAGAACTAAGACCAGAGAATCTTTTTTTGCTTTAGCAGTATATTGTCTAGGTCGAAATTGTGCCAAAGGATAACGGGCATCATCTGTACCTGAAACAACGTGAAAATTTGTACTATTCATGGAGATAAGTTCTAACTCACCTTCAAGTAAATAATAGGCATACTCATCATTATCACCTTCGCTAAAGACAATGTAGTCTTTTACAAAGGATTGAACATTTGAACTTGCAGCAATTAGCTCAATATTATCTTTCGATAAATTGCTTATCGGAACGAGAGATTGTAAAACGTTAATTAATTCAATGTCTGATTGTAAAGCCATATATTTTTACTTGTTCAATGCACTACGATTATATTACTTGAGTCTATATGTAGGCTATTTACCCCATTGTTAACACATTAAAACTCTTAATATGTGAACATGCTCACAGGATTCAGCACATTTAATCTATTATTTTTTATATCTCACAATTATTAAAAATAAATGACACTTATTTTTATAAATTCGTCGTTCTTGAACGACGAAAACTATAAATTATCGATATAAAACCCACTTAAATAAACTTACTTACAGGCAATAATTCAATCTATCTGATTGATTTAAAATAAGTTTTAATAACATTGGTTTTCTTGGCACGTGGCTTGCGCTACTTAAGATATTCCATCTGAGGAGAAAAACTGAGTGTCTGTAATTGAATTACTAGCGATAGATGAAAAAGAGAAGTCACTACTTTGGAAAATATTCCATTTTGAAAAAATGCTTGATGACAACGAGACGATATTACTAAATGACTTAAGTTATTACGAAGAAAGAATTCGTTCGATTGGTAATGCAAAAACACCTATTGAGATTGGTTTACTAACGGTCTATATGAAACATATTAAGAATATAAGAACACTACTATTGAACTTGCAAAATAATCGACACGGTCAGTTAAAAAAACAAATAGAAGATTTATCTATAAACTCACCTTCCGAGACATAACAATTACTCAGATAATTTAACCGTATGTTTAAACGCTAATTCACTTATTTTTTGACTAGCTAGTCGAGAGATATCACCAAAGCTCACTATTTCCCAACCTTTGTAACCTGATTTTTCTGCATGATTTGCAGACTTTTCATATTTAATTTGTTTCTCTTCTGACCAGATTAATAAGTCCGCTGTATCAAAGAATACAATTCTACGTGAGTCTGTAATAACAGCGGCCTGACCATTAAAATTATAGAACGCACTAAAATGTTCTGTTTTATCCTGATACTGTAATAATGCTTTGCTCAATCGTTCATATATTAAGGACATCACTTCATTATTTGCAGTTAATACCAACTCAATAAATTTATCCAATCTCGACACATTTTTAAGCTTTGATAAATACGCCGTGATGACTGTTTTATTTGTGGGAGTTAATACAGGATGCTCAATAAAATTATTAATCAATAGTTCATTAACACCCATTCTGGCAAGCCATTCACTATTATGATGTTTCAATTGAACAAGTGTTCGGTTTTTAATTAAGTATTTTATTTTAAAATCCATACCATCAACATCTGAGCTTTTTGCTAGAGCATTACTCAAACCAACACCTGCTGATGCCCTGCCTGAAGAACGCGCATTTGCGATGGTATTTAGAAAAGACTGAACTCGGGTATTGCTGGTATACATATCCAGACCAAGTTGAAATGCAATATTACGTTTATGTGTTGCCGTTGTAGCATCCTTAGGCTCATAAGCTAGTCGACTGCTCGATTGATAGACAAAAGGATCTTCTCCATCAAGTGTTGCATTCAGGTTGCCCGCTAATTGCCCAGCAAGATTCGAGGCTGAATCCAATGGTGAAGTAAGCAAACTCATTGCTGAATCACTGGAAAGCGTTAACTGACTACGTAATTCTCCTGATAACTCATCGTCTTGCTGTTCATAGGTATTAATAGCACGCGAAATAGTTTTAATTTCATTCACTCGCTTCTTTAACAAAGCGAGCGAATGAATATCGTAACGCCCAATATCTGACTCAACGACAAAATGATAATAATCGTTATTGATATTAACTGAATCAACTCGATGATATGTCGAAGACAAATATTCGGAGGATAAAACGTTATTACTATTAACTACAGGATAAGTTTCGTTTTCACCAGCGACAACAATCCATGAAAAAATGCACAGACTAATAAACATACCTGATTTTAAATAATTCTTAATCATTGATTTTTGTCCCTAAATGAAATATCGATGCTGATGCAACGAACCTATCCCGTCGTAATTAGATTTTACCGTCCAATCCCATTTGATAATACTTGTGAATAATCTCTTCCTGATTTTCTAACAACCAGTCAATATCAGGTTCATTATTCATCGCTTTATGAATTGCCATAGCAGTCGCCTTACGATGAATATCAAATAGTATTTTATGATCCAGATCATCGGCTTTAGCAACAAGTGGGTTTAACCATACTGAAACAATAATACCCAAATCATTCGCTTTCTCTTTGGGAATATCACCACTACGAACGGCATCCAATACACCATTTGCAATTGCACCTTGAACCGTTCCCATAAGGATATTGGTATATCGCTCTTTATTAACAGTTACTTTACTCACCATCAATGTTGCTGGCTTAACCATAATATCAGTATTCATAATAGCTAAAACGCGTGAATGACCTTTCACTTGATCACCAATTAAATTTGCAAAAGCATTTCCTACTGGTCCATCAAGTTCACCTATGACAACTTCTGGCTCTGCGGCGGTACCTGGAGGGCCACCTGCAACCAATGCTTCACCTACACGCATAACAATACGTTCACTCATGCTCAATACTCCTTACTCTTATAGATTATAAATATGAAATTAAGTTATTTAAGAACTAAAAAACGATACCTGATGATACTTAACTATTAATCACCAAGTTGTTTAGATATGTCATTCATTAAATTTTTATTTGCCGAAGCCGCTTTTATTTTCGCATCAGCAGCCTTAGCCATAATACGTTTCATCTGATCAGAATGAACTTGTACCTGAGTCACGGTCTCGGCTTCTTCTTGCTGCTTATCTTCAAATTCTTCTAAGTCGTTCTGAACTTGCACCTGAAATTCTTTTTCTTCTTCTGCCTTCTTAATCAAGTCTGCTTCATTAAGCTTTTTCGCAGATACGGCTTGTTTCGCTTGATGGTTAACATCCTTAAGGCTGCGTTCAGCCTGAACAACCTTTTTGGATACAACTTCGATTTCTGTATCTATTTGGGCACGCTGTTCTTTAGTATTGGTCGACTCCATTTGTTTTTCTTTTAAGTCTTTAGCCTTACTTAATGCTACTTTCTTTTCCTCTTCAGCTTTTTGTTTGGCCTGTTGAATTTGCTGCATTGCACTTTCAATCTTCTTTGATTTTTCCTCAAGTGCCAAACGCTCGGCTTTCATTTTCTCTACTTCGTCAGCGCGTGTTTTTTCATGTGATAATTTATGTTCGCGAATAATCTTATCCGCCTCTTCTTTCGCAGCTATACGTACAGCTTCAGTTGCAGCTTTTTCTTTTTTAAGTTCTTCAAACTCTTTAGCATTACGATCATACTGCTCTGCCAGCTTTTTACGCTCTTCTTCAATTTCAGCTTTTGCTGCATCCTGAATTTTCTTTACTCTAGCTTCATCTTCAAGCTTTTTCTTTTCAGCTTGTACTTCTAATCCTTTTTTCGATTCTTCAATTTCTTGCTTGAGTCTTTCTGCTTCTTCTATTTGTTTTTTAGCCGCTTCGGCTTGTTGCTCAAGCTTCTCACGTTCCTTACGTATTTCCTCTTCGGCTTGTTCCTTTGCCTTCTGAAGTTTTTCCATGTCTTTGGCATTTTTATTATAAATTTCTTCTAGTTGCTTTTTCTCTTGCAACATTTTCTTTTTAGCTTCTTCCTTAAGTTTCTGAAACTTTAATTCTTCTTCTTTTTCTTTTTCTTTCGCTTCTGCTTCTGCTTTTGTTTTTTGGGCTTCAAGTTTCTTTTTAGCTGCTAATAACTTTTTCTGATTTTCTTTCTCAAATTCATCTTTTGAATCTTCGGCCACAGACATCTCTATTTGTGTCGTTTCAAGTTTCGCATTTAGTATTTCAACACGTACATGCGCATCAATGGCTTCATTAACGACACCGACATCAATATCCGCTTCTACTTCTTTTTCTTTTTTTACTTCAACTGGTTTAGGAGCTTTTTTAGGTTCTTCTGGCACAACTGCTTGCACACCGAGCGCTTCAGGATTATTAACTAAGCCACCTTCAAGATAAGAAACAGTAAATCCACGCTCGGCTAATAAGAATGCACCGGTGGAACTACGACCACCTGTATCGCAAAACAAAACATATTGTTTTGAAGAATCTAAATCGTCCGTCTTCAGTCGCAAGGAATTAAGTGGAATATTAATGCTGTCATCAATTGATGATTCCTGATGCTCATTAGGAAAACGCACATCCAACCAGACAGCACCTTCGTCGACCAATGCTTCTGCATCAGAAAACGATAATGATTCTAATGTCGGTTTTTGAATTAACTCAATAAATGTATCTTTTGACAGTTTCATCAAGACACCATCTGTAATCATGGTAATCGTTGCATTACGTGTTGAATCTGATATCAGAGCTTCTTCACCAAAACTGTCACCCGTCTTCAACTCTGCTAATTTGACATCTTTGCTAGTCGGCATTGGTTTTCTCGATACAGCACATTTTCCTTCCGAGATTATATAATAATGTTCTCCAGGCTCACCTTGAGAAATAACAACCTCACCGGCTTTTTTATCGATTGGCTCCAACAAGGCAAAAAGCTGATGGATATTGGGCATAGACATACGAGAAAATAATTCTGATTGCAGCATCTGCGTCATCCAATCAGTGTCGTCGTCAACGCCATCTACCACATCGACTTCAATATCAGTACCACCTGACATAGTTGAGCTTAGTGTACTTTCCTGAGCTAATAACATTAGTTGATCAAGCTTATTACGCTCAATCAGTAAAACCTTAATTTCTGTCTTGGCTTTTACCGAGAATTGTCGCGGTTGTAATTGTGCCAAAGCATATTTGGCTCGATCACTACTGATATCGAGTACGCTATCCAGCTTTTTATTTGCATGTAATTCAACCTCACCTTCGAGCAGAAAATACGAATACTCATCTTTATCGCCCTGTTTGAAGAGAAACCTCGATTTTTTTACGTTTAAAACCTGAGCGCTATTTAGTAGTTTCGACTGCAGATTTGGCGTCAATTCATTAATTGGAATGAGCTGCTTGATTCGCTGCAGGATTTGTTCGTTTGCTTCTGACATAGTTTTTCAGAATTATCCGTAAAATTGTTAAAATTGTGCTGTTTGCTCAGTCCTGTCCATGTTTTCATGGCTGAAATTTAGGGATTTCAGCTACAAATAAGTATTACATGATAAACTCGAATTGTCAGCCTGACAGTCGATAAATAAGCCATCATTTTGCATATGAAATGGACACCCTTAAGTAATGTTAAACGAGCTATTTAGATCAGAAATTTCCCTTGATCTGGACTATCGGATTTTATCCGCCGTAGGATCATTACTGGCTCTGAGTCTGTTATTTATTGTGCTGGCTATTAAGCGATTTTTTCGTGGAAATATACTGACAGCAAGCATCCAGAGTCTATCCGGATTATCACTCTGCCTTGCTGCTCTACTCAGCCTTTCCATAGCAATGAACTTCTACAGCTACGGTCGGCTTACCTTTGAGCAGCCTATAGTCCAGCTCACTTTTAAAAAAATGGAAGAACAACAGTTTCAAGTTGATATTTCATTTGAGAATAAAAAAAGCTTGATAGCTACTTAATCAACGGCGATGAATGGCAAATAGATGCGCGAGTTATCAAATGGTATGGCTGGGCATAAATACTCGGACTAAATGCACAATATCGATTAGAAAGAATCAGTGGCCGCTATAGCGATATTGATGAAGAACGTACAAAAACTCGTACGGTTTATGCTCTGGGTCCAAGAGATCAAATTGACCATTGGAAGTTAGCTCACAATCATAAGAAATGGTTACCTTGGATCAATGCTTATTATGGCAGCGCGACTTATTTACCCATGGCAGATAATGCAACATACTTAGTATCACTGACGCAGTCAGGATTAATAACCCGAGCATTGAAAACTAACCTAGATACTAAGTCGAACAACAAGACGGAAGAGAAATTAAAGTTTTGGTGATATTCTAAAATACAATACTGATACAAACACCTTCTTCGTCATTCAAATTGCTTGCGAAAATTTTTCCATCATGAAATTCGGCAATTAATTTTGCAACAAATAATCCCAGACCTAGATGCGGGCCAACTTCGGTTCTTTCATTACGTACTGATACCATAGAGTTGAATAATTCATCAAGCATACCTTCTGGTAAACGTGGTCCAAAATTAACCACCTGAATTTCTATCTCTCCGACTCTATCAATTAATATAATCAGAACTTCTTTATCCGAAAAAGAGAAGTCAACAGCATTACTGATTAGCTTATCCAACATCTGGAAAAATAAATCTCGATTAATTTTGTAATTCAAATCTGCATCAGGTTTTAATAATTTGAATGCCTTGTTAGGATAAGCTAATTGATAACCATCAATACATTGTTTAAGAAAATCATTAAGATTAGTCTCTTCTTTGTCGGATTCCTGTAACGCTTGTTCTAGTCGCGCGGCTTCGCTCAAACGCGTTAGTAATGTTTGTAAACGTTGCAAACCTGTATCCGCCGCTTGCAGTATTTCTTTGCGACTGTCTTCATCCTGTGCCGTATGCAACCGATCCAAAGATGATTTAACGATGGCCATCGGCGTACGTAACTCATGTGACAGTCGACTCGCCATGCCTTCGAGATAATTATGGTATTGCTGTAAACGTTCAAGCATGCTGCCAAAACTTCGAGATAGCTCACCAATTTCATCACTGGAATGACTAAGCGATATTTTACCTTTTACCTTCCCATATTCATCTATAGCCGCTGTTGTTTCTTTATTAAGTCTAATAAGACGAGAAGATAATCGGCTAGCAAAAAGTAATAGCAAAAAGACAATAACAAAAAATATTAATAAGGTTTTATTAAACAAGCTGGCTAACACTTGTCGTTGCATGATCTGAATATTATTCGTGGTTTCCTCAATAACAACAGCGCCAACCACTTTGTTTTCAAACCAGACCGGGGTTGCTGCGGAAACAATCACCGCTTTGCCATCAGGCGAGGAACGCCAACGCGTTTGTGTATTACCTGACAAAGCAGCTTTTACTTCATTACCATGTAAACGTGAAGCACCAGCCAAATCATCGGTGAAAGAATCCGAGGCCGGAGGCAATAATAAAGTATATATAATATTAAATGCATTATCAGGAAATACACGTCTCAAGCTACCATCATTGGCCAATACCTGTGCCGCTTTATCAAGCACCCAAATGCGTCGTCCTTCACTACGACCTTGCGTATAGATTATTGTTTCAATTCTTCTCGATGAACTAATGACTCTTCCCGGTTCATCATAAATTGTTTTTCCATAAGTACTAATTGCACTCTTTTTAGTTTTATCAATATCGTTAAAAATAAAACCTAATCGTTCACCAACTAAATAAACTGGAATTTTAATTTCAATATTATAACCAACCTCAGTGGCTTGCCACACGGCAGAGGTATTAGTTAAGTTTTTTTGTACGCGTGTTTCTACTCCGTAAACATCCAGGCTTTCTTCGTATCGAAACGGTCTGACTAAACCCGGGCCGCTTGGCACAAAATAATCCTTTTGTAAGCGTTGATATTTGTCACGGTAAATGACAACAAAATGATCACCTTCGATATTCTCTGATTGATCTAGAGTAGAATAAATTAATTCATCATCTTCAACCTGTATCAACACATAATAATAGTGGTCATCTTTACTGATTATTAATTTAAAATTATCTGAGTTAAATAAGGAATCAGAATGATAGGAGTCAGACCAATCTATATACGAGTCCCAATCATCTGTATAGCCATCAAGTTGAACCGTATTGTTAAGACGATGTACATATAAATTATTCTCTTCTTCATTAAAGCTAGAATCAAACAAACGTGGCTTATCATTTAAAGCTCCAGCAACAGCATAAGCACTATCGACCAGCGATGCTTCTAGTGTATCTCTTAGATAAGACTCCATCTGTTTTAAATAATCAAACCCCATATAGGGGATAATTAATACGGCTATAGACAGCAACATTAATTTGCTGCGCAGGGAAAATTTTATATTTGATGAAGACATGAATAAATATTAAAACTAATCTTAAGTTTTCCAGCGATATCCTATTCCGTAAACAGTCTCTATATGGCCGAATGAATCATCTAATTCTTTAAACTTTTTCCGTATACGTTTTATATGAGAGGTAATGGTGCCATCATCAACATAGATATTTGAATCGCCCATGAGTTGTTCTCTATTTTTTACATGACCCACTCTTTTCACCAGTGAATGCACCATCCAGAATTCGGTCAAACTTAAATCAACAACCTCACCATTCCATTCGACTTGAAAACATTGAGCATCAACCATTAATTGTTCGTGTTTAATTTGTTCTGATTCATTCGGTGCTTGCAGCGCCTGTATTCGTCGAAACAACGCAGCTATACGAGCAAGAATATGCGGCATGCTGGTATCTTTACTCAAGTAATCATCTGCTCCCAGACGTAAGCCAGAAATCGTATCAAAATCCGAATCACGAGCAGTCAGAAATATAATCGGTAATGTTCGTGAAAGTGAGCGTATTTCACGACATAAATCAAAACCTGCTTCCGCATCATAACCCAAACCTATATCGAGAAGAGCAAGATCAGGCAATCGCTTATTGATGATATCCAAAGCATCTTGCTTGTTATTACAGGTAATTACCTCATAACCCTGTTCACGAATGGCTTTCGCATAGTTTTCACAAAGTATGGGTTCATCCTCAACCAGGATAATTTGTTTAGGCATTCATGACTCCACAAGTTTATTAAATTAAGAAGCGCCTTTTACGTACTTTAGAGGGATTGTCTGAAAATAGGAATAGCCAAGTATGTATTGCCATATTTTTGCCACATTTCATCACTGTATTGCCCTTTTCCATGCCAGGTTCTGCCATGTCTATGGTCTTTAATAGTCACCAGTGTCACTTAATTACACACGATTTAAAGACAGGAGAGATTCACCATGAAATTTTGCAAATCATTATTACTAGTTAGTTTACTCGGAATTCAATCTACCACCTATGCAGATGACATAAAGCATATATCTTCCGTAAAAGAAAATGCCGGACTCAGTATCGGTGCCCTTATTGGTGGCTTATTAGGTGGTCCTCCCGGAGCCATCATTGGCGCTGTTGGTGGTAGCTGGTTCGGTACTCATGAAACCAATACCGACAACAAAATTGCAATGTTAGAAAAAGAGTTGAATGTAAAAAGTCTGGAATTAGCTTATCAACAAAATGAATTGGCTAGTACAAAAGAACAATTTAAAAATGAATTTCAGCATGTCATTCATAGTCAGGAAATTCAATCTCTGGAAAATTTAAGCCAGGGTATTTCTTATGTCATCTACTACAAAACAAACGATGTCAAAATACGCAGTGATGTACTACCGCAAATCCAACAACTTGCGGTGTTGATAAAACTCTACCCACAAATTCAGATCCAGATTGAAGGTCATGCCGATTATCGTGGTTCAGAAAGTTACAACATGGCGCTTAGTAAAGAACGGATCAAAAAAGTTCGCGCGGAATTTATTAACTCAGGAATTTCATCACAACGGCTACACACACATGCCTATGGCGAACGTCAAACAAAAGCGCAACAAGGTGATAAGGAAGCTTATGTTTTTGATAGACGTGTGACAATTAGTTTAACGCTTGATCGTGAGGTTTAATACATCATGAAATCGAACCATCGATTATCAAACCCAAAATTACTTTTAACTTCAGTCTGGTTAAGCAGCGGGTCAATTATCACCTTTATATTGTTTATTTTATTTAACAGCATTCCTGTTAATGCAGACGAACAAACTCAGAATGTGATAATTGGATCTGACATCGTTAACAATCTGACCGATATTGGTCAAGGCACTCTTCTTTTTAAACAAGCGCATCAATACAGTAAAGCTGCTCAACTAAATATAGATGTAGACATGGTAGTTACTGGCATGATTAACCGTGTCAGTGTAACGCAAAGCTTTACTAATACGACAGATCAATGGCAAGAAGGAATCTATGTTTTCCCGTTGCCTGAAAATGCTGCGGTTGACCGACTGCGTTTAAAAATTGGCGAACGAATAATTGAAGGACAGATAAAAGAGAAACAAGTAGCAAAGAAAATTTACCAACAGGCAAAGAAACAGGGAAAACAAGCTGCGCTGACAGAGCAAGAAAGACCAAATATTTTTACTACTTCGGTGGCCAATATTGCACCGCATGAAACGATTAAAGTTGAAATTGAATATCAACAAATAGTTAATTTCGACAATGGTATTTTTTCATTACGATTCCCTATGGTGGTTGGACCTCGGTATATACCCGGCAGTATTCTTGGTTCAACACTTGTTGGCGAACAAAACATAGACAGCTTTTCCGCTACAGGTTGGGCGAAAAATACTGATGAAGTTCCTGATGCCGAACGTATTACGCCACCTGTATTACAGCCTGGAAGTGATCGCAAGAATATAATCGCAATAAAAATTAAACTTGATGCTGGATTAGCTTTAGAAAAAATTGATAGTCCCTATCATGCTATACAAGTCGATAGACAATCTGATCAGTATCAAATCGTACTTAAACAAGAATCAACTCTTGCAAATCGTGATTTTGAATTGACCTGGAAGCCACACCCCAGTGTCGCACCCAAGGCTGCTTTATTCACAGAAGACTTAAACGGTGATACCTATGCCATGATTATGATGGTGCCGCCTAGTGTAGAAAAATCAGAATCGATAAATAGAGAAATAATTTATGTCATAGACACTTCTGGTTCGATGGGTGGTCAATCAATTATTCAAGCCAGAGCAGCTCTGGAACTAGCGTTAACTCGCCTTAAATCCGGAGATCGATTTAATGTCATTCAATTTAATTCACAAACACAATCACTGTTTAATCAATCAGAATTAGTTACTCCAGTATCAATACAGCAAGCCATTAATTACGTGCTTACATTAACAGCAGGTGGCGGCACCGAAATGGCAACAGCCTTACGAACAGCACTCTCTAATCAGGGTGACAATAATGATTTACGACAAGTTGTTTTTTTAACTGATGGCAGTATCGGTAATGAACAAGCTTTATTTGAAATCATACAAAATCAACTTGGACGTAGTCGTTTATTCACCATAGGCATTGGATCGGCGCCTAACTCCCACTTTATGCAACGCGCCGCAAATTTCGGACGTGGCACACATACTTATATTGGCAAGCTCGGTGAAGTGCAAACGCGCATGGCTGCATTATTTGAAAAAATAGAAAGCCCTGTATTAAAAGATATATCCATTGATTGGATGCAAACAAATATGGAGATATGGCCACAAAAGATTATTGATTTGTATAAAGGTGAGCCTTTACTGATTACAGCTAAAACGAATCAACAACTCGGTGAAATAAAGATTACAGGTAAAGTTGCGAATAATAACTGGTCTTCAAGTCTGAAACTCGATGGTGGACAAAGTCGAAATGGTATTTCGACACTATGGGCTAGAAATAAAATTTCTGCACTCATGCAACAAAAACGTGATGCTGAATTTGAATCTATAAAACAAACGATTATTGAAACTGCAATAGAACATCATCTGGTTAGTAAATACACCAGTTTGGTCGCTGTCGATGTCACACCGGTACGCCCTAAAGATGAAGAGCTCGATTCACATGTAATCCCAACGCATTTACCTAAGGGCTGGGATCACAATAAAGTCTTTGGACAACAATTTCCTGCAACGGCAACAGATGCACGTATGAATTTTATTATGGGCTTGTTACTCATGTTAATTGCTTCTCTTATTTATTTTCCTGAATGGACTCAAGATCGCCAAAAATGTTTTCTTAACCCGTTCTCATGATTCATACGTTTAAAAATATTAAGGATGGCTTTAAAAATAGTGATTTTTTTGTGAGAACGAGGAAGCGCCGCACGCAGAACCGCAGTGTATATGTCATACATGAGGACTCGAGTACGGCACTGACGAAGTTATCACGAAAAAAGTGCATTTTAAAAGTCATCCTATTAGTCCCCCCCCTCTGTGGCTTATGGTTCATAGGACAAGGCTCCTATATCCATACCAAAGCGGTGTTAGCACAACTCCTCCTGGAGACGGCTTGGTCGGAGACGCTCGATGGTCAAACGGAGGCAAAACCGTGGCCTTGGGCAGATACCTGGCCAATTGCTCGTCTTAGTGCGCACGCTTATGGTACTAGCCACATCGTCCTGGCCGGAGCTAGTGGTTCATCACTGGCTTTTGGCCCAGGGCATCTTTTTGGTAGCGCCAAACCTGGGACAAAAGGCAACATCATAATATCTGGACACAGAGACACGCATTTTTCATTTTTGGAAAAACTTAAAAAAGGAGATCACATAGAACTACAATCGAAAGATAAAACCAGTGTTTATCAAGTTAGCAACATACAAATTATTGATAAAACGAAAGTTGATTCCATACCTGTCGACTCAAAAAACAAACTCATTTTAATCACCTGTTATCCCTTTGATGCAATTCAGACTGGTGGGCCATTACGTTACATGATTACAGCCAAATTTAAACATTCATTTATTCTTAGTTGAGGAAATATTATGCACGCATTATTAAAATCCAGCAGCGAAGCACCTATCACTATCGAACGACAATTAAATTATATTGAACAAGTAAATCCTGTTTTAAGTAACGAGTGTCGACGACGTTTACGTTATATGCATATGCGCAGCTTCGACTGGGAACAAGGTGGTTTATTATCAACCGTAAAATTTATTGACCGCGATAGCGTTGAATATTCATTAGTGGTTGCAGCCGATCATGAAAAAAGCGAAGCACGTATGGCTCGACTAACATTAGATAAGGCCATGTCATTAGTTGATCCGATTTGGGGTGGTGTCTACCAATATTCTACTCAGGGTAAATGGGATGTGCCACACTACCGAAAAACAATTGCCGCACAGTCAGGTCATCTAAGATTATATTCATTGGCTTATGCACAGCTAAAATTTGAACCTTATTTAAATGTGACAAATTCAATTTTATCTTACGTAAATAATTTCATGACATCCGAAGTTGGCGCGTTCTATTCTGGTCAAGCCGACACCGTTGCCGGCATGACCCCCTCTTTATTCTTTGCAATGAATAAATCTAAACGACTATCGATAGGTATCCCTGATATAGATAAACGCATATTAACTAGAGAAAATGGCTGGATCATAGAAGCACTGGCAACACATTATGAATATTGTGGAAGCCAGCAAAGTTTAAACATGGCACTTAAAGCTGCTAATTGGATAAATGAACATTGTCGAATAGATTCGGGGGCTTACCTAACCAATATAATGACCAGTAAACCGCTACACTTACCTGACACACTGGCAATGGCTAGAGCAATGTTACAACTCTACCGTGTAACTTTTGAGAAAAAGTATCTCGACCATGCATGTGATTCAGCTAGATTCATACATCAAAACTTTAAGAATGAGTTGTGTGGTTATAACACCCGCATATTTTCAAAATATGATGCAACACCACCTCGACAGATAGATGAAAACATTTCATTGAGCCGCTTTGCTAACCTACTGTCCTACTACACTGACAAATCAGAATTTAAAAAAATGACGAAACATGGCTTACGTTATTTGTGTATCCCTGAAGTCGCAACAGCACGTATGGAAGAAGCCGGAATATTACTCATTGATCGTGAAATGTTATCTACACCATTAACAATCCATATTTATGGCAAGAAAGGAGACCTCGTTGTTAATGATTTCATCAATATCGCTCACCGTCATCAAGGCTGGTATAAACTAATCGTACTTCATTCATCTGAAACAGTTTCTGCAACTGTTGAATTAGATGGTTTTAGATCTTTGGCAGTAACAACAGCTGAAAAACTTCAGCAGTTATTGCACAAACATTAAACTCTTGACAGAAACAACGAATGAGCAGAGACTCGCGCGCCTATGAATGATCAACCACACATGCTTTCTATTTCACTTTGGCAACATTACGTGCTGAAGCGTGTTTGCTTTTGCCTGTGTGCCGGAGAAAATCATAGTTCTTAATTTATAAGTAATACAAGATTTTTTATAAAGGCCACAGGTGACAAACCTGTGGCCTTTTTTTTTGCGTAATTAAGGAGCGCACTCATGCAATTAATAACAGCATACATAACCGTCATACTCATATGGTCTACGACACCGCTTGCTATTCAATGGAGTAGCGAGTCGGTTGGCTATTTGTTTGGAATATGTAGTCGTTTTCTGCTCGGAGCATTTTTTGCTTTAAGCTTGATAATGATACTTGGTAAAAAATTAACTATGGAAAAGAAAGCGATTCAAACCTATCTAGCTAGTGGTTTGGGCATTACTTTTGCGATGTTAAGCGTTTACTGGGCTGCACAATATATTCCTTCTGGTTGGGTTTCGATGATATTTGGGATTACTCCCATTATCACAGGGTTGTTTGCTATGAAATTACTAGGCGAGCGTGGACTTAATTTATTCCGCTTGATTGCTATTGCCTTAAGTATGATTGGTCTATACATCATGTTGGATACCGGTTTGCAATATAACTCGAATACTTATCTTGGTGTTATCGGCATACTATCCTCGGCCTTATTTTATTCATTAAGCATGGTTTTAGTTAAAAAGATAAATGCGGACATAGATACTTATGCCACTGTGGCAGGTACGATGCTGGTCTCATGTTCGATGCTTACACTCGTTTGGATAGTTTTCGGAACGTCCGTACCGACTGATATACCGATACGCGCAGGATTATCCATATTTTATTTGGCCTTAGTCGGTTCAGTATTGGGATTTTTATTATTTTACTATGTACTAAAACGAGTAGAAGCAATGCGTGTTTCATTGATTACATTGGTAACGCCAATATTTGCACTTTTAATAGGAAATATAATAAATAATGAACCATTGAGCTGGAATATTATTTTTAGCTGCACATTAATCCTGTCAGGCTTGCTTTTCTTCGAGTTTGAAGGTGCAATAAGACATATAAAAATTATAAACACTAAGGACTAATCATGAGTGAATCAATTTTAATGCTACTGACAAACATTGTTGTCGCTGCCGTCATCCTGTTTGGTGGTATTTGGCTTGCGAAACGAATAAAGAAATATATTGCCGTGTTAATGGAAAAACGAGAAATCGATGCGCTGTTAGCCTCCTTCACCGGGAATATTATTTATGTAGCATTAGTCGCTTTCGTCGTTATTGCCGCGTTAGGGCAACTTGGCATTCAAACAACCTCATTTATAGCGATTATTGGTGCCGCAGGTTTAGCTATTGGTCTGGCCCTACAAAGCTCATTATCCAACTTTGCCGCTGGAGTGATGATTATTGCCTTTCGTCCTTTCAAGGTGGGTGATTATGTTGAAGCGGGTGGTGTTTCCGGTGTGGTTGAAGGGATACAAATATTCTCAACGCAAATGCGTACCGGTGATAACAAAGCGATTATTGTTCCTAATTCAAATATTACTGGTAGCAATATCACTAACTACTCGGCAAAAGACACACGCCGTATAGATATGGTTTTTGGCATTGGTTATGACGATGATATTAAGAAAGCGAAAGATATCTTGATGAAATTACTAGATGACGACGAACGTGTGTTAAAAGATCCAGAAGCATTAGTCGCGGTATCAGAACTCGCTGACAGCAGTGTTAATTTTGTCGTACGCCCATGGGTGAAAGCAGGTGATTTTTCAGCTGTTAAGTATGATTATACTGAAAAAGTAAAACTGACTTTTGATAAAGAAGGTATTTCTATTCCTTATCCTCAGCAGGATGTGCATTTGCATACAGTAGAAAAATAAACTGTATTTTGGGGCGGCACTTTTCCTGGCCTGCCTCAGGTTACAATCTCTTGCGCAAACGGCGGAAAATATAAATCGGTTCCTGCTAGAACTAAACCTGTTGTCGCTTGAACGCGCATCAGTCACTCTTATTCTAGTTCATTTAGCGTTAATTTTATTTCATTGCGTACAGCATCTATTTCATTGACGAGGATATTCGTTGCATCTATATCATGCGCCATAATTTCCCGGTTTTTTTGCCATGTGTCTTTTAACTTTTACGCTTGTTCTTCTGATGATTTGCTAATTAAACTACCAAGATCGACAATTAATCCAATCTTTACCCAACCCTTTCTTGGGCTACCTTCTTTAGTGTCCTTATCATAATGTGCGGCATAGATTATTTGCTCAAGTTCAGCCAACACTGTTAAAACCTCAAATGAAGCGGCTCTTATATTACTGTTATCTTCCGTTACCTCCAGACGCCATGCATTATAGCTAAAACCAACCACCGCAAAGACAACACTAAAAATAGCAGTGACATAATATACTTTTAATTTATCTTCCAGTTCCATTGAGTTCTAAGTCAGTAGTTTATTGTCGATGATATTATGTGTTAACGGCGTTTGTAATTCGATCTTCTGCTCTTCTGCTACTTCATAGGCAACTCGTTTTATCAGACATTCTACTTCAAGCATCTGATATAGATTTTTTAATTTATAACCAAGACGCCAGTTCACTGCATGATCACCTGTCTCCACGACACTAATTTCCGGATCACGATCTGCATTGAGTGCATTTGTCTCTTTGCAAGTTTGTTCCCATATAGTCTTTAACAAACTTTCAACTATATCTGCGGGAACTCCATAAGCTATATTGAAATGTACAAATTGCATCAAGCCGCTCGCAGCGGCCTTTACTTAAAACCTCAAGCTTACTATTACGCACAACCGTATTTGGTAACACAATTAAATGACGTGTTTTAAGATCACGAAAGGTGGTGCGAGTTAATGTTGATTGCACGACTATTGCTAAAAGGTTTTGTTCATCAATTTTAACAACCGCTCCCGGTTCGATATCGCCATTATATAATAGTATAAGGCCACTAATATTATCTGGCACCCAAACATCCTTTGTGGAAAAAATCAGAATAGCTAAAATACCAAGTACACTGGTTGCCTTAAGCCAATCATTCATTCCCCAAATATCGATGACGATAACAATAGATGCGATAACCGCAATCAATGTAATGAGCAGAGAAAATATTTCAGATTGGTAGGTTTCATTATGATAGTTAACACCATCAATTTCCTTTTCTCGACCAAACTTTTTAGAATGAAAATATGCAATAGATGGCTTAAAATAAAAGCTATCAGAAAGGTCAAACCAGTCAACGATATTTGCTTACTCCAACCGGCAATAAACAAGGCCTCGATATACAGTAAGAAAAGAATAATATTGATGGCTCGAAGTGCATACAGTTTAGAACTGACAGACTTTTTATCATTACGTTTAAAGCCAAGCACTAAAGGTCTTGAAAAGATAAATAATAATAAGTTAATTGATAAGACTGAGTAATCAAAAGCACTAAAGCTTTCAAGACCTATTATTGTTATCGGCATAATTACATTACCAGTGAATAAGCAAAGTTCTGAAACCCATTAAGAATGGGACCAAGTATCTTAAATAAAATACCACTGGCCAATAATATAACAAGTATGATCATTCCGTAAGGTTCTATCTTCGAGTAACGATAAGCTAGTTGTGTTGGTAATAACGAAAATACTACACGGCTACCATCTAGCGGAGGCAAAGGAAACAGATTTAGTATCATTAATAAGCTATTAATTGCAATTCCAGCACTGGCCATGAAAAGCATAATATTAGCTACAACATTACTTTGATCTGCCAAAACAATAATTAACTTCATCACCATTAGCCAAAAAATAATCATGATTAAATTTGCAGCGGGACCCGCCAACGCTACCAACGCTATATCCCGTTTTGTATTTCTAAGTTGATTCCAGTTTACTGGTACGGGTTTAGCCCAACCGAAGATAAAACCACTTAGAAAAAAGGTGGCTAATGGAATTGCAATCGTACCCATAGGATCGATATGCTTTAACGGATTGAGTGATAAGCGCCCCATATTCTCTGCAGTCGGATCGCCTAACTGCTTTGCCGCCCAGCCGTGCCCTACTTCATGTAAGGTAACAGCAAACAACACGGGGATAGCCCAAATAATTATTTGATAATAGAGTGGTAATTCAGACATGTATTTATTCTTGTGAACCTGGCAACCAGCCTTCACTGTCAGGAGATTTTTCATCTTCTGTTTTTCCAAAATGAGAAAATTCAAATGCTTCTGTATCCAATAAATGTGACGGAACAATATTTTGGATACTACTAAAAATAGTTTCTGTGCGCCCAGGATTTTCCTTATTCCAGTCTATTAACATTTGTTTTATTTTCTGACGCTGCATATTGTCTTGCGAGCCACATAGAGTGCAAGGAATAATGGGAAATGCTTTTTCTTCTGCATATTTTTTTATGTCTATCTCGGCACAATATGCAAGCGGCCGAATAACTACATTCTCACCATCGTCACTTAATAGTTTTGCTGGCATCGATTTTAATTTTCCACCATAAAACATATTCAGGAATAAAGTCTCAATAATGTCATCACGATGATGGCCTAAAGCAACTTTTGTATACCCTTGTTCCTTGGCAAAACGATAAATAATACCGCGCCTTAATCTGGAACAGAGACCACAATAAGTTTTATTTTCTGGAATAACACGTTTAACAACACTGTAGGTATCTTCTTCAATAATATGGTATTCGATACCGAGTGCATCCAGATAATCTGGCAAAATATGTTCAGGAAAACCCGGTTGTTTTTGATCCAGATTAACGGCAATTAATTCAAAATTAATAGGGGCACTACGTTGAAGATTTTGTAAGATATCTAACATCGTATAAGAGTCAGCGCCACCTGACAGACAAACCATAATTCGGTCGCCTTCCTCTATCATATTAAAATCGGCAATCGCACGACCTACATTTCGCCGCAAACGTTTTTGCAACTTATCGTAGTTATATTTTTCTTTACGTTGAACGGCTGACATTACTTAAATCTGACTACCCATACCAGTACAGGGATAACTTTTTATTAGAGCCTCTAGCGTCAAAGTTTGTGCTGCTTCATTGGAACGTAATTTTTTATTTTGTAAATAGACATGCACATTTTCAGTCACTTCTTCCCTTGGATTTGTCTGAGGGTTAATACAAAAAAACGGCTGACTTTGTTCTTCCTGTTGCTTTTGCATAACGGCTAATACCAAACCAACGACATATTGCATACATGGGGTACTTGGCGCACCTGGAAGTGAGTCCTTATCACAACGTTCTAAAAGTTCACCTGCACTTAATAGTTGCTCTTCTTCCTCGGCTAAAACAATATTACTATTCAATAATCCTGCGCATAACAGGATAAACATTAATTTCTTTAATAGACTCATTTCTCTTCCTCAATAATAACCGCTTGTAGGCGATTTAGTTTATCATTTATCGACACTCAATAAATGTCATGAAAATGAAGGTTCTGACGCGTTATAGACGCCAAGACACCGTTTATTACAAATATGATTTGATACTTTAGTTTGGATAGTTAAAACAATGGAATCGTTCACTTATTTATTAAGGAACCTCTGATTAAGTCTGGGTCGAACAGATTGTTGGTTAAAAGATTCTAGTTCAAGGCGTGAAACGCGCGTAATAGCAGGGCTATTGCGAAGTTTTACAACGCAGAAATAGGATGTTTTAATTGCAAGATGTCGATTCATGACTTAATCAGAGGTTCCTTGAATATAACGGTTAAGAATCAACTTCTAACAAGTGAAATCAGGACAATGACAAATAAAACCACCATGGCGATTGGTATTAACGCACCTTTCCAATCAGGATTTTCCGCTTGCTGGCTATCCTCCAAGGCATTTTTAGCTCCCGGCCCCCAAAAATATAGAACTGCAAATATTGCAAGTCCAACCATTGCTTGTTCCCATACTGCCATAATCCCGTTATTTCTCCTTATTTGTCAGCTAATGAGTATAAATTAATTCTTATTTGGATCACAAACTATGCTGCTAATTTTTGACTTCTTTTAGCAACAATCCTCCTTTACACTTGTTAATAAAAAAATAATCAAATTATTCTTTATGGATCACAATGCTCTCAATGATGGCCTAATATTACTAGCATTATCCGTGCTCGTTGTCTGGCTATTTAAACGAATCAAATTACCATCGATTTTGGGCTATTTATTTGTTGGTACGTTAGTCGGACCTTTTGCTCTAGGATGGTTACCTGAAGATGGAAGTATTCAAAAACTAGCCGAAATAGGCGTGGTTTTTCTATTATTCATGATCGGCTTAGAGTTTTCATTGTCTCGGCTAATTGCAATGAAAACAACCGTTTTTGGTCTTGGTAGTATCCAAGTCATTATATCGACAATATCAGGTGGTATTATTGCCTGGTATACGGGCATTAGTTGGCAGGGAGCACTGGTCGTTGGTGGCGCACTTGCTCTCTCTTCTACCGCTATCGTTGCAAAACAATTAACGGATCAGTTAGAAATGCAGGCACCTCATGGACAGCTCGCTATCTCCATTTTACTTTTTCAGGATCTTGCCGTTGTTCCATTATTGGTTATTATTCCAATACTCAGCATGAGCAATGAACAGTCTTTAGCTATGCCTATCATTATTGCTTTGGCTAAAGGTTTTCTTGCATTTTTTATTATGTTCCAAATTGGTCATAGACTATTAAGACCGTTTTATCATCTCGTTGCGGCAACACGATCAGCTGAAATTTTCACACTTGCAACATTACTTGTGTCTTTAGCTGCTGCCTGGTTAACAAACCAACTCGGTCTTTCACTTGCATTAGGTGCTTTTCTAGCCGGACTTATGTTGAGTGAAACAGAATATAAACATCAGGTTCAAGCGGATATAAGACCTTTTAGAGATGTACTGATGGGCTTGTTTTTTATCAGTGTCGGTGCATCAGTAGATATCTCAATCATATTGAAGGAATGGTTTTGGATTGGGCTGTTAACATCAGGCCTAATTATTGGCAAAGGTACTGTTATTGTAATATTAACTCGTCTTGCTGCTTATGAATTTCCAACCGCATTCAGAACAGGACTAATACTTGGACAAGCCGGCGAATTCAGTTTTGCAGTGCTTGTCGTCGCCATAAGTAATCATTTATTAACACTGGAAGAAACTCAACCCATCATTGCAGCGACTTTACTGAGTATGATGATCACGCCAATTTTAATTCGTTATAACGGACATATAGCTGAATATTTATTTCGTGGCACATATAAAAGTGGATTAAATGCACCTACTAAAGAACTTATTTTGGCATGTGCAAACTTATCCGAACATGTCGTAATTTGTGGCTTCGGTCGTATTGGACAGAACCTCGCCAACATACTCCGCGAAATGAAAATTCCCTACGTAGCATTGGATCTCGATCACAGTTTAATTCGAGAAGCATGGGAGGCAGGTGAAAATGTTTTTTATGGAGACAGTACACATACGGAAATACTGCAGAAAGCTGAAATTGAGTGTGCCAGCGCATTAATCATCACTTTTGATGATGCTCAGATCGCTGAACACATTATTCATAGCGCACGTTCAATCAATAAAGAAATTCCTATTATCGTACGAAGCAAAGATGAACAGCACATGGATTTATTACATGAAGTCGGTGCTAATAATGTCATACCAGAAAGTTTTGAAGCCAGTATGATGCTTGCTATCCATGTGCTTCAACATTTAGGAATTTCTACAGATCAATCTATGGCTTTTGTTGAGCAAGCTAGGAAAGATGAATATCGACGTTTACGTGGTTATTTTCGCGGAGAAACATCCCTTGGTTTTGATGAAACTTACACATTGCGATTACATACAATCATCTTATTACCCGACAGTTATGCCGTAGGTAAATCGATAAAGCATATTAATTTCACACAAACTGACACAACGCTATTAGCTATAAGACGAGGCCGAGATAGACTCGATAACTTCGATGAAACATTTCTATTTAACAGCGGTGATGCTGTCGTTATTGAAGGGACACAAAACGCAATTTTAAATGCGGAAAAAAGATTATTGGCGGGATAATATTATCCTATGTTCATAGTACTTAATTTATATTATTTACATCTTCCTTTTCATGTCGACCTATTGCTTCATCAAAATCACTTACAATACGATTAACAATAATTGAATTTCGATAAAAATCAGCATGGAGCGGCACACGAACTTTAACCGCTGCTTTTTCACCGCCACGACCATCAGAATAAATAACGACATCTTTACTATCAACGTATCTTGAATTCAATTTCATCCTACCATCTTCGAAAACAAATAATGTCTCTTGAAATTTAGGCGAATCGCCAGATCTTATAGTTGTTGTACAAGCCGTATTCAGAAAGAGAAAAGTAATTATTGCAGAAATAGGCATTAGATATTTATTCATATTTTCTCACATATAGTTATGTCTTATTTAAACTATATAACTAATATGAAATATTGATGTGCGCTAATTCACATAATGAAACAACATATGAGTAGCAAGTCTCATTTACTAATAAAAGATAATAATTACGACGCTTATATATAAATTAAAAGCCAGATTCTCTTATAAAAACAGAAGCAACTTTTTTATACATCCTTTCAATATAACTTTCAGCTTCTCCCTGCACATGCACAACACCACGTATCATTTTATCAACACTAACATCTTCAACCTGACTAATTGAAAATCTCACCTTATAAGCTGATTTATCAGGAACTAATTGTTGTCGTTTATCAAACTGAACAGGCACTTTCCCACCATAAATTGATGCTAATTCAGGTATATCCAGTACTTTAAGATTCGCCAGCTCAATATCTTTAACATAAGCCCATACTGGTTCTAACCGTGGATTATCGGGAATAAATCTAGCACTGGCTTGACCTTTAATTCGTGATAAGTCTGCAGTAGTAACGATGCCTTCAATTATGGGTTTATCAGCTTGAACTATTGTTGCCAGTTCATCGGTATGTTCGCCCTGCATGGATTCTTGCGTAAGCGTGGTATTACCTAGTTTGAGTTCACCACTTTCGCCATGGGAAATAATGTGGATAGCATCGATATCGGTACGTGTTTCAAGAATATTGGCGATTTGTTCAAGACCATCTGAATTGCCATCGATAAATACTAATTCAGCATCACTGCTAACTTCTGCGAGTAGGGATTGATAGTCTTCGACGCTTTTGTCGATAAATATAATTTCATTTCGGTCTGCGGGGGGAACCAGACCAACTAATGCGGCCGCGAGTTCTTCAGCCTGTTCATTTTCATCATTAACAGCCTGTGCTTGTAAATTTTCGGGAATGAGTGCTTGCTCTGCTTGTTCTTGTGCTACGTTGTCAGCAGCTATTTCTGCACCGGTGACAACACCAGCAGCGTCGAACATGATCCGCGGTTCCAGCGCTTGCAATGAATCAGAAACACTCATCTTCTGTGAGCCGTAACTGTCATGCGCGCCTTCATAAGCGAGCTTGGAGCGATGCTGCTTTAGATGTTGTACTCTACGCTTTATAAAATTAAGCATGTATCCTTTTGTTCTATGCCCAATTACGAACATAAAAACTCTTTTTTTTGGCCAAACTATAACTATATTATGGCAAATTTTATTCCATATTCTTAAATTAATTCCCTATAAAACTATCGAAAATTCAATTATTTGCGATGAACAACACATTCTGCGTTAGATTGGTCAATAAAACGTGATCTAGTTCACATTATTTTTTAGAAAACATCCTTTATTTCTATCGATCCCGCGCTGTTTTTATTCGTTTTTATTCTAAGCAGATGAATTTACTAATAACTTTTGCATATAGATGCGCTATTGCGTCGTCAAAATGAGACATACCATAACAATAATTCACCACGGCATGCTTTTATCAGCTTGAAGATGAAAGTAACATTTAGAATTATTCAAAATAATAATACTTGGAGTAACGACCGTGTTAAATAACAAACAGTGCAATATCTTGTTTCTATGTACTGGCAATTCAGCTCGTAGCATTATGGCGGAAGCTTTGTTAAATCATCTTGGAAATGGAAGATTTAAGGCATTTAGCGCGGGAAGCAAACCGAAAGCCCATCCTCACCCAAAGGCTGTAGAATTACTTAAAAATAATAATTTAGGCAGTCCGAATTTCCGTAGCAAAAGTTGGGATGAATTTTCCGAAACAGATGCCCCAGAGATGTATATCGTTATCACTGTCTGTTCAAACGCAGCAAATGAAAGTTGCCCACTTTTTCCAGGAGCCCCTATATTACTACACTGGGATTTAAATGATCCCGCACGCGAATTTGATTCTGATGCAGAACAAACCCTTGAATTTCAAATAATATATAAGGAACTACAACAACGAATTCAAAAATTGATTAGAGTATTGGATGAACAAATACATGACGATATATTAAATGAAAATTTAAAAACACTTTCCGACTAATTAATCATCAATGAAAGTGCGACAGTAAAGTTTATTCATGTAAGAATTACCCCATGTAATCATCACTTAAAGGGTTATGTAATATGACACGTCCAATCCAAACCTTGTTATGGATGAGCCTCTTCACCATCCTTGTCATCACCGGTGCATTCTTTTTAGCAGAACCTTTACACCAGGCATTTACATCCAATGTTGTTTTTAACGGCATAATCATGGCTGTCCTGGTTATCGGTATCGGTATTAACTTTCGTCAAGTCTTGCAACTCTATCCAGAGATCGCCTGGATAAAACATTTTCAATCCGATGCAAGCACCGCGAGTAAGGTACAACCAAAGTTACTCTCATCTATGGCTCGATTATTAGAAGGAAAAGAAGATCTAAGCCTTTCAACCAGTTCAATGCACACCATGCTTGAATCACTACGTACACGTATTGATGACTCACGTGACTTATCGCGATATATGATCAGTGTATTAGTGTTTCTTGGTCTGCTCGGAACATTTTGGGGGTTAATGTCGACAGTTAGTGCGGTAGGTAATCTTATCGGTGGTATGTCAGTTGAAGCCAGTAGTGGTGAAGCAATTTTTGAATCACTAAAAAATAGTTTGGCCGAACCACTATCCGGTATGGGTATCGCGTTTTCTTCTTCTTTGTTTGGACTATCAGGATCTCTCGTTGTCGGTTTTCTTGATTTACAAGCAGGCCATGCGCAAAACAGATTTATTAATGAACTTGAAGAATGGTTGTCCAGCAGTACGCGTATCTCTAGCGGTATTATTGGTGAGGAAGGTGGTGCTATTGGTGCTCCCGCTTATGTACAAGCTCTATTAGAAAAAACCGCTGATGCTTTGGAGAAAATGCAACGCGCGAGTTCATCCGACGATAATCATCGTGATTTAATGATTAAACAACTGGAAAATATGCGTAATACTTTTAATCGCTTTAATGAATTGCTCGATAAACAAAATGAGCGTTTTGAACAACTTAACTCAAGTCAAAATGAAATTGCACGCTTACTAAAAGCCTCCTCCGAACAACCACAACAAACATCGGATAACGAAGAACTACGTTCTGAATTAAGACTTTTAAGCAAGACAATAGCTAATGCACTTGCTAATAGAGGTAGTTCATGACGCGAGCACGTCGCAGACGTCCGCTCGATATCTGGCCGGCATTTGTTGATGCCACGGCATCCTTATTAATGGTCGTCGTCTTTGCTTTATTACTCACTATTATCGGACATCTGGTACTCAGTACGGCATTAAGTGGTCGCGATGATGCACTAGCACGACTTAGCAGCCGCATAAGTAAACTCGCTGAAATACTTTCACTAGAAAAATCAGAAAAATCAAAGCTTAAAGAACTATTGACACTACGTACAGCAAACCTAAACAAAGCTAATACACAAATTTCATCACAACTCCAAAGCATTGATAAAAAAAATAAATTACTCATTGAACATGAAGCGACGATAGCTAACCAACTAGAAATTCTACAAACACTAAAAATCGATATTGCCGCCTTAACTGCCTTACGTGAACGTATGACAGCAGAAATAGAAAAAGAAATTGCCGAACATGACAGTGTGAAACAAAAGTTAACAGAAGAAAGTGAATTAAACATTCTTAATCTCGCACAGATGGAATTGCTTAATCGACAACTACTCGAACTTCAGCAACAACTGTCCGGCATAGAAAATGCTTTGGAGATCGCAGAAAAAGATATCGCACTTAAACAAACAACCATAGATGATCTTGGTGCGCGTTTGAATACGGCATTGGCAAACAAGGCGCAAATGTTACAGCGCTATCGTTCAGAATTCTTTGGCCGCCTACGGGATGCCTTAAGTGATTACCCCGGTATACGTATAGAAGGCGATCGTTTTGTTTTTCCTTCTGAATTGTTATTTGAAACTGGCTCGGCTGAATTAGGTGTGACTGGTATAGAACAGGTAGAACATCTGTCGGAAACACTGAAAGAAATCTCAAAAATTATTCCGGAAGATATTAATTGGGTATTACGTATCGATGGACATACTGACAAACGCCCTATCACTAGCGGACAATACTCTTCAAACTGGGAACTTTCTTCTGCACGCGCAATTAGCATCGTACAAGCAATGATTAAGAATGGCATCTTGGCTAAACGCATGGCAGCTACCGGCTTTGCAGAACATCATCCAATCGACATAGACGACACACCTGAAGCCTATGCACGTAACCGACGTATTGAATTAAAATTAACAAGCAGATAAAGCTCGTAACTGATCATGCAACAATATTCAAAACACTTGAATGAAATATAAGAAACATTACAAATAGTAAGGTTGAGTTTTTTATATTCACAATTTAATTCTTAATTAACTTAATAAGCGAATCCAAGCATTTTGTTGCTTAGGAATTTAAGTGATTACGAATAAGACACACGCGCAGTAAATTTATAACCTGCTCCACGCATTGTTTTTATCAATGATGGTTGTCGTGGGTCTTGTTCAATTTTTTTACGAAGTTTGCCGATTAGTACATCAACACTTCTGTCACTTGGCATCCAGTCACGACCGGTAATATGATCCATGATCTGATCTCTGCTCAATACTCGATTTGCACTTTTAACAAGCGTTGAAAGTAACTGAAATTCATAACTGGTTAATTCAACTTCTTCACCCGTCGTGGATTTCAGTTCATGCGCTGTCATATCAAGTATCCAATCTGAAAATCTAGCGACTGATTTATCGGAATTATCTGATGTATCTGTATCAGACATAACTCGGCGTAAGACACTACGAACTCGAGCAAGTAATTCTCGCTCTTCAACGGGTTTCATTAAATAGTCATCAGCACCACCTTCGAGACCAACGATTTCATCCACTTTATCGCCCGAGCCGGTGACAATAATAATTCCTACATCAGACTCTTGCCGAAGTTTTCTCGCCAGTTCTAATCCATGTTCACCCGGCATCTGCAGATCGAGAATAATAAGGTTAGGTGTATAAGACTCCATACAACGGCGCATCTCTTCACCATTAGCGGCTGTTTTAACTTGATAACCCGCGAACGTCAGATAGCGATCAAGGATCTTGCTGATCCTGACATCATCATCGACGACTAAAATAGCTGCATCCTGACTCATCGTTGGATTATTTCCTGTCACAAAAGAAAAATAACTGACCTGAAAATACCTTAACTTACTTTTATTACATTAACATTAATGTTTATACTAACATATCGTCTTTAAAGATAATAACAGTTACAAATCATTACATAACGACATCATAGCTTAACTTCTCATCTCATCTCATCTCATCTCTATTATTAAGGATATGAAAAATGCAATTAAGTATTGTGAATAAGTATACACTTTCAGGGATCGTCTTCGGGCTTGCCTTTCCCTTGGTGGCATGGACGCTGGATACATTCTTATCCGGTTTAACGCTGTCGCCTGCTGCATTTATACTTATTCATCAAAATAATCCTATTCATTATATCGTTGATCTGGCCCCCTTTGTTCTGGGAACCGTCTTTTACTTTTTCGGTGCTGCTTACCAACTAGCACTCGACCGGAATCATTATTCAAACCTTATAGAAGAACATCACCTATCGGGAACAACAATACTTAAACTAATCATTTCTATCGTAGCAGCGTGTATATTAATATTTATTTTTCTCGGAAACTTTTCTCTCTATGAACAACAAGATACTTCTCATGATGAGCCTCTTAAGGTAGGCATTCTGCATTCACTTACCGGCACCATGGCCATTAGTGAATCATCGGTTGTCGATGCAACGCAAATGGCCATAGATGAAATTAATGCGTCTGGTGGTCTGCTGGGACGGCATCTTGAAGCGGTAGTTGTTGACGGTAAATCAGACTGGCCAAGTTTTGCTTCAGGAGCTGAAACATTAATACAGCAAGAAAAGGTCAGTGTTTTATTTGGTTGCTGGACTTCTGCCAGTCGTAAGATGGTGAAACCTATCGTAGAGCGATACGATCATTTATTGTTCTACTCGGTACAATACGAAGGTCTGGAACAATCACCTAATATCATCTATACCGGTGCAACACCGAACCAACAGATATCGCCCGCAGTAAAATGGAGCATAGAGCATTTGGGGAAACGGGTTTATCTTGCAGCTTCCGACTATGTCTTTCCACGGGCAGCCAATACGTTAATCAAAAAACAACTCACCGCTATCGGTGCAGAAGTCGTAGGAGAATATTACTTGCCGTTGGGAAGCAATGATGTTTCAGAATTAATTGATGACATCGCGAATAGCCAAGCTGATGTCATACTCAATACTATAAACGGTGATAGTAATCTGGCTTTTTTTCAGAAACTACATAATAAGGAAATTGAAACACCGGTAATGTCTTTTAGTATTGCCGAGGATGAATTACAACAAATGGATATTGAGGTAATGATTGGTCATTACAGTGCATGGAATTATTTTCAAAGTCTGGATACTCCAGAAAATCATCGTTTTGTTACAAACTTCAAAAAAAGATACGGTGCTAATCGGACCACCAATGCTTCTATGGAAGCCGCCTATCTTGGGGTTCACCTCTGGGCCAAAGCAGTCATCCATGCCAACACAACTGATACCTCGACTGTACGGCAAGCTCTCAAGGGCGAAAGTTATCTGGCTCCTGAAGGTAAAGTCACCATTAGCGCACTCAATAATCATCTTTGGAAACCACTGCATATCGGTCAGATTCAAGCCGATGGTCAGTTCAAAATTATCTGGAGTCAAACCAAACCCATTCGTCCGTTGCCCTATCCTTCGTATCGCACACAACAATCGTGGCAACGTTATCTCGACGAACTTTATCAGACTTGGGGAAATAACTGGGCGGCAACAATATCTGATCATACGGTGAAAGAAGCCACACTATGAGTATTCGTATTAAGTTGCTCTTGATCCTTTTTACATTCACGTTCATACCGTTGGGCATGCTCTCCATTCTGGCGATTAATAATGCCACTCAGACCATAGAGCATGAGGTTGAAAGTGCACTGAATAACCTGGTCGATGAAAAGGTTGGCTTGATAAACGAGTATCTGTTAGAAAAAGAACACCACGTAAAAATATTGGCAAACTTACCTATGGTTGTTAATGCATTGGAAAGCTTAACCACTGTTTTTGCCCAAGGTGTTACAAGTCCAGCTTATCTTTCTGAAGATATGGCAATCCGCCCTGCACTCAGGCGACTCAAAGAACAGTTTAATGCTTACGATTTACTTTTGATCGCAGCCAATGGCGATATTATCTTTACTGTTATTCATGAAGATGATTTTGCTACCAATCTTAGAACCGGGCTTTACCGTGAGACATTACTAGCATCGTCATTTGAACGAGCAGCATCCTTGCTGGAAAGTAGAGTTTCCCAATTTGAACCTTACGCACCATCACAAGGAAACATAATCTCGCCATTGGCTGCAATCAAAAATGAATTGCAAGGACAAGGACAAGGACAAGGACAAGAGGCACATAGCGCATTTATTACCGCTCCGGTGTTTAATGAGGATAAGTTTTTGGGTGTAGTCGCTATTCAACTCAATGGTAACGATTACTACCATCTTGCTACTGATTACACTGGTATTGGACGCTCAGGGGAAGTGGTTATTAGTAAGTTAGAAGATAACCATGCTGTCGTTATCGCCCCACTACGGCGTAACCCACTGGCCGCATTTAATCTTCGCTTCCCTATCGGATCGGAAATAGCCCGTCTGATTCAATCGTCTGTTTTGGGCGAGAAAGGTTCCGGTGTCTCGATCGGCTATGAAGGCACAGAGATTCTTGCGGCCTGGCGTTATATACCGGAGTTTCAATGGGGCATGGTTGTCAAAATAGAAACAGCAGAAGCCTTTGATGATGCAGTACAACTTAAACAGACATTATTGCTTCTCGGCTTCGGAATTTTGTTACTAGCGGTGCTGGTCGCCGTGTTTTTTTCCAATAAATTAACAGCACCGTTAGTTGCTCTTATCAAGGGTACTGAAGGGATAATGAAGGGTGATTATAACCAACAAATACAGATTCAAACATTAGATGAAATTGGTCAGTTAGGCTCATCTTTTAATCGTATGAGCACTCAACTAAAGCAGTCATTGAAAGAAAGAGAGGATGCAGAGAAGAGCTTAAAAAGAGTTGAAGATGATTTTCGTACCCTGGTTGGGAACGTTCCCGGTGTGACCTACCGCTGCGCATGTGATGAGCATTGGACGATGGAATTCATCAGTGACAACGTGGAATTACTTAGTGGTTATCCTGTCACTGACTTTCTCCAAAATACGGTGCGTACCTATGCCTCGATCATTCATGACGATGACCGGCAATTGGTGGAAGACATTGTTACGAAAGGCATTGAACAGAAAAAGACCTACACTATTGAATATCGTATTGTTAATGCTGATGGAACCATTCACTGGGTATATGAGAAAGGAAATGGCATTTTCGATGAACAAGACAAGCTACTTTATCTCGATGGTGTAATTGTCGACATTACTGAACTTAAACATGCGGAGAAGGCACTACTTGAGGCGAATGAAACACTGGACATCCGCGTTAAGGAACGAACTGCAGAACGAGAACAAGTTACTGCTGAATTATCCCAATTGATCAATACTGCCAATGCACCGATCTTTGGCATTGATACTGAGGGTAAGATCAATGAATGGAATCAACAGACTGCAAAAATTACCGGTTTTAGTAA
>DUBV01000086.1 GCA_012960105.1 Thiotrichaceae bacterium | reverse complement strand
ACTTGTATTAATGTGTTACCGATGTGGGTGTATCGTACCCGGCCTTTCTTTTCGTTAGTTTTCTTTGGCCACGCAAAGAAAAGTGACTCGTCATTAGACGAAACCTAATATAGAAAAAGACTCACTCTCAAATAATAATTATAGGTTGTTATACAAATCCTTTAGTGTAGAAAGAATAACCCCTGCATCATCTCCTGTTTCCCATTCCTCATCTTCATTCATAACAATCACTTCAGTCTTAACACCAACGCCTGTGAGACTTAACTGATAAGGAATACCTTCATCATCGTCATCACCCCAAAATTTTAGCTTATCAAATAAACCTTCATCTTCTTCAGTCTTATGTTTGTAGTAAAGAATATTATAGGTGCCGCTTTCCTGGCTGCTTTCCTGAACAATATAACCAGCACGTTGAATCACTAGCTCGGTATCACGCCATGCACTGGTAAACTCTTCCGGAATAACCAGATAACTTTTTCCATCACCTGCATCTAGTACTTCGGATTGAGCTCTAAATGTTTTTTCTTCTTTAGGTTTTGAAGTAGTTGTACTGCTAGTGTCGGCAACACTTGTTGGAGCATCAAAAGTAGTACCATAAAAATGCAGACTTAGTTTACGGATCATTTTCTTTTCCAACTCCACATCGGCACTTGCTTCTAGCCAATCTCCTTCCGACAACTCTTGTCTTTCACTAGATAGAAATAAGATCGTATCACCCGTTTCACCTGGCTCGGTAAAAATTTTGAATCGATGTTTCTCGCCTTCACCATCTTTCCAACCTGTTTCTAACACACCTAACTCTGCATCATCCAGATCCAACACATAGCCTTTCTCTTTCCAGAACTGATGTAACTGTGGCCAGATATCAGCGTTGTCGCCTTGTAATGCTAACCATTGTTCACCATCAGCTTGGCCACCACCAAGTACGGCTCCACCAATTGATTTACGTGTGCCAGCAGCACGTTGTCTTTGGAATTCGCTTAAGGTATTAGCTTGTTCATCACTAGGAATTGCCGTTGCGTATTCACCTTCGGTGATCGTTAAATCAGGAGGCACTTCCAGTGTCGGCAGGTCTCGACTCTTATGATAGGTTTTGCGCTTATCCGTTAATACTTCATCCAAGTTCGGCAAGGATGAACAAGCAACAATGCTTAACGTACAAATGAGTAAAACCAAGTTTCTTAAAATTGACATAATATTAATTTATAACTCCTGCCTGTTTCATGGCATTAAGTAATTCTGTTTCTACTGATTCCGACATCCAGGTCATCGGCAGTCTAATTCCTGCTTGTATCAAACCTAATTTATGTACCGCCCATTTCACTGGTATTGGGTTTGATTCGACAAATAGTTTTTGATGCAAACCTAATAAGGTCTCATCAATTTTAGTTGCACCTTCAACATCTCCTTTTAATGCCAGCTCAATCATCTCATGCATCGCCTTCGGTGCTACATTGGCGGTAACCGAAATAGAACCATGACCACCTTGAAGAATAAAATCTTTGGTAGTTTCATCATCGCCACTCAATAATAGAAAGTCATCATATGTGCCTTCCTGAATTGGCTTTATTCTTGATAAATCTGCCGTCGCTTCTTTAACACCAATAATATTATCTACTGAAGCAAGTCGAATGATCGTTTCCGGCAACATGTCACAGGCTGTTCTGCCCGGTACATTATAAAGTATTTGCGGAATATTTACCGCCTCGGCAACCGCTTTGTGATGTTGGTACAAGCCTTCTTGTGTTGGCTTATTATAATAAGGTGTCACCAGTAAACAGGCATCGGCACCGACTTCCTTTGCGCTTTTAGTCAACGCAATTGCTTCGATAGTCGAATTTGCACCGGTACCAGCGATGACCGGAATCCGACCATTCACAATTTCGACCATTTCTTTAATCACCGCACAATGTTCTTTCTCTGTTAGCGTCGCCGATTCGCCTGTTGTGCCGACAGAGACGATCGCATCGGTACCCTGCTCGATATGAAATTCGAGTAATTTCTCTAATGCCTGATGATCAAGCTCAGTATCAGGACGAACCCCTGCCTGCATTGGGGTAACAACGGCAACCATACTTCCAGTAAACATATTTTTAGTAATTATGAGTAATTGGCAAAAACGTGTATGGTACTTAATGAAACGTCCCTATGACAAGGGCAATAAGCTTTTATAATTCCTAATAGGATGGCTTTACGTAAATGACACTAAAATCAGACTATTTTTACAATAATTACCTGAATATCCCTACAATTTAGTATGCAGAAATATCTCGTAGTCAGTGCCTTAATCGAAAATTCCAGCAAAATCATTCGCACATTCTCCAAATTACCTGAATCCAGCGGCTGCAATATTGTCGATAGCCAATTTAAAGTGCTAGGTCATCAGCTTTCATTGATGCTTTTTTTATCAGGAAGTTGGGACTCGATTGCTAAAATCGAAGCGATGTTGGCTAATCTGGAACAGCAGCACGACATCAAAATTCTGACGAATCGCACTGAAGTTGAAAGTTTGCAGGGTGATACTATGCCCTATGCCATTGATGTCGTTGGCATTGACCAAACGAGAATTATTTATGATATCGCCAATTTCATGTTGAGTAATGATTTGCGTATTCAGGAAATGGCATCACATACCTACGAGGCATCACATACCGCGGCGAAGATGTTTTCCCTGCATATGTTGGTAAGCATCCCTTTAGATACCTCTATTGCAGGCATGCGCGGCGATTTCATTGAATTTTGTGACCGCCTTAATCTTGATGCCATAATGGAACCTGTAAAATAAGGGTACTCCTAAAAATGCGCTTTTTTTATGATTGCTTCGTCAGCGCCGTACTCGAACCTTCATGTATTAGATATACACTCAGATTCTCCGTGCGTCGCTTCCTCGCACTCACAAAAAAATCACTATTTTTAGAAGTCCCCTAAGAAAATATTTATTACGAAAAATAAAATATACGAGCTATTATTAGATTATGAGCAAAGTCAGTATTGCGAAAAAAGTACCTGCATTTAGTTTGCCTGCAACTGGCGAACAAACCATCAAACTCTCGGATCTGAAAGGTAAAAATATTGTTCTGTATTTCTACCCAAAAGACAGTACCCCGGGTTGTACTCTGGAAGGTCAGGATTTTAGAGATAATATTCGCAAATTTAGTTCTCGCAACACCCGCATATTAGGTGTGTCGCGCGATAAATTATCTTCTCATGAACGATTTAAGGAAAAACAGAAATTTCCTTTCGATTTACTCTCGGACGAAGATGAAAAACTTTGTACGCTCTTTGATGTCATCAAAGAAAAAAATATGTATGGCAAAATACATATGGGTATAGAACGATCCACTTTTTTAATAGATGAAAAAGGCATCTTACGTAACGAATGGCGCAAGGTAAAAGTTAAAGGGCATATTGAAGAGGTTCTCGAAGCAGTTAAAAACTTATAATAAAAATGTTGAGGTAATCTAATGTCAGAAAAAGATCTCACTCGATTATTCGTATTAGATACGAATGTTTTAATGCATGACCCAGTCGCACTGTTCCGTTTTCAGGAGCATGATCTTTTCATCCCGATGGTGGTATTGGAAGAACTTGATGCTGGCAAAAAAGGCCTTTCCGAAGTAGCGCGAAACGTGCGTCAAGTCAGCCGCTTTATAGATGATATTATTAAAACCGCAGGAACGGATGATATTAATAATGGCCTGAAACTCACTTCAGCATTGCAAGTGAACGGAGACAGTGCTCCATGTGGTCGATTATTTTTACAAACACAAATTCTAGCGGACAGCTTGCCGGAAACTCTGCCAGGAAAAAATGCCGATAATTCTATACTCAGCACAACGCTTTCCTTACAAAAAAAATACCCGGACAAAGTCGTCACGCTGGTCTCCAAAGATATCAACTTACGTATCAAAGCACATGTTATTGGTATCCATACTGAAGATTACACCAGCGATAAAGTACTTGATGATGCTGACTTACTTTATACCGGCATTAATAAATTACCCGATGACTTTTGGGAGGCTAAATCTGATGCGCTTACTTCATGGCAAGAAGATTTACGTAGCTTGTATAAAATACAAGGCCAGCCGCTGGAGGAATGCTATCCCTATCAATGTTTATATTCTGAAGAAGGGGTCGGCTTTGAAGCACTGGTAAAAAAAACTGACAACGAAAGTACCACGCTAGTACACGCAACGGATTATAGAGAAGATAAAAAATCAGTCTGGGGTGTTAATGCAAAGAATCGTGAACAAAATTTTGCCTTAAACATGTTAATGGATCCCGATGTCGATTTGGTGACTATCCTTGGTGTTGCCGGGACGGGGAAAACCTTACTCTCTCTTGCAGCAGGTCTTGCACAAGTAATGGATCAGAAACTCTACCGCGAAATTATTATCACACGCGTCACCATTCCTGTTGGTGAAGATATAGGCTTTCTACCCGGAACCGAAGAAGAAAAAATGGCGCCGTGGATGGGAGCCTTGATGGATAACCTCGAAGTATTAACCAACACGGATAACAATGATGATTGGGAACGTGCCGTTACTTCGGATTTGTTATCCAAACGAATTAAAATACGTTCTCTCAATTTTATGCGAGGCCGCACCTTTCTAAACCGTTACATCATTGTCGATGAAGCGCAAAATCTGACGGCAAAGCAGATGAAAACCCTGATCACACGTACAGGCCCCGGAAGTAAAATGATTGTACTGGGTAATATTTCACAGATTGACACGCCTTATTTGACAGAAACGACGTCTGGTCTTACCTACGTCGTAGACCGATTTAAAAACTGGGGACATAGCGGGCATATTACCTTAATGCGCGGAGAACGCTCACGTTTGGCTGATTTCGCCAATGACGTGCTTTAAATATTTAAAATAACATTAGTCTAGATTAAAGTTCTGAGAGAAACTAAAATCGAACGCAGACCTATTAATCACCATTAATAACGCATAATAATAACAAAAAGCGAGAAAAAATATGAAACAACCCAATAAGACTACTTGGTTTAATTTACCTAGTCTCGGCCTATCTATCCGCATGCTTTTTACAGGCTATCTATTAACCATTGGTTTTGGTCTAGTTATGGCCGGCGCGCAAATCCTGCTGACACATGGCATGGCCGATGGAAAACTGGGTTTATCTGTTGATGACATTGTCTACAGTTATTATGGCAACCGCGGTAATAGCAAACTGGAAGCGAAACTAAACGGCTCAATGAAGGATAAGGCACCCGAAGATATTCGCGCAAAGATGATTCGCTGGGCCAGAGACGGTGCATCGGAAGAAGCATGGAAGACGGATGTTAAACCAGAAGTTGACCTCTATTGTGCTGGTTGTCATGGCAATATGCCCGGCTTACCTGCACTTACTAACTACGATGTCATGAAAGAAATCGCACAAGCTGATCAAGGTGCCTCGGTTGATTCCTTAACACGTGTCTCGCACATTCACCTGTTTGGTATCGCTTTTATCTTTTTCCTTATGGGTTTCATCTTTAGTTTTTCAGTAGGTATTCCAAAATGGCTAAAAGAAGTCACTATCTTGATGCCGTTTATCTTCCTGATACTCGATATCATTTCCTGGTGGTTGACCAAATGGCATCCAGGTTTTGCCTGGTTCACCATGATTGGCGGCGTCGGTTATTCATTGGCATCTAGCTTCATGTGGTTTACCTGTATGTACCAAATGTGGGTCATGCCATATAACGGCAAAGACTATTACATTAATACCTGGGAAGACTAACTCTCGATTTATCTCTGGTCGCGTTGGCACATGGCGCGACCAGACTTCTCTCCTGAATGTGCATTTATTTGCATTAAGAAATACTTGGGGTTGCCGCTATAAACACTGAATTGTCACTATTTATACTCGAGTCAAATCATGCAACAACATGCGTTTCAACAACCTCTGGATTCTCTTTCTTCGAAAGAACACGATTTTGAAAATGAATTAAAGCTGGCAGCTGATTTTCAACAAACGGTACTACCGACAATCATTGATGTTGATTATCTTGATATTGCCCTGATATATGAACCTTATGATTTGGTTTCCGGTGATGTTTATGATTTCATTTTAAATCGCGAACGCGAGCTTGCGATCTTCATCGGCGATGCGACTGGTCATGGCATATCTGCCGCATTAATGACGATGATGGTACATATTGCCATCGATAGTCTGACACCAAATCTAGCCACGGATAAATCTATACGCAAATTAAATCGTTTAATTTCCTCACGTAATACCGGTCGCTCGGTCACCGGTATCTTATTTCGAATTAGTCCCGATGGTCTAATGAACGTAACCCATGCAGGGCACCCTTCTATTATTGTTGCACCAGCAGATAACTCGGAACTGGTCATATTTAAAGAAGCCGGTTGTCCACTCGGATTATTTATAGATGAACCGGTAAAATACATTGAAGAGAGCTATCAATTACAGTCTGGCGACAAAATTATTGCCTACACTGATGGCCTGATCGAATGGCGTGATAATTTAAAAAATTCTTACGGCGCTGAACGTTTATTGACTTTTATAAGTGTACATCGAGCTCTTAATTGTACGTCGCTAATACAAGACATTTATAATGACGCGGAACAATTCGCCGCTAACCAAGCTAACAGTGATGACTTAACAATGCTGATTGCCGAATATCAATAAGCTCAAACTGTAAAATATTTTCAAGCTTATTTATGCCTATAACACTAGCTTATAGCCTCAAGGAACCTCTGATTAACTCATGAATCGATATTTTGCGATTAAAATATCTTGCTTCTGCGTTGCAAAACTTCGCAATAACCCTGCTATTACGCGCGTTTCACGCCTTGAATCAGGATATTTTAACCTGCAATCTATTTGACCCAGACTTAATCAGAGGTTCCTTAAATATTATTCCTAACTCACTAATATCACAGCAAATTAGAATCACCTTTCTACTGCTAATCTGCTTCGTCTCGCTATTCATAATAGTCATTCCAGATCACATGATAAAGTCAGTAAGCATGCTGGCTGGATATTGTAATAAGATTTAGTTAAAGTACTTCTAGCAACCGGTGAAGGTGGTTGCCCTTATTAACCAACATTTAGATCCTTAGTAATTTGTTAGCAAGGGATTAATTTATTGTTTCATCGTCAATGACGGTGAAGAGGGGAGCATTCCCTACAGATGAATTTTAAAAAATAAACGGGCAGAAAATCTGACCCTGAAAATAATTTCATTTAAACCTAGATATGAAGGAGTTAAAGATGGCAGAAGCAAAAGGATTAAGTAAACCTGTAAAGTTGAAAAGTGAACTGGCAGCTCTATTGGGCGCAACCGAACTTCCTAGAACAGAGATCACCAAAAAATTATGGGACTATGTTAAATGCAATAAGCTTCAAACTAAAACTGAAAATGGCAAAGCAGAGAACGCCGGCAAGTACATCGTCGCTGATGCTAAGTTATTATCTATATTCAAAAATACAAAATCTACAAGTAAGTCAGGCAAGCTCACAGACCTTACTAACATGAAAGAAGGCGAAACCATCAACATGATGCAGATGGCTGCTGTTGTTGGCGCAAACATAGAATAAGTTTACGCGTAGAGCCTGCATGAATGCAGGCTCTACATTAAATACTCAAAATCAGTACCCGCCCTACAGCATTCAATTTAAGCAGCTTAGCTTTTACCCGTTAGAGTCACATCATCACCTTCATGAACCGGCCAGACATTGATAAGCGCCTTTACTAAAGTTGCTAAAGGTATCGCAAAGAACACGCCCCAGAAACCCCAAAGACCACCGAATACCAGTATCGCAACAATAATAGCAACCGGATGTAAATTAACCGCTTCTGAGAAAAGAACCGGCACTAGTACATTACCATCTAAAAATTGGATGATGCCATAACTAACCATTAACCAAACAAAATCTGGTTCTAAACCCCATTGGAAATAGCCAACGAAAGCAATTGGTAAAGTAACCACTGCTGCACCGATATAAGGAATTAATACGGATAGACCGACAATCATCGCCAGTAATGACGCATAATTTAAACCTAAGATAGTAAAAACAATATAGGAAACACTACCAACAATAAGAATCTCATTAGACTTGCCACGTACATAGTTACCAATCTGCCCATCCATTTCCGTCCATATTTCATTAACCAATTTCCTTTCCTTTGGCAAAAATCGTCCCATCCAATCAAGGATAATTGCTTTATCTTTCAGAAAGAAAAAAATCATTAATGGCACTAGAATCAGATAAACCAACGCTGTAATAATTGCCGGTATAGAAGCCACAGAAATTGACAACACATTTTGCCCAAGATCAGTAAGCCCCCCTTGAATCGTCGAAATCAATTCCTCGATATATTCTTCCGAAATAAATTCTGGATATTGCTCAGGTAAACGCGAGAGCAATTTTTGACCATTGCTTATCATATCGGGCACTTCTTTAAAAAACTGGCTAACTTGTCTGGAAATAAGTGGCAATAATATAAGTAAGACAAACATCATAAATGCGACAAACATCATATAGACCAGATTAACGGCCCAAAACCGGGACATTTTTTTCTTCTGCAACTTAGCAATTGCACCTTCGAGCAAATAAGCGATAACTAGTGCCGCTAACAAAGGCGCAAGCATTTTTCCCATAGTTGCTAAGGTGACAATCCCCACAATCAGCAAAACGACTAATAATGATGCTTGGGGATCCGTAAAATAACGTCTATACCATCGGCTTAGAAAATCGAGCATATTTATATTCTTAATTAATTATTATACTACTCATGATAGCGGTATCTTATGCATTCGGCGAGATTCAAATACATATTATTGAATAAGAGCTAAAAACAAGTAGCTAAATAACACCTATGCCAGTTGATATTAAAAATAAACAACAACTATCAGACACTATAAAAGCCTGGGGATCTGAATTAGGTTTTCAACAGCTTGGCATTACGACGACAGCATTAGCTGAAGATGAAGCTCACCTAATCGACTGGCTTAAGCAAGGACGACACGGAGCCATGTCTTATATGGAATCACACGGCACCAAACGTAGTCGCCCTGAAGATCTTGTGCCCGGAACCCTGAGTGTTATCTCAGTAAGAATGGACTACATGCCACCTTCAAGTAAGCATCCTATGCAGGTATTAAATAATAATGAACTCGCATATATCTCGCGTTACGCCATGGGTCGTGACTATCACAAGTTAATGCGTCAACGCTTACAAAAGCTCGCCACTAAAATTGAAAAGGAAGTCGGCGATTTTGGTTATCGTTGTTTTACAGACAGCGCACCGGTTTTAGAAAAAGCATTGGCGCGTAATGCCGGATTAGGCTGGATTGGAAAACATAGCAATCTTATTAACCCGAAAGCAGGTTCATGGTTTTTCCTTGGTGAAATATATACTGACCTGCCACTTGAAATAGATAAGCCTTTTAGTGAACACCACTGTGGCAGCTGTAATGCATGTATTGATATTTGCCCGACTCAGGCTATTGTTGCGCCAATGCAGGTTGATGCTCGACGTTGCATATCATATTTAACTATTGAAATGCGCGAGTCTATTCCAGAAGAGTTTCGCAAAATGATAGGCAATAGAGTTTACGGTTGTGATGACTGCCAATTGATTTGTCCCTGGAACAAGTTTTCTAAAAATTCTGAAGAAGATGACTTCCGTGTACGACATGGTCTCGATTCACCAACACTAGTCGGATTATTTGCATGGACTGAAACAGAATTTTTAAAAAATACGGAAGGTTCAGCAATCAGAAGAATTGGTTATGAAGCCTGGTCAAGAAACATTGCTGTAGGTTTAGGTAATGCGCCCAGTACCAATGGAGTAATTAACGCGTTAAAGGAACGAGCCAACGATCCTTCTGCTTTAGTTCGCGAACATGCTACCTGGGCTATTGCACAGCATACTTAGCCCAACATGAATAATAACTATTGCACAGCATAATGACCCACTAATGAATAATACTATTGTTCTCCAGAAAACATCGTTTCTGTCTCAACATTAAAAACAGTGCCATCAACACTGAGAACACGTACTTTCATACCTACAGGCATATCTGAACCTCTTACCTTCCAGAATGAATCATCCACTTTAACTTTACCAACACCATTAATAATAGCTTCCTCCAGAGTAAAAAGTCGACCGACATATTGTTCGCCACGTCGATTTAAATTAGGTTCATCATTAACAACAGGGTTTTCTTTTTGATGTCGCTTATAAAGAATCAAAGTAACAACGGATAACACACCAAAGATTACCACTTGGATTAACAATGGCATATTAGGCACAGCAAATAAAAGCAATCCTACGACAAAAGCTGAGACACCCATCCATAAGAAATAAGCCATCGGCAAAACCATTTCAAGAATGATCATGACAACTGCAGCAACAAGCCAATACCAAAACTCAATTTGATCTAACCATTCCATATCATTACTCCTTAACTATTTCTTAAGTTTTATATCCTAAACCTGACCACCGGGTTTACTATCATCTTTGCCAAAGGTTTCTTTAGCAATCTCAGTAATACCGGCAATGGCGCCGATCACATTGCTTGCTTCCAATGGCATTAAGATAACCTTTTGATTCGGCGCAGAAGCAATATCCTTTAATGCCTCAATATATTTATTTGCAACAAAATAGTTAATCGCCTGAATATCCCCCGAGGCTATAGCGTCGGAAACATCCGCAGTAGCTTTTGCTTCAGCTTGGGCTAGACGTTCTCTTGCCTCAGCATCACGAAACGCAGATTCCTTGCGTCCTTCAGCTTCTAAAATTGCTGCTTGTTTTTCACCATCGGCGCGCAGTATTTCAGCCTGTTTTTCGCCTTCGGCTTCAAGAATTAAAGCACGTTTTTCTCGCTCTGCTTTCATCTGTCTAGCCATAGAATCAACCAAATCCTTAGGTGGAGAGATATCCTTAATTTCGATACGAGTGACCTTTAGACCCCAGGGGCTGGTTGCTTCATCAACGACATGTAATAACTGCGCATTGATTTTGTCACGTTGTGATAACAATTCATCCAAATCCATCGAGCCCATTACCGTACGAATATTGGTCATGGTTAAATTCAAAATAGCCCGGGTAAGATTATTCACTTCATAAGCCGCTTGCGCCGCATTTATTACTTGAAAGAAAACAACGCCATCAACTCTAATCATGGCATTATCTTTAGTGATCACTTCTTGTGATGGCACGTCAATGACGGTTTCCATCATATTCAACTTGGCACCAATCTTATCGAAGAAAGGAATGATAACGTGTAAGCCCGGACGTAAGGTACGCGTATATTCACCAAAACGCTCTACAGTATACTCATTACCTTGAATGACAATAGTCACCGCCTTCATAAGCACCACGATTGAAAAAATGACAATAACTAGAATAAATTCAGTCATAACTCTATCTCCCTGTATAGTTTAGGAACCTCTGATTAAATCATGAATCGATATCTTACGATTAAAACATCCTGCTTCTGCGTTGTAAAACTTCGCAATAGCTGTGCTATTACGCGCGTTTCACGCCTTGAATCAGAATGTTTTAACCAGCAATCTATTCGACCCAGACTTAATCAGAGATTCCTTTATTTAATAAAACGTATTGTGTATGGATAACGATATCTAATACCATCGTTTGCTTTAATCGATGCCATGATGACAACAACTATCTGATAAATAACAAGCACAGCAAGCATCAGAAAACCAATCAACACTAGTGTCAAAATGCCAGAAACGATAAAAGCAATGAACATCGTTAATTGAAAATTCAGAGACTCTTTTCCCTGATCATCAACAAAAGATATCTCATCTTTTTTAATCATCCAGATTACTAAAGGACCCAATAAATTACCTAGGGGAATCAAATATCCTGAAAAAGCAATGAGGTGACAAAACATACCCCACATACGTTCATCTTTGCTTAACGTTTCTATTGATTCCATTTCCCCTGCCATACTTTTCTCCTGAATAATCAAGCGATGTAATCCATAACGAATTCCAAACTTACCATAAACATTATCACTCTGAACCGAGTTTGTCGCAGAGAATTAAGTGACTTTTTTAAGCTGTTTGTATGCTGTCAAATAGTTTTTTGCTGATTTAATAGGCTTTTCTTACTATTTATTACCTACCTTTATTAACTACGATAGAGACACCTGGCGCTGCTATATCAAGCCAACCTCGAATACGCTTAATCAGAACTTCCTCGACCTTATTAAAATAATGATTTGCTCCAACTATTTCCAATTGTGCATATTCCTCATTACTACCTATTTTTGCCGCAAGTCTTCTATCGGCAGCTTGATCTATTGCTTCTCTAAAATCACGACTTCCGTAAATATCCAATATAGGAACTTTTGATTTTTCGATTAAACCCAACAAATCCAGCGTCGGTTTTACAAAAGCATAATCTTGTAAACCTATGGCAACCAAAGCCATAATTTTTCGCTCATCGGTCTTTTCAAGAAAAGACAATGCGCTGGCAGCACCAAAACTATGACCCACTGCAACAATATTCAAATATTTACGTTCACGGAGGAAAGCCACAGCCGCCTCAATACGTGCTACGGCTTGTTCTAATGTATTACCATAATCTTCGACTTTATTTTCTGGCGCAATAACAGGAAGCTGTATAGACAATGTTGTCCAACCATAGTCTGGTAACGCAAGACGAATTGGCGATATCGTTTGCGGCCAATCCGGATGAGCACCCATTCCATGTAAAATAATGGCCGCACCCTTAGCAATGTCATCTGTTTGATCGTTGAGTAATGCCATAAATTCTTCATCATTAGCCCCTAACCAGACAATCTCCGTCGCTTCTGCTTCTTCTGCTAATTTATCAGTAACCTCTTTCTCACGATCACGATCCAACTTGTCTGCGCTGACTGACCATGCGCTAGTCAGTAGTATGAAAAAAATCACGCTTATTTGATATTTATGTCTCATATAACCTCTATTAAACCTCAGCATATTTACAGCAACAAGTACGACCGCCATGGATGATGGAAGTGCATATTATGCAGGATACCTACACCGATGTAGGTAGTCGAGAATGTCAGGAACATATTCTCCAGCAATAATCTGCCGCAAACAACGTACCAACCAAGCCTAATCAGCTCTCAAAATCGTGCAACATATAGGTTAATCAGGTAAAGTTGCGCTCTTTATCGGATATAGTATGAAAACCAACGGTTTATAAGATGTTTGACCCAGTAATTGCACCTTCAATTTTGTCTGCCGACATGGCCAGACTCGGAGAAGATACCGAGGCTGTTTTGTCGGCAGGCGCTGATTTTGTCCATGTTGATGTCATGGATAATCACTATGTACCGAATCTGACATTTGGTCCTGTCATCGTCAAAGCCTTACGTGATTTCGGTATCACTGCGCCGATTGATGTGCATTTAATGATTAAACCGGTGGATCGCATTATTCCTGATTTTGCTGAAGCAGGTGCAAACTATATTACGTTTCACCCAGAAGCTTCAGAGCACCTTGATCGCACATTACAATTAATCCGAGATAATGGTTGTAAATCTGGATTGGTATTTAATCCTGCGACACCGCTAGATGCACTTGAATATGTCATGGATAAAGTCGATATGATTTTATTGATGTCGGTAAACCCCGGCTTTGGCGGACAATCCTTTATTGATTCAGCTCTGGATAAACTCAAAGCAGCTCGAAACTTGATAGATGATTCTGGTCGCAAAATCCGACTTGAAATTGATGGTGGCGTTAAAATTGATAATATTCGTCAAATAGCTGAAGCAGGCGCAGATACCTTTGTCGCCGGTTCCGCTATTTTTAACAGCGATAACTATCAGGCAACTATCAGCGCGATGCGAGAACAACTGACTCTGGTTAAAAGCTAGCAGTCGATTCATTCTGTACGTATTAAATTATGCCTATCAAAACGCCCGAACTGGTTTTACTTGATCTTGATGGTACCTTGGTCGATTCAATACCTGACCTCGCATATTCCGTTAATAAAACATTGAGCGAATTATCAATCGCTGAACGAGATATCGAAAACATACGACATTGGGTCGGCAATGGAATTGATAAATTATTACATCGTGCATTAACAAACGATATTGATGGTGAAGCCGAAACCAAACTTTTCGATGAAGCCTTTGAAAAATTTATACCTATTTATAATGACAACATGTGCGCTACTAGCATTTGTTATCCTGGTGTACGTGAAGGCATCGATTTTCTAAAAGAAAAAAATATTAAACTTGGTTGTGTTACAAACAAAAGTGGACAATTCGTTGGCCCTATACTCGAAAAGCTAGGTCTTATGAATGATATGAGTATTGTCATTGCAGGAGACACCCTAGCTAAGAAAAAACCTGATCCCTTGCCGCTCTTACATGCTGCTACGGTTTTCGAAAAAGACCCTGCGCAATCATTAATGATTGGTGATTCAGAAAGTGACGTTAAAGCCGCACGCGCAGCTGGCTTTCAAATTGTATGTGTTAGTTACGGTTATAATCATGGTAATGACATACGCGAGACTAATCCTGATGCCGTTGTCGATTCGCTGGCAGAACTACCACAACTGTTTCATTAATTGATTCATTGAATAATAATGATAAACGAAAACGAATTTAATCAGCTCGCCAGCAAAGGCTATAACCGCATTCCCTTGATGCGCGAAGTATTAGCCGATCTCGATACACCACTTAGCACTTACATGAAGCTATGTGCGGCACCCTATTCCTATTTATTTGAATCAGTTCAAGGCGGAGAAAAATGGGGCCGCTATTCTATTATAGGCTTACCCGCAAAAAAAATTATTACAGCGAATGCTAATCAAATAACCATTAAAGAAAATAGCAACCTTATAGAAGAATATACTGTTGATGATGTATTAGCAGAAATTGAACGTATACAAAAAACCTATAAAGCAGCAGAAATTGAAGGCTTGCCACGTTTTAATGGTGGCCTAGTTGGTTACTTTGGTTATGAAACTATTCGATACATCGAACCACGCCTAAATAAAAACCAAAATAAAGACAAAGACGACCCAATTGGTTCGCCTGATATTTTATTAATGGTTTCAGATGAAGTTGTTGTGTTTGATAATCTTGCTGGAAAATTACAAATCATTGTTCATGCTAATCCTGTTGATGACAATGCATTTGCAAATGCACAACAACGTCTTGATGCATTGGTAGAAACACTTGCTAATAAACAAATTGAAAAATCAAAATCAAATGGTTCTCGAACTGTAGATGAAAAAGATTTTGTTTCCGGTTTTACCCAAGAAAATTATCAAGCCGGCGTTGAAAAAATAAAACGATACATCGTCGATGGTGATTGCATGCAAGTGGTGTTGTCTCAACGACTTTCTATTCCGTTTGAATCAGAACCCATCGATCTCTATCGTGCATTACGTTGTTTGAACCCGTCACCTTATATGTATTTTCTTAATCTAGATGATTTTCAGATTGTAGGATCATCACCCGAAATATTGGTGCGTCTTGAAGATGATACTGTTACCGTCAGACCGATTGCAGGTACGCGCCCACGCGGCATGAACGAAGAAGAAGATCAGGCATTAGAAGAAGAACTACTACAAGATCCAAAAGAGCTCGCTGAACATTTAATGTTAATAGATTTAGGTCGCAACGATGCTGGCCGCGTTGCCGAAATGGGAACAGTAACTTTAACCGATAAAATGATAATCGAACGCTATTCACATGTCATGCATATCGTTTCTAATGTCACAGGGAAATTAAAAGCCGGAATGAGCGCAATTGATGTCTTACGTGCTACCTTCCCAGCCGGCACAGTTTCAGGCGCACCGAAGATTCGAGCGATGGAAATTATCGATGAATTAGAACCGGTAAAACGCGGCGTATACTCTGGTGCAGTCGGGTATTTATCCTGGAATGGGAATATGGATACCGCTATTGCTATACGTACCGCAGTGATTAAAGATAAGACCTTGCATATACAAGCTGGGGCAGGCATTGTCGCCGACTCGGTGCCAAAAAATGAATGGGACGAAACCATGAACAAAGGCCGCGCAATATTTAGAGCAGTTAGCCTGGCCGAAAAAGGCCTAGTATAATTTCGGGCATATTTTAAGGTAACACTATGTTATTAATGATCGACAATTACGACTCCTTTACCTACAACCTGGTTCAATACTTTGGCGAACTGGATCAAGAGGTACAAGTGCATCGTAATGATCAAATTACTGTCGCTGAAATAGAAAAACTATCACCGACTTATATTGTTATTTCACCCGGCCCGTGTACCCCGAATGAAGCAGGCATATCTGTAGAATTGATTAATCACTTCAAAGGGAGAATACCTTTATTAGGTGTTTGCCTTGGGCATCAAAGCATAGGTCAGGCTTTTGGTGGCAAGATCGTGCATGCACACAATATCATGCATGGTAAAACATCTGATATTTATCATAATAATACCGATGTTTTTAAAGGCTTTGAAAACCCATACACAGCTACACGATATCATTCTCTAGTCATCGAAAAAGAATCTTTGCCTGATTGCTTTGAAATCACCGCATGGACACAAACCAAAGATGGTGAGATGGATGAGATCATGGGTATTAGACATAATGAATTAGCAATATCAGGGGTGCAATTTCATCCCGAATCAATTTTGACATCATACGGTCACGAACTACTGGCAAACTTTCTTAAGAACACTTAGTTGTAAAACGCATAAATGGATATCAAAACAGCAATTAACGAAGTTATCAACTGCAACGATTTAAGTCGCACTGATATGCATATGGTGATGAAAACCATTATGCAAGGTGAAGCAACTCCGGCGCAAATAGGCGGACTATTGGTTGCGCTGCGTTTAAAAGGTGAAAGTGTTGACGAAATCACCGCTGCTGCTGAAGTCATGCGTGAACTTGCTGAAAAAGTAAATATTGATAAGACACATTTAGTCGACACCTGCGGTACCGGTGGTGATGGCGCTAATACTTTTAACATCTCAACTACTTCTGCTTTTGTTGTAGCAGCCGCGGGCGCAAAAGTTGCCAAACATGGCAATCGTTCTGTTTCCAGTAAATCAGGTAGTGCCGACGTATTAGAAGCTGCCGGCGTTAATCTTGAGTTAAACGCTAAACAAGTTGAAAGCTGTGTTGAAAATGTCGGCATTGGTTTTATGTTTGCACCGATGCATCACAGTGCTATGAAACATGCAATTGGCCCGCGCCGTGAACTTGGCATTCGTACTTTGTTTAATGTACTCGGGCCACTGACTAACCCTGCCGGCGCACCTAATCAAGTCATTGGTGTCTTTAGTAAAGATTGGCTGGCACCGCTTGCTGAAACATTAAAACAGTTAGGCAGCGAACATGTTCTGGTTGTTCACTCAGACGATGGTCTGGATGAAATTAGTATTTCTGCAAAAACTAATATTGCAGAATTAAATAATGGACAGATTAATAATTATCAAATTAAACCTGAAAATTTTTCTATGTCTATTCAAGACATCTCAAAACTAGCCGTTGATGGTGTTGATGATAGTTTAAACATGATGCGATCTGTACTTGATAATACTGACAGCGCTGCGAAAGATATTGTTTGCCTTAATGCAGGCGCGGCTATCTATGCCTCTGGTCTTGCTGATTCTATAAAAGACGGTGTTTCTAAAGCGCAAACAACTATTGCCTCTGGTGCAGCAAAACAAAAACTCGAACAACTTATTCAACATAGCCAATCTTTTAAAACGTAACCACTATGCAAGACGACACACCTGATATTCTAAAATCAATACTCACTTATAAATCTGAGTATGTTGAGCACGTTAAAAGGAAAACATCTCTTGATGATTTAAAGGCACGTGCTGATGATAGTGCTGGCAGACGCGGATTTACTTCTCGATTACTTGGCACTATAGAAACAGGTAAGCCCGCTGTTATTGCTGAGATTAAAAAAGCCTCTCCAAGTAAAGGTGTTATTCGTGAAAATTTTAATCCCGCAGACATTGCAAAAAGTTATGCCGATGGCGGTGCTTGTTGTCTATCAGTATTAACCGACATACAGTTTTTTCAAGGCACCGATGATTATTTAAAGCAAGCACACGCTGCTTGTGATTTACCAATTATACGTAAGGATTTTATGATCGATCCTTATCAGGTCTATGAAGCTAAAGCAATGGGTGCTGACGCAATCCTGATTATAGTTTCGGCTTTATCCGATATGCAGATGCAAGATTTAGTAGGCGTATCCAATGAAATTGGACTAGATGTATTAGTTGAAGTGCATGACCGCGTAGAACTATCACGCGGCTTGATGTTACGCACACCTTTAATAGGCATTAATAACCGTAACCTGCATACCTTTGAAACTGATCTGGATACAACGCTCGGCTTGTTACCCGATGTTTTTCATGATCGTACTGTCGTCACCGAAAGCGGCATACACACCCCGGATGATGTTAAATTAATGCGTAAGAATAATGTAAATTCTTTTCTTGTCGGCGAAGCATTTATGAAAGCAAAAGATCCAGGGGAAGAATTAAAGCGTTTATTCTTTTCAGATTAAATTATAAACACCATACTCAAAAACACTTATTCACGGAGAGTTAATCCTATGTTTAATCGTAGTCTACATCTTATTTTAGTCTCATCATTATTGTTTATAAATTCAGCCAACGCTAATTCTGTAACAGTAGAACTGGCATGGGAACTAGATGGTCTTTCTAATCCAGAGTCTGTTATCTACGATTCACAACTCAATCACCTTTACGTTTCCAATATTAATGGTGGACCAAATGATAAAGATGGTAATGGTTTCATCTCGATTGTGTCTATGGATGGCAGAATCATAAATGAAAAATGGATGACAGGACTTAATGCACCAAAAGGTTTGGCGATTTATGACCGTACACTTTATATCGCTGATATTGATGAACTGATCGCTATCAATATTGATAACGGACGTATTATTAATAAATACAAAGTAGACGATGCAAAATTTTTAAATGATGTTACCACCACAGACAATGGCGATATTTATGTATCGGATATGGTGTTAAACCGTGTCCACAAATTGACTGGCAATGATTTTCAAATCTGGATTGAGTCCGATGAACTTGAAAGCCCAAACGGCTTACATTTCACTGAAGATGACATCATCGTTGGCGCTTGGGGAGAAATGACTGACGGCTTTGCTACTGAAGTCGCGGGGCACTTGAAACGCATCTCACTTAAAACAAAAAAGATTTCATCTATTGGAGATGGTAGTCCCGTCGGAAATCTTGATGGTGTTGAAGGCAACGATGAAATTGGTTTTTATGTTACCGACTGGTTAAATGGTGGGCTTTTTCATGTAAGTGCAAAAGGTATTGTAACTAGCCTACTAGAACTTGACCAAGGTAGCGCTGATATCGAATACCTTCATAAAAAGAAATTACTTTTTCTACCTATGATGAACGACAACAAATTATTTGCTTATAAAGTTAAATAGTCAGCTACTTCATTTCTCGCTATGAGTGAAAAATATTTAGGTTTCGATATTGAAACCGCCAAAATTCTCCCTGAGAATTTTGGCGATCTACATGATCATCGTCCTCTAGGAATAAGTTGCGCCGCAATCTGGGGTGAAGATAAAGAACAAGCCGAAGTATTTTATTCCAAGAACCCTGACGGTAACGCTGCTGGAAAAATGAGCGTAAATGACTTATCCAGATTTGTTGACTTACTTATAGATAAATCAAAGCAAGGATATACCATCGTTACTCATAATGGCCTTGGCTTTGATTTTGACATCCTCGCAGAAGAATCAGGTAGGCTTGATGACTGTAAACAACTTGCTTTAAATCATATCGATATGATGTTTCATTTCTTTTGTGGCAAAGGCTTTGCCATCGGGCTAAATACAGCGGCGAAATCTATTGGTATTAGTAAACCTGAAGATATTGATGGATCACTAGCACCGCAATTATGGAAACAGGGAAACCATCAACAGGTTCTGGATTATGTAGCTCAGGATTGCCGCTTAACTTTGGATATCGCTTTAACAAGCAGAAAGAATAAAAAAATTACCTGGATAACTCAACGTGGTTCAACATCTTCATTCACGTTACCATCAGGTTGGTTATCAGTAAGTGATGCAATGAAACTACCTTTGCCAGATACTTCGTGGATGGATAATGCTTGGGAAAGATCAAAATTTACTGCTTGGTTAAAATAACTGAATTACAAAAAGACCTAGGCTTTACTACTTATAGATTTATTTCAAATCGCTATACTGAATTGGTTTACTTTTTGGCCAATAGTACCTAATTGAATAAAAGTCTCATTAAGATTTGTAGCAACTATATGTGAGTCCGCACTATGTTGACCACCGCACTGAGGACATTTTGAAGTCACTCCTGAACTTTTTGTCGACTCTAAATCATCACCTTTTTCACTTTCAACTTTATCTTCTTCACCGCTAAATTCATTATTTAATTTTTCAACAGCATTTTCTGTTGTGTTATTTCTATACGTGCTTTTGCTTCCATTGTTGAGGCGGCGGCGGCAACAGAACGGTCTTGTTGCGAGGGTTGTGCTGGCGCAAATGCAGCACGGCGTATCTGTTGTGCCTTCGCAGCCGTTGCTTCAGGATCACCTGAAACTGTAGAGGTATCGATTTGCATTTCTCCACCAACAGCATAGCGTTGACCGTCTGGTCCGCGTTTATATTCAAAACTCGCCCCACCTTTGGCCAAAGAACCTGCCGCAGCGATATGAGCTTGTTCATGCGCACGTACTTCTCGATCGCGGTTTTGAAGAGTTCTTAACTGGCTGAGTTCTTGTTGATCTAATTCACCTTCATGTTTGTTATTAGTCTCTTTTTCATTTGATGATTTTTCATCTTTTTTTACTTGCGAATCATCAACATCATTGTTTTTATTAGATTTTTCAACAGCACTAACGGTCTTGTCACCATGCTCATTAACATTAGCCCGGTGATTATTTACTGGTAATACAATATTATGCGTTGCAATTATCATATATAAGTCGAAATTACCCGTGTCGATTAGCTATATCGACCAAATATTTTGATACTTTAGTAAAAAATCTAATTATTTTTAATTTTTTCGACTTTATCTTGCCAACATTTAAGTGCTTTTTCGTAATAAATAAAGACACAGTTTTCACAACCGCGTTGGCAACATTCAGACATATCAGGCTTGATAGGTTTGGGAGGGAGGCTAATTTCTTTTGTATTATTCACGGTCTTTTATATCAAGTAGTAGCAAATAATTGCTCACGATCCTTAAATGATTTGAATTCAAGTGCATTGCCACTGGGATCGCTAATAAAAAATGTCGCTTGTTCACCGACTTCACCTTCAAACCTTGTCGTTGGTTTAATTAAATAATTAACTTCTTTTTTATTTAAACGTTCAACCAATTGATGCCATGCATTCCATTCCAGTACCAAACCAAAATGTCTCACCGGAATAGATTCACCATCGACAGGGTTCGTGGGAATATCTTCTGTTGTTTCTACTAGATGTGCTGAGATTTGATGACCAAAGAAATTAAAGTCGATCCAGCGAGCTGCTTCACGGCCGACTGAACAACCAATTATTTCAGTATAAAAGCTGCGCGTTACTTCTATATCGCTGACTGGAAATGCGAGGTGAAAAGGTGAATCCATAACAACGACCTATCTACCAGTGTTAAAATATCCTAGACATTAAACCTGAAAAGAATAACGTCGCCGTCGTTAACGATGTATTCTTTTCCTTCTTGTTGCCATTTGCCAGCATCCTTTGCGCCTTGTTCGCCCTTATATTCAATGTAGTCATCATAGCCAATTACTTCTGCTTTAATAAAACCACGTTCAAAATCCGTATGAATAACAGCTGCCGCTTTTGGTGCCGTTGCGCCTATTGAAATAGTCCATGCACGTACTTCTTTTGGGCCTACGGTAAAATACGTTTGTAAGCTAAGCAATTTATAACCCGCACGAATGATACGGTTAAGTCCCGGCTCTTCCATACCTAATGCTTCGAGAAATTCTTCTCTTTCATCGTCTTCTAATTGAGAGACTTCGGACTCAATAGCAGCACAAACAGCAATCATCTGTGCACCTTCTTCATCAGCAAGTGCTTGTAACTTCTCTAACCACGGATTAGATTCCAAACCATCTTCTTCAACATTAGCGATATACAAAGTTGGTTTTAGAGTAAGAAGTTGTAAGTGCTGAATCACTTCTAAAGCATCTTCAGACAATTCCATAGCACGTACAGGCAAACCTTTATCGAGGTGCTCCATAATAGCTTCGAGTTGCTCTTGTTCTTCTTTCGCGGCTTTATCACCACTGCGTCCTAACTTGATTACTTTATGTAACGCTTTGCTTACGCTCTCCTGATCGGCAAGACAAAGCTCGGTATTAATTACTTCAATATCAGATAACGGATCAACTTTACCGGCGACATGCACAATATTGTCATCATCAAAACAACGCACAACTTGCGCAATAGCATTTGTTTCGCGAATGTTAGCTAAAAATTTATTTCCCAGCCCTTCGCCTTTTGATGCGCCTTCAACTAAACCTGCGATATCAACAAACTCCATCGTTGTTGGAACCACTCTTTGTGGATTAGCCATCTCCGCTAATTTATCCAATCGTGGATCAGGCATGGCAACAATTCCCACATGTGGGTCGATGGTGCAGAAAGGATAATTCTCTGCATCTATCTCTGAGTTGGTAAGCGCATTAAAAAGGGTAGATTTACCTACATTTGGTAAACCGACTATGCCGCATTTAAATCCCATATATTATTCCGTGTATTTTATGATGATGAATTATTTTTATTATTTAATTCGGTCATCAATTTATTAAGGTTATCTTCAAAAAACTGATCGCTCTTTTCTAGTGCTAGTGAAAAAGAATCTATTATTAAATCTTCTTCTTTACTACTAGCGCGACCAAGAACAAATGGCACGACTTTATCTTTGCTGCCGGGATGACCCACACCTACTCTTAAGCGTAAAAAATCTTTACTACCCATACGCTGAATAATATCGCGCAAACCATTATGACCACCATGACCACCACCTTCTTTTAAGCGCGTTGTTCCAGGCAGCAAATCAATCTCATCATGTACCACCATGATTTGATCAACAGGAATTTTGTAATAACTGCTTAGTGCTTGTACGGCCGCACCGCTGTCATTCATATAAGTTTGTGGTTTACAGATCCAGCAATCTATCGAACCACTTTGATAACGGCAGAGTTCAGATTGAGATCTTTTGTCTTGAGAAAAACTTAAAGAGAGTTTGTTTGCCAATGCATCGACAAACCAAAAACCGGCGTTGTGCCGAGTCATTAAATACTCGGGGCCTGGATTACCCAGGCCCACGATCATTTTTACAGGAAGAGACATCGCCTAAAGAAAAAGCATGATGTCAAACAAGCAACTAACTTTCGCCGTCTTTTTCTTCTTCGCCTTCAGCAGCAACTTCTCCACCTTCAGCAGCTTCGGCAGCTTCGGCAGCTTCAGCAAGTTCTTCTTCTTCAGTTTTACCCTTAGGCGCATGAATAGAGGCAACAGAAAGAGTGTCATCACCACCATGCAACAGACTATGAAGCTGCACACCTTCAGGTAATACCAGATGACTAAGATGTACCGTTTCATCAAGGTCAACTTCCGCCATATCAACTTCGATATACTCAGGAAGATCCTTTGGTAAACAAACAATATCCAACTCAGTCAGAAGATGGCTAACAACACCACCATGTTCTTTAACACCCAGCGCCTTATCTTCATTAATAAAGTGAAGCGGGACTCGCATGGTTAATGCTTCGTTTTCATTAATACGTAACAAATCGATGTGCATTAACTGAACTTTATAAGGATGACGTTGTAGATCTTTTAATACGACCTTTTCGCTATCTTTACCAATTTTGAGTGTCAAAATCTTTGAATAGAAAGCTTCGTTTTCCAATTGATGCATTACTTCATTATGAGCAAACGTAAGCATCATGGTTTCTTTGTCAGTACCGTAAACGATACCAGGTAATTTGCCAGCGTGGCGTAGGCGGCGGCTCGCACCCTTCCCTACGTCTTCGCGCTTTTCGGCAACGAGTTCGAATTGATTCATTGTTTTACTGCTCCTTAAAATTAAGGGTTATTGTTTACCTCCTGACCGCGACCAGTCAGAAGAATTAGTGCAGAAAAGCTTAATCCAGAAACATTGAGCTTAAGGATTCGCCCTCTGCAATACGACGCATACTCTCAGCCAGCATTGCTGCTACGCTGAGTTGTCGAATACGGTCACAGCTTGCTGCATCCGCGCGAAGCGGGATTGTATCTGTTACTACCAATTCATCAAGCGTTGAATTCTCTATATTTTCGATTGCCTTGCCGGAAAGTACTGGATGGGTACAGTAAGCAACCACTTTTACTGCACCAAATTCCTTCAAAGCCCCGGCTGCATTGCATAATGTACCGGCAGTATCGACCAAATCATCAATAATGACGCAAGTTCGGCCATCAACATCACCAATAATGTTCATAATCTCAGATTCGTTTGGATTTGGCCGACGTTTGTCGATAATTGCCAAATCAGTGTCATCCAGACGTTTTGCCAATGCTCGGGCACGGACCACACCACCCACATCTGGTGAAACCACCATCAAATTCGGGTATTTGTGTTTCCACAAATCACCTAATAGCACAGGTGAGCCATAAACATTATCCAAAGGAATATCGAAAAAGCCTTGAATTTGGTCTGCATGCAAATCGACGGTAAGAACGCGATCAATACCTGCGGTAGAAATCATGTTTGCAACGACTTTTGCCGTAATCGGCACTCTTGATGAGCGCGAACGACGATCTTGTCGTGCATAGCCTAAATAAGGAATAACGGCGGTAATTCGGGCGGCAGAAGCACGACGCAAAGCATCGGCAATGACTAACAATTCCATCAAGTTATCATTAGTTGGCATGCAAACCGGTTGCATAATATAGCAATCCCGACCACGAACATTCTCGTTAATTTCAACCATGATTTCACCATCGCTGAACTTACCAACGGTAATTTTACCCAAAGGCATCTTCAGATATTCTGCTGCCTGAAGCGACAACTTCGGGTTCGCATTACCACTAAATATCATCATATTGGAAATGGTCATCGGGACTCGCCTTTTAGACTATTTAAAAAAATGGCTGGGGTACGAGGACTCGAACCTCGGAATGCATGGATCAAAACCATGTGCCTTAACCAACTTGGCCATACCCCAATAAATCTTTTCTAATACTACGGCTAAACCTATTAATTGAGCTTTAATTTTTCAGCCGCTAATCGTTCTAATAAGGGAGATTGATTCAATCCCTTTACTACATAGCCTTGCCAGTTATCTGGCAATTGTTGTTGCACTGCTATTGCTTCTTGCTCATCTGAAAATGGAGCAAATAAACAAGCACCTGTGCCTGTAAGCTTCGTAGGGGCAAATTTCCCCAACCAATCCAGTGCATCTGCGACCTCTTTGTAGCGTTTTCGCACTACAGATTCGCAGTCATTTCTGCCTCCTCCCTCGAGGAAGTCGCGTATTGTGATTGCAGGTGTATTCCGTGTCAAATCAGATGTATTAAATACTTCTGCGGTGGCAACACTAATCCCCGGATGAATAACCAAATACCACGGTTCTACAGGCTCTATATCGGTAAAATCCTCGCCTACGCCTTCAGCCCAAACCGCGTGAGCGTGAACAAATACGGGCACGTCAGCCCCTAACGAGAGCCCTAAACTAGCCAAGTCCTTAGTTGAAAGACCACATTGCCATAATTCGTTTAACGCGACTAATGTCGTCGCCGCATCTGAACTACCGCCACCAAGTCCACCACCTTCAGGAATTCTTTTTCGTACATTTATATCAACACCGAGCTGACAGCCGGTTTTTTCTTTTAATAACCGTGCAGCACGAACAACTAAATCATCTTCAACATCAACACCCGGCATAGCTGAGCTACGCGTTACGGTATCCGACTCCAATACAGTAAAATCAATTTCGTCTTGCAATTGAATAAACTGAAACACCGTTTGCAACAAATGATAACCATCATCGCGTCGACCCGTGATATGAAGAAATAAATTTAATTTGGCAGGAGCTGGCCATGCGGAACTTAACATCTACTTTCTTAAAACTTCCAATTTTGAATGATTACTTTTAGTTGAATCTTATCACTCTTGATAGTTAATTTACTGGGCAGAGAAACACCATCTTGCTCGCTGTATCGCGACACACTGATATTAAAACCCGATTGATCCATGTTCGCTAGTCGTCCCTTATTATCGAGCATGAGTTCACTGTATTGTATATCGGGTTCGGGCAAACCTCTTACCCAATATCGAAGACCATCTAGATGAATATCCCAACCGAGTCCATCGCGTAATATTTGTTCAGCTGTCTCTGCCACCATAACTTTATCTTTAGGCAATTTCATAACAACGCCGCTTGGTGTGCCGCTCAAAATATAAGTCCCTTGCCCTAAGGGAGCAATAAAACGCAATTCATAATTTGAAAGAAATTGATTCCAGAGCAGGGTAACTGTGCCGCTCTCTTTATCATTCTTAACTGCAACACGACCTTTAATATCCCATGACTGAATTGCGCTTACAGTAATTTGATGTTCTAACCACAATTTAGATTTTATGCTGGCATCAACTTTAGGAGCTTGCGCACAACCATTTAGCAGAGAAACTGCTAACAATAATGGTAATTGGGCGCCTCTAAAAAAAGTGATTTTTTTGTGAGTGCAAGGTAGCACCGCGCGCACGACTGCATGGATGCAGGAGGTAGAACGACGCAGGAAACCAAAGAATCGCGAAAAAAGTGCCTTTTTAGAGGTGCCTAATATTCGTTTCACGGTTTAAAGCGTTTAATAACTTCTAATAACCTATCGTCCGTTGGCGTGCCTTTGAGTGCTGTTTCCCAAATCTCTCTTGCCGCTTTCTTGTTTCCCATTACCCAATACACTTCACCCAGATGCGCAGCAATTTCCGGATCATTTTTTAACTCGAGTGCCTTTTGTAAATAATCAGCGGCTTCATCGAATCGACCCAAGCGATATAGCACCCAACCGAGACTATCGAGAATATAAAAATCATCCGGACTTATTGCGTAGGCACGTTTGATATAATCATAGGCTTCATCAAAGCGCTCAGTTCGATCGGCAAGCGTATAGCCTAGTGCATTCAATGCCGTGGCATTTTCCGCATCTTCGGCAAGTATCGCTTTTAAATCCGTTTCTAAAATCTCCATGAGTCCCATTTTTTCAGCCAACATAGCGCGTGAGTAAAGCAAGTCTGGATGACTTTCTTCTTCTATCGCTTTGTTATAAACGGTCATTGCTTCTTGATAACGCTTTTCTTCGGTAAGTATTTCGCCTTCTGCCTGTACTAAAATAAGACGGCTTATGCCTTTCTTGCCTTTTATCGAACGAATATTAGTCAGAGCTTTTTCTATATCGCCTTGTTTCGCTTGAATTAGACTCAAACGTATGCGCGCATCAAAATAATTTTCACCACCATGCACACCCTGATATAAGTCGCTGGCTTTATCGAGCTCATTTTTTTCTTCGGCGATACGCCCGAGATAATAATTGGAATCAAAGATACGCTTCTTTAACGTCGTTAACTTAGTGAAAAAACGTTCTGCATCATCAAGTTTATTCACCTGAAGATAAAGTAAACCTAAGGCATAAAGCACATCTACATTGTTCGGCGCATCTACCACCAAGGTTTCGAACTGTTGCCGCGCATCTTCGAAACGTTTCGCATCCGTCAGTAAACGCGCATAGGCCATACGTAAACTAAAATCATCTTTCCTGTTTTCTAATTCAAGCTTTAGCCATTCCAGTGCTTCTTTGGTCTTTCCGCGTTTCTGTAAGATGGCAATATAAGTCAGTGCCGCTGCATCATTCTCTGGTTCTAACTTGACGACTTGTTCCAGTAAATCTTGCGCACGCTCCATATTACCCATACGTGCCGAAACATTAGCAAAAGCGAACATGGCATCAGCATCGCCCATATGATTTTCCATTAACCGTTCCATCAATTGCATCACGACAAGCTGATCTTTTTCACGGCCCAAAAAATTCGCAATCATCCATAATTTTTGATCAAACTTCCCGTGGGAATTTTCCAAAATAAATTCCAGATGATGTAAGGCCTGATCGATATCACCTCTGCGAACAGTCATGACGGTCATAACCTGATGAGCATCAGGACTTTCTGGATCCAACTCTAGCCACAACGTCGCTGCTTCATAGGCAGCATCATTGTTACGCGCATACATCGCTATTCGCGTAGCACGCTCAACGACGACAGGGTCTCGGGTGGTTCTGGCCAAATCAAGATAATTCTCGACGGCAATCTTCAGTTTCCCTCGCTGACCTGCAATTTCTGCAAGCATAACCTTAAATAGAATATCTTCGGTTAGCTCAATATTGGGTCGTTCAGGTGACTTTTGTTCCGTTTCCGGAGTTTCTTGTACTGCAGTTTGTGGCTCTGCGGAAGCCAATTCAGGACTTGAGTCTTGGGGAACACTTGCACAAGCACTGATAAAAAGAACCAGCAGTAAACCTACTAAGCTGCGCAAACCTTTATATATGGCTAATGAAGACACTTTATAATCCTTTTATACCGCATTTAATTAATCATTTTGTCAGATTGAGGCTAAAATAACACTATGTGTAGTTTAACAACAAAACTATAGCTAATAGATGTGAAATAGACAGATTTGTTCACAGGGAATAGATGCATTATATTTGCCGCTTTTTAATCTAGATCAATAAATTAATCTAATTTTCCTGTAGTTTTCCTTGTATTACATTAGCTCTTGGCACAGAATTTTCATAAGAATTTCATTTAATTAGCAGATCATGACACTAATAGCTTACGGCATTAATCACGAAACAGCGCCCATTGACCTTCGAGAGAAGGTTAATTTTGGTACGGATGTCGTGGCGGACGCCTTACATGAGCTAAAAAATCAAAATGGCATCCATGAAGCCGCCATACTTTCTACCTGTAATCGCACTGAAATTTATTGCAGCATTGACCCGAATAACAGTCATAATCCGATCAACTGGTTACATGATTTCCATGGTCTGAAACAAGGCCAATTGACTCCCTTTCTATACAGGCATCCTGATGAGAATGCTGTACGGCATGTATTACGTGTCGCAAGCGGACTCGATTCGATGGTATTGGGCGAGTCACAAGTACTCGGACAATTAAAAACCGCATATCAAGATGCAGTGAGCGCTGGCAGCATTGGTCATCAATTAAATCGTTTGTTTCAACATTCGTTTCATGTCGCTAAAGAAGTACGAACTAATACTTCAATTGGCAATCACCCCGTCTCGGTTGCTTATGCGGCAGTTCGCTTAGCTCAACAAATTTTTGGTGACCTGAGTAATCAAACAGCGTTGTTAATTGGCGCAGGTGAAACCATAGAACTAACCGCCAAACATTTAAAAGAAAATGGCTTAAACCGAATGATCATTGCCAATAGAACATTGGAACGTTCACAACGATTAGCCAATGAATATTCTGTTTATGCCATACAAATTGGCGATATCCCGAAACATTTAGCAGAAGCCGATATAGTTATATCTTCGACTGCCAGCCAATTACCAATATTAGGTAAAGGCGCAGTAGAAAGTGCAATTAAAGCCAGAAAACATAAACCGATGTTCATGGTGGATATTGCTGTACCGCGCGATATTGAAGTCGAAGTCGGCGAGATGGATGATGTCTATCTATATACTGTCGATGATTTAAAAGACATCGTTCAGGAAAATATGCAAAGCCGCCAAAATGCAGCCAAACAAGCTGAAAAAATAATTGATGCTCAAGCTCAGGAGTTTATGGGCTGGCTTAATTCACTGGATGCTGTTTCAACCATACGTGCATTACGTGGACAGGCCGAACAAATTCAAGAAGAAGTTATTCAGGCAGGATTGAGCAAACTTCGTAACGGTGCTGATCCAGAAACGATTCTTCAAGAAACAGCAAGAAACCTGACTAATAAACTAATTCATTCTCCTAGTTCACAACTAAGAAATGCCAGCGCGGATAACAGAGAAGATTTACTTCAAGCCGCAGAAGAATTATACAGTCTTAATCCAGACTCAGATAAGAAGCATTAGTTAGTTGTAACCACGCTGCTAAAATACATTTAGCAGTAAGCATTATTTATCTACCTATTCCGGTATGATGCCCCAACAAATATTAAGAATAAAACATGAAAGAATCACTACATTTAAAATTAGAAATACTTCTCGATCGTCAGGAAGAACTCGATGGCTTGCTATCAGATCCTGATGTCATTAAAAATCAGAATAAATTTCGCGACTTTTCTAAAGAGTATGCAGAAGTACGTCCTATCGTCACTTGCTTTAATCATTATCGTAAAACTGTTGCAGACATCGAAAGTGCCAAAGAAATGTTAAAAGACAGCGATAAAGAAATACAGGAACTCGCTCAAGAAGAACTTAAACAAGCGGAGGAAGATCACGCCCGCCTTGATGATGAGTTACAAGTCTTATTACTACCGAAAGACCCTGCTGATAACAGCAATATCTTTTTAGAAATTCGCGCAGGTACTGGCGGTGAAGAAGCCGCGCTTTTTGCCGGCGACTTACTACGCATGTATACACGTTATGTAGAAAATCGAGGCTGGAAAATAGAAACGATTAGTGCTGCAGAAAGTGATCTTGAAGGTTATCGAGAAATTATTTTGCGTGTTATCGGCGAAGGTGCTTATTCAAGATTAAAATTTGAATCGGGCGCACATCGTGTTCAACGTGTTCCTGAAACTGAATCACAAGGTCGTATACATACTTCGGCGTGTACTGTTGCAGTATTACCTGAAGCAGATGATATTGATGAGATCACTATTAACCCTGCTGACTTACGCATCGATACTTTCCGTGCGTCTGGTGCTGGCGGACAGCATGTAAACAAAACTGATTCCGCTATTCGTATTACACATATACCTACAAATACAGTTGTTGAATGTCAGGATGAACGTTCACAACATAAAAACAAAGCACGCGCCATGTCTGTGTTACAAGCAAGGTTGTTAAGTAGTGAGCGTGACAAACAACAAAGCGAACAAGACGAAACTCGACGTAACCTCGTAGGCAGCGGTGATCGTTCTGAACGCATACGTACGTATAACTTTCCACAAGGTCGTGTAACGGATCATCGCATTAATGTTACGTTGTATCGACTCGATGAATTCATGCAAGGCAATGTCGATATGATTATTGATCCGTTAATTAGTGAATACCAAGCAGACTTGCTTGCTTCAATAAGTAGTTAATAGATTTTAAACTATGCAAATTGTTGATGCACTTAAACATGCCCGACAAAGGCTAATTGCATCTGATAACACTGACTCTGATAGCGTAAGACTAGATACAGAGATATTACTTTGCTCAGTATTAAAATGTGAACGAACTCATCTGTACTCTTATCCAGAACAAATATTATCAAATGATGAAAGTGAATCTTTTAATGCATTAGTCGATAAACGATCTCAAGGCCATCCTATTGCACACTTAACCAAGCAAAAAGAATTTTGGTCTCTTTCATTTCACGTTACTAAAGACACGCTTATCCCAAGACCAGAAACTGAATTACTAGTTGAGATAGCACTAGAGCGTATACCCATTAATTCTACAAAGCATATCCTCGACTTAGGAACTGGTTCAGGAGCAATAGCCATAGCGATAGCCTCGGAACGATCTCTTGCAATGGTTACGGCAACAGATGCCAGTGATAAGGCGTTGAATATTGCAAAGCACAATGCAGACTTGAACAACATAGATAATATTAATTTTATAGAATCAAATTGGTTTGTTGGCTTAAATAGTAACGCCTATGATTTAATTATTAGCAACCCACCGTATATAAGTAATGACGACAAACATTTAAAACAGGGCGATGTTCGCTTTGAACCTCTTTCGGCATTAGCTTCAGGAAAAGATGGTTTGGATGATTTACGTACTATAATTCATCAATCAACAAACCATTTAGAGAAACAAGCTTGGTTGTTAGTCGAGCATGGTTATAATCAAGGTGCGCAAGTTAGGCAATTATTTACTGAAAATAATTTTACCTCAGTAACTACAATTAAGGATTACAGTGATAATGACAGAGTCAGTATTGGATATTTAATATAATGAATGACGAACAACTATTAAGATACAGTCGACAGATGATGTTGCCCGAAATTGATGCGGCAGGTCAGGAACGTTTAAATAATTCTCGCGTTTTAATTATTGGACTTGGCGGTCTTGGTTCACCGGTATCAATGTATCTAGCTAGCGCCGGTGTCGGTCATATAGTACTTGTTGATTTTGATAAAGTTGATATTAGTAATTTACAACGACAGATTGTTCATACAACAAAAAATATTGGCCAGCCAAAAATTGAATCCGCAAAAGAACATCTCCTCGCCATCAATCCAGAAATCCGTATTGAATGTATCGGTCATGCACTTGAAGAAGATGAGTTATTAAGTGAAGCAGAAAAAGCCGACGTGATAGTTGATGCCAGTGATAACTTTCAAACTCGCTTTGCTCTTAATGAAGTTTCAGTAAAAACAAAAACGCCGCTAGTCTCCGGTGCCGCTATTCGCTTTGAAGGACAAGTAACGGTATTTAACCCTAAAGTAGAAAACTCTCCTTGTTATCGTTGCTTATATAATGACGATATTGTCGCAGAAGAAACCTGCACAGCCAATGGTGTTATTGCGCCGTTACTAGGCATCATTGGTAGTATTCAAGCAAATGAAACTCTTAAACTCTTGATGGGTATCGGCGAAACCCTGCAAGGTAGATTGCTTTTGTTAGACACATTGTATATGGACTGGAATGAGGCAAAACTTAAAAAAGATCCGGCATGTCCTGTTTGTAATTAAGAGTAGATTCAAATCTTAAAAGCCTAACTCCTTATATTTAATTAGATTTTTTTCACTCTAATACAATGGCTCGTTTTATGCGTTTCTATTGTATAAGCCACTTAATGGAGGCTAACTATGAATAATGTACAAATGATTTGTATTACTGTGGTGTTATGTACTTTGATGCTAAGCGTCGCAATTAGTCGTGTAGACTTTGATGTTATATGTAAAACAGCAGGTGCATGCGTTGTACAAAAAGATTAAATAAATAAGATCAGGAACCAGACAACGACGACATTAACTAAAGAAAGCAGTACTGCTGCTGAGCCAACATCTTTTGCTCTTCCAGATAGCTCGTGTTTTTCTGTACTGACACGATCAACTAATGCTTCTATGCCTGAGTTGATTAGCTCAATTATTGGCACCAATAAAACAACACTGATAAGTAACGCGCGTTCTAATCCACTATTACCGAAATAGTAACCTAGGGGGATTAATATAATTGATAGATACACTTCTTGTCGAAATGCAGCTTCATTTGCGAAAGCGGCTTTGAATCCTTGGCAGGAAAACTTTGTTGCTTTAACTAGTCGGCATAGACCGCTAGTTCCTTGCGAGGCCATTATGTGTTCCTTTTATATTACAAATTTTTATATTTTTTAAAGCACAGCAAGTGCGGCATCATAATTGGGTTCTTGTGTAATCTCTGATACCAGTTCTGAATAAATGACTTTATTATTTTCATCGATGACTAATACTGCTCGGCAAGTAATACCGGCTAAGGGGCCGTCTTCTATTAGTACACCGTAGTCTTTAGCAAACGTTCTTGAACGCATCATCGATAAGGTTTTCACATTATCAGTTCCTTCTGCTTTACAAAAACGCGACATGGCAAAAGGTAGATCAGAGGAAATCATCAAGAACACCGCGTCTGATTTCTCTTTTGCTGCATCATTGAATTTTTTTGTTGAGACTGAACAGACATCCGTATCCAGACTAGGGACGATACTTAATAATTTTTTCTTACCTTCATAACTACCGAGTGTCACGTTGTTAAGCTTGGCATTTACCAGAGTAAAATCCGGAGCGTCATCGCCAACTTTTGGCAAATCGCCATTGGTATTGACTTCCTTGCCTTGCAAACTGATTTTGGCCATTTTAATTCTTATCCTTCATCCGTTAATTCAACATATTCAGTTGCATCTATTAATTCATCTAATTCACTAGCATCACTCGCTTTAATTATAAATATCCAGCCATCCGTATAGGGTTCGTCATTTATCATTTCTGGGGAATCTTCTAGAGCCGCATTTATATCAACGATTACACCGCTTAGTGGGCAATAGATATCCGAAGTTGATTTAACGGACTCAACAACAGCACATTCTTCTACCTGCGCATATTGTTTATCTTTTTCTGGTGGCTCCACAAAAACGATATCGCCTAGCTCTGCCTGGGCAAATTCTGTGATACCGACACGATAAGTATCGTTACCCATATCTTCGAGCCAAGTATGTGTTTTTGTGTATTTTAAATCAGATGGTGCGTTCATTACGTTAGTCACTCAATTATTTTATTCTTACTTAGTTTAAGACAGGGAAAGGCTGGACGCCACCTAGAATTTACGAAGTATTATTTATTTTTCTGGGAAGATGACTAAGTGATCGATCTCTAGACGTATACCTATAGATTCATTGATAGGGTGGTCATGATGGCTTGGCACCAAGCTAAGTAAACGTACGCCACTTTCAAGTTCCAGCGTATATAAAAATTCGGCTCCCCTGAATGCTTTATCTCTAACACGCGCGGTCATACTACTATCATCATCGTGCAAGATATCATCGGGTCGAATCAAGACTTTAACTTTCTTACCTAAGTCGACACCATGCGCTACGGCACTTTGTATTTTACCAATTTCAGTATTCACTGCTTTATCGTTAATAACTTCGCCTGAAATAAATATACCTTCACCGATAAAATCAGCTACCTCGTAGCTTGCTGGCTCATGATAAAGATTGATGGCACTGTCCCACTGTAATAAATTCCCTTCATTAATTACGCCAACGACATCGGCCATGGCAAAAGCTTCAAGCTGATTATGGCTGACCATAATTGTAGTAATACCATCTTGTTTTAGTATCTGACGTAATTCGCGTGCGATTTGTTCTCGTAGTTCTACATCGAGACTGGCAAAAGGTTCATCTAACAGCAAAACACTTGGTCGTGTAGCCATGGCTCTTGCCAGAGCAACGCGTTGTTGTTGTCCGCCGGACAAACTATGCGGGTATTTATTAACGTGTTTTTGTAACGACAATAACTCGACTAATTCATCTAAGCGCTGCTTGACTGCTTTTGCATCCTTATTATTTAATGCAAAGGTAATGTTATCCGCCACACTCAGATGTGGGAACAATGCGTAGTCTTGAAACACCATGCCAATTTGGCGTTGTTCCACTGGCAGTTGATGTCTCGGATTACTAACTCGCACACCTTTAATCCATATTTCACCTTGATGTTGCTTTTCAAAACCTGCAAGACAACGTAATAAAGTTGTTTTGCCACAACCACTCGGCCCGAGCAAACAAGCAATGCCAGCCTCTTTCAGACTGAAAGAAATATTTTCCAAAATGCTACGACCTTCTATAGAGACCGATAAGTTTTTTATTTTTATTGCCTTAGTCATTTTTCTTGATCATTTACTTGGGTCATTTGCCTGAATCGTTTTCTGGATCATTGCCTGCTCGTGAGCGTGATATTGAGTTGCTAATTATAATAACCGGAATGATTCCGACAAGCACGATTGCCAGTGCTGGAACGGCAGCATCAGCGAGACGTTCTTCATTGGCAAGTTCATAGGTTCGAACCGCCAAAGTATTAAAATTAAAAGGCCGTAATATTAATGTTGCCGGCAATTCTTTTAAGACATCGACAAAGACTAATAATAATGCCGTTAATAAACTACCGCGCATCATCGGTATATGGATACGCTTGATAATGTTTGCTGAATTTATACCTGTGGTTTTTGCAACTTCGTCCATCACTGGTTTTATTTTGACCAATGCTGATTCGACCGTATTAATGGATACAGCCAGAAAACGCGTCAGATAGGCAAAGATTAATGTCACCACAGTACCACTAATAAGCAGACCACTACTGATATTAAAATGCTCCGTTAAAAATGCGTCCAAGGTATTATCAAACCATGCAAATGGGATCAACACACCTACTGCTATTACAGTGCCGGGTATGGCATAACCCATACTGACAAAACGTACTAGAAAGCGATTTAGAGATGAATGCGTATTCCGATTTGAATACGCCATAAATAAGGCAATACATAAAGCCAATACCGCAGTAACAAGCGCTAACGACAAGCTATTAAACAGTAACATATAAAAATCTTTGCCTAGCACTTCAGAATAAGTATCTAGTGCCAAATTCATTAAATACATTATTGGAATAATGAAACCTAATATCATCGGCGTAGCACATAAGACTAAGGAAAATATTCCCTGCTCTTTGTTTAGTTGTTGCTGCATCAAGGAACTATAACGACTTCCGCTATTATAAAATTTCGCTTGTCTACGAGATCGTTTTTCCAGATATAGAAATACTGCAACAAAAATTAGCAATAAAACAGATAACTGTGCAGCGGCTAAACTATTACCAAGACCAAACCAGGTTCGAAAGATACCGGTGGTAAATGCAGAGACTCCAAAATATTGCACCGTACCATAATCCGCTAAAGTTTCCATTACGACTAATGACAAGCCCACCATGATCGCTGGACGCGCTAAGGGTAATGCGACTCGTCGAAATGCATTAGCGGCATTGCAACCTAAGGTTCTTGAAACTTCCAGGACACAAGTTGATTGTTCAATGAATGCAGCTCTAGCTAATAAATATACATAGGGATATAACACTAGCGACAACATTGTAATTGCTCCGCCTAGTGATCGTATTTCCGGAAACCAGTAATCACGATATTGCCAACCGGTTAATTCACGAATTGATGATTGCAAAGGACCGGCAACATCAAGCATACCTGTATAACTATAAGCAATAATATAGGCAGGCATGGCCATGGGTAATAATAATGCCCATTCAAGGTAACGACTCATTGGAAAGCGATACATGGTAACTAACCATGCAGGAATAACCCCGAGTATTAAGCTAAAGAAACCTACGCCTAAAAATAAGGCTAAAGAACTAACTATGTAATCGCTTAATACTGTATCTGCTAAGTGCGACCACACCTCTATTTGTGGGAAGAAAAGAGAACCTAGAATGACAGCTAAAGGAATACTAAATAACAATGATAATAAAACTAAAACGCTATTCCACTTTGTCAGCGAAAATGGCACTAATTTAAAATAGCTATTGGGGATTGCTTGTGAATCTTGAGTTACTAACATAGTAACTTTGCTTTATTTCCAGCCTGCTCTATCCATTAGTAAAACAGCATCGGCATTATATTTTCCTAGCAGACTTAGGTTTAATTTATCCGCTTTAAATTTGCCCCAGCTTTTTAAAATTTTACTGTTTGCGATATCTGAGTTAATTGAATATTCATGGTTTGCTTCGGCATACCATTGTTGCGCTTTATCACTAACAAGATACTCGAGTAATTGAATCGCTTCTTTTTTATTTTTAGCCGGCTTTAATATTCCTGCGCCACTAACGTTCATATGCGCACCCTCAGCATTTTGATTTGGCCAGAATAATTTTATTTTCTTAGCTAGGGTAACTTGTTCATCCTGACTCGAAACAAGCATGCCAGCAAGATAATAATTATTCACAATCGCAACGTCGCAAACACCGACAGCAACTGCTTTAATTTGGTCACGATCGCCACCCTTTGGTGAGCGTGCAAAATTATTGACTAGTGCGGTTGCCCAAGCTTCTGTTTTTTCTAAACCACTGTGCGCAATCATTGAAGCCACCAATGATTGATTGTAAACATTAGATGAGGAACGAATACAGATACTATCTTTCCATTTACTATCGGCAAGATCTTCGTAACTAGTCAACTCTTCTGCTTTAACTCGGTCTGGCGCATAAACAATGACTCGTGAACGCAAAGATAATCCAAACCATAGATTTTCATCATCACGATAATATTCAGGAATGGTTTGTTCTAATACTGCAGAATCAATTACCTGAAACAGACCTTTTTCTTTCGCTCTTACTAACCGAGCTACATCAACGGTTAATAAGATATCCGCTGGGGTATTTTTTCCTTCTACTTCCAATCGCTTCAGCAAAGTATCTGCTTTACCCGTTACCAAATTTACATTGATACCTGTCTCTTTAGTAAACTCATCCAATATGGGTTTTATTAATGCTTCTTTTCTCGCGGAGTAGATATTGACCTCCGCCGCGTTTATTTGCGCCTGAAACAGTACTAAAAAAAGAATGAACAATATTTTCATGATTATTTAATATTAACGTGATTTATTCTAAGAGTATAAATGATAATGATTACGAATTACATTTTAAAAAAAATTACCGCCGTTCCCACCACATCCAGAGACCAGAACCCGCCAATATCAAAAACAATATAGCAATGAAATCAACTATATAGACGCCCCATTCCCCAACGATACGACCACTATGGAAATCCAGCATGACTCTTTCTATGGTTAAGCCTTTGCCGCGATATAAACGCAAAAGATTTGCCTTTAAATCTTCAGGAATAGATGAAGACTGTGACCACAAAGCTTCAAGATGATCAAATTCATTCCATTGAAGATCATCCAGATTCACAAGATAATATCCATGAGCCGCCTTTATTATCAAATTAGCCTCGTCACCAACACCTATTGCCGACATTCCGGCAGGTACGCCAACCGCACTGGTCAAATGTTCGACGATTTCTCCAGCTTGGGTTAACAGGGTTATCTGGCCATCGTATGCAAGCACATAAATATCATTAATTTTGAGAAACCCGACTATTGACTCTATTTCTTTTCCGACTTCGACTTCATTGAAATAGAGTCGCTCACCAACTTGGCTTGCCCATGTATTATCTGATTGAAATGATATCGGTTCATTCGCCGGATTGATTTGATACAGATCAAGCAACCATTCTGTTTGAATATAATTCGTATTTAATTTTAATTGCTGGCTATGGTTAAGCATGAGACCGCTAGCTGCCAGAAAGATGACAAACAGAGCCGAAATAATACCAAAATTTTTGTGCCATTTTTGAATGAGTGAAAACATACCGCTTACTAATTTAATTTTTTGTTAACTTGTGAGTCTAAATATAATGCCAGTTGCGCTAATCGAGTTAACGCATTAACAGATAATGTTGCACCAGAAATGCCATCGATTTTTCTATCTAGTTTATTATTCTCTACTAATGTCGCCTGTTTAAATTGGTCGGTAAAAAATGGGTATTTAATTTCCCATCCTCGTGATTCACGAAAAATCAAAACATTTACTTGCGCTATCTTTTTTTCTTTTACAACAAAACCAACTGTAATCAACTTATCCCGGCCTATCTCCTCGAGTATCCATGCTGTTTTACTGCCATCATCCCAATAGCGAATACGAATAGCAGCAAGGTCGTGACCAAGTATACTTTTTATTCCGGCTTTTAATTCTTTTTTAACCCAGATTTTTTTAGCCTTTGGGGGATCGTTATCAAAAACCTCTGCAATAAATTTTGCTGGTTTAAGATAGATGCCTTTAGCGTAAGCATTAAAGCTAAATAATAAAATACTTAATATTAATAGATATGAAATGTTTCTGACCATAATTAAACATTAATTTATTAACTTGTTCCTGTACACATATAAGGGCACTAATAAGTGCCCTTTATATTTATTTGACCTAGTCTGACTAGAACTGATAACCCAAACCTAAGTTAAATGAATTTGATGTCGTATTCGCATCAGTATCATCAACAATTGAATAATCAAATTTGAAGGCGACTTCTTCAACCGGCCAGTAATTAAAACCTACACCAATACGCTCTTCTTCTTTAGTATCACCATAGTCGAGCTCACTCCAACGTGCAAACACACCAAATTCACCGGGAATAACTGTCAAAGAAAATCTGTATGCAGGTTCGATGTAATAACCATATTGAGTATCATCACCGGCGATAGATAATTGAGTATCCAAATCCCATTGGGCATACAACGCACGTAAACCAAAACCAGAATTATGTTTCCAGTCGATATGTCCTTCAAATAAGGTCGCTGAATTCGAAGCCGTAGTTGCACCTGCGGTTATATCACTTTGATAATTAAAAGCACCGCCAACTTCAAGACCCGGTATGCCGGTATAGCGTAAACTTGCTGTTGTTGCCGGATGATCAGCATTTGCTTTCGCTACTTTCTGACGACCACTGCGAATACTGGATGTCGTACTCAAACCTGAATGTAATCTAACATCGTAATTCCAACCCGGCGCTAATTCACCATTAAGACCGACACCCGCTTCCCACCAGGTAGTAGGAATAATACGTTTTTCGACTTCATTACGTTCAACACCATAAAACGTATTCGGTTCGTGTGTTAAGTTAATAATACCTATTGGCAGAACATCTACGCCGGCTCGGATACGATGAGAATCATTAATATCCATTTCTATCCACGCCTGCTCTAACTCAACTTCACCATTAGATGAGCCGCTATCTGACAAAAATGCATGCTCTAATTCTAGTTCGGAAAAGAAACGTATATTTTCATTAAACTCATGACCGAAATAGAGTACAAAGCGATGAAAATCAATCGAATCATCACCATCCTTACTATTATAATGTAACTCGCCATATCCACCGACCGAGGTTTTGTCGATAAAGGACTGAGCTGTCCCAGATGCTTGCGCTACTTCAATTGCTTCGGCAGCAGCTTCTATTTCTTCAGCGGTTTCTTCAACTTTCTGCTCGGTCACCGCTGCTTTTTGTTCAGTCGCTTCTAACTTTTGCTGTAATTGTTCAATCATCTTTTGCTGCTGTTGAATGATTTCCCACATTTTCTCAGTATCAGGCGCTTCCGCATATGTCACTGAAACGCATAGAGAGCTTATTGCTATGCCAATAAGTACTCGACTGAACTTTTGAATAATCGTCATTTTCATAACCTTAATATTGTTTATTTATAATTCGTGTTAATCATAATGATAATGATTAGCAATTGCATTATATTTATCATAAATATTACTATTTTTTGTTTCTTATTAAAAATAAACGTAAAAATTGATTAAAAATTGAAAATAAACGGGAAAAAAGACTTAAATGTAAGATTCGCTAATTGGGTAATTATCATTGATTTACCAATTATGATCGTTATTGCTACAGGATTATTACTCCAAAAAAAATGAATTTGTCTAGAATCAGCCAGCAACCATGGTTGGTCAGGCTGATATTCCTACTCTTACTTTTGATAGGCTTTTAGCTATTTCCAGTCATGTTGTTGAAGCAGAGATTATTAGCTGGACAGAAATTGATCGTATTGATTTACGACCCAAGAAAAGAAATTGCGAAAGTTAGAGCGAAAATTATTTGGGAAATACAAATTGACCATCAATCAGGCGAAGTATTGCATGTAGCCTATCGTCGTTCAGACATTATTGAATACATGCATTTGTTTGCCAGGATATCGATACCTTTTATTTTAATGGCGCATATTATTGTTGGCAGAAAAGGTAGAGGGCGGCGTAAGAAAAGATAATGTTATTATTGCAGCTTACGGTCCAAAGCAGCCGTTTCGTAAAAATTGATTTGGCTTCCTCTAATAAGCGGAAACGGGCAGTTAGACTGTCTTTATCTGATTGCGGCCTGCTTTCTTTGCTTTATACATAGCCGAGTCTGCTGCCTCAATTAATTCTTGCGAGAATTGTGCGTGATCCGGAAAGGTGGCAATGCCAATACTAGCGGTTAAATTAATATCTTCATTATTTTTTATTGAAAAATGAGTATCGGCAATATGTTTGCGATGGCGTCCCGCAAGTTCTTCTGCTTTAAGTAGGGGTTTTTCAGGAAGAACGATTATAAATTCTTCACCACCATAACGCACCGCATAATCCGAACTGCGAATCGAACCCGACAAAATCTTTGCAAAGTCGCGAAGTACGGTATCCCCTGTTTGGTGTCCGTAATTATCGTTGATAGGTTTAAAGTAGTCGATGTCTATCATGAATATTGACAGTGTATGCTGATATCGGGACGCTCTGTGTATTTCATCGCTTAATCGTAGTGCCAACACGTTACGATTATAGAGACCAGTTAAGGGATCATGAATCGCCAAGTGTTTTAATTTTTCTTCCATGTTCTTTCGTTTGGTGATGTCAGTATCTGAACCAACCATACGAACGGGATTTTCATTTTTATCCCATTCTATGACGCGCCCTCGATCAAGATTATGCCGAAACTCTCCAGATTTTTTCATTAATCTGTTTTCACATTCATATATCTCTGTTTTACCACTAAAGGTGCGCATTAACTTATCAGAAGTCTCTCTTAATATTTAGCTCAATTCTGTCTCATATGTTCTGACGGGGTACAGTTCTAGATCAACTTGCGACTTTATTAACTCTTCATTTTGCATTTCTAATTCTATCTGGTGAATATGCAGTTCTTGAATGAGTTCTCTGATTTCAAATGGTGAAAGCTCGGCGAATTCATCCTCATTATTATCAAGCATGAGCACTGCTTTTTTACGCAAAGCAGTGTTTGATTTAGATAGAACTTTGGTACTTTCTTTCATATCGAGTCAATAATCTTGTTACTGACCAGTGATTTTCAAGTTCTTCAATTTTTTCTTAAGTTCTTCTAATATTGATTTTGGTGAAATTGATTTAATCATCATGGTTCATGATGGGGTTTGTATATCGTTGATATTGAGGAGTTTTAAAAAGTTCATAACGTTGTACCTATCTTATCTGTAGCATTCTATATTTATAAAAGACCAACCTGAAATTATAGCTCATTTATGAAGGCAAAATTGATTTTGGGTCAATATAGTAAGTGGCTCCCTGATTACTATCTCTTTCGGTTGTTATAAATAAAAGAAGTCTTTTGTATACCAAAAATGGGATTGAACTTAAGGGGTCAGAGCCCTTTAAAAATCTTGTGGCCGAAAAGTAATTTATCATCCCTACGAATTTTATGATTATCTATTTAACGAGAACGTCGCTACGTACGTTCTCGGCAATTGCTCCTGCATAGCTCTAACTCCCGCGATATTGCCTACAGGGATGTAGGCACTTAGGATTCGCCTAAAGCGGCTAATGTTGGCGTCGGGAACAAGAAACCTGACACTCCATCCATGGAGATAAAAAAAGGGCGCTACAAAGCGCCCTAAAATATCACTACCAGAGGTTATTATCGATAAACGATAATTCTTTTAGATGTAGAGTTGGTTTCTAGTAACCACTTAACAACAACTCTATTCAATTCTGTTTACTCATTAAATAATAATGAGAATTATTAACATCTGTTCTCCGTACTAATCTTAATTTGTTTTCGTATGGAGTTAAATTAAGGGTTAACTAGAAAGCAATGAGATCGGATGATCCCATTTGTTTCTCTAAAGAACGTTCCAGACAGGTATCAACTTCACAACGGCAAGATCCACATTGATTGCTGACACCCAGCTTTGATTCCAACTGATGAAAGCAATTTGCGCCGTCTTTTACGGCTTTTTTAATATCGGACTCGGTTACCGAGTTACATATACAAACATACATAAGTTCTATATCGTCAGTTCTTTCTATAACATTAATAGTAATTCTAATAGTAATGAGAATTATTATCAACTATGAATTGACGATTTATAACAATTTCTTTTTCCCTAAAGATATAACGAGGAATTAAACTTATTTTTCAATGACTTATATTTTTTTATCTGCTGCTGCTTACATCTTTGATTGCAGATAATTTTCCAACCCAACTTTATCAATTAACTCTAATTGTGTTTCTAACCAATCAATATGTTCTTCTTCGCTTTCTAAAATAGATTCAAAAAGTTCTCTGGAAACATAATCTTGTATGGACTCACAAAATTCAATTGCGGTTTTCAACACTAGTACAGCATCTAATTCTAACGCGAGATCCGCTTCAAGCATTTCTTTTGGGTTTTCACCAATTCGTAGTTTTCCCAGGCTCTGCAGATTAGGTAGCCCTTCAAGAAACAGAACTCGCTCTATTAATGCATCTGCATGCTTCATCTCATCTACAGATTCGTTGAATTCATGCTCACCCAGCTCTTTTAAACCAAAATTCTTATACATGCGCGCATGTAAAAAATACTGGTTTATTGCGGTCAATTCATTTTCTATTGCTTTATTTAGGTGTTCAATAACTTGTTTATTGCCTTGCACGAAGAACCGTCCTTTTAATCTGAAATATATGCCAAATGATAGAAGACAAATACAGTTTGTCAACATTTAAGTTATTGATTTTAATTGATAATTATTACTATTTGTATTACTGTACTCGGTATATTTATTGCTTTACATGACCGGTTGTACTATTTATTAAAGTCAAACTAAGGGGTAAGCATATGGAAGTTTCCACTATTATCTTTTTAGGCATCATCGCCGCTGCAGCTATGTATGTTGTCACTATTTATAACAACCTCGTTTCCGTAAAACATAGCGTTGATAAAGCCTGGGCAAATATCGATGTGTTATTGAAACAACGACATGACGAGCTACCGAAACTAATCGAAACCTGTAAACAATATATGGCTCACGAAAAGGATACCTTTGAAAAAGTTATTCAGGCCCGTTCAGCCGTATCTTCTGCCAGACAAAAAGGCGATGTTTCTTCATTGGGACCTGCTGAATCTCAACTTAGAATGGGATTGGGAAATTTATTCGCTGTTGCTGAAGCCTACCCAGAATTAAAAGCCAATGACAACTTCAAGCAACTACAAGCGCGTATATCGGGCCTTGAAGATGCCATTGCTGATCGACGTGAATTTTTTAATGAATCCGTTAACACCAATAATGTTCGCATCGAACAGTTCCCCGATGTTGTTATCGCTCGATTTTTTAATTTAAAAGAAAAAGACTTGCTAGTATTTAGTGACAAAGAGAAGAAAGACGTCGATGTGAAAGCATTATTTGGTTAGCTCATTATGTCTGATGCAATAACGGCTCTGAAAGAATGGGCGAGGGTTGCCCCGCCTGATGACTTCTGGTTGTGGGCTATCCTTCTATTGGTTGCGGCTATCGTTGGCTTCTTTCTCGCCTTCAAAAACATGCACAGTAAACGTATTATTGAAGATACACCTACATCAAAAATACGGTCAGCGGCACAGGGTTATCTGGAATTAGTTGGCCATGGTCATCTCATGGATGGACAACCGATTATCTCTCCGCTTTCCGGTGCCACATGTACATGGTATGAGTTCAAAGTAGAAGAACATCGCCAGTCCGGAAAAAATTCTAAATGGGTCACTATTAGAAAAGGAATAAGTGACGAATTATTTTTAATCAAAGATGATACCGGTCAATGTATTATCGATCCGGAAGATGCGCACGTTACCGTTTCTAGCAAAGATGTGTGGCATGGCTCTTCATCTAGTCCATCACGTAATTCATTATCAGCCAGAAAAAAACGTAACTTTCTTTCAGGTTTAGTCGTCAGCCGAAATTATCGCTATACGGAAAAGTTATTACATTCTGGCGAAAGTCTTTATGCCATAGGCCTATACAAAACTGTAGGCGGTGGTGGCGCAGAATTTAATGTGAATGAAGATGTCCGCGAATTAATACGTGAATGGAAAACCGATGCCGCAGCTTTAATGAAAAAATTTGATACCAATGGTGATGGCGAAATAGATTTAAATGAATGGCAACGAGTCAGAGATGAAGCCTACGCACAGATTATGGAAAAACATAGCGAACAAAAAACATTGCCGCCAGTCCATCTGATGAATAAAACTAATGATCGACGACGGCCGTTTATACTATCGGCCATAGTCCAGGATGATCTAACCCGACGCTTGCATTTTTATGCCATGTTCTCTATTGCTAGCTTTGTAATCTGCGGTAGTCTCTCTGCCTTGCTAATTACTGTTCGTTTAGCATCTTAAATATACAAAAAATTCTGAATTAAACATTATTTAAAAAAATCACATTATGAATAACCCATTATTACAAGAAAAAGGGCTGCCTGTTTTTGAATCTATTAAAGCTTCACATATAGAACCTGCAATCGACCATTTACTGTCAGAGAACCGCAATGCTGTTGAGTCTTTATTAAAGACAACAAAAGATTACAACTGGGATAACTTACTACAAAAATTTGAAGACATGGATGACAAGCTTAATCAAGCATGGTCCCCTGCAAGCCACCTACACTCTGTTGCGGACAGCGATGACTTACGCGCAGCCTATAATGCCTGCTTACCTAAGTTATCCGATTACTCTACCGAGATGGGACAAAATGAAGGTTTGTTTCATGCTTACGAAACTATTGCCAATAGTGATGCTTATAACTCACTAAATATTGCCCAACAAAAAATCATTAAAAATGCGCTGCGGGATTTTCGCCTATCCGGTATCGACCTCGATGATGAAGCTAAGTCACGTTATAAAATAATTCAGAAAAAACTTTCAAAATTACAAACGAAATTTGAAGAGAATTTATTAGACGCCACACATGCCTGGAAAAAGTTAATTACTAACAAAGATGAACTCGCTGGCTTACCTGACTCAGCTATAGCATTAGCCGCACAAGCAGCAAAAAATGATGATAAAGAAGGTTGGTTATTTACTTTAGACTTCCCTTCTTACATGCCAATCATGCAATACGCAGATAACGCCGAACTGAGAAAAGAAGTTTACACCACTTATGTTACTCGTGCGGCAAAAGGTGATTGGGATAACAGTGATGTCATGCTTGAACTCCTCAAGTACCGAACTGAAAAAGCAAAGTTACTCGGCTTTGAAAGTTATGCGCATTATTCACTAGCAACTAAAATGGCAGAAGATCCAAAAGAAGTCATGAGCTTCTTAAACGATCTTGCTGAACGCACACAGGGATATGCTAAGAAAGAATTTGAAGAGTTAAACCTATACGCTAAAGAAACCGCAAGTGTCGATGAACTTGATGCATGGGATGTTGCTTATTATTCCGAAAAGTTAAGACAGAATAAATTTGATATCTCACAGGAAGTATTACGACCATACTTTCCGGCGAATCAAGTTATCGAAGGATTGTTTGCTATCACCAATAAACTTTATGGTGTAACTATTAAACAACGAGATGGCGTTCAAGTCTGGCATAAGGACGTGATGTTCTTTGATATTTTTGAGGCTGATGGAAGTAACAATGAAAAAGTGAGAGGGAGTTTTTATCTTGATCTATATGCACGCCAACATAAACGCGGTGGCGCATGGATGGATGAATGTATCGTCAGAAAAAAATCCAGCTCCACAATGCAAGATCCTGTGGCTTACCTAACATGTAATTTCACGCCACCTATCGGCGACAAACCCGCTTTATTAACTCACGATGAAGTCACCACCTTATTTCACGAATTTGGTCATGGCCTACATCATATGATGACCCGTGTTGACTATAGTGGTGTTTCTGGAATTAACGGCGTGCCTTGGGATGCTGTAGAACTACCTAGTCAATTTATGGAAAACTGGTGCTGGGAAAAAGAGGCCTTAGACCTATTTGCCAGACACATAGATACCGGCGAAGCGCTTAGTGAAGATTTATTCGAAAAAATGACCCGAGCGAGAACATTTCAAGCCGGCATGCAAATGGTCAGGCAACTGGAGTTTTCTTTATTTGATTTCAGATTACATCTGGAATTTGCTACAAATGACTCCCTAAACATACAAGATCTACTAAATGAGGTGCGCCAACAGGTAGCTGTTGTAAAAGCACCTGAATTTAATCGTTTCCAGCATAGTTTCTCTCATATCTTTGCCGGTGGTTATGCGGCAGGTTACTATAGCTATAAATGGGCCGAAGTATTATCGGCAGATGCCTTTTCCAAGTTCGAAGAAAAGGGTATCTTTGACAAAATCACCGGGAGTGAGTTTTTACAAACTATTCTTGAACAGGGCGGAAGTCGTGAACCGATGGACTTATTTGTTGAGTTTCGTGGTCGCAAACCGAGTATTGAACCCTTATTAAGACATTCAGGAATCACAGCTTAAGGATAAATAATGCACAATCTTAGAATTATTATTATCAGCATACTTTCGCTACTTACTTACGTGGCACAAGCAGAAACCATCTATGTAATTGACGAATTGAAGATTGGTTTGCATGAGAAGCCTACTGTAGATAGTCCTATTCTTAAGCTTGTAAATAGTGGCGCAGCTCTTACTGTCATCGAACGCAAAGAGAGTCTCATTCATGTCGAGGAAGCTGGAGGCACTCAAGGTTGGATAAATAACAAATATGTAGTGACCAGTAAGCCAGCTAAAACCCGAGTTGTTGAACTGGAAAAAGAGATTGAATTACTGCAGTCAATGACTACCGTCAGCGAAGAAACAGACTCACAAAATCAAATTGCACAATTATTAAAATCAGAGCGCCTAAAAAGTGGCGAGCTACAAGCAAAGTTGACTGACCTCAAAGCAAAAATTGCTAATGCCGATGATTCTGAGCACCTTCTAATCGCAATAGAACAACTAAAACTGGAAAATGCGCAGTTAATTACACAACTGGAATCGTCTAGCATAGGCGTTCAAGCTGGAACAAACTCATCAAGCGTTTCTGCAAAAAGTTGGAAACAGTGTTTAACGACTTTTATCATTATTTTTATCATTGGCATGGTACTTGGCGCTTTCGTTCTTGATTTCCTGAATCGTCGTAAGCATGGTGGTTTCAGAATCTAATTTTCATTAAAATAATTTCTATTAATTATTCTCACACATTTTAAATTGTGTTCAAAATAGCAACATGGAATGTAAATTCCCTGAAAGTACGGCTGCCGCACGTATTACAATGGCTGGAAAGTGAAAGCCCGGATGTGTTGGCTCTACAAGAAACAAAATCAATTGACGAAAATTTTCCGCTGGAAGCAATCAATGAAGCCGGATATCAAGTTAGTTATATAGGGCAAAAGACCTATAACGGTGTCGCAACACTCTGCAAATCATCAATAGAAACCATTTCTAACTGCTTACCTGATTACGATGATGTGCAACGTCGTATACTAGCAATTAACAATTCAAACATAACCGTACTTAATCTATATATACCAAATGGTTCAGAAGTAGATTCAGACAAATATCGTTACAAACTCGAATGGTTTTCTAAACTGCATCCTCTTATCAAGCAACTTCATGCCGATAATGACAAGCTCATTATTTTAGGCGATTTCAATATTGCACCTGAAGATGAGGATGTTCACGATCCGGAAGCATGGCAAGGCAGTATTCTCGTTAGCCCAGCTGAACGTGATGAATTTGATAAGTTGCTAGCTCATGGCTTTAAAGACTGCTTTCGTTTATTTGATCAGGACGAAAAGAGTTTTTCATGGTGGGATTATCGTCAAGCGGCATTCAGACGCGGGCGGGGCATGAGGATAGACCATATTCTTGCCTCCGATGCGCTTTCTGACTCCTGTAAGGCATGCTATATCGATAAAGAACCTCGTAAACTTGAGCGTCCTTCTGACCATACACCGGTGGTTGCAGAATTTGATATTTGACGATGTAAATATGCCTAAAGATTTCAAGCAAATTAACGACAACACTAAATAATCCTAAACTCCATGACGACGATGCAAAGTGTAGACACTGATTTCGATTTTGATGAATGGGTAAAACTTGCTAAAGAAGACCCTGACGCATTTGAAAGCAAGCGCAAGCAAGCGATACAGGAAATTCTCGATGACACTTCGCCTGAAATAAAGCGGCGCATGGAAGGTATACAATGGCAAATCGATCAAATTTGTTCAACTTCATCAAATCCGATGTCATCTTGCCTGAAAATATCGCAAATGATGTGGGGCAATGTACTTGGAGAGAATGGCTTAGTCGAACATATGCATCGATTAAATAGTCCGGAGCTGGTAAATACAATTAAACCCAAAGAATTAGCAACAGTCACTAATATTAGAACGAATGGTAATAACACAAAAAGCTGATTCCTGAGCCATTACGGCATTGCGTAGTGCTACACTTTGGCATAGAATCCCCGCCCTTATTGATAAATAGATATTTTGAGTAAAGACATGAAAGCAGAAATACACCCAACATACGAAGAAATTGACGTTAAATGCAGTTGTGGCAATAGTTTCAAAACTCGCTCTACGCATGGTAGCGAACTCCATCTTGATGTCTGCTCTGAATGTCATCCTTTTTATACTGGCAAACAAAAAATGCTGGATACTGCAGGTCGAGTCGATAAATTCCGTAAGAAATACGGTATGTCGTCATAATTCGACTTTGAATTCTTTATTCAAAAAAAACGCCCTTTACGGGCGTTTTTTTATGTTCGTTGTTTTTTCCCTATTTTGCTCTCTTAACTACGCTGACTCACAACCAGCATCACTCTGTGTAAGCACCCACTTTTATGAAAAAGCTCGTGTTAAATACGTAATTGATGGTGATACTGTCGTATTAACCGATAAGCGGCATATACGATTAATCGGTATTAACACGCCTGAATTAAATCATAACAAAAATAAAGCCTCAGAGGCCGGTGCCGAACTCGCAAAAAAATACCTTATTGAACTGGTAGATAACAGTCAGTCTCAAATTCAGCTTGTCTATGGCTCGGAACGCTTTGATAAGCATGGTCGAACATTAGCGCATTTATATATGAAGAATGGACTCAATATTCAGGCGGCCTTGCTTAAGGAAGGTTTAGCCATGCCGCTTAGAATTGCGCCAAACTTGTCGCAAGTAACTTGTTATGCAAATACTTCGCAAATCGCAAAAAAGGAAAACCGTGGACTATGGTCTTTATTACGTTATAAAACACATCCGGTTTCCTCTTTATCCGGCACAGAAAAAGGCTTTTATTTTATTTCAGGAAAGGTAAGTCGAGTGACAGAAAGCCGCTCATCAATATGGATTAACCTGAAAAACAATGTTGCGCTACGAATTCATAAAGATGATTTAAACAATTTTGATAAAAATGATTTAATGTCCCTTGCTGGAAAAACAATTGAAGCTAACGGCTGGCTGTATCGACGTAATAAACAATTTCGAATGCGCATTAGACATCAACTAGACTTAAAAATATTACACATATAAGAACTAATACTTTTACTTGGCTGGCATAAAATCATGAAGATTAAATACCTAACACCTATCGCTCTATTATTATTTGTACTGATTAGCTCATGTGCCGTTAATCCGGTAACCGGAAAACAAGATCTGGTTCTCTTTACTGAAGCTGACGAGATAGCATTAGGCCAGAAAACAAGTAAAGAGGTTCTGCAACAATACCGTATTTATGAAAATGCGGCGCTACAACAATATGTGCAGAATATAGGCACGAAAGTCGCCAATAAAAGTCATCGTAACAATCTAATCTACCGTTTCACTATACTCGATAGTAAAGAAGTAAACGCCTTTGCCTTACCCGGTGGCTATATCTACATCACACGCGGCTTAATGGCGTATTTAAAATCAGAAGCAGAATTAGCCGCGGTATTGGTCACGAAGTCGGCCATGTCACTGCTCGCCATTCAGTCCGCCAATATAGCGCTAATCAATTAACCAATTTTGGAATTGCACTAGGTTCAATATTTATTCCCGACGCAAACCAGACTACCAATCAGATAACGCAATTATTTGGCAGCGCCTTATTGCGCGGTTACGGACGCGAACATGAATTAGAAGCGGATCGACTCGGTGCAGAGTATCTGGCACGTTCTGGCTATAACCCTAATGCCATGCTTGATGTTATAGGAGTATTAAAAGATCAGGAAATTTTTGAAAAGGAAGTCGCGCAATCAGAAGGTCGGGAAGCAAGAGCTTATCATGGCGTTTTCTCCACCCATCCAGCCAATGATAAACGCCTACAGGAAGTTGTTAATACAGCAAAAAAACTAAGTGAAGAAACAAGCTCTGCCAATTATGTAGGACTCGAAGAATACATGTCATATATGGATAATCTTATCTATGGTGACAGCCCACGCGATGGCATTTTACGTGGACATCGCTTTTTCCATAAGGAACTTGGTTTTTCCATGAGTTTTCCATGGAAATGGAATGTCGCCAATTATCCTGACCGACTTCTATTAACAGCACCGAATGGAGAAGCCATAATCCAGATCACGGCTGAAGACATCAATAAGAAGCTCTCCATCAGAGATTTTATGATTCAACGTATGGGATTAAATAATCTGGAACGCGAATCATCATTGAATATCAACGGCCTTAATGCCTATACCGGCATATCCGTGATCAGCAATAAACAAGGAGCACAGCCAACGCGCTTCACCGTAATCTATTTTGAACAACGTGCTTATATTATTGCCGGAAGAAGCAAAGTCGCGAAAAAATTTAGTAAATTTGATCAAACCATTATAGATACCGCTAAAAGCTTCCATAAGCTAACAAAAAACGAAGAGGAACTCGCCAAACCTATGCGACTTAAAGTGCTTGAGGCAAACAATGAAACGCGTTTTTCCAGTCTTGCCAGACAATCACCACTGGAAAACCATGCAGAATCCAAATTACGTTTGTTGAACGGATATTATCCTAATGGCGAGCCTAATAAGGGAAATTTATTAAAGATTGTTGAGTAACTAAATTCGGGTTTTTAGCCCATATCCCGTTACCAAACTTCAGATCAATTCTAGCTTTCTTAGATAACTATTTGCTCTATTTAGACTTCATTTTTTATCCACATTTTCTGTGGGTAACTCTGTGGAACAAGTAAGTAAATATCGCTAAAAAGGCATTCTTATATCATATATTACAAAACTGTTAAAAACTAACCAGTAGCAATAATATATAGTAATTTCAGCAGGTTACACCAACTCTATTCGTCCTTAGACATATGTGAAGGTCGTTAGCTAGAGACATAACGCTTATTGATATTAACTGTGCATAAACAATTATTTTTTATTGACAAAGTCTAAAAACACGGAACTCTAGTGGCAGCCTATGTTCTAAGCTTTTGTAGTAGTTTTTCCTGCCTCTTCCCTTGGCAGAAAAAATACCCAGCTCTCCCCAGTTGGGACATTTTGGCCCCGGATGCCAATAAAGTTCTCCCATTACACCCGGGGTCTTTTTTACTTCTATTCAGCCTTATTTAGGCCCCAAACCCGATATAACAGAGCTTATTTTGCAAAAATTCATTCTGGATAAAGCCAGTCAGCAAGTTTTTGACGAGCCTCATCCAGCCCCGTACCTTTCAATGCAGAAAATAACTGTATGCTTGCATCAACATCCTTTATTTCTCGACGAACCTCTGCCAATACTTTGTTTCCAGCATTTTTAGACAACTTATCTGATTTGTTCAAAAGTACATGCAGCGGCAAATTACAAGTCTGACAATAATTCAGCATTAATTGATCGAACTTCCCCATAGGATGACGTACATCCATAATCAAAAAGACACCTTGCAGAGACTTTCTCTCCTGCAGGTAGCGTTCAAGTAACTTTGCCCAAGCATCACGCATAGCAACGTTAACTTTCGCATAACCATAACCCGGCAAATCGACAAGATGGGTATTTTCGTCATAAGAAAAATAATTCAGCTCCCGGGTTCTACCCGGCGATTTACTAATTCTAGCCAAAGAGCGCCTATGGGTGATTTTATTAATCACGCTAGACTTACCGACATTTGAACGACCAGCAAATGCGACTTCCGAACCATCGTCTTCAGGAAGCTGCTTAATAGCAGCCACACCTAATTTGAATTCTAGACGGCTATACCAGCCATTCGGCAGTTTATGTTCAGTATTTATAAGAAATTCTCCGCTTATTTTAGGTATTCATATTGCATAGTTTGCAACTATTTATCTTTTGGAGCTTATGGACTTCTACAATCTCTTTAAAGTTAAGAGGACATAAGCCTGAAAAATAATCATACTATGAGTTTATTATTGTCTATATGTCACTATTCGACATTATGTATCTTTAAGGAACAGGAATTATGAAAATATATTATATAACTGTCATCTGCCTACTTATGCTCGTTTCCAACTATAGCTATGCAGGCGACCCAGCGAAAGGCAAAACGCTCTCACAAACCTGTGCTGCTTGTCATAGTGTTGATGGTAATAGTATTAATCCTATTTGGCCAAAATTAGCAGGCCAACATACTCAATATTTAGTCAAACAAATACAAGATTTCAAAGATGGCAAACGTGTTAACGCTCAAATGGCCCCCATGGTCGCCTCCTTAAGCGAACAGGACATCGCTGATTTATCCGCTTATTTTTCCAGCCAGAAAATCAAACATGGGAGCGCAAAACCCGAGTTAATTGAAGCAGGGCAAAAACTCTATCGAGCTGGCGACACGCAGGCCGGTATTCCTGCTTGTATGGCTTGTCACGGACCTGCAGGAGCAGGAAACCCTGCCGCATTATACCCCGCAATTGCAGGACAACATGCCGCATATACAGCAACCCAGTTAAAAGCATTCAAATCCGAAGAACGAAGTAATGATGCAAATAAGGTCATGCGTACAATCTCAGCTTCGATGACCAATGCCCAAATAGAAGCCGTTTCTGAATATATTCAGGGTTTACACTAAAAATATTTCTTTAATTTGACGTAAAATGCGAATTTGGCTGTCTAACCCTGTAAGGGTGACCCCGAAATATTTGAATGACTTATAAAAACAAGGACTAACATGAAAAAAATAATCCGTTATATCTCGCTTTCTTTATTATTGATGCTTGGTGGTCAGGCGTATGCAGAGGATGGTTACAATGTCATCAGCCCTGCACAACCCACACAAACCGGTGACAAGATCGAAGTACTGGAAATATTCTGGTATGCCTGCCCTCATTGCTATGATTTCGAGCCTTACGTCAATGAATGGCTGGAAAACGTACCGGAAGATGTCACATTCAGACGTATGCCGGGTATTTTCCGTAAGAGCTGGATACCGCATGCCAAAGCATTTTATACCGCTGAAAAAATGGGCATCCTCGATAAAATACACACACCTCTATTCCATGCTATCCATAGAGACAAGAAGAAGCTTTTCGATGATAAATCAATCAAAAAATTCTTCCTTAAACAAGGCGTAGATAAAGCCGAGTTCACAAAGATTTACGAATCCGATGAAATAGATACTAAAGCTAAACAAGCCTACGTCATGGGCTCTCGCTATAAGGTCACTGGCGTTCCGGCTGTCATAGTAAACGGCAAGTATATGGTCAGTGGTTCTACTGCTGGCAGTTTCGAAAATGTGCTAAAGGTCGTCGACTCTCTGGTCGATAAAGAAAGGGCAAGCACTGCAAGCGAATAAGACGACTCTTAAACATTATTAAGTAATTATTCCTGCCAGGAAACTGGCAGGAATAACACCTCAATCGTAGTGTCTGCACCATGAATTTAATAACCGGGTGTATGCGATGCTATCTCAAGAAAAGACAACGGATTCAGAGGCTGACTGGAAAAAACAATATTCTCAAACCTTAAAAGAGCTGGATATAAAAGAAAGGGAATGGAATCAGCAGCAACAAAATATATTAAAAACCGTTTTAAGATTCACCTTCGCATTTCAAGGCTCAAATGACATTCTCGACAAAAAGCTACTCGATCTTAAAGCAGCATTAAAACAGTCCAGCAATAACATACCGCAAAATGAAATTGACGAGCTGGTTCAGGCTATACTGAAACATAAAAAAGAGAAAGATAACGACTCATCAAGAACCAATTTACTCATTAAGAATGTCGTACAACTTTTATCCAGCAACGATCAATTTGATCGGTATTCAGACAAGGTTCGCGAAATCGATAATGACCTTAAAAATAACTCGGCTAACCCAGCCACCCAATTAAAACCTATCAACGAGATTGTCACAAATATAAATAAATCTTCAGCTAAAGATAAACAAAAGCCAGACGCCTTCAAAGTCTTTCTTAAAAAGCTATCCGACAACCAAAATACAGAACCATCACTTGCTGCTCTATGTAAGAAATCGATCTCACTCCACAACGAGCAAGATAAATTAAAAGCTATTAGTTCATGTATTGACAAAATAAACGGCCAGACCGATAGCACAGACAACATACAAGCTAGGCCAGGTACTGACAATCAAAATACCGAATCCAGTATTGAAAATTTGCTTAGCTTACTTGACTGGATAACCATCCCGGGAAAATCACAGGCTAAGCTCGACACACTGAAACAACAACTCGCACAACGCGAAGATGGCGCAGACACCGGCAAACTATTACGGCGCATCGCGCTAACAATCAGTAATGCCTATATGGAAATCCAGTCTGAATTAAAAGAGACCGAAGGTTTTTTGAAAAAGGTAACCAACCAATTAAATGAAATAACCTTACAAGTAGCAGATATAGAAACATTAGAGAATGAGTCATTTTCGAGTTCGGTTACTTTAAATTCCGAAATGGAAAAACAAATCGAGTTAATACAAACCGGTGTTGATGAAGCGGAAACGATTGAAGATATTAAAAAAACAATCAACACTCGTATGGAAGTATTGCAAAGCAATATGGATCAATTCATAAACGTTGAACAAAGCCGCAAGAAAACATCTGAAGGTTACCATCAAGCTCTCGTTGAGCGCATCAGTAGCATGGAAGAAGAAACAGAGAAACTTAGAGAGACTATAGTAATTGAAAGAAACAAAGCTTATAACGATGCTCTTACAGGCATCCCAAATCGTATGGCATTTGATGAACGTATCACCCATGAATTTCAACGCTGGCAACGATACAACAGTAAACTTACCCTTTGCCTAGTTGATATTGATAAGTTCAAAGGCGTAAACGATACCTATGGCCATAAAGCCGGGGATATCGTACTTAAAACTATCGCTGAGAAATGTGCATCTAAAGTACGCAAGAGCGATTTCTTTTGTCGCTATGGCGGCGAAGAGTTTGCGTTAATCCTACCGGAAACAGATTTGTCTGCCGCTATTACTGTTGCGGAAACAATAAGAGAAAGCATCGAACGCTGTAGTTTCCAATATGGCGACAAAGATGTAAGCGTCACTGTTTCCTGCGGTCTAGCTGAAGTAAAAGGTAAGGATACGCTCGACAAGGTATTTCAAAGAGCAGATAAAGCATTGTATAAAGCGAAAGAGACAGGAAGGAATCGTTGTATAAGCGAAGACCAATTGCATCTTATGTGAGTAATTATATTGTCGCTCTTGCGCGTCCATGCGCTCGCGACATACAGTACTTCCTGTACATAAAATGTCTTATTTCCGCGAGAGCTGCGTCAGCTCCGTGCTCGAAGACCCAAAGCAGCTGCGCTGGGGCCAGCTTTCCTCATGTATTAATCATACACTGCGGTTCTGCTCGCGGTGCTTTCTTACTCTCACAAAAATAATCCTATTTTTGGAAGCAACTTAGATACGGGCAAATTACAGGCAAAAAAAAAGGACCTACTGGTCCCTTTTTAATCTTCGAGAAGGAAGTCTTATTTGTTGTTGATGTACATTGTGACTTCAAAACCAAAACGGATGTCGTTATATTCAGGAGTTTCCCATTTCATCGTCGTATTCCTCATATTGTGTTTAAAAACTTAGTGTATATCTTTTTGTTATCACTAATAATGCAGGTCATGTGCCACCCTCAAAAACAACCTTATTTATTCAATATATTCATATGGTTACATTAATTTTCCTGAAATATGGTTGTTCAAAATAATTGGTTTATTGGTTACAAATAACCAATAAAATGGTCTCTTGCAACCAGATTGTAACCATGAACCAAATACCTAATTAGCTATCAATAGACCAAATTTCAATCGCATTTCTATACAACTAATTAGCAGAAATTACAGATTTACGCTGTCTTTTATGCTAAATTCGCCGGCTTTTTTACAAATGCTTATATAATCACGCATGGCAAATAATCAAAACAAAGCCGCAAACAAGCACATTCCTAGTGGACACCGTATCGGTATCGTCGGTGGTGGTCAGCTCGCAAAAATGACAGCGCTGCCAGCAATGGAACTTGGTTGTGAAATTATTATTCTCGAAAAAAGCGCGAATACACCTGCCGCTTGTCTGGCCGCAGACATACTTTATGGCGATTGGGATGATCCGGCTAATTTGTTAAGTCTTGCAGATAAAGTTGATGTCGTTTCTCTAGAAAACGAATTTGTCGATGCCAACGCTTTAAAAGCACTCGAAGATGCTGGACACCTACTGTATCCAAGTTCGGCAACGATAGGCATGGTTCAGGACAAACTAATTCAAAAACAAGCATTAAGTGATGTAGGTATTGCAGTAACGCCTTTCGCAGCAGTAAGTTCAACAGCAGAAATAAAACACCAAGCAGAGCAATTAGGTTGGCCACTGGTCTTGAAAGCCAGACGTAATGGTTATGATGGCAAAGGTAATGCCACACTTAATGGTGCCAATGATATCGATGCTGCCTGGGCAAAGTTGGACGGTGATAATCACGAATTATACGTCGAAGGTTTTTGTAATTTTACCGGTGAGATAGCCGTCATGGTAACGCGCGGTTCAGATGGCGACATCGTCAACTATCCCGTTGTTGATTCTGTACAAAAAGATCACATTTGCCATATTGTACGAGCTCCAGCGCGTATTGATGATGAACTAGCTGAAAAGGCCGTAACACTAGCACGTAAAGCCGTAACAACAATTGATGGCGTCGGCTCAATAGGTGTAGAAATGTTTATCACTGAGGACAAACAGATTATCCTCAATGAAATGGCACCGAGAGTACATAACTCTGGCCACTACACTATTGAAGCCTGCGAATGTTCACAATTTGAAAATCATGTAAGAGCAGTTCTTGGATTGCCTTTAGGTTCTACGAAAATGATTGCTCCTGCAGCCGTTATGATAAACATGCTCGGTGAAGAGCAGGGCACGGGATATCCTGTTGGGATAGATGAGGCATTAAAAGTGGATGGCGCACATATTCATGTTTATGGAAAAGCAGTAACCAATATTGGACGTAAAATGGGTCACATCACCGCATTGGGTGAATCAATCGGAGAAGCAGAAGAAATTGCGCATCGCGCAGCTAAATGCATTCGCTTCGGAGCAGAAAAATGAAAACCAAAGACAAACCTTTAGTCGGCATTATCATGGGCAGCGATTCAGACTGGCCTACATTAGAAGCTGCTGCAGATATCTGTAGCGATTTTTATGTACCTTATGAAGTACATGTTGTTTCTGCACACCGCACACCTGACGATATGGCACGTTATGCAAAGAATGCTTTTAAAAAAGGCCTAAAAGTAATCATTGCCGCCGCCGGTGGAGCAGCACACTTACCCGGCATGGTCGCCAGCCAAACACCTTTACCTGTTATTGGTGTTCCGGTTAAATCAGATGCGTTGAGCGGCATGGATTCTTTATTATCAATCGTACAAATGCCAGCCGGTGTTCCTGTTGCAACGGTTGCGATTGGCGCGGGTAAAAATGCAGGATTGTTAGCTGTTGAAATTTTAGCAACGAATGATGCAAAAATAATGAGTAAGTTGATTGATTATAAAAAAGAACTTGCGGTTGAATCACGCAATAAAGACAAGACCTTAAATAAAGAATTAAAAAAACGATTAACTTAATTTCATAAATATAATTTATAAACGTTTATGTTTATTGTTAGTTACCCTTGCTCGTTTCTCTTTTCTTAGCATGTAACAATATAAGTTCTCGCTCTTCATTGCTAGCTGGCCCCCAGGCAATAATTTCCGACAAACTACGACGGCAGCCTAAACAAATATCATCCTCATTCAGACAACAATTTCTTACACAAGGCGATTGTATGTTTTCTACTTCGTCAGTCATTTATGTATTCTTTAGATCTTATTAACGCTTACTAATCGTTTAGAACACATTAAAACACAACAGACTTCCAGTTCTCATAAAGTTGTCTAGCAGCTTTATTAAACTCATCCATATTATCTAGCGCTTCTTTCTCTAAGTTCTCTGCAGCATTATCGCCCAGCGCTTTTTCCAATGCTCTTTTATAAGCAGGAATATCGCTCCAATCAGAAACAGTCGAAGGAATAATTTCCTGATGATACTGCGTAGTAAACACTTGTGTCCCCAAAGACAATGATTGTATGCCGCAAATGTCTGAAGACACTAAAACCTCCATGCCCGCCGGTTCTGTCTTTACTTCAGCACCATGCCATTGCAAACAATTCATCGTATCCGGCATGTTATTTAAAAATGGACTTTGCTTACCAACATCAGTTTTATGTATTTGCATAATGCCCACTTCGGTTTCATTACCCAAACCAACTTCACCGCCCAAAGCCGCCGCGAGTAATTGATGACCAAGACAAATGCCGACATAGGGCATCTTTAATTCATTAACTGCTTTTCTAATTGCGGCTTTTTCTTCAATCAACCACGGATGTCTTTCTTCCTGCCAAACATCCATCGGCCCACCCATCACCCACATGGCATCAAAGTTCGTTAAGTCCGGTATAGCATCACCTTCGTCGAGTTCAACCGTCGTTAATTCAAATCCATCTTCCTTAAAAAATTCACGAAAGATCCCTGGGTGCTCAATGGCGAGATGTTGAAAAATAAGTATGCGTTTAGTATTCATTTTATTTTTAATAATTGATAGTTAGGAATATTATCTATCAAAACAGAGCAAACATGAAAAATTAAATCGCCTGTAATGTTATTAGCTTACTTCTACTTTTATACCTATAAGCACACACTCAAAAATTATCTAATGGGCTTTTAACGCCATGCCCGCCTTTGTTTAAAACATGAGTGTAGATCATAGTCGTGTTCACATTACTATGTCCCATGAGCTCTTGTACTGTTCTTATATCGTACCCATTCTCCAATAAATGTGTTGCAAAGGAATGGCGAAACACATGTGCAGTAACATGCTTCATTATGTTTGCTTTTCTAACAGCATTACTGATAGCTCGCGATACAGACTTCGTATGGATATGATGACGACCTATATTTTTTGTTATGGGGTCAACGGATGTTTTATGCGAAGAAAAAACATATTGCCATTTAAGTTGCTTACCTGCGTTAGGATACTTTCTTACCAACGCATCTGGTAGATGAACATGTATAATACCATTTGCTTGATCAATGTCATGAAACTGTTGTGCTTTATCAATCGCGAGTTTAAAACCAAGGATAACAAATTCAGGCAATAAGGTTCGTCTATCTTTATTTCCTTTGCCTCGCCTAACAATAATTTCACGTCGTTCAATATCGACGTCCAACATTCTTAACTCAAGACATTCGTTTAATCTTAAGCCTGCGCCGTACATCAAACCGACCATGGTCTTATGTGGCTCATTTAAATATTCGAACACACGTTTAACTTCACTTTGAGTTAAAACAACCGGCAGTCGTTTAGGTTTACGCGCATATTGAAATTCAGGTATCTCACCAACATCAATATTTAGAATTTGTTTATATAAAAATATTATTGCGCTTAAAGCTTGATTTTGTGTAGAGGCAGAAACGTTTTCTTTATTAACTAGAAAGTTTAAAAAACTAGAAACTTCCTCTCCACCCATTTCTTTTGGGTGACGTTTTCCATGAAAAAGAATATATCGTCTAATCCACTGGATATAAGACTGTTCTGTTTTAATTGAATAATGAAGATATCGAATTCTTTGTCTTACTTGATCAAGTAATTTTGGTGGCTGTTTCACGTCCATATCACCCCTCCATGGGTTTATGTTCCTAAAATGTCGCTAAATGAATATTAGCTGTTTTTATAAGCTATTGAAATTTCTTTAATAAATCATACTTTCAAGATAGTTAATATTTAGCGGACATTTCACACTTGGATAAAAAATTCGCAAAGTGGACACCTTGGGTATAGAACCACTATAATCAAAATCTCTCATATCTTATTGAACTACGAAAGGTTTTTACTATGTCACCGAATAAATTATATAACGTCTTAGCGGACAAAGTGTCCCTTAAACCCTAGTTATAACCTTAATACTGAATGAAACTATTTAAAATCATACTCAAAATTATCGGCATCTTGTTCGGTTTCATTTTGTTAGTAGCTGGTGGTTTCATTGCCTATGCAGCAATAGACAAGACAGACACGTTTTATCTCAAAAACGCTCAATTCAATAATCCAAGATACTTGGTAGATGTGGAAAAAGAACTACAGAAGGGAGATAGTTCAAAAATACTGTATGAAAAGCCTTCAGTTTATGCCCATAGATTAAAGGAAGGGACAGGAATGGTTTTGGGCTACCGTTGGTATAGCAACGGTAGTCTTCTCTCAATAGATGACGAAGGTTTTGAAAAACTAACTATATGGTTGTCCGCAAATTCAATAAAACAAAACAAAACATTTCAATTTGAAAATTCAGAAAAGGTAATCGCCGTATACACTCATGGAGGTTCCGCTTGGCCAAGAAATGCTTGCGCAGGTTACCTTTCCACTGGGACGGTAAGCATTAGACCAAATGGAAAATCTTATCGTGTTGAGGTAGACGGGCAACTGGAACCTCAAGGAGCAAGAACTCTAGGTAATTGGTGTAAATTAAAGCCTATTAATAAAGTTTTTTCAGCTAAAGAAATTAAGCATGAAGGTCTCACTTCCTGGCTCGGAAAAAAAGGTGATCATGTATATAAAGAAACTTATAGAAGATAAAGGGTTATAACAAGGCACTGCAAGGGACTTGCTGTTAGCGGTTTTGAATCGAAACGGGTGGTTTTTAAAAACAATTAATTCAGCCCAGAGGCTTTGCCCTCAATCCGCAAGCCCCTGAGTTGAGGCGTTAGGTGTAATAAATGATTACAAAAACAATTGACCCTTATGAAAATGTAGTTGATTTTATCGG
>DUBV01000085.1 GCA_012960105.1 Thiotrichaceae bacterium | reverse complement strand
AAGTATTGGAGCTTAAAAGTGTAACCCATGTACCTGTACTTTTTTGTTACCTATGTCCCTGTTCGTACACACCCCAATGACTTGCCCTAACGGGTATCCTCGGTGTTAATTATCACCAAGTTCAGACTCATGATTAACAACTAGATTTTGAAGATATCCGCATAAATACTCTAACGTGAAATTTAAAAGCTTAAATTAATCACTGTGATGTTTATGCCTCATACTAGTATATGTTTTTCCGAAGGGTCTTCCAATTAGGTCTATATCTGGAATAGTAATCTCTTTCTCAATTTCATGTGCGCAACGATGTCGTATTTTATTAAGAATATTCAATGAGGGAACTACTTTATCTTTTAATGTATCGAAAAAATGTACTATAGAAAGTTTTTGAGCATATGATAAATTAATTCTTTCTTATAGATATTCAGTAAAAAGATGAATGCGTAAAATGAGCAAGACCGGATCTTGGATATCACCCCTAGCATTATGTAATTCACGTAATTCACGCGCCATATGTTTGTCAATTTCTATACTGTTATCAGATGTCATTATTTTAGAAAAGGTTGTTGTTCACTAATTGACTTTAGCGCGATAATTATAGTAACCCCAGTATTTTCCCCTATCGATATTTCATAACTCGGGAAGCCGTTAGGCCAAAGCATTAGGGAGAGGTTTTCTTGGGCATTTCTTTTTAAAAAGAAGTGCCTCGCCATCGGGCGAAAAGCAAATTATAAAAAAACTTAGAAATTATTTTGCATGCGTTTCCATATAGGAACGCAAAAGTTTATTGATTCTAGTTTGATAACCTTTACCTTGTTGCTTAAACCAATCCAATACGTCTGAATCCATGCGTATGGTGACGGATTGTTTTTCAGGTAGTTTAATTTGTGCATTTTTGAAGAACGCGTCATCCAGTTCAGGGATATCATCAAAGTTAATATCCGAGTCTTTCATGTTGTCGAGTGTCTTTATATTGGTTTTACCTGAAGCAGTTTTTTTCATAATATTCTTTTTCACGTTTCGTTGCCTTTCGTGCTGAGATTATTCGAATTGTGTCATTAGTAGTTTCTATGTAGACAACGACAATTATTCTATTAAGTATCTGTCCAATACCAATCCATCGTTCTTCTTCATGATTTTCCCGTGTATCAATGTGTGTGAGAATAGGATGCTGAAATACTTCAATTGCATCTACAAAATCGATTTCGTGCTTACGAATATTTGCTGTATTTTTTGCTTCATCCCATTCAAATTCCATTGTTATATCCGTATATACAATTGTATGTACAAATATAGTGGTGATTTAGTATGAAATCAAGGTGTTTGGAAAGAGAATAGGTAAAGCAGGAGAGTTATGTGAAGTAAAGATTAAATGATTATTCAGTTTTGGTATTTAATTTTTGTTGCTGTTTTAGAAAGGTACTAAGTGCCTTATTTACTGATTCTGAATTTGTAAACTCTTTAGCTTTATCAGGTTCTAGTAAAACTGTTCTAGTATCTTCAACATATTTATCACATTCACCTTTACTAAAATCGTATCCGTTTTTCACTTATATTCGTTGATGGTATATGGCAGTTCAAGAATAGTGATTGCTATATTATCAAAAAATAATTTCTCATTAACCTTATCAAATTCAATAATCCCCAATCCATAAAAACCCCTATCAGGATGACTAGCTGAATTAATAACTGTCCCAACTTTATTATCAGAGTTCTGTTGAAATATACCGTCACCAATATTTAATTTATGATCTGATTTAATAATCTGAAGTCGTTTTTTTACTTCACCACGGTAATGTAAACGCGCAATAACTTCTTGTCCGGGATAACAACCCTTTTGATAACTTAATCCATTTAATGCATCGAGGTTTAGCATTTGAGGCAAGAATTGCTCTTGTGTTGCTAATGATATCCACGGAAGGCCGGCATGAATATCTAGTAACTCCCAAACAGAACTACTGGTTAATGTATTGTTTAGCTCAGGTAGTTTATTTATTAATGCATCAATAGTACCGGTGACTAAATAACGACCTGAGTTGTCTGGGTGACAAATAATAACGAGGCCATCGACTGCATGTACTTCACCGGCATTAGTCGGAATATTATCGCCTAACGGTGCTAAGTCTTTGGTATGGGCTAAACCAATTAAAGGAGATGACTCTGTTATGTCTCCTATCGTTACATCTGAACGCATGACAAACATGCTGAGTCTCTTTTGTACGAACTCTTTTAAATCTTGTTTAAATATTAATAAGTAGCTTATACCAGTATTAATAATGATAAAGTTGGTAATGACTTGCCCTTTTGGATTACACCAGGCAGATAGTTGTGCTTTGGGTTCTTCAATTAGATTTAAATCATTAATGAACTGACCATGTAAAAATGCATGACGATCATTGCCACTTACAGCTAATAAAGTAAAACCTGATAGAGGTGAGGCGAGTGCTGTATTTGAAATATCAATATTTGCATTATCAAAATTGATGCTGCCGTTATCTTCGATTGTTGCGCCTTGTTCTTTTAAAAAAGTTTGCCAAGTATCTTGCATAGGATAAATTATTTTATGTTTCGAGAATTACGTATGAGAGTAACGATATGCATTAAGGTATCGTCTTCGGGTTTACTTTTTCCCATTATCCAATCGAGGATATCAAGATCGGCCTCGTCTAGTAGTTTTGAAAGCCCCTGTTTTTCGTGATCGTTTAATTGGTCGTAATGACCATCTATGAATTCGCGAAATAGAATATCCATTTCGCGAATTCCACGACGGCAGTGCCAGAGTAACTTAGACCGTTCACTCATGCTTAAAACAATGATTAAATAGTACGCGACACCATCAGTTGTTTGATCTTGGCAATTGCTTTCGCCGGATTCAAACCTTTAGGGCAGGTATTGGTACAGTTCATAATCGTATGACAACGATATAATTTGAAAGGATCTTCCAAATCATCTAAACGTTCACCGGCAAACTCATCACGACTATCTGCAATCCAACGATAAGCTTGTAACAAGATAGCAGGGCCTAGATAGCGATCACTGTTCCACCAGTAACTAGGGCAACTGGTTGAGCAACACGCGCATAGGATACATTCGTATAAACCATCCAGCTCTGTACGTTCTTCTTTGGTTTGTAGTCGTTCTCTATCAGGTGGTGGCGGTGTTTGTGTTTGCATCCATGGTTTGATTGATGCGTATTGCGCATAGAAATGTGTTAAATCTGGAACCAAATCTTTTACTACCGGTAGATGCGGTAGTGGGTAAATAGGGATATCACCTTTATAATCTGCAATAGCTTTAGTACAAGCTAGAGTATTGGTGCCACCGATATTCATAGCACAGGAACCGCATATGCCTTCACGACATGAACGACGAAAGGTTAACGTAGAATCAATTTCGTTCTTAATATAAATAATCGCGTCCAAAACCATTGGTCCACATTTATCTAGATTGATTTCATAAGTATCTAGTCTTGGGTTATCTCCTGAGTCAGGTTCCCAACGATAGATACGAAACGATTTTTTATTGGTAGCGCCTTCAGCATTCGCGAAGGTTTTACCTTTCTTAACTTTGGAATTTTTGGGTAATGTAAATTCAGCCATAACTTATTCTCTAGTAGTGTATCGCGATTAATAGACGCGTTTTTTAGGTGGAAATACATCGACTTCATCGGTCAGTGTGTACATATGCACCGGTCGATAATCAAACTTAACATCGCCGTTGTCATCGAACCATGCCAAGGTATGTTTCATCCAGTTTTCATCATCACGATCCGGGAAATCTTCGCGAGCATGACCACCACGACTTTCTTCGCGGTTATTCGCGCCCTTAATACTGACTATGGCGCAGCGTAGTAAGTTATCGAGTTCCAGTGCTTCAACTAAATCGGTGTTCCAGACCATGCTTTTATCTTCGATATTAACATCTGAGAATGACTCCCAGATTTTTTGCATTTCATCAATGCCATGTTGCATAGATTCGCCGGTACGGAATACGGCAGCATCATTTTGCATAGTACGTTGCATTTTATCGCGGATGGCAGCAGTTGGTATGGTGCCTTTGTTGTAACGTAATTTGTCCAGACGATCTAAACTTTCTTGTCCCGCATTCTCCATCGCTTTATGTGCTGTATTCGGTTTAATCTGTTCAGCACAATGGTTAGCTGCTGCACGACCAAAGACAATTAAGTCTAGTAGTGAATTAGAACCTAAACGATTGGCGCCATGTACGGATACACAAGCCGCTTCACCAATAGACATGAGACCTTCTACTATCGTATCCGGTTCGCCGTCTTTTAATGTCACGACTTGACCGTGGTAATTGGTTTGTATGCCACCCATGTTGTAATGCACCGTTGGTATAACTGGAATTGGTTCTTTGGAAACATCAACGCCGGCAAATATTTCTGCTGATTCGGCGATACCCGGTAAACGTTCATTAATAACTTCAGGACCTAAGTGTTCAAGATGTAAAAAGATATGATCTTTGTCTTTACCAACACCACGACCTTCGCGTATTTCCATCGTCATCGCACGACTGACGACATCGCGTGATGCTAGATCTTTTGCTGAAGGTGCGTAACGTTCCATAAAACGTTCACCTTCTGAATTAGTTAAGTAGCCGCCTTCGCCACGAACACCTTCGGTAATTAAACAACCTGAACCATAGATACCAGTAGGGTGGAATTGTATGAATTCCATATCTTGTAATGGTAAACCAGCACGTAATACCATGCCATTACCATCACCAGTACAAGTATGTGCTGAAGTTGCCGAGAAATAAGAACGACCGTAGCCACCCGTTGCGAGTACAACTTCATGTGCACGGAAGCGATGTATTTTTCCTGTAGCAAGATCCCATGCCATGACACCACGACATACACCCTCATCCATAATTAGATCGAAAGCGAAGTATTCAATATAAAATTCAGCTTCATGTTTTAAAGACTGTTGATAGAGCGTATGTAAGATCGCATGTCCGGTTCTATCTGCTGCGGCACAGGTTCGTTGTGCAGTACCTTCACCATAATTCGTCGTCATACCACCGAAAGGACGTTGGTAAATTTTACCTTCTTCTGTACGAGAGAAAGGTACACCTTGATGTTCTAATTCAATCACAGCAGGCACTGCTTCGCGACACATGTATTCAATTGCATCTTGATCGCCTAACCAATCAGAGCCTTTGACGGTGTCATACATATGCCAACGCCAATCGTCTTTTCCCATATTACCTAAGGAAGCACTCATGCCGCCTTGTGCTGCTACTGTATGGCTACGAGTAGGGAAGACCTTGGTGATACAAGCAGTCTTCAATCCTTTTTCTGCCATACCAAAGGTGGCTCTTAAGCCAGCACCGCCAGCACCTACGACGACGATGTCGTATTCATGTTCAATAATTTCGTATGGATTTGTCATTATTATTTACGATCCTAAATAAATCTTAAGTACAGATATTGCGGCGCTGATTCCAGCTAAGAAAACAAGGAATTTAACCAGTATCAGGCAAGCAATCTTTTGCCCTTCTGAATCTATGTAATCTTCAATTACGACTTGCACGCCTAACATGGCATGGTAATAAAGTGAGAATAAGAAAAGCAGCATTAATACCGCATTAATTGGTTGACCTAACCAGGCAATGACGACGGCATATTCAGCACCGGTAATTGCGACTAGAGAATAAATAAACCATAAACTCAGCGGTACAAGTGCGATAGCCGTTAAACGCTGTGCCCACCAATGATGTACACCTTCTTTTGCTGAACCTAGACCACGAGCACGAGCTAATGGTGTTTGCATACTCATAACACACCTCCCATAACTAACGTCACGACAGTGAGGATGATACTGAAAGCAACCACGGCATAACCTGATTTATAGGTTGTTGATATTTCCAATCCCAAGCCAGCATCCCAAAATAAATGTCTGACGCCATTGGCAAGATGAAAATAAAGCGAAAAAACAAAAGCAATTAATAATAACTTTCCATACCAGGCTGAGCCATGTTGCTGCAAATTACTAAATGCTTGCTCACTTGTTGCCAATCCTGCTAACCAACAGGTAAGCAGTAGCGCACCAAGGCTAAGAAAGACGCCTGTTCCTCTATGTATAATTGACAACAACGATGTCAATTGAGGTTTATAGACTTGTAAATGGGGTGATAACGGTCGTTTCACCGATTCCATAATTGATATCCTCTAAAAATAGTGTGTTTATTTATGAACTGTTAAAAATAACAATTCATGTTTGCTTTTAGTTCTCTGCTAAAAGTCTATGCAGCGTCCTTTCTTTTCCCAATCACCATAACGTGTTGGTTCTAGTCCCTTGGGACCACCAATCTCTTTAGGTCTAATTTCTACAGTTGTGGATTCAGTTTGTTTCTGAATATCCTCATCCTTGTTACTTTTATTATTTGTGTTTTTACTATTGTCTTTCATTTAATTCAGTTGGTCGGGCAATATAATAAATCGTATATGTTGCGCCGCAATATAAATTGTACGGTTATTTTAACCCAAAAACGAGTTAGTATCTTGGTCTCGGATATGGATTTCAAGGTAAAAATGTTCTGCTTATGGATAAGACAGAAAATCCCTTTTTAAGGACGCTAAGGCTACCCGTCAAAAACTCTCCTGTTTTGCTTATTGTAGGCATAACTGTGCACTTTGTATGTCTATTTTTGCCCTGGGCCACTGGATTTACTATATATATCAAGATGATACTGACATTTATTGCGACAGTTAGTTCTTGCTTTTACATCGTAAAATACCGGTTTTATGGAACTGAAAAACTGATAAAAGAGCTTATTTTAAGTTCTGAGGATAAGTGGCAAATCAAAATGAGTGATGGTGCAGTGCATTATGCCCACTTAGGAAATGATTTATTTGTACATCCGTGGTTAACTATTTTTTCTCTAGCCTATGAAAATAATCGAGAATATTTCATTTTTACGCCTGAAATACTCGATTCTGATCAATTTCGACGACTCCGTGTCAGATTACGTTTCCAATTAGGAGAGTAATGTCTTTAAGAAAAATAATGTGTCCACGAGGCAATTATTAATTTTCTGAAGGGAGTCAGGCTTATATGCGCCCCTAATAAATTGCAGCCATCTATGAGAATCTCATCGCAAGTTTTAGACATAAGTCTATTCATAATCAGCACATGTTGGAGATGCTTATTTTTTTCTATTTTTAGTTCTTTATAAGAATCATCAAGCCTTGCTTTTAAATCTATTAACAATGGAGAGAATACTTGTTTTTGTATTGTAAGTTTGTTGGAGGTATTAATCTGAAGGTTTAACAAATCAGCATTGGAAATATAACTAGCGGGAATAATACAACGTGTTTCATTAATGTATGTTCTTGGTTGTTGTAAACAGTTTATGAAATGAATCAGTGCTCCCATTTCTTTTACTGTTTTTAGGGGATGTGTTTTTTCTGAACTTAATTGTTGCGCAGATTGATACCAAATTTCACCAGTAGTCGATTTGAACAAAGATAAAATAGTTTCTAATGAGTCAGTTTGTTTTATGAATATAAAATGATTAAAAAACTCAATAACACTATCGAAAGTAGACTTTAAGGGGGCATCAAGTTTGAGGCATTCTTGCATTTGACGTGTAACGGGATGTCTTGCTTCATTGTTGAATAAGCGTTCAATCTCTTCTTGCCACCATTGCAGTTTCATTCGGGCTACACCAGGATCAGAACATTCAGCAATAACATCGTTTAATTCATTGAGTAAGGCATGCAGCGAAATATTGATGGTTTTGTTTTTTATTGTTTCAAAAATCGTTGCGTAATAAAGATCGGAACCATCGGGAACAGCCTTATTGATGCAGTAGTTATATGCTGTATCAGTTGTTTCAGAATTCACAGAGCTTATCATTTATTTCATGTGCGCTAGATACCGTTGCGTCTGCATCCCAGCTATTTGTATCTTCATCTTTATCGATATAACCATAAAGCGCGGCTAAGGTTTTTGTTCCAGCGCGTCGTCCTGCTTCTATGTCACGCTGGGCATCGCCTATATATATCGTCGAAGCAGGCTCAGCATTTATAAGCTTGCAGGCATGTAATATAGGAGCAGGGTGAGGTTTTCTGTGTTCAAGTGTATCTCCACTAACGACACAAGCAGCGCGCTTATCAAGAGACAGGGCTTCTAATAAAGGTATTGTTAACCATGATGATTTATTGGTAACGATCCCCCATGTTTTATTATTGTCTTCTATTGATTGCAGTACTTCTTCTATACCGGCATATAGTTTTGTTTCTTCTGCAATATTTTCAAGATAATGATTAAGAAATTGATCGCGGATACCGTCAAAGCCAGATTGACCTTCTTCAAGATCAAATGCGAGTTTGATCATAGCATTGCCACCAAGTGATACAGTAGGGCTAATCGTTTCTAAAGGGAGTTTTTCGAAACCATGTTTGAGGCGTATGGCATTTAATGCATTAGCAAGATCGGGTGCGGTATCGGCTAAGGTACCATCCAGATCAAAAAGAATATTGTCTATCATATATTTTAATTAGTTTAATTTAATCGTATCTAATAAGTAATTAACATCTACATTTTTTGTTAATGAACAACGATCGATTAGAGGGTTGTAGTGCATCCCTGCCAAGTCATTCATTTTAAGTTCTGATTCATTGCACCAGTTGAGTAGTTCTGAAGGACGAATAAATTTTTCATACTGGTGAGTTCCTTTCGGTAAAAGTTTAAGTAAATATTCGCCAGTTAACACAGCCAGTAGATAGGCTTTAACGTTTCTATTGATGGTTGAAAACATGACGTGTCCACCAGGTTTAACCATTTTTGAGCATGCCAGAATAACGGAAGCAGGATCAGGTACATGCTCAAGTAGTTCCATGCACGTTACTAAATCAAATTTAGCGATATTATTTTCGGAAAATGTTTCTGCTGTTAATGTCTGGTAATTAATTTCAAGATCGTTATCTGTAGCATGTTGAGATGCGATATTGATGTTTTCTTTGCTGGCGTCGATAGCGGTTACATGTGCCTTTTGTTTTGCCATGGCTTCCGCGAGTATGCCTCCTCCACAGCCTACATCTAGAATATGTTTGTCCTGCAATGACATATGACTATTTATAAATTGTAGGCGAACAGGATTTATTTGATGCAACGTTTTAAATTCACCTTGCGTATCCCACCATTGCTCAGCTCTGGAAGAAAATTTTTCCAGTTCATCTAAATCGATATTTTCTGTGCTTTGCATTTATTAATGTTTATAAAGTGATTGTAGTTATGAAATTAGTTTAACTTTTTGACTCAAGATCTTGAATAAAAAAGTTTTATTTATAGAAAACTTAATAAGTTATTGATATAACTAGAATTTTTGCAATGGATTTTCATGTGGTCGTATAGTACTCTTGTTGAATTAGGGAAGTAATACAATAAATATCACGTGATAGGGAACAATAATGAAAAAAATACTCGTGTCACATATTAAAGTATTTTTAGTAGGCTTAGGCATTCTTTTCATGTCGGGCTGTGCTACAACGAATTCACTGGATGAACGCGACCCATGGGAAGGATTTAATCGTGGTGTTTATTCATTCAATCAGGTTATGGATGATTTGATATTTAATCCTGTTGGCAGCGTATACAATGCGGTAACACCTGAATTTGTTGATACAGGCATTACAAATTTCTTTAGCAATGTTCATCAAGTTTCCGTCGTAGCAAATGACATATTACAGTTTAAGCTTGGTCAAGCATTAAACGATACGATGCGTTTTTTGTTTAATTCTACAGTCGGTTTACTGGGTTTCTTTGATGTAGCTTCACCGACTGGACTTTATTCGAGTGATGAAGACTTTGGACAAACATTAGCGCAGTGGGGCTTTGGTTCAGGGCCTTATGTTATAGTTCCGTTTTTTGGTCCTTCTACAGTTAGAGGTGCGACAGGTATAGCCGTTGATAGCGCTCTATTAAACCCTATAGCTTATATTGATGATGATTTGACTCGAGCGAGTTTGCTTACATTAAATTATATCGATTTTAAATCAGATATTTTAAGTACAGCTGATTTGATAGAAGAGGCTGCGCTTGATGAATATGACTTCGTTAAGAATGCCTATTTTGAAAAAAAGGCAAGTGAAATGAGCGACGAAGACTTTAAAGACTTTCCTGTTGTTGAGTAGAGACTTTTAAAGAAAAAAAATCGTGGTTAGATTTGTTAATAGTAATAGTTGATTAGTCTAGAGTCAGACGCACATCATTAAGTTCTAGAGTATTAGCAAAATCGATTAACTTTTGTTGGTTTGCTAATGCTACTTCACTATCAATATTAGCAAACGCTTTTTCTTCTAAGAATTGCTTATATATCGAATCATGCATACGCTTCATTCTCTTCGATTGCTTTGCTGAATCTCTTTGTTCCTGGCTTAAGCTTGACCAGGATTCAAGAAAAATATTCAGACTATCATCCCCCCAATTTTTTTCGCTCAAGAAGTTAGCTATCAATGATTCTCCTGTGCCATTTGTGTTCATCGTTGCAGTAGCAAGGCTTTCATTTTTTGACGTGCTTGATGCGTTGACTGGCGTTTTAATCGTTTTTGATTCAGGTGGTTTTGGGTAAAAAAGAAATACCGTAACAATTAGTGATAGAACAATGACAGCGCTAACTAATATAAAAACCAAAGAGGATTTCTCTTGAGTTTTTTTCGTTTCTGATTTTTGCTCTACAGGAGGAACCCGTTTACGCTTATCCGCTTGCTTTTGTTGGGGAGAAGTAATTTTGGTCTTATCTCTTTTTATACCTTGAGTAATAGCTTCTTCCATATCATTGGGTGCTTTAAGAGGTGCTTCGTAATCGATCGCTTTAACAGCGATTTTACCCTCAATAATACCCCGAATAAGTTCAGTACGTGATTGACGATATTTATCCTTACTGGTTGCACCTTTAGCATAATTCTTTGCCAGATCACGTAATGTTTGTATGCTCATTTGAACCCTTTTTTATTAATTAACCTACATCATCACGCACGAGGCGAAAACCCGTAGCTTCGTCAGCGCCACCATTGTGACTACGTTCTAGAGAGATCTCACATTTTGAATGCGCGTCTGTAAATGCACCACCGCGAGCAGTTGTTGTGTTTCCATCAATAACCCATTCCTGAACATTACCGACATAATTTTTCAGGCCCCAACCATTAGATCTACCTGATTTTACACTGACTATACCGGTACCTTTAATTAACTTTTCGTTCACGGATACACGACAATTGAAATCTTTTTTCGGTTGTTTACCGCCCGCATTTGCAGCGTATTCCCACTCTGATTTAGTTGGTATGCGATATGTCTTACCGGTTCGCTCTGATAACCATGCGGCGTAATCTTGAGCCTGTTTTAAAGTGATTCCTGTCATAGGATCATTCTTACGTGATTTATCTTTAATTGGCTGACAAGTACCACTAAGAATACAGTACTTGCCCCAATCACTAACAGACACTTCATATTTGGCGATAGCAAAAGATTTTTCAATACCTTCACCACTTGGTACGACGACCATTAATGGACCACGAGCCGAAGAATGTATCATGTCGAAACAAATGGCTTTTGCCCGTTTACCATAACCAGCAAGTCTAGCAGTACACTCTGAATCACTTCCTATCGGAGTCCAGGGGGCGACTTTGGTAGCTGTAGCACCTGTCCCCGTTCCTGCCTCTGCCGTCAGTTCTTTTTCAACAGTTCTAATCTTATGCGGCTTATGTTTTTTAATTAATGCATCGATCAATTTTTCTTCAGCCGCATAATCAGGGTT
>DUBV01000084.1 GCA_012960105.1 Thiotrichaceae bacterium | reverse complement strand
CATTTACGCATTAGTATTGGAACAGAATCAGAAAACAGTCGCTTTATAAATGAGCTGGCTAAAATATTGAGCAAGTAATTATGTTAATTGAACATTTATCTATTATTGGTGTTGGTCTTATTAGTGGTTCGCTTGCACGCGCTTTGAAAAAAGCAAAGTTGGTTGGTCGTGTGACGGGATGTAACCGTTGTGAAGACACGTTAAAAAAAGCTGTTGAGCTTGGTGTAATTGATGATTACACATTAGATATTAGTGAAGCAGTTAAAGGTGCGGATGTTGTTGTGATTGGAACACCTTTATCAGCAACAGAAAAATTATTGCCGCAGATTGCGGAAGCATTGGATGCCAAGACGGTATTAACTGACGTGGGTAGTGCCAAAGCTAGCGTGGTTAATGCTGCACGAGCTGCATTGGGTAAAAACTTTCCAAAGTTTGTTCCTGGTCATCCTATTGCGGGAACTGAGCAAAGTGGTGTTGAAGCATCGTTTGCAGAATTATTTATCGAACATCGTGTCATATTGACTCCGGTAGAAGAGACTTGCAACAAAGCACATAAGTTAATCACCGATATGTGGCAAGCAGTCGGTGCTGATGTGATTGATCTTGAAGTGGTACATCATGATGAAGTACTCGCGGCAACCAGTCATTTACCGCACATGTTGGCGTATGCTTTAGTTGATTGCCTTGCGAGTATGCAAGAACGTGATGAAATATTTAAATATGCGGCAGGCGGCTTTGCTGACTTTACTCGTATTGCATCAAGCAACCCTGATATGTGGCATGATATCTGTTTTTCTAATCGCGATGCATTATTAAAAACACTCGATGTTTTCTCTGATCATATTAATCAGATTAAAGCCGCGATTGAAGCATCAGATAGTGACCAGCTATTAGAAATTTTTAAACGTGCTAAACAATCCAGAGATGAATTTGTTAGTAGTAGAAAATAGTTAAATTCAAGTACATGAGCTCAAGCAATCATTCCCGTTTTCAGATTAAACCAGGTGGTGTTATTACCGGTCGAATTACTGTGCCCGGTGATAAGTCGATATCACATCGTGCTTTGATGCTAGGCGCGATTGCTGAAGGAGAAACAACGATTAAGGGTTTTCTACAAGGCGAAGATACTTTAGCCACGGCTAAAGTATTTCAACAGATGGGTGTCGCTATAGAAAACAATGAGGATGTTGTAAAAGTAAAAGGTGTCGGTCTTCGTGGATTAAATGCACATGATGGAGCGTTAGACTTTGGCAACTCAGGAACATCTGTGCGATTAATGACAGGTTTATTATCGGCACAATCATTTAACTCTGAATTGATTGGCGATGAATCATTAATGACTCGTCCAATGTTGCGAGTGATAGAGCCATTACGAACAATGAATGCTGAAATTGCTTGTACGGATAATGGCACCTTGCCTATAAAGATCAGCGGCGGGGTTGCATTACAATGTATTGATTATGAATTGCCGGTAGCCAGTGCCCAATTAAAATCTTGTTTGTTGTTAGCTGGGCTTTATGCGGAAGGGACGACAAGCATTGTAGAAAATACGCTAACGCGAGATCACACTGAACGTATGCTTGGTGTTTTTTCACATCCAACGACTAGAAATGGAAATACAATTTCGATTAAAAAAGCAGACAAGTTGATGGCTACGGAGGTAATTGTTCCTGCGGATTTTTCTTCAGCGGCTTTCTTTATTGTCGCAGCAAGCATTGTTCCCGGCTCAGATGTGATTCTGGAAAATGTAGGTGTTAACCCAACACGAAATTCTATGTTGAAAATTATGGAATTAATGGGCGCAGATATCGAATTACATAATGCGCGAGAGCAATCAGGTGAGCCAGTCGCAGACATACATATAAAGAGTAGCGATTTGCAGGGGATTGATATTCCCGAGGAACTAGTTGCCGTTGCTATTGATGAATTTCCGGCAATATTAATTGCCGCAGCTTGTGCTAAAGGCACAACCCGCTTATCAGGTGCCGCGGAATTGAGGGTTAAAGAAAGCGACCGCATACAATCGATGTTAGATGGTTTTATTGCTACCGGGATACAAGCCGAAGCTACCGAGGATGGAATGATACTCGAAGGTGACGACTTTAAAGGTGGAGTTGTGGATAGTCATGGAGATCACCGCATAGCCATGGCCTTTGCTGTTGCTGGTATGGTTTCCAAAGAAAGTATACTTATAAATGATGTAGAAAATGTAGCGACCTCTTTTCCGGGATTCGTTGAATTAGCTAATAAAGCGGGAATGAATATAAGTTATGAGTGATGTATCTGACTCTGAAGTACCTATCATTACCGTTGATGGCCCTAGCGGTACCGGTAAAGGCACCATCTGTAGCTATCTAACTGATTGGTTGCAATGGAATTTCCTCGATAGTGGGGCTCTTTATCGAGTATTGGCTTTAGCAGCACAGAAACGTGAGATAGTTAATGATAATGAAGATGCTCTGGCAGAATTAGCCGAGAATCTGAATGTAGAGTTTAAGGTTGCTGGTGGCGGTTCTTTGGTTAATGTTGTATTGGACGGTGAGGTCGTAACTGATGAGATTCGTACCGAAGAGGCGGGTAATGCCGCATCTTTGGTAGCACCTATTGTTGCCGTACGTAAGGCCTTGTTATCTAGGCAAAAAGCTTTTCATAAAGCACCCGGTCTGGTTGCTGATGGTCGAGATATGGGAACGGTGGTATTTCCTGATGCGACTTTGAAGATATACCTGACGGCTAGTGCTGAGGAAAGAGCCAAAAGACGCCTGAAACAGTTGATGCAGAAGGGTATTAGTGCTAATCTCCGCGACCTTTCCGCTAGTATAGCTGAGCGAGATGAGCGAGATAGTACCCGTGCAGTATCGCCATTGAAACCAGCGGAAGATGCAATAATTGTTGATACCAGTACGATTGATATTGATGCAGTAGTGGCAAAGATTTCGGAATTAGTAGTAAATAAAATTCCAGATTTGCCGAATAAATAGGGAGTTAGTTGCTCGCGATGAGTAGTTAACTTAAATATTAACACGGACACTTGTCCTTAACAGAATACCTTGTCGTAGTATCAGACAGGATTCAGGAAATACCTTTCATGAGCGAGAGTTTTGCCCAACTATTTGAAGAAAGCCAAATAGAACTTAAAATGCGTCCCGGTGCGATCATTAGTGCCATAGTAGTAGACGTTACTTCCGATACCATTGTTGTTAATGCCGGACTTAAATCCGAAGGCATTATCCCAATTGACCAATTCCACGATGAGTTAGGCAACCTTGAAGTTGCTCTAGGTGACGAAGTTGATGTTGCTCTGGATTCAATCGAAGATGGATATGGTGTAACTCGTTTATCACGAGAAAAAGCGAAACGTAAAATTGCCTGGACAGAACTTGAAAAGGCTCATGAAGCGAATACGACCGTTACCGGTGTTATTACCGAACGCGTCAAAGGTGGTTTCACTGTTGATATTGATAAAGTCCGTGCTTTCCTACCGGGCTCATTAGTTGATGTACGCCCTGTACGTGATACCTCTTATCTAGAAGGTAAGCCGTTAGAATTCAAAGTTATTAAAATTGACCAAAATCGTAACAATATTGTTGTTTCACGTCGTGCCGTTGTTGAAACGGAAAGTAGTGAAGAACGCGATGCGTTACTCGAGTCGTTGAAAGAAGGCGCGTTGGTTAAGGGTGTTGTTAAGAACCTGACTGACTATGGTGCATTCCTTGATTTAGGCGGCATTGATGGTCTTCTTCATATTACCGATATGGCCTGGAAGCGTGTTAAGAATCCAAGCGAGATTGTGAATATTGGTGACGAAATCGAAGTTAAAGTATTGAAATTCGACCGTGAGAAGAATCGAGTTTCTCTAGGTCTGAAACAAATGGGTGATGATCCATGGTTAGATTTAACCCGTCGTTATCCTGAAGGTGCACGTTTACACGGTAAAATCACTAACTTGGCGGACTATGGTTGTTTCGTAGAGTTGGAAGAAGGTGTTGAAGGTTTGGTTCACGTTTCTGAAATGGATTGGACTAATAAGAACGTACACCCTTCTAAACTGGTGCATGTAGGTCAAGAAGTTGATGTCATTATTCTTGATATTGATCAGGAACGTCGTCGTATTTCATTAGGTATGAAGCAATGTCAGTCAAATCCTTGGGAGCAGTTTGCTGCAACCCATAATAAGGGTGACCGTGTTGTTGGTGTTATCAAATCAATCACCGATTTCGGTATTTTCATCGGACTTGATGGTGGTATTGATGGTCTGGTTCACTTATCAGACGTCACTTGGGCTGAAAACTCAGATGATTCAATTCGTAACTTTACCAAGGGTGAAGAAATTGAAACGGTTGTGCTTGCTGTTGATGCAGAGCGCGAACGTATCTCACTTGGTGTTAAACAATTAGAAAAAGATCCTTTCTCAAACTATGTTGCTGAAAATGCAAAAGGTTCGATTGTTAAGGGTACCGCACAAGAAGTTGATCAGCGATTTGTTACTATTGCACTAGGTGATGGTGTTGAAGGTACCTTGAAGGTTAGCGAGATTTCTTTGGAAAAAAACATTGATGATGCTCGTACCGTTATTAAGGAAGGCGAGGAAATTGAAGTGAAAATTACTGCAATTGATCGCAAGAAACGCACAATTAATGTGTCGATTAAGGCAAAAGAGACTGATGACGAGCAGGCAACTGTGAGTGAATATGCACCAGAATCTGCTGGAACGGCTACATTAGGTGACCTTTTGAAGGAACAATTAGATAAATAAGTAAAATTACTGTTACAAATTGTTTATCTTCTGATAAGATTTAAGAACAATAACAATGGCTTGGAGCGTTTAGAGTAGATATGAGGCGCGATAACCGAGATAAACAAGTATGACAAAATCTGAACTTATTGAAGTACTGGCGAAGCGCCAAGCTCAACTGGCTTATAAAGACGTTGAATTGGCCGTTAAAACAATACTTGAACACATGTCTGGTAAGCTCGCCAGTGGCGAGCGTATCGAGATCCGTGGGTTTGGTAGTTTTTCCCTGCATTATCGTCCACCCAGAGTAGGTCGTAATCCTAAATCTGGCGAACCTGTATCATTACCAGCTAAGCATGTCCCGCATTTTAAGCCTGGTAAGCAGATGCGTGAGAGAGTGAATAATTGTCACGGTCCGATTACTGACTAGTTCCACAATCTCAACCCTATTTTCTCCTTGTTCTTTTCTGTCATGACGCTTGTCATGATCTATCGTAAACTATTGTGATTATTTCAATCTAAATAGAACGAATTCTGGAGATGATGATGTCCCGCATTTTTAAATTGATCCTTGTTTTTGCCATTTTGTTATCCGGTTTGGCATTCCATCTCAAGAATAATCAATTAATTGAATTAGATTATTATGTTGGTGTGCTAAACATGCCTTTGTCATGGTTAGTCGTCATCGTATTGTTTATTGGTGCATTACTGGGTGTCTTGGCAAGTTTGCCCATGATCATTATATTGAAGCAACAGAAGCTTAAACTTGAAAGACAGATAAGAAATAGTGAAAAGGAGATTAATAATCTTCGAGTGATGCCTATTAAGGATTAATCAGCGAAGGATCAATTAATAACTCAATGTCTAATGAACTGAATTTTCTTTGGTTGTTATTACCTGTTGCCGCATTGAGTGGTTGGTGGATAGGCCGGCGTGCTAATAATTCACAAAGTAATTATTCTTCAAAATCAATTCATCCTGAATATTTCAAGGGCTTAAACTTTGTATTAAATGAAGAACCCGATAAGGCTATTGAAGTCTTCATTCGTATGCTTGAAGTCGATAGTGAGACGGTCGAAACTCACCTGGCTTTAGGTAATCTGTTTCGTCGTCGTGGTGAAGTAGATCGCGCTATACGCATACATCAAAATTTAATTGCTAGACCCACATTGAATCGCGAACAACGTACTCATGCTGTGCTTGAGTTGGGTATGGATTATATGCGTTCTGGTTTACTGGATAGAGCCGAGGGTTTATTTCTTGAGTTAATTGATTCTGGTTCACATCTGCAACAGGCATACACTCAGTTGTTGGAAATATATCAGCAGGAAAAGGACTGGAAAAATGCGATTGCTATAGCCAAAAAACTGGAAGCCATTTCTAATAATTCATCCAGTGCAATCATTGGACAGTTTTATTGTGAAGGTGCTGATGTCGCTTTAAAACAAGGGAATATGCGTCTTGTTAAAGATCTAATTCGTCGAGCAATGAGCTTTGATAAAAGCTGTGTGCGTGCCAGCATGATTGAAGCTAAAATGTATCAGCAAACAGGAAAAATTAAACTAGCTATTAAGTCTTATAAGCGCGTCGAGTCACAGGATAGTGATTACTTGACTGAGATTATTGGACCAATCTATGAATGTTATCGCAAACTTGATCGGGTTGATGAGTTTGTCGAATATTTAAGAACCTTGGTTAATATCTATGGTGGTATTAGCACATTATTAATGTTAACGGGTTTGATTGCAGAGCGTGAAGGTGAAAATGCAGCGATTCGTTTTATTTCTGATGAATTGAAAAATCGACCTAATGTTAAGGGTGTCGATAAATTAATTGAATATGCTCTGGATCGTTCTGAAGGTGAAACACATGAACACCTTAAAACCATTAAAGAATTAACAGGTCAGTTGATTGAAGGAAGAGCAATGTATAAATGCAATAGTTGTGGCTTTGATGCAAAGTTATTGCATTGGCAATGTCCCGGTTGTAAAAATTGGGAAACCGTTAAACCTGTATTTGGAGTAGCCGGTGAGTAATAGTCGCGTTATCGTTTCATTAGATTTCCCAGATGGAAAGCAAGCATTGGATCTTTGTCAAAAACTAGATCCTGCAAGTTGTAAATTAAAAATTGGTAAAGAGCTCTTTACTCGTGAAGGGCCGGCATTGGTTGAAAAACTAATTGCTTCTGACTTCGATGTTTTCCTGGATTTAAAATATCATGATATTCCAAACACAGTTGCCAGCGCCTGTCATGCTGCGGCTGATTTAGGTGTATGGATGTTGAATGTTCATGCTTCTGGTGGGCGAACGATGATGGAAGCAGCATGCGAAGCATTAGATAAAACCTCACACAAGCCTTTATTAATAGCTGTGACTATTTTAACCAGTATGTCACAAGAAGACTTGGTCGAATTAGGAATCACTAATTCCGTTGAAGAACAAGTAATCATGTTAGCGAATCTGGCAAAAGCATCAGGACTAAACGGTGTTGTTTGTTCAGCTAAAGAAGCAAGTAGATTAAGAACGGAACTAGGTGAAGAATTTTGTTTAGTAACTCCGGGTATTCGTCCTGCTAATACAAATAGTGACGATCAAAAACGTATTATGACGCCTGCTGAAGCTATTAATGCAGGCAGTCATTATCTTGTTATCGGTCGACCAATAACGAAAGCAGACGATCCGCTATCTGCTCTGGATGCGATTAACGCTTCTATTAACTAGGCGTTACTTATTTTATGTCAGTATCCGAAAGACAAAATGTCTTGTATCCAAAATTACCTGAATCTGACCATACTAGATCAAATTGGTCACGTCTATACGGTAGTGCAAAATCACTCGCCATTGCCAATATGGCAATGCAAACAAGTAAACCTGTTTTAGTTATTACAGCTGATGCAATCAGTGCAGTTAATTTAATTAATGAACTAAAGATTTATATCACGGATCTTGAAACTACGCCGGTAATTGCTTTCCCTGATTGGGAAACTTTACCTTACGATCCGTTTTCTCCTTATCAGGATATTATTTCAGAACGTTTACAAACTTTGTTTGTACTATCAAAGTTAGAACAAGGTGTGCTTGTGGTTCCTATTACGACAGTAATGCATCGTTTATTGCCGAGTGACTATTTATTAACAAATAGTCTGGTATTAAATATTGGACAAACTATTAATATAGAAACGTTTAGAAAACAATTAAATCAGCAAGGTTATAGTTTTGTTGAACAAGTAACTGAACATGGCGAAGTTTCAGTAAGAGGCTCCTTGCTAGATGTTTTTCCTATGGGTGCAAATGATCCTTTTCGTATTGATTTGTTTGATGATGAAATTGATAGCATTCGATTGTTTGATATTGAGACACAGCGTTCAAGCGATAAGATAGATTCCATTCGCGTATTGCCGGCTCGTGAAGTCGCCTTAATAGATGAAGGCATTGCTCGGTTTCGCGCAAATTGGCGCGCACGTTTTGAAGGCAATCCCGGCTCATGCCCAGTCTATCGTGATGTTAGTCAATCACTTGCTCCAGCGGGCATCGAATATTATTTGCCGTTATTTTATGAAGAGACCAGTAGCTTGTTTGATTATATGAACGAGAATAGCATTCTGGTTTTAGATGATGGAATAAAAGCAGCGGCTGAATTATTTTGGGAAGATATTGAATCTCGATACGAACAAGGGAGTTATGATGTTGAACGTCCTATCTTGCCGCCACGAGATGTCTTTCTAAATACCAATGATTTATACACCGAATTAAAACAATTCCCACAGATTCATATCACGGGTCTTGCCGAAGAATCAGATTCAGCCATTGTTGAATATGATACAGAAATGCCAACCAATCTTTCTATTGATGCGCGAGCAAAAGATCCGCTGACTTTAGTTAAGAATTTTATAAAAGAATTTGATGGGCGTGTTTTGATTGCGGCTGAAACACAAGGTCGTCGTGAAACCATCATGGATTTATTTAAGCAGCATGATACGCCAGATAAAGTTGAAAACTGGCAAAGCTTTCAGCAAGGCAATGTTGAATTTGGTATTGCCATCATGCCTATAGAACATGGTCTTATTATTCATCAACCAAATATTGCGATTATTACTGAAGCACAGTTGTTTGGTGAGCGTGTCATGCAACGGCGTTTGCGTAAACGTAAACAGCAAGATGCCGATGCCGTAGTTCGTAATTTAACAGAGTTAAGAGTCGGTGCGCCGGTAGTGCATGAGGAGCATGGTGTTGGTCGTTATCTTGGTTTAATGACACTTGATGTTGGTGGTTTTCCGGCTGAATTTATTCATCTTGAATATGTAGAAGGTGACAAACTTTATGTGCCTGTTGCTGCACTTGATTTTATTTCTCGTTATACCGGACTCGATCCAGATAATGCGCCTTTACATAAATTAGGCAGTGGTCAATGGCAAAAAGCCAGACGTAAGGCTGCTGAGAAAATTTATGATGTCGCAGCTGAGTTATTGGAGTTACATGCGAGACGTGCGGCGAGAAGAGGCATGTCATATGATTTAGACCAAGATGCATATTATGCTTTTGTACAAAAATTCCCATTTGAAGAAACGCCCGGTCAACAAGATGCCATCGATGCAGTGATTACAGACATGCGTGATGACAAACCAATGGATAGGTTAGTCTGTGGCGATGCCGGTTTTGGTAAAACCGAAGTTGCCATGCGTGCGGCATTTATTGCAGCACAAAATAACAAGCAAGTTGCTATCTTGGTGCCGACGACATTGTTAGCGCAGCAACATTACCAAAACTTTATTGATCGCTTTGCCGACTGGCCTGTAAGAGTTGAATTACTGTCACGTTTTCGAACAAAAAAACAATCCGATATTGCTTTAGCAGCGATGGCCGATGGTAAAGCAGACATCGTTGTTGGTACGCATAAGTTATTACAGAGTGATATCGATTTTAAAAACCTAGGTTTAATTATTATCGATGAAGAACATCGTTTCGGTGTAAGACAAAAAGAAAAATTTAAAGCATTACGTTCAGAAATTGATGTATTAACGTTAACAGCAACACCAATACCAAGAACATTAAATATGGCGTTGTCGGATTTACGCGAACTATCAATTATTTCCACACCACCATCTCGTCGACTTGCAGTAAAAACCTTTGTTAAAGAACGTAGTGATGTTTTATTAAAAGAAGCAATGTTACGCGAGATTAAACGCGGCGGACAGATTTTCTATTTACACAATGAAGTGAAATCAATCGAAAAAACAGCATTAGAAATAGAAAAGTTATTACCGGAAGCACGAGTTGAATTTGCCCATGGACAAATGCCGGAAAAACAACTCGAATCCATTATGCTCGATTTTTATCATCGAAGGTTTAATGTATTAGTTTGTACCACTATTATTGAAACCGGGATTGATGTACCTACAGCAAATACTATTATAATTGATAGAGCTGATAAGTTTGGTCTGGCACAGCTGTATCAATTACGTGGTCGAGTAGGCCGTTCGCATCATCGTGCTTATGCTTATTTAATTGTTCCCCCTAGAAAGGCAATGACTGCTGATGCGATTAAACGTCTAGAAGCTATAGAAGCATTGGAAGAATTAGGTATTGGTTTTACGCTGGCAACGCATGATCTTGAAATAAGAGGAGCAGGTGAATTTCTTGGCGAAGGTCAAAGTGGTCATATTCAGGAGATAGGTTTTGGCCTATATATGGAATTACTAGACAGAGCCGTGCAAGCAATGAAAGAAGGTAAACAACCAGAATTGGATCGTCCATTGGATCATGGTGCGGAGATAGATTTACATGTACCTGCATTAATACCGGAAGACTATTTACCGGATGTACATATGCGTTTAATCATGTACAAACGGATAGCCAGTGTGAAATCGAAAACAGAATTGAATGATCTTAAAGAAGAAATGATTGATCGATTTGGCCTATTACCGGATGCAGTAAAAAACCTGTTTGAAATTAGCAAATTGAAACAAAAAGCTCGGCCATTAGGTATTCGCAAGATAGATTTAGGTTTGAACGGTGGCCGTATTTTCTTTCAGGAAAAAGCCAGTATCGATCCCATGGGTATAATTCAACTAATTCAGTCCGATCCGGTTAGCTATAGGCTGGATGGACAGGATAAGTTACGTATAAATATGGATTTGCCGGATATAGAAAGTCGCTTAAATGTACTGAAATACCTTTTTAATGAAATTACATTAAAAAACGCGGCATAATAGTCATATGAATCTAATAAAAAGTAGTTTTATCGTCTTTGTACTGATTTTCTCTCAAGCCCATGCCGAGGAATCGTGGTATCAAGTTGAGGCGATTGTATTTGACCGAACCTATCCTGATCTTGATGGAGAACAATGGCAAAATCAGGAATTTAAGATTCGGAATAATATGGTGGAATTGCAATTATCCGATAACGTCTATAATTCTGAACTAGATTTAGCACCATTCATGATATTGGACAAAGAGCAAAACCGCATGAACGGTGTATATCGTAGATTAAAATTATCGAATGAGTATCGCCCTTTGTATCATGTTTCATGGCAACAAGAGGCAAGCGAACGCAGAGAATCACGCCATGTTCATATTTTGAAACTGGATGGCGAAAGAGTTATAGCTTTTACAGCTATAACTGATAGTGAACTACCAGAAGAAGAACCAGAATTTTTAGATGAGTTAATTACAACTCCAGAACTAAATAAAATTATCGATGGTTCAATCCGTATCAGAAGTGGATTCTATTTACATGCCGATATCGAACTTTCCTACTTCACACAAATCCCGCCAGAGAACAAAATACTTCGTAGCAGCGAAGAATCATTTTCAGGGTTTCAAGAAAAAACAGTGGTAAAGCTTAAAGAAACACGCAAGATTAAGCTCAATGAAATCCATTACTTTGATCATCCGATGTATGGTGTAATCCTGCAGGTAAGTCGTTTGAATTAATAATGACTACTGTCGACACATAGCAGCAGCTTTGCATCAATTTCTTATACTACCGCTTTTAAGTGTCACTTCAACCGGTCAATGCAACACATGCGTTAAATCTCTGTGCTGGTGTTTCAAATTCTAGTGTCTTGCGTG
>DUBV01000083.1:7351-63654 GCA_012960105.1 Thiotrichaceae bacterium | reverse complement strand
CTAATACCGTCTTCGGTATAGTAAGGATTAAGATAACCTAAAGAGTACTGTGTATTAACACTACTATTATTAAAAGCAAACCGAATTCGATTGCCACTACCCAAGAAGTTATCCTGACTAATGCTGGTATTAAGTATTATCCCTTGTCCCTGTGAAAAGCCTAGACCAAAGCCTATCTTTCCACCCGGATTTTCTACTACTGAATAATTGACATCAACCTGATCTGTTGTACCAGGTACTGCCGGTGTATCAACATTAACATCCTTGAAATATCCCGTTCTTCCTAACCGTTGCTTTCCTCGCTCCACTTGTTTAGTAGAAATCCATGCACCTTCCTGTTGTCGCATTTCCCTTCTTAATACTTCATCTCGAGTTATTGAGTTTCCAGAAAAATTAATCCGCCTTACATAAACACGCTTACTTGGATCAACAAAAAAAGTTATCGAAACCGTTTTATCATCTTTGTTTATGTCAGGGATAGAATTCACATTTGCAAACGAATAGCCTTCTTCACCTAATCGATCAGTTAATAACTTGCTACTGTCCGTTACTTTTTTACGAGAAAATAATTCGCCGCTATTAATAGATATCAATCCAAATAAATCTTCTTCTGGTAAAATCAAGTCGCCCGCCAATTTAACTTCTGAAACGGTATATTGCACACCCTCACTTATATTAATTGTTATATAAATATCCTTCTTGTCAGGAGTAATCGATACCTGAGTCGAATCAATATTAAAATTAAGATAGCCATGATCCAGATAATAAGATCGTAATGCTTCTAAATCGCCGGAAAGTTTTTGTTTTGAATATTGGTCACTACTTGAATAAAAAGAATACCAACTAGGAGTACTTAATTTAAACTGCTTAAGTAATTTTTTCTCATCAAAAACAGAGTTTCCAACAATATTGATTTTTTTGATTTTAGCGGCCAGACCTTCTGACACATCAATAACTATGGCCACACGATTGTCGTCTAGCTCGGTAACCGTTGAAGTGATTTTAACAGCATATTTACCAAACGAATAATACTGACGTTGTAGCTCTTGTTCAGTTTGGTCTAACTGAGATTGAACAAACACACGCCCTTCTGCAAAACCAAATTGCTTCAAGTTATCCAATAAATCATCTGTTTCAATATCTTCATTACCCGTCATGGTAATGCTACCAATTGCGGAACGTTCTTTAAGAATGAAGACAAGTATCTCCCCATCTCTTTCTAGCCTGACATCTTCAAAAAAACCGGTTTTAAATAATGCTCGGACTGCCTCTGATGAACGGGAATCATCAAAAGTATCTCCTACTTTCATCGGTAAATAATTAAATACTGTTCCCGGAGTAATTCGTTCTAATCCTTCGACTCGAATATCTTCGATCACAAACTCTTCTGCTGCCTGCAATGAAACAACCATCGATAGCATTAATAATAAAACATAAAGTATATTCTTAAGTTTGAATTGCATATCCTTGATTACTTATTTTATTTTTATAATTATTTAAAATGACTTCTGCTACCTGTAATGAAGCGAACAGAACGCATTGAAACCTAAAGTATTTTATTAACTATTAACTCTATCCAGTTGTTATTTTTTTATTATTGTAGAATCACCCAAATAAACGAGTAATGTCGTTAAATATAGCAATACTCATCAATCCTAACAACAAAACTAAACCGACTTGTTGCCCAAGTATCTGCATAGCCTCAGACACAGGTTTTCCTATTACAAGCTCGACAAGATAATACATTAAGTGGCCGCCATCTAATAGTGGTACAGGCAGGAGATTTAATACGCCTAAACTGACACTAACTATTGCCATAAAACTTAAAAAAGCAACCAAGCCAATACCAGCTGATTGCCCTGCATATTTAGCAATACTTATTGGACCACTCAAGTTTTTTACTGATGCTTCACCAACCAGCATTTTACCAAGTACTCGAAGAGTTAACACTGACATTTCCCATGTTTTTTTTGATGCTTTTATAAAAGCATAAGGCACGCTATAAGCTTCTAGAGTAAAGTAAGATTCAAACCATCCATCCGGTCTATATGCTCCAGCTCCAATACGACCAATAATTTCGTTTTCCAATTCTAATCGTTCAGGAATGATTTCTATCGTCATCGTTAAACCACCACGCAACACTGCAAGCTCGAGCATTTGATCAGGACTCTTTCTAATTATTGCGACCCACTCTCCCCATGAGGTTACGGCTCCTCCATCCACACTTATAATCTCATCATTTTGAAGTAGGCCACTTCTTTCAGCTGCACCTCCGGGCAATATCTCTCCAATAATTGCTGCCAACTTTAATTTAATAACGCTTAAGCCTAAAGCTTCCAATAATTTTCCTTCAGCCATTTCATCTATAGATATTTCAGATAGATCAATTTGTGCATTCTGCTCAACACCTTCACTATCGATGACATTAATATTAATAACATCAGCATTAACAGTATAATTAACAAGTGCGTCGACCACTGTAGACCACGTTGGTGTTTTAACATTATTTATTGAAATAATTTCCTGACCCGAAACCAAACCTGCTCGTGAACTTATTGACAAAGGCTCGACATCGCCAATAAATGGTTTCAAACCATTTACACCAATAACAAAAACTATCCAGTAAGCAAATATTGCAAAGATAAAATTAAATATGGGACCAGCTGAAACAATCGCAAAACGTTGCCATAGTGGTTTGTAATTAAATGAACGAGGTAGATCTTCTTCTTTAACGTCACCTTCACGTTCATCCAACATTTTTACATAACCACCTAAAGGCAAAGCCGCTATAACAAACTCGGTCTTATCTTCACCAAATGTCCTTTTGTATATAGTCCGACCAAAACCAATAGAGAATCGTAAAATTTTCACATCACAACGGCGAGCTATCCAATAATGACCAAACTCATGAAAAGTAATCAATACGCCAAGCGCAACAATAAAAGCAACTATAGATTGCAGTATATCGATCATATTTGCATACCTTTAATTGTTTGCATCGCATAACCACGTGCTAACTTGTCATCTTCCAAAATAACATCAAGTGATGTTGCTTCGTGCTGCGTCACATTTTCTAATACTGTTTCAATAACGTTAGCAATATCAGTAAACCTAATATTTTTTTGTAAAAATTCATTTACAGCAATTTCATTCGCTGCATTTAAAATTGCACTGCTCGTGCCTCCTTGTTGCATAGCTTCACGAGCAAGCCGTAAACAAGGAAACCGTTGTTCGTCAGGAACAATAAAATCAAGTTGGGCAATATCAAATAAATCGAGCCGTTCAACACCGGCATCAATTCGCTCTGGCCAAGCGAGACCATAAGCAATTGGCGTACGCATGTCCGGATTACCTAACTGCGCTAATACTGAACCGTCACTATATTCAACTAGAGAATGAATCACGCTTTGAGGGTGAATAATCACTTGTATAAAGTCGGCTTGAACATGAAATAACCAACACGCTTCTATAACTTCTAAACCTTTATTCATCATCGTTGCCGAATCAACTGAAATTTTTCTACCCATATCCCAGTTAGGATGAGCGCAAGCTTGCTCAGGAGTCATTGAAGAAAGTTGTTCTAAGGGTGTCGTACGAAAAGGCCCGCCTGATGCGGTTAACAATACTTTTTTAACACCCAGGCTTTCGACATTTTTACCAAAGTCTGCGGGCATACATTGAAAAATAGCGTTATGTTCACTATCAATCGGCAACAATTCAGCGTTATTTTTTTCGATAACATCCATGAATAACTTGCCAGACATAACCAGCGCTTCTTTATTAGCAAGCAATACGCGTTTACCTGCTTCCGCTGCAGCTAATGTAGGTAACAAACCTGCAGCTCCAACGATAGCCGCCATAACGTAATCAACATCATCAAGTTCTGCTACTTTAAGTAATCCATCAATGCCGCTTAAGACGACAACATCAGAAGCACTCTTCTTTAACTCATGTTCTAACTTTAATGCGGCATCTTCATTTACCATTACCGCAAATTCAGGTTCATGTTTAAGACACTGTTCTAATAAAGTATCGACATTGGTATTCGCAGTTAAGGCTTTGATATAATATTTGTCCGGGTGACGCGAAACCACATCCAGTGTATTAACACCTATGCTACCCGTAGCACCTAATACAGTAATTCCCTTCATCCAATTAACCCTATAGAGATAAGACCAAACACAAAAATAGGACTAGCCGCAGTTAAACTATCTATTCTGTCCATAACACCGCCATGACCCGGTAATATATTGCCACTATTTTTCTGTCCTGCTTCACGCTTTACCAAACTTTCCATTAAATCACCAAACACCGACCCTATAACGGTCAACATTGATAAGCCTATAAACATAAAACTATCACCTAAGTTTTTATTTGTAGCAATAACATAGCATACTGCAATTACAACAGCTGAGGCGATACCCGCAATAGTCCCTTCCCATGTTTTGCCAGGACTCACTCGACTAGAAAGTTTACGTTTACCCCATTTTTTGCCGGCGAAATAAGCGGCAGTGTCTGCGCCCCAAATAAGTAACATCAACATCATAATTAATGCAGCACCATTAGCAGAGAATGATTTAAGTAAAATTAAACCAGACCACATTGGGATTAATAACAACAAACCAATAATTATTAAAAGAGCTGGCGACGTTGGCAATAAATTGTGCTGCTTTTGATAAGACACAATAAGGACAATGGCGAATAACCAATAAACTGCCCCGCATAAAATAATAGTATTATATAAGTAACGATTATCAAGCCAATATATAACGGCTAGCATCAATAAAAGAAATGTAGCATAGATATATTTAATTGATTTACTTAACTTACAAAGCCCCCCCCACTCCCATGCACCAATCGCTGCAAATGCAGCAAACAATATTGCAAACCATATCGTGTCAACGAAAAATATAAATACGATGACCATGGGAATCAAAATCAGGGCTGTAATAATTCTATTTTTAAGCATGATTATTTAGTTATTATTATTATTTTCTATTTGTTCCGAAGTTTTACCAAATCGTCTTTGTCTATTAGCAAACCAATCTAATGCAATACCAAATTGTTCTGTACTAAAGTCAGGCCATAATACATCGGTAAAATATAACTCGGTATAAGCCAGTTGCCACAAAAAATAATTACTTATACGCTGTTCACCTCCGGTGCGAATAAACAGATCGGGTTCTTTATATTCTGCCGAAGACATCCTTTCAGAAATAAGTCCCTCATTAATATCAGTAGCCGATAATTTTCCTGAAGTAATATCTCCAGAGATTGATTGAAACGCTTGGGTAATATCCCAACGGCCGCTGTAGTTTGCCGCTATATTTAAAGACAAACCTGAATTTTCGGAGGTGAGTGTTTCGGAATCACTAATGATTTTTTGTAACTTATCACTAAATGCTGTTTTATCACCGATAAATTTTAAGCGTACATTATTCTTCTGCAAATCTTCAACTTCAGATTTCAATGCCGTCATGAAGAGTTCCATTAATAGATCGACTTCTTTTTCTGGACGCTGCCAATTTTCACGACTAAAGGCATAGACCGTCATCGCACTCAATCTTTGAGCAACAGCATGTTCTATTAATTTTCGTAGTGTTTTGACACCAGCATGATGACCGGAGGCACGAGGTAAGTTTTTATTTTTTGCCCATCGGCCATTTCCATCCATGATGATGGCAATATGCTCTGGCTTGGGAAGTTTAGTTTCGCTATCCATCACTATTGCTATATCGGCAATCGCAGATTATTAACTATAGGAATGATAATATTTGAATAATGTTGCTGACTTAAATTTCGAGCATCTCTGCTTCTTTCTGTTCAAGACTCTTGTCTATCGTTGCAATATTTTCATTGGTTATTTTTTGAATTTGCTCTTCTGCTCGACGCTCATCATCTTCACCAATCAATTTTTCTTTAATCAGCTCTTTGCAAGATGAATTAGCATCACGTCTGATATTACGAATAGCAACACGTGCCTTTTCGGCTTCAGCACGAACTATTTTAATTAAATCTTTACGTCGTTCTTCAGTTAAGGCTGGTAAAGGAACACGAATCAAGTCTCCCGTCGTCACTGGATTTAAACCAAGATTAGCATTCATAATCGCCTTTTCAATATCAGGAACACTACTTTTATCAAATGCATTAACACCTAACATTCTGGCATCAATAACATTAATACTCGCTACCTGATTTAGAGGTGTATCTGTTCCGTAATAACTGACTTTTACCTGCTCCAGTAAACCTGGATGTGCACGACCTGTTCTAATTTTAGACATTTCAGCTTTCAAGGATTCAAAACTCTTCAGCATACGTGTTTTCGCATCACTAATAATATCTTCAATCATGTTCTTTCTCCTACTAGCCTAGGCGTTGCTTAGACTAAACATTATTTAGGCTAACTTATTCTACAAGGGTTCCTTCATCTTCACCTTGTACTGCTTTTAAAAGTGAACCCGGCTTTGTCATATTTAATACTCTCAGAGGCATATTGTTATCACGACAAAGAACTACGGCGGTCGTATCCATAACACCTAATTTACGTTCAATAACTTCATCATAACTCAGGGTATCATATCGAACAGCATCTTTATTTTTCATTGGGTCTGAAGAATAAACACCATCGACTTTAGTTGCTTTGATTAATAATTCAGCGCCCAGTTCAATCGCACGTAAACTAGCTGCTGAGTCTGTAGTAAAAAAGGGATTGCCTGTACCGGCAGCTAAAATGACAACGCGCCCCTTCTGAAGATGGCGCACAGCACGACGACGAATATAGTCTTCGCAAACTTCATTGATTTTTAGAGCCGACATGACTCTGGCGTGTAAATTAATTCGCTCTAGCGCATCTTGCATCGCCAGTGAATTCATAATGGTAGCTAACATCCCCATCTGATCAGCAGTAACACGATCAATACCTGAGGCGGCCAGGCCGGTGCCACGAAAGATATTGCCACCGCCAATAACGATGGCAACTTCTGTACCTTGTTTACTAAGCTCCGCTATTTCACCGGCAATTCGGCTTATCATGTCAGGATCGATGCCATAGGCTTCGTTCCCCATCAATGCCTCACCACTGAGCTTAATTAAAACCCGCCTGTATTTTGCAGTGCTGGACGGGTTAGACATACTAACCAGTCTCCCTCAGCCTAACCTTTGGCCTGGGCTTTAACTTCTTCAGCAAAGTTATCAACCTTCTTCTCAATACCTTCACCTACTTCATAACGAATAAACGATACAACGCTGGCATTGGCAGTTTGAAGTAATTTCTCTACTGTTTGATCAGGGTCTTTAACAAAAGGCTGCCCCAGCAAAGTAATCTCTTTTAAGAATTTCTTAATTTTTCCTGAGACCATCTTTTCAATGATCTCGGCAGGCTTACCACTTTCTTCTGCTTGAGCGACAAAGATTGCTTTTTCCTTAACCAACTCATCTTGAGGGACCTGATCTTCGCTAATGCAAACAGGCTTGCTAGCAGCAACATGCATGGCTATATCCTTAGCCAACGTTTCATCTCCGCCTTCAAGCTCAACAACAACACCAATACGAACACCATGAGAATAAGTTCCAACTGGGCCTGTAGCAGTACGTTTTTCAAAACGACGCACCGTAATTTTCTCACCAATCTTGGTAATTAATTGCTGAGTTGCTTCTTCAACAGTTTGGTCGCCCACACTAAGTCCATTCAATGCTTCAACATCACTTGGATTTTGTGCGGAAACAGCATCGATAACATTGCTAGTAAAGGTAAGAAAATTTTCATCCTTAGCAACAAAATCAGTTTCGCAGTTGATTTCCAGAATGGTAACGTCATTTCCATCTTGTTTGATGGAGATAATTCCTTCAGCTGCAATACGACCGGCTTTCTTGGCTGCTTTAGCTGCACCTGATTTACGCATATCTTCAATTGCGGTTTCAATATCACCATTGGCTTCCTGCAAAGCCTTTTTACAATCCATCATCCCTGCGCCTGTACGTTCACGAAGCTCTTTAACTAATGAAGCAGTAATTTGCATCTAATAATCCCTCTAACTTATCTAATCTGAAAAACGACTAATTATTCGTCATCCGCTTTTGCGGCGGTCTTTTTGCTGACTTTTTTCGCAACTTTCTTTTTCGCTACTTTTTTCTTAGCGGTTGCTTTCTTTTTAGTCACTTTCTTTTCAGCATCTTCTTCAGCAGGTTTTTCTTCTGCTTCAGCGCTATCTGCTTTCTTTACTGCCTTTTTCTTAGCCTTTTTCTTTGTGACCTTTGGCGCAGCTTCTACCGCAGCTATTGGCGCACCAGATTCATCAATTTCGACTAAGTCGTCGCTATTCTCTTCGCTACCTATATGAGCAACAGATTGGCGACTTTCTAAAACAGCATCAGCAATACCTTTGGCATAAAGTGTAATTGAACGAATTGCATCGTCGTTACCAGGGATAACATAATCAACACCTTTAGCACTGTTATTACTATCAACAATACCGACTACAGGTATGCCAAGCTTCACTGCTTCATTTACAGCAATATTCTCGTAGCCAACATCAATAATGAAAATAGCATCAGGAATGCCTTTCATATCTTTAATACCCGATAAATTAGCTTTCAACTTCTCCAACTCACGTCTAAGCATAAGTTGTTCTTTCTTATTAACACGTTCAAAACTGCCATCCGTCTGCATGGCTTCAATTTCTTTTAAACGATTAATCGAACCGCGAACCGTCTTGAAATTGGTCAATAAGCCACCTAACCAACGACGATTGATATAAGGCATGCCACAACGAGCCGCTTCTTCTGCGATAATTGATTGTGCCGCACGCTTGGTGCCGACAAATAATATGGTGCCCTTTCTTGAAGCTAGTTTACTGACAAAATTCGTCGCATCTTCGTATAACGGAAGGGTCTTTTCCAGATTAATGATATGGATTTTATTACGCTGACCAAATAGATATGGTGCCATACTGGGATTCCAGTATCGGGTTTGATGACCAAAATGGACACCAGCCTCCAGCATTTCACGCATGGTGACGTTCGACATGTTTATTCTCCTAGGTTTAGGGTTAAGCCTCCGCACTCCCCATATAACAACCTGATATCTAACAAATGATTCAGGCACCCCATATATGGTTCTAAGCGTGCGTGTGACAATTAAAATTATGTATTTGCGAAAATCGCGTGCGCTTTATACCATAGAACAATTTCCACAACAAATATCTTAGGTTTCAAACTATTAAAATGGCTGTATCTATTAAAACACCCGATGAAATCGAAAAAATGCGTATTGCTGGCCGCCTCGCAGCCGACGTACTGGAGATGATCGGCTCCAAAGTAAAAATCGGTGTGACAACTGACGAATTAAACCAGATTTGCCACGATTACATCGTAAATGAGCAAAAAGCGATACCTGCACCACTGGATTATCGTGGTTTTCCAAAATCAATCTGCACTTCTGTCAACCATGTTGTATGCCATGGCATCCCCAGTGATAAAAAGCTTAAAAATGGCGATATTATCAATATTGATATTACCGTCATCAAAGATGGCTATCATGGTGATACCAGTAAAATGTTTTTTGTTGGTGAAGCTCCTATACGAGCCAAGCGCCTGGTTGAATTGACTTATGACTGTATGAAAAAAGGAATCGAACTGGTTCGCCCCGGAGTTTGTTTAGGAGATGTTGGTTCTGCCATACAAAACCTAGCCGAGAGCAACCACTGCTCCGTGGTCAGAGAATATTGCGGCCATGGTATTGGCAAAGAATTCCATGAAGATCCGCAAGTACTCCATTACGGCAAACCCAAGACCGGATTAAAACTCGAAGCAGGCATGACTTTTACTATTGAACCAATGATTAATCTTGGTAAACGACAGGTTAAATTACTCTCAGATGAATGGACGGTAGTTACACGAGATAAAAAATTATCAGCACAATGGGAACATACCATCCTCGTTACTGAAGATAGTTTCGAAGTTTTAACCAAACGTTCAGATGAAAATTTCTAATGGAAAATAGTGTCGCTGAAAAACACTTGTTTGATAAAAGCAGATTTAAAAGAAAGCTAAAACAGGAAACTACTCATCTATCCTCGTTCAAAAAAGCATTCAACCACGGTTACGCCTATCTGACGGATAGTTTTAGTGCTGGTGAACATATCGAAGTACTGGTCAAGCAACAGGGCTGGCTCATTGACCAATTGCTTGTCATTGCCTGGGAACAATTTATAGATTCCGATCAACTTAGTTTAGTTGCTGTCGGCGGTTACGGTCGCAATGAACTTCTACTGGCATCAGATATCGATTTAATGATTCTCCAAAAACCTCGTTTAAAAAAAGGAACAGAACAACAATTACAATCCTTCCTTACTTTCTTATGGGATTTTGGCCTAGAAGTTGGACACAGTGTTAGAACAGTAAAAGAATGTAAGTTTGAAGCAAAAAATGACATCACCGTAATAACCAATATTATGGAGTCCAGATTAATTTGTGGAAATGAAAAGTTACACGAAGAAATGCGTAAAGCAACAAGCCCAAAAAAGATCTGGCCAACGAAAAAGTTTTTTGAAGAAAAGTTACTGGAACAAAAAGAACGCCATGAAAAATACAGTGATTCAACTAATAAACTTGAACCTAATATAAAAGAATCACCCGGTGGCTTGCGCGACATACAAATGATTGGTTGGGTAGCAGAACGTCAGTTTGACAACATGGATATTAGCAATCTTGTTAAACAAAAATTTCTTACGCGCGAGGAATATAAAGTATTACAAGCAGGTCGCAACTTCTTATGGCGCATTCGTTTTGCGTTACACATGACGACTAATCGTCGCGAAGATCGGTTGCTATTCGACTACCAAAGAAATGTAGCTGAAGTACTAGGCTTTAAAGACAAAGAAAATAAAGGCATTGAAGCCTTTATGAAAATGTATTTCAAAACGATTCGTGAAATAAGTCGTTTAAACGAAATATTACTACAACATTTTAAAGAAGAGATTATTTATAGCAAACGAAAAGAAAAGATCGTTGCCATAAACTCACGCTTTCAAAAAAGAAATGACTTTATTGAAGTTGTTAACAAAAATATTTTCAAAAACCATCCGTTTGCTTTATTTGAAATATTTTTATTAACACAGCAAGACCCATCAATTAAAGGCGTCAAAGCAAGCACGATACGTCTTATTAGAAAACATCTGTATTTAATAGATGATCGGTTTCGAAAAGATATTGCCAATAGAAGTTTGTTTTTGGAAATAATTCGACAACCTAATCTGGTTGGTCATAAATTAAGAATGATGCATCGCTATGGTGTTTTAGCAGCTTACTTACCTGCGTTCGCTAAAATTGAAGGCTTAATGCAATTTGATATGTTTCACATTTTTACTGTTGATGAACACACGCTTACAGTTATTCAAAACATGCGTTTATTCGCAACAGAGGAATACAAAGAAAAATTTCCAGTTTGTCACGCATTAACAAAGAAAATACCAAAGCTTGAATTACTTTATCTTGCCGGTCTATTTCATGATATTGCTAAAGGCCGTGGCGGTGATCATGCCGAATTAGGTGTAAAAGATGCCACGGATTTTTGTAAGCTCCATGGATTAAGTGACTACGATACTAAACTCGTTGCATGGTTAGTCAAAAGCCATTTATTAATGAGCAAAACCGCGCAACGCAAAGACATAGATGATCCTGAAGTAATTATGGAGTTTGCTAACGAAGTACAGGATCAAGCACATCTGAATTACCTTCACATACTTACGGTAGCAGACATCTGTGGCACTAACCCTGATTTATGGAACAACTGGCGGGGAATGTTATTAACAAACCTTTACCAGCGAACCTTATACGTACTTAGACGTGGTCATGAGAAATCCATTCCTAAAGATGAATGGGTAAAAAGTATTAAGCAGGAGTCGCTTACTTTAATTGACCTTGAAAAAACAAATAAAGAAGATGTGCTTAAACTCTGGAATAACATAGACAACGATTATTTCCTTAGACATATTTCTGATGAAATTGCCTGGCACACTGAAGGAATTTTAAAGCATAAGAACACAGAAAGCCCATTGGTATTAGTAAATAAAAAGTCTGGACAAGGTAACAGCCTTGTCTTTATTTATATGAAGGATAGAAAAAATATTTTTTCAACCATAGCCAGAACAATTGAAAAACTAGGACTAAATGTTCTTGATGCAAGAATTATTACTAATAAGAATGGTTTTGTTTTGGATACCTTCGTCATTCTTGAAAACAATGGCGAACTGATTAAAACAAAAGAACGTAGCAATGAAATAAGAGACAGAATCATTAAGGCTCTAAATTCTACTCCAGCCTTTCCAGAACAGGGAAAGTGGATAGAAAATAGACAATTAAAAAATTTCAACTTCCCTACTAAAGTTACTTTTAAAACTGACAAAAAAAACAACCGAACCATTATGGAAATTAATACGGTAGACCGCCCGGGTGTGTTATCACGTATAAGCACCGCCATGGACTTATGCGGTACTAAATTACAAAGTGCGAAGATAGCAACCTACGGCGAACGAGTAGAAGATATATTTTACCTTCGAAATGATGATAACGAAGCGATAAATGATCCTTTAAAATTTGAATGTTTAGAAAATTTTATACTGGATGCCCTATCCTGAATGCTTTTTCATTCTAAAACTTTAAGTATCTAGAATGAAATATCAGGCGCCTGCTAATAAGCAGGAATTAATGCAACGTGCAAACACGTTAACCGGCACCACCGTTCAACAACTCGCAAATAAAATGGAAGTCGATGTGCCTGAATCATTAGTTCATGCAAAAGGCTGGTTTGGTAATTTGCTCGAACAATATCTTGGTGCAGAAGCAGCAAGTGCACCTGAACCGGATTTTATTAATTTAGGTATAGAATTAAAAACTATTCCCATCGCTGAAAACGGTAAACCTAAAGAATCAACCTATATTTGTGTCGCACAACTTGAACCTGCGGCCTTATCTTCATGGGAAGATTCATTGGTTAAACATAAATTAACAGAAGTGCTCTGGATTCCGTTTGAAGCAAGCAAAACTATTCCTGTTGCCCTGCGACGTATCGGCTCCCCTATTCTATGGAAACCGGATTTTGAACAAGAAAGACAATTAAAAAATGACTGGCAAGAACTGTGTGACTTAATTGCATTAGGTGACGTTGATAAAATTAGTTCTTCAATGGGAACGTATTTACAAATGAGACCAAAGGCGGCTAACGCAAGCAGCCTAACTATTGATAAAAATCAACCTGGCTCAAACGCTTTAACCTTACCACGAGGTTTTTATTTGCGCCCATCGTTTACTCACTCGATTATTTCTTCAAACTAAAAAACAATGAATAAAAATAATATTGACCGCCGCTTAAGCATAGCGCCGATGATGGACAACACCTATTCATCTTATTTATCAATAAGTTAAATATGTACTGTACAATTTATGTACAGATAAAAAAGACGATTAATAAGTCGGGGATCACACCAACACATGTTTTTTTGCTTTAAAAAAGTGGCCGTAAAAACTGTTTTTCTTACCTACCCATGATATCAATACCTAATTCATATACGTCCGTTTAAAGGGCGTTTTATGGGCATTCATAGCCTCAGAATTGATTTATAACTTCCTTCATATGCTGTACCAATTCATTTAATTCTATTTCTTGGTATGCGCCGCAGGATCAAGCACGTTCTCTCGTGCATACAAGCGTTGGCATGGTGTCACGCCCAGCGAAGTAAGAAAATTAAGCTAATAAAATATCCAGTACCCATTGATGAACTAATGTGTCTCTTAACTCAGGCAACTCTAAGTTCAAAAGGTTTTGACGACGTACAATTCGTAAAACGCAGTTAATTCAATTTGCAAAATGCACATAATTAGCAAAATGCACATAAAATATTCCGAATAACAGAAAGCACATTAGCTAATAGCGCCTGTTTTTGGCTTATTCACGGCAGAAGTGAGAATGGTACATAGTATGCTTATACGTTTCTAATCATGCATATTAATGGAGTGGGGTAAAGACTAATGACGAATCAACTAACAAAAACAACGAGAAGTGTTTCTGGCCGCATCGGCATGCTGGTGCTGGCCGCGTCAATGCTGGCAGCCCCGGCAGTCCGGGGGAAGGTCGTCTTCCTTTGTGACAATGAGATCGATGGTGCAAAAACACACATAGAGCAGCGTGCCGTCGAAGGCACTGACCCTGTAGAATTCGTAGATGTGATCGTCTGTAACACTGGCGGCACAGAGCTAGTTGATACTCTTGAAGCGTTCGCCACAGAAGGTCCGATATGGGACATCAATCCTGCCGACAAGAGGATCACCGTCACGGGCAAGACCATCACCATGCCGGCCCTGATCGACGGCCAGGAGCTCCAGATCTTCGGCTCGTCCATTCTCGGTCAGGACGGTGAGGCATTCACGGGCATTGGAGCCGCGAACTTCGACCGCCTGCCCGATGCGAATGCCATGGGGACTGACCTATTCGTAGATGATCGCGATCTTACCGCAGTCGAAGCTGGCTTGGGACCGCGTCGAACCGGCCCGACCCGCTCGATTTACAGCACGAGCGAGGGCAGGTTTCGTGATCCTGTTACTCAAGATGCTATCGAGGCCAACTATTTCGACATGGTGCAGAAGGCCTATGATAAACACGCCGCCACTTTGCTGCCAGCTGATTTCCTCCATCGCGCGGGATTCCGCGATCCACTAGTGTACCCAGTCACGGCCGGCGGGACCTTCAAGTCGGCCGGGCACGTTTACCATGTGGTTGGAAATGCTGCCGAACGGTACTGGATCACGGACATCGAAGCGGTCATCGAGCTCTCCGAGAACGTCTCAGAAGGTGACATTAAGTCTATAGTCCGTGGGAATGCCGCGACAGGAACTCCCGATTCGTTCGTGGTCGACGAACTGCTTATCATCTTCAATCAAGATCCGCGGTTCGGTGCCGACACCCTGAGTTTGGGTGAGGCACCGCTCACCCGCGCGAGGTTCTTTGACTTAGCCAAAGTTGGGACGCCTGTCGGTGTGATCGGCCATATGGTGGGCGAGCATGTTATGTTTGCCCAAGAGGTCCTAACCGAGCTCGTGGATCCTGATGGGGATCTCCACGTGACCGCAGATCGATTCCGCTTCGACAACGACAAAGGCATGATCAGGTTTAGAGGATTCGTCAATAAGACCGTTAACGTAACGGTAGAGGCAATCTTTAACAACATCAACGAGATTCCGATAGGCCGAGGGACCATTCAATTGGTGATCGACCCGCTCGCACCCGGTGCCACCTATAGCGCACGATTCGACGGGTTGGGCATCGTACCCTTGATCGCGAGCCTCACCATCGAAGCGAGGATCGACGGCGTCCTTGGATTCAGCGAGAGACACCTACGTGATGACGGCCTGGGACCAGATAACACACCCGCACAAGCAGCCGCGAGAGCAGCAGCCGCCGCCTTAGACGCCGACGCCTCCGCAGTCGAAGCCGAAGGCTTATTCGCTGCCGCAGACGTAAACGCAGGCCTAAACGCAGACGTCGTCAAGATCATCGAGGACGCTGCAGGAGATGCCAGAAACGCCGCCGATAACGCAGCCAGATTCGCAGTCGACGCCGAAGAGGCAGCCGTCGCCGCAGTCGCCGTAGGCGCAACTGATGCCGAAATCGGAATTCAAACCACAGCCGCAACCACAGCCGCAAACAATGCCGTCGTTGCAGCCATAGCCGCAGAAGCCTTCGCAGACGAGGCCAGAGACGTGGGCGTAAACGTAGCCGAAGCCGCAGCCGATGCCGCAATCGACGCCGCAGTCGCAGTTACAGAAGCAGAGGCATTCGTAGCCGCAGCCAACACCGCAAGAGCAGCAGCAGCAGCAGAGGCACTTGTAAACGCAGCCGCACAACCAGCTGCAGACGCAGCCGCAGAAGCAGCCGCAGAAGCAGCCGCAGCCTTAGCCGAAGTCGTAGCCGAAGCCGCAACCGCACAAGCAGTCGCAGACGGGTTGGCAGTTCCAGTCCTACCCACGGTCCAAACCGCAGCTGAAGTCATACTCGCAAACCAAGCCGCAGCGGTAGAAGCAGCCGCAGCCGCAGCCGCAGCCCCAGCAGACGTAAACTTAGCAGCAGCCGCAGACTTAGCCGAAGCCTTAGCCGCAGAGGCAACCGCTGACGAAGTCGCAGCCGCACAAGCAGTCGTAGCCGCACTCTCAGCCGTAGACGATGCCGCAGCCGCAGCCGCAGCCGCAGAGGCAGCTGCAGACATAGCCGCAGACGCAGCCGCAGCCGACATCGCAAAAGACGCCATAGAAGCAGCTCTAGACGCAGAGGCAGCTGCAGAAGTGGCCAGAGACGAAGCCAGACTTGCAATCAGAGCCAGCGAGGACGCCGCCGCAGCAGTCGCAGAAGCAATCGCAAACCCAGCCGCAACCCCAGCCGCTATCGCAGATGCGGTCGCAGCTGAAGTCAATGCTGCAGCCGTAGCCGAAGCCGCCGCCGCAGACGCAGTCACAGCCGCAGAAGCAGCCGATGCCACAGCCGCAGCCGCAGCCGCAGCCGCAGTCGATGCCGCAGTTGCAGCCCCAGCAGACGCAGTCGCACAGGCAACAGCAGCCGTAGCCATAGCCGCACAGGCAACAGCAGCCGTAGCCTTAGTCGAAGCCGAAGTCTTAGCCGAAGGCTTAGCAGCAGAGGCAGCCGCAGTCGCAGCCGAAGCCACAATCGCAGCCGCAGCCACAGTCGCAGAAGCAGCCGTAGACCTAGCCGTAGGCGCAGCCGCAGACGCAGCCGATGCCGCAGCCGAAGCCGCAGCCGATGCCGCAGCCGCAGCCGCAGACCCAACCGCAACCGAAGCTGAAATCGCAGCCGCAGCCGCAGCCGCAGAAGCAGCTCTAGACGCAGCCGCAGCCGCAGCTGACGCCGCAGCCGCAGTCGTAGCCGCAAACCCAACTGCAACCCCAACCGCTATCGTAGCCGATGCCGCAGCCGAAGCCGCAGCCGATGCCGCAATCGAAGCCAGGGCCGAAGCCGACATCGCAGCCGCAGAAGCAGCCGCAACCGAAGCCGCGGTCGCAGCCGAAGCCACAGTCGCAGCCGCAGTAGCTGACGCAGAAGCAGCCGCAGACGCAGCCGTAGAAGCCGCCGCAGCCGCAGCAGAAGCTGACGCCGCAGCCGCAGCCGCAGCCGTAGCCGTAGCCGCAGCCGCAGCCGAAGTCGCAGCCGCAGACGCAGCCGCAGACACAGCCACAGCCGCAGCCGCAACCGCAACCGCAGCCGAAGCCGCAGCCGTAGAAGCAGCCGCAACCGCAGAAGCCATAGCCGCAGCCGATGCCGCAGACGCAGCCGCAGCCGCAGCCGCAGTTGCAGCCGCAGACGCAGCAGAAGCCGCCGCCGAAGCCGCAGCCGAAGCCGAAGCCGCAGCCGTAGAAGCAGCCGCAGAAGCAGTCGCAGTCGCAGCCGAAGTCGCAGCTGAAGCCGAAGCCGAAGCCACAGCCGCCGCAGCCGAAGCCGCAGCCGAAGCCACAGCAGCAGCCGCAGCCGCAGAAGCCGAAGCCGCAGTCGCAGACGCAGAAGCAGCCGCAGAAGCAGAAGCAGCCGCAGCTGAAGTCAATGCCGCAAACGCAGCCGCAGCCACAGCCGCAGCCGCAGCCGATGCCGCAGAAGCAGCCGCAGAGACAGCCGCAGCCGCAGCCGACGTAGCGGGGTATGATGTCGTGGACGCCCGCGGACGTTTTCGCTACCGAGGGACTGTCGAGCCAGGCCAGACGGTTGTAGCTGACAATGATGGTGTTACCTGCAGCGTGTCGAAGGATGGACGTTTCCGCTGTCGCGGACGCGGTCTCACCCCTAATGCCACGGTGACGGTCACCATACAGCAGTAGGTAAGGGATCACGCACCCCTGCACGGAAGGCGGGCGGCCCTATTGGCCGCTCGCCTTCTCTGGTTGGCCGACAGCCAGTGAACTGCCCCTGGTTTGACGGAGAACTTTTTATTTAATCAACCAGGAGTTTTCCGATTTAGTAGGTCTTTATCATCAAATCCATGATCCCCCCATAATATTGGAATCAACCAACTCATCCTTATTTTCTAGTACATATTTGGTTCTCTGGTTTGCGTTTTTACCAACAGCAAAGTTTTTAATTAGTTGATTGCGATCTGCATTCATGTCTCTTTTAGTTTCTGCACTCTTCATGATTTTGTAACAGTCACTCCAACCTTTTACCTCTATTACGTATTTTTTCAGGAATGGCAATCGCGTTGTCTGCTTTTCTGTCGTCTTCGATTCGATCATAACGTTTCCATAATTCGCCAATTTCATAATTAATGCGGTTGTGTTCATTAATGTTTGGATTTTCTACCAGTAACCCGATGGGATATTTTTTTATTTCTTCTTCAAGACGTACAATTTCTTTTATGATGTCTTCTGCCTCGCTCATGACAACGCCTTATGTACATCAGCAGCCGTTAACTAGGTGTATCTTTTTAAACTCATCCAGTCTTTATGTCCTGAAACAATAGCAACCAATTGAATAGGTAATCCTTGACGAAACAGATCCGTTATTCCCGCATGTCGCATATCATGGAAATGCAAATCTTTTATCTTGAGTTTCTTGCAACTACGAGTGAATGCGGCGGAGACACTTCGACTGTCATAAGGAAACAGCCTTGAACCTTTATTCTTTAATCGTGGTTTAACAATGGTCCATGCTTCACCAACTAATGGCACAACCTGATCGTTATCTTCTTTATTCTTTGGATCTTTACGTTCATGAATAATAACGGTCTTATTTCTTACATCGACATCTTGAATTAATATGTGTGTTATTTCGTTTTGTCGCATACATGATGCAACGGCAAACTTCACAATGTCTGTCATTGGTATTTGTTGCCAGGCATTATTATCCCAATAGTCGCACAGGTTTTTTAATTCTTTATCAGTTGGGATTCTATCTCTTCGCTTTGACCGGGTGTTATGTCCCGCATGTGATAAACCAGACCTAACATTGCGAGCCATGTCACCTGTTACGTCTAATCGTTTTACATTCCTTCCCCAGTCCAAAACTTTACTAAGATAAGACAAATGACCCGCCATTGATGAGGCCACTATCTTTTTCATTCGTTTATCCGTCCAATGCTGAATGTGTAACTGATTAAGTTTATTTAATGGAATATGTCCGAGTGCTTTTTTAATTGAGTCTAATACTTGAGCGCGGGTTCTGCCCTTCGTTACTGTATCTTTATTAAACTTATCTATCAAAGCACCTAGTGTTGCCTTACTGGTAATCAGGCCACTTTGTGACTGACTAATCGCCGATTCTATTTTTGTTGCCCAGTCTCGTACTTGTTTTTTCTGTGGGAATGACGCAATCTTACTTATGCCTTTCATTCTGACGATGGCTCGCCACTTGCCAGAAGCTAACTGCTGAAATGTTGCCATTTGTACTCCTGAGATAATGAAGCATAAAATAGATTTTAAAATCAATAGGTTACTTTCTATTGCCCCCATGATGGACCATACCGATAAACATTTTCGTTACTTCATGCGTTTGTTATCTAAACACGCGGTGCTTTATACGGAAATGATAACAACAGGTGCATTGATACATGGCGATAGGCAACGCTTTCTTGATTTTAATTATGTTGAATATCCACTCGCTATTCAATTAGGCGGTAGCAATCCAGACGATCTTGCCGTGTGTGCAAAAATGGCTGAAGACGAAGGCTATGATGAAGTTAATTTAAATATTGGCTGTCCCAGTGATCGCGTTCAAAATGGCCAGTTTGGTGCTTGTTTAATGTCAAACAAAAACTTGGTAGCCGATTGTGTCAATAAAATTCAATCGTTAATAAAAATTCCTGTCACGATAAAAACTCGAATAGGGATAGACGATCTCGACTCTTATGAATTTTTATATGACTTTATCAAGACTACTCATGAAGCCGGCTGCGACATATTTATTATCCATGCAAGAAAAGCAATATTGAGTGGATTAAGCCCGAAAGAAAATAGAGATATACCACCATTAAATTACGAGCGTGTTCACAAATTAAAACAGGACTTCCCCACACTAAATATTACGATTAATGGTGGTTTTACCGAATTGGACGAGATTAAAACACAACTAGAACATGTTGATGGTGTAATGGTAGGTAGAGCAGCGTATCAAAACCCGTTTATGTTAGTTGAAGCGGACAAAGTTCTTTTTGAAAATTCAGGCGCTACTCCTACACGTACAGATATTTTAAATGAGTACCGAGACTACGTTGCAGAACAAGTACAACAGGGTGAACGTATTAAAAATTTAACACGGCATGTTATTGGTCTTTACCAAGGCCAACCCGGTGCACGAAAATATCGTCAACTACTTTCAGCGGCTGTACCAAGAGATAAAAACAATATTCAATTTCTCGATGAAACGATTCAATCTATTTCGTCTTATTCCCCTTAAATAAAAATAATTAGAACTAATAGCAACTTGGAGAACTCTTAGTTTTATGGGATCATTATTTAAATCCTTCCTAAAGAAATAAAACATCAGCTAATTAGAGGTTCAAATGAATATATTGAAAACCACGCTTGTTATAATTTTAAGCACTGTGTTTATGAGTGCACATGCAGCAAAAGTTGAGTCTGAGCTAGAGAAACTCAGCTATGCCATGGGTATTTACTTTGGCCAAACAGTTACTCGTCAAGGTATGACTTTGGATACAGCTGCTTTTCTACAAGCTGTTGAAGACACCTTAAATAACAACGAATTAAAATTGCATAAAGATGAAATGCAACAAATTCTTGCTGATTATCAGAAAAAAGAACAACAAGAACTCGCCTCACAAGCAGACAGCAACAAAACCAGCGGTGAAAAATACCTTGCAGATAATAAAAAGAAAGAAGGCGTTGTTACGCTAGACAGTGGTCTTCAATATAAAGTAATCACCGCGGGAGAAGGTAAAAAACCTGTTGCTGACAGCAACGTTGTTGTTCATTACCGTGGCACACTTATCGATGGTAGTGAATTTGACAGTTCATACGCACGTGGCGAATCAGTCACATTAGGTGTTTCTCAAGTAATTAAAGGCTGGCAAGAAGCACTACAGCTAATGACCGTCGGTTCAAAATGGCAACTTGTTATTCCTTCGGACTTAGCATACGGACAACGCAGAGCCGGTACAATCCAGCCAAATTCGACCTTACTCTTTGATATAGAATTACTTGAAATTAAATAATCTCATTCCTTTATTGAATTAACACACCTTTCTTTAAATCTATAAAGAAAGGTGTGTATATCTACTTCCGCACAGTTCAATCCTTCACTCTAAATAGATTAATATCAGATATAACAATACTTATTTCTTATTGAGTCAGAACAAAATCTAGAATCACGACTCGATAAATTAATGAAAATAAGGATTAAAATGTCTCTTTGTTGGCATTTTTCTGACACTTTTACTTATTTCTTGTTAACAACATCGTTATATCGGATAAATTAGCCCTTAGTAATCGGGAAATCCTTGATGCTTAAATGGACATTTACCATGAAGTCCCCTGATTTCTAAGTGGTCACAGCAAAAATGTGATGAAATAGATACTTTGATTAAAGAAATACAGCACAAAAGTAAAGAAACAGATAAAATTTGAACATATTTTGCATGTTTATATACTCAGGGATGGTCAATGAGTGATGATTCATACTAATATATATTCATACGAAGTAACGTAGCTACACATCAAAAGGCCTATAAATCAATAATTTGAGTATTACCTATCTTGATAAATACTAAACTAAAAGTTTTATTTACGGCGACATTGTTCTTATTGCTCTTCAATGTAAGTGCAAATGTCCGCGTTGTTTCTGTCGCAGAGCTAGAACCAGAAACCAAGCACATCAGAGCCATCGAATTAATTACACATATATTAACAACTTATCATTATAAAAAGACTCAATTAAATGATCAGTTATCTGCATCAATTTACAAGCATTACCTGGAAAATCTGGATCAAAATAAAGGTTACTTTCTAAAATCAGATATTCAGGAATTTGAGCACTATCGGTTTAAACTTGATGATGCCATTCTTAAATCAGACTTAAATCCTGCCTTTGTTATTTTTAAACGTTATCGTCAACGTGTTGATGAACGAATCAAATTTGCACTTAATGCTGTTAATCAAGGTTTTAATTTTAACCTTGATGAAACCTATCGCTTTGACCGTCGTAAAGACGATTGGTCAGTTAACAATACAGAACTAAATAAACTCTGGCGCAAACGTGTCAAAAATGATGTGTTAAATTTAAAGCTGACGGGTAAAGAACCTGATGAAATTGTTAAAACATTATCGGATCGCTATGAACGAATCCGTTCTAGTACTTTTCAGTTAAATTCAAATGATGTCTTTCAATCATTCATCAATGCCTACACAACATCAATAGAACCCCATACCGCATATTTCTCCCCGCGTACTTCTGAGAACTTCGATATCAGTATGCGTTTATCACTAGAAGGTATTGGCGCTGTTTTACGAGCTGATAACGACTATACCCAAGTCGTAAAAGTAATTACCGGTGGCCCTGCGGATTTAAGCGATGAACTTGGTGCAGAGGATCGTATTGTCGGTGTCGGTCAAGACAAAGAGAAAATCATCGATGTTATCGGTTGGCGTTTAGATGATGTTGTTGATCTTATTCGTGGCCCTAAAGGCACCATTATCAAACTGGAAGTATTACCTAAAGGCACAGGTTCTGAAGGTCCTTCTAAAATAGTCACTATGACTCGTGAAAAAATAAGACTGGAAGAACAAGACGCAAGCTCAACCATTATCGATGTTCCTAACACTGATACACGTATCGGCGTTATTGACTTACCTACTTTCTATATAGATTTTGCAGCTCAAGCAGAAGGCAAAAAAGATTATAAAAGCACCTCACGTGATGTACGTAAATTGATTAAGTCGATGATGAAAGAAAACATCGATGGTTTAATTATAGACTTACGTAACAACGGTGGCGGTTCCTTATCAGAAGCGTTAGAACTCACAGGACTGTTTATAGATAGAGGTCCTGTAGTTCAAACAAAAGATGCTGCCGGTAGAGTTGATATTAACTACGATCCTGAGCCAGGTATCAGTTACCCAGGCCCATTAGCAGTACTAGTTGATCGCAATAGCGCCTCTGCTTCTGAAATTTTTGCTGGTGCCATACAGGATTACCATAGGGGCATCATTATTGGTGAACCTACTTTTGGAAAAGGTACCGTACAAAACGTTATAGATTTAAATCGGTTTATAAAAGAAAACGATGTTGACCATGGTCGATTAAAAACCACCATTGCGCAGTTCTTTCGAGTCAGTGGTGGCAGTAATCAACATAAAGGTGTAATCCCCGATATTATTTTTCCAACAGCAGAAGACTCATCCGATCAAGGTGAACGTGCTTATGAAAATGCTTTGCCTTGGGATAAAGTAAAGCCAGCTCGGTATTACCCTGCAAGCGCTCCTGTCGAATCATTCAAAACAGCAAGAATAGAACATGAAAAGCGTATTAAAGAAAATACACTCTTTCAGTTATTAATGGATGATTTATATTTAAAACGCGAAGCCAGCGATAGAAAAGAAATTTCATTACTGGAAAGTAAACGTAAAGCCGAACGCGAGAAAATATTAGCCGCTAAAAAAGATATTAAAAACGCAATGCGTGCAGAGAAAGGATTGCCACCACTGGAAGATAAAGATGACGATGATAATACCGATATTGCCGCATCAGAAGAAAATGAAGATGATAAACCAATTGATATACTACTAAATGAAACTGCAGAAATTCTAAATGATTTAATCACACCGCCAAAAGGCAATATAGATACAAGAACGGTTAATTCAAAAAAAACCGCAAGACTAAATAATAGTCTGTAACAATAATTAAACACATTTAATTTATTACTCTGAAACGGAGAGTTTCAGAGTAATAGAACATTATTAGGGAGAGTTACCATTAAAACTACACCAGCAACATTAATCGAAGGCGACGGCATAGGTTCAGAAATACTCGACTCAACAGAAGAAATTCTTCAGGCACTCGGTGCTAAATTCGAATGGCATAGATTTAAAGCTGGCATGTCAGCTTATAAAGAAGGTGGTGATGCCTTACCTAAAGCGATGATCGAGGATATTCATAAAACCAAACTCGCGTTAAAAGCACCATTGGAAACACCCATCGGCGAAGGTTTTCGTTCGGCGACGGTAAGACTTAGAGAAGAATTCAAACTCTACGCAAACGTCCGCCCTGCTATTTCCTATCTACATAGTCGTCGTCAATACGACAATATTGATGTGGTATTAATTCGTGAGAACACCCAGGGCTTCTATGTCGGTGTTGAACATTACATTCCTATTGATGATGATCCTAAAGCCGTTGCCGAAGCGTCAGGCATCATGACACGTTCTGGTTGCCGTCGAATTGCAAAGTATACCTTTGAATACGCAATTAAGAATAATCGTAAAAAAGTCACTATTGTTCATAAAGCGAATATATTAAAAAAACTGACGGGACTGTTCCTTGAAACAGCATTGGAAGTCGGCGAAAAGTACAAAGATAGAATTATTATTGAGGATCGCATTGTTGATAATACAGCCATGCAATTGGTTATTAATCCCTCGCAGTTCGACATGATATTAACAACGAATATGTTTGGCGATATTTTGTCTGATGAAATTGCTGGTTTGATAGGTGGTTTAGGACTCGCTCCTGGCGGCAATATTGGTGAAGACGCCGCGATCTTTGAAGCTGTACACGGCACCGCTCCTGACATCGCCGGCAAAGGCATAGCAAACCCAACCGCTATATTGCTAGCCGCCGCAATGATGTTAGATCATGTTGAAGAACAAGAACTAGGTGTTCGATTACGTGATGCCATCAAGAATGCATTAAAAGATGATAATGCACGTACTGGTGATCTAGGTGGGAAAGGTAACACCAAAGAATATACGGCAGCCGTTATAAGTCATCTTTAGAATGCACTTTTTACGCGGGAGCCGCGTCAGCTTCGTACTCGAATGACCACTAGGAATGGTGAAAATGTGATTTTTGCAACAGCAAAAAATTACCCTATGTATTCATCACTCATGACAATTACTTATTTATAAAAAGATTATGAAATTATTTTGTAATGTTGGAGAAATACATTTAAAAGAAACAGACTGCACTAGGAATCGCCGCAAACCCGGAAACACAACGTGCTATTGCAAGATTTATCGATAAAGCAGCCGATGAATTAGATGAAATGGGTAGTGACTTCAGTCATCTTCACTTAATGGATGAATGGAAAGGATGGGACGAAGGAAACCCAGACATTTAAATATTTAATAATGAAACATCATAAAAATTTTACTGGTTCAATATCTTCTGCACACTCAAAATTAAATATCGTTGAATAAAAATACAGTTCAGCTTCTAACGTTCGTTTAATATTTTTTGCCTGTCTAAACCCATGTTGCTCTCCTTCGTATGCTATATAGACAACAGGGATTCCTTTTTCCTTTAACGCATCGACCATCATCTCTGCTTGATTTGGTAATACGATTTTATCTTCAAGTCCCTGAAAGAATATGACAGGGCAAGAGAGTTGTTCAACATTATGTACTGGTGAACGTTCTTTATATAAGTCTTGTTCTTCAGGATAAGTACCAATTAATGAATCCAGATAACGCGATTCAAACTTATGAGTTTCTTTTGCCAATGCTTCTAAATCACTGACACCATAATGACTGGCTCCGGCTTTAAATATATCGGTAAATGCTAACGATGCCAAAGTCGTAAAGCCCCCTGCACTGCCACCACGTATGGCTAAACGTTCTTTATCAACCCATCCTTGTTCGGCAACATATAATGCGGCTTTACTACAGTCATTAACATCGACTAAGCCCCATTGCTTATTTAAACGTTGACGATAAGTTCTGCCATAACCACTGCTGCCACCATAGTTCACATCTAATACGGCAAACCCTCTACTGGTAAAGAACTGAACTACCATTTTAATACCGTTATGAGATTCTCCGGTAGGCCCCCCATGACTCATAACAATTAATGGTGGCTGTTCTCCATCTAGTCCAGTAAAGTTTTTATTTTTTGGCCTATAGAAAAAAGCATATGCATTATTTTTTTCATTTACTGGATAAGTTAACGGTTCGCCAATAGAAATATTTCCATCGTCAAGCGTTAATTTATTCGCCTTACGTAGTACGTCAATCTCTTTTTGCGCTATATCATATTCAACTATAGATGGAAATTGAGTTGGGGATGCGGCAAGAAACCACGACTTATTTTTATTACAAACTAAAGATTCAAAATCAGTATAGGAAAGCTCTAAAGTTTCCAATGATTTTTCATTAATATTTATTAATGCAATATATGCCAAACCATTTTGACGATAGATAGCTTGAATATTGTCTTTATCTACGAAATCATAATTACATTCACAAAATGACCATTGTGGCACAGCGAATTCCGCATCCTTTACAAGGACGCACTCAGTTTGATTGTTATTAAAACGATATAGATTCCACCAATTACTTTTATCTGAAACAAAATAAAGTATGTTATCAGGCGACCACAATGGTTGGCATACCGCTTCATTATTACCGCCAGCAATATGCTTAGGTGTTTCTATCTCACCTTTATTATTTATTTCCGCACAATACAGGCTGGTGTCATCCCATGGCATATTTGGATGCTGCCAATTAATCCAACAAAGTTGTTTGCCATCATGACTAAGTCTAGGATTAGAATAAAAGTCCGCCCCTTCTAGCAATATCTTCTCATTTTTTTCTTCTGACAATGAAATTGAAACAATGGTATTTATTGCTTCATTATGATTGGACTTTAAACTGCTTTCAGAATGGGATTCGCGGACACAGATTAATCGACACTTATTTTTATCATAAATCATATCCGCATAACGACAGGCTCCAGAATTAGTTAACTTGATGCAGTCATTGTTAGAATTAACCATATACAATGCTTGATCAGAAAAATTGCTAAAGACTAGACCTTGCTCAGTCATCAAGTAAGAACCACCACCGTATTCATGTACGCGAGAACATGCATTAAACTCAGTAGGAATCACATCCGTTTGCTGTCCATCCGGAGTACGCTTAACAACGACATAACGTCCTTTTTCTTGCGGGCGCATTTCTATCCAGTAAACATCATCTTCAAATACACTAATCTCACCTAAGCCAACACTGTCGTCTAGCATTAAATCGGTTGTGATTGGTGATTCCCACGAACCGAAAGCGGCGTTTTGTTTTTCAGATTGTTTTTGTACTTCTTTTTTGGACATCGAATAACCCTGCATTTTTATTGTTGTATATTAGGTATAATAACCAAACGACTCTTAACTCGCATTATTACATTGGATAAATTCATGAAACACGGCATTAAGCTTACAAAATTTTTTTTAACTCTCAGTTTCTTACTCGTTATTTCAGTATCGAGCTTCGCTGAACCATCAGAATTGCAAGTTCCTATGTACGACGCTACGGATAGCTCATTCATTGCAAGTGCAATTAATTCGTTTGGTACCAGTGAGCACGCATCAGAAGGTTATGTCGAACGTGCATTTGATAATTACACAAGCAATAAATTCGATAAATCAATGCAAAAATTTAATCAAGCCTGGTTGTTGAATCCTGATAACGCCTATGTCTATCTTGGCTTTGGTCTGCTTTTAAAGAAAAATGAACAAACTTGCCCAACCTATAAAATGTTTAAGTTGGCTAACGAAAAAGGATTAAATGAAAAAGGCTTCCTCACGGACTATGCCTATACAACCAGTCAATGTGCATTATTAAAAGAAGAAAAAGAAAAACAGCAATTATTCATTGCATCAAATGATTTACATCAAACAGCAACAGAAACAGAAAATGAACGCTTGCTCGCCTACGTTTACCATTCATGGGCAAAGTCCTATGTACTACAAGAAGACTTCACCAAAGCTGAAGAAATGGTCGAAAAATCGAAAAGTTTAGGCGGGACAATTGATAGTTCATTACTTCAAGCTTTAAAAAACAAAAATTAAGTCCATAGCAACACAGTAATTAAATAGATTATCAACATAATTAGGTATCGTGATAGACCTATTAACCTTTATACAAAGGGTGATTCAGACTAAAACCTCTCAATGAAATTTAATATTTGAAATATGAGTCATATTCTAATTCTAGTTTTTTACCTTTAACTCTATTTAAAATCTTCCATGTACTCTAACTAAGTGATAAATACATCACATTTTTACAATATTTCCCAAAGTAATTAAGGTTGATTGTCGACAAGCTCATAATTTAAGATATAACCTACAGGAACAGGAGTTCACTTAGTAAAAAGATTTATAAAATGGTTGCAAATCAAAGGGTTAAGGGGGAAAAGTTTACGTCTTTGAAGAGATAATCAAGGAAATAGAAGATTCCGGAATATCTTCAATATGTAGAACAATTAACAAGTTCAACCATTCTCTTGACTCGGCTAATTACCCGAAAGCAGAAGCAAAAAAAATTGCTTTAATACGACTTTCGCAAACTTCTATTATCGATAATCATAAATTTTCAGAACATGAAGCTTTTAGCAATTTTAACTCTGTTGGAGAAGAAAATAATTTAATTCGAAAATACGATGATTTTTCAAATATATTGAAACAAGAATTCGATGAGCAACTCGGGTTAACAGAAGAAATTTATAATGAAATAATATCAACAAAATTAACTAATGATTCTATTAAAAAAATATCACAACAATTTCAAAACTAACTACAATCATAAAACTACCCATATCTCCAGTTAATCCCTATGTTTACCTGGCGTATTTGCTTATAGTACTTGCGCCATGCAAATTAACCTGAAAACTTTAGGCTGTCGTCTTAATGAAGCCGAGCTCGAATCATGGGCAGAAGCTTTTCAAGCTAGAGGACATAGCTTAACTGACAATTTAGAACAAGCCGACCTGTTAGTGGTTAACACCTGTGCTGTCACTCAGGAAGCCGTAAAAAAATCACGACAATTAATTAGACGCACGCATAGAAATAATCCAATGGCCAAACTTGTCGTTAGCGGTTGTTATGCAAGTCTTGATGAAAAAATTCAAAAAGATATTCCTGGAATTGACTTAGTAATCAATAATCAGAAAAAAGATCAGTTAGTTGACATTGCATTAAAAGAATTAAATTTTGACTCGATGCCCGCTATATCGACAGAACCGGGTGAAGCTAGTATTTTTAAACGCGGTAGGAACCGAGCATTTATAAAAATACAAGATGGTTGTCGATATCGTTGTACATTTTGTATTGTTACTGTTGCCCGAGGTGAGGAACGTAGTCGTTCTGAAGCTGATATTATTAAAGACATTAACCAATTTCACCAACAAGGTATTCAGGAAATAATATTAACCGGTGTTCATGTTGGTGGATATGGTAGTGATATAAACTTAAATCTTTACCAATTGATTAATAGCGTATTATCTAATACCGACATTCCGAGAATCAGACTAGGTTCAGTAGAACCATGGGAATTACCTGAAGAGTTCTTCTCATTATTTGCTAATGACCGAATTATGCCGCATATGCATCTACCCTTGCAAAGCGGTAGCGATAGTGTTTTAAAACGAATGGCACGTCGTTGTAAAACTAACGATTATAAAAAATTAATCCAACAAGCTCGAAATGAAATACCAAATTTTAATTTGACTACAGATATTATTGTTGGCTTCCCGGGCGAAACAGAAGAAGAATGGCAAGAGTCAATTAATTTTATAGAAGAAACTTCGTTCTCTCACATTCATATTTTCACATATTCAAAACGTGAGGGAACAAAGGCGGCAACATTAACTAATCAAGTAGATTCATCTATAAAAAAACAACGTAGCAAACAACTTCATGCTCTCACTAAAACTATGCGCGAATCATTTCTTAATGAGCAAATTGGGCAAACTCATTCTGTCCTTTGGGAAGCATGCAATGAAGATAATGTCTGGAAAGGCTATACAGAAAACTTCATTCGCATTGAATTGAAAGATAGCAATACATCAGAACTAGAAAATAAAATCTCTAAAGTAAAAATAACTGGCATTGATGACAATGCAGAACACTGCATTGCCGAGTTTATTTAAGGAGCCTCTGATTAATTCTGGGTCGAACAGATTGCCGGTTAAAAGATTCTAGTTCAAGGCGTGATACGCGCGTAATAGCAGAGCTATTGCGAAGTTTTGCAAAGCTTCCGCATCCTTACTCACGCTCCTCACCTACATCCGTGTAGGCGACGCAGAAATAGGATATTTTAATCGCAAGATGTCGATTCATGACTTAACCGGAGGTTCCTTCATTTAGCTCTTTACTACTATTCTTCATCGCTTCCATTACATCACTTATTTCCTGCAATGATTTTTCTGCAAAATTTATTTTTGTAATTTCATCTTTAATCGCATCTACACCAGAAAATGCACCGAGCATATCCGGATTCCTAAGTACATTAGCAGCACTCATAACCGTCGCACTCATTTTCTTTGCTTTATCCTTGGCAAACTTAACTCCCCACATATCATGTTTTAATCGAGCCAGTTGCCGTTTTAAATTTTTTCGTTCTTGTTCCAAAATTTCATACTCTGCTGTCATCAATCGAGTTCGCTCATCACTAGGCGTAATTAATTCTTGCGCTAGAAAACCGCTCTCTTCTTCTATAGTAACTTCTTTATTTGCATTTTCGTTCATGACTTCATTTTGAGAGACATCTCTCACACCTGACTGATCTGTCGGCCAGAACAATCTCAAACCAAAAATAATTAATATGGCAATAATCAAACCTACCATTGCTTTCATTTACAAATCCTCATTTTATAAACCTTATATTTTGAATACTTCATTATGTACTGTGTTCTCTAGTTAGATACCGCTGCTTATTATAATGAAGCGAATGACTTATATGAAAGTTATTTAATTAACGACTATCGGCATGATTAAACGTCTTTAAATAAATCTAGCTTCGATATCAATCACAAGATAAAACTAATTAGTAATGCAAAAAAACGATTGAATACTCCATCGATAATAGTTCCTTCGAGAGTTATTAACTTTAAAACAAGAAGAAAAAGAACGATACGTGACTACCCTTAGTCTTTACAAGAAACATTAATAATATTATATAATTCAATATGTTAAGCTATATTTCCAGCATTAACAACTAATGTTGATAATAGGAATATACTGTAAATACTTGAAATATTTATATTTTTACTTGATTTTTAGTTAATTATCCTCTAAAACTGAATCTACAAGTACTTGATTAATTGGGAGATCACCATGTTAGCCAATGTTTGTCTAAGTAGTACTCAAAACCCCTCAGCTATCGGGACAGTTATTCCGCCAAAATTCACCGATCAAGCAAACGATTTTCAAAATGATTTACTAGAAGGATTCATTAGGCATCCTCAAAGATTCCCACTTAAATTTCGGCGCTTACGCTTCTGGCAAAGTTCAAAGTTTGAAATAACAGAAGATTCAAATATTGGCCTGACCTTCTCCTCGAAGGAATATCAGAAACCGGGCAGCATAATAGAAGTAACCATACCCACTAGGAAAGAGATTCATCACTTTATGGGTAAAGTTGTTATGGTTAAGGAATCGAATAATCACTATGAAATAGGTATCTGGTTATTAAATGTTGAAGATGCGCCAAAACTAAGAATAGTTGAACAAATCTGCCATATTGAACTCTACTTAAAAGACAAGCGACATAAAGAAGGTCCTTTTTTAAGTAAGGAAAAATTAACGGAAGAATGGATTAGCCGCTTTGCGAGTAGTTTTCCGGCAATCTAGATAATATCCCGCAATAAGGAGACAGGTTATGAATTATGTAAGAACTTCTGCCGGTGGCATGATGCCAATCTCATTTAAAACTAATGGGCTAAATACGGATAAGAAACAAACATCGGTTTCAAAACCATCAAGAAAATTAAAAAAGAATCTTCAAACCAGACCAAAATAAATAATTTTTATCTATTTTAATTAGCTGGGCAATTCACTCCCGTACCAGCTAGGTTACAATATCCTGCTGGATTTTTTGCAAGGTATTGCTGGTGATAGGTCTCCGCATAATAAAACTCAGTAGCAAATAAAATTTCTGTTGTAATTGTAGAAAGACCCGCATTGCTTAAACTAACTTGATATTCTTTTTTCGAAGATTCTGCCAATATTTTTTGTTCATCCGTATAAACATAAATCCCTGAACGGTACTGCGTTCCACTATCATTGCCTTGGCGCATTCCTTGTGTAGGATCATGAGATTCCCAGAAGATCGTAAGTAACTTAGTAAAACTAATTTCTTCAGGATAAAAAACAATGAGTACAGCTTCATTATGTCCAGTCATTCCAGTGCATAGTTCATCATAAGTAGGATTAGGCGTTAGTCCATTGATATAACCTACAGCAGTTGTATAAATTCCTGATTGTTGCCAAAACAGTCTTTCAACACCCCAGAAACAACCTAAGCCAAATACTACCTGCTCTGTTTCGTCAGGAAATGGCGACACTATCAAGTTGCCATTAACATAATGTTTATTATCGACAGGCATAGGCGTCTGACGTCCAGGCAATGCCTCTTCGGCACTCGGCAACTGTGTTTTCTTGTTTGATCCAAAAATCATGTCGTGTTCGATTATCACTTGAGCTTAGAGTTCAAAATAACAACATTTTAAAATATCGCAAATAGCATATAGATTACTCCATAAATTACAGACTAATTCTGTTAAATTAACATCATGACTTTTGCTTTATTATTTCTATTTGGCCTATTAGCATGGTTTTTTAGCACTGTTGCTGCCGGCGGTGCCGCAACATTATTGATTCCGATCATTAGTTTCTTATTAGGCGCACAACTGGTTGCACCTGTCATTTCTGTCGCAGCATTATTAGCAAACCCATCTCGCGTATATTTTTTTCGAAAACACATCGATTGGCAGGTCATTCGTTATTTATTACCTGGCAGTATTATTGGAGCAGTTATCGGCGCATGGTTATTAACGCAGATTAACGTACAACTTATCCAGATATTACTTGGTTTATTTTTGGTAAGTTACGTATTACAAGACAAATTAAGTAAAGCTAAGCTCGCCATTAAAATGAAATTAATCTGGTTTCTACCGCTAGGTTTTAGCGTGTCATTTCTTTCAGGGCTCATTGGAGCAACAGGTCCCGTACATAATCCTTTCATGCTGAGTTACGGTTTAATGAAAGAACGTCTGGTCGGCACAAAAGCAATTAACTCATTCATCATGCAATTAACTAAATTGATCAGTTACAGTGTTTTTGGCGCACTAAGTATTCAAGTAGTCAGTTACGGCGTGGTGTTAGGAGCAGGAGCAGTTATTGGTGTATTTTTCGCAAGGAAACATCTTGAAAACATTGATGCATTACAATTTAGACAATATACCCTCGCATTAATGTTCTTTTGCGGCATGGCCATGCTAATTAAAGCGCTATTAAGCTATTTATAAAGATATGTGGAGTTTTACTCTTTACTCTCGGCGCATTGAATACAAAGAGGAACAGAGGGGTTGAGTTCTAAGCGAGCAATAGCAATCATCTCGCCACACTCCAAACATTCACCATAACTTCCTGCTTCAACACGTTTTAACGCCGCTGCAATTCTTGCTGACTCCAGTTCTCTTCTACGCTTAATCTCCACAGACATTGCCTGGGCCTGCATTGCATCCATTCTCGACAAGCGACCAACTCGCGTTTGATCTAATTCAACCGGTTTGGCAGCATTGTCTCCTGTTTCAACTAGTTCATTTATTTCAGCCAATCTTCCATCAAGAAGCTTTTTAAAATAGATACTATCTAAATCTTGCTCGGTCATTGTTCATTGCTAATAGTTAGTTGCTATGGACAACTTTCATCGCTGTAGTCAGTTAACTTAATTTCCTTTAACGTAGGATAAGCTTCATCGCGAAAATACTCCCAGTTTTCCTGATGTAGGGTATCAAAGGTACCTCCCGTTCTAATATCAATAAAAACCCAACGCTTTAAGTCAGTGTCGACTGAGACATGTTTAATACAAGCAAGAATCCATCGAGAACTATAGCCAAGCTTTAAAATTGAAGCTTCTATCATCGTAATATCTTTTTTATTAACGACATAATATTCACCTTTATCATTTTGCTTTAGTTCATGTCGCCCGGGTAAATCTTGTGCAAATGCAGGTATTGCAAAAAACACTAATAATGCCGCTACGATAATTTTATTCATGTATTTATTTCCGTTAATTATATTATTAATTTCTTTAACTCATATCCCACCGAGCAATTTAACTACTGCATGATCACTTCCCAATGCCCCAATAATCAAGCCGATAGCTCCAAGTCCTCCAAATACAAGGCTCGGATATAACGCTCCAGTACGTAACTCTACTGGAATAATCATCGGGGATACAATTGCTATGACCATGAATATCAGACCGGTGACCAATATCATTGAACGTTTCCATGTAGAAGGCCTGTATTTTTCGGCATCACACCCACAACCCCAAAAATAATCATATTGGCTAGTTTCCATAATTATATTTTTACCCGTTTCAAGAAAATGCTCGGCTAATTATGAGAGCACGCTTTACATTCAGTATAAATAGCACGACTCATCACTAACATTCTGTTCTTCTTCCAGTCTTTCAATTGTTGCTGTTTACGGTCATGTCCCAATTCACTATTGCGAATTTTTTCCCTATATTCAAAATCATGTTTAGAATAAGAGCTCAACAAATCAACCTCGTCATATCGAGAGATATAAATCGTATTAACATTGGAAACGCTAAATAATCCCATAATTCAGTCTTTTTACACTAATATTGATAGAAAATATTGTTGCTACTAGCCAAGAAGTGAACAGATATTATCTATATTATCTTGAAATGAGAACCTGCTCTTGAATTTCCATTGAATATATTTTGCCATTGGCCGCTGTATCTTCTAAAATTTCTAAATATATTTAATAACTTACAAAAGGAATTAGCCAGTGGACGAAAATGTACAAAAGAAACCACGCCCGCGTCTGATAGGCGAATATTTACCCTGTTCCCGTGGTTCGATAAGAATAGCCATGCAAAAAAAACGCGATACCAAACTTATTGGCCAAGCTCAAAAACGCATCGGTGAAATATTAATCGATTTAGATATTGTTGAGCAGGAAGAAATGGTCAACGCCTTACGACAACAACGTGCCGACAGACTAGGCTTATGCTCGGTATTTGAATCACTTAATAGAGCAGAACTAGCCGCCATTGGAAATCAATTTTCTGAAACCAGCTTAAAAGCCGATCAACAGTTTATTTTCGAAGGAGAAAACGATCCGACTTTGTATATTTTAGCTGCAGGAAAACTGGAAGTATTTACTAAAGACGATAACGGCGATGAAATTCACATCGCTTATGTCGACCCAATAGAACCTATTGGCGAAATGGGTTATTTTCAGGGAGGAATACGTACCGCCTCCGTAAGAACAGTAACCCCAACTGAACTTCTATCTGCCTCATACAAATATTTAACGCATTATTTTGAACATGTCCCTCATGTTGCTCATGCATTTTTGGATGTTATCAATCGTCGTCAAGCTGAGACACAGGAAAGATTAAAAAAAACTAATAACTGAGTTATTTATCATGAACCATAAAACTACTTTTTAGTCTTTATAAAAAAGTCCGAATTAAAATAATAAAAATGAACATTAATTTAATAGACAAGATTTGATATTAATCTGATCCGCCATGTCTGATAGTCAATTAGAAAAAGTATTAATCATCGATGATAATTCCGATTATCGTAAATTAATAAAAACATTCATTAAAAAATTATTGCCTGGCGTTCAAAGCATTGAATATGACCCTGTATTTGAAGGCGTGCCAGACGATAGTTTTGACTGGTCAGAAATTGATGTTTTATTACTTGATCACAATCTATCAATTATTGGCACTACCGGTCTAGACATACTTCATCAACACCATAAAAAGGCATCCTTCCCTGCCACTATCATGCTTACTGGCGCAGGAACTGAGGAAGTTGCTATACGAGCACTAAAATTAGGCATTTATGAATATCAATCAAAACAATCACTGACTAAAGACAAGTTAAAACAATCTATCATTCATGCATGGGAAGATAAAAAAAAGGAACGTATAAAAAAACTGGAAATAACTCAGCATAACCGTTCATTTAGCAAAGAAGTTTTTTATGAATCTCTTGAACAAGCATTTAATCAAAAAGAAAATGGACGAGTGCTGATCGTTATCAGACCCGATGATTTAGATATACTAGAAGAAGAAATTGGAATAATTGGTAGAGATAGCCTTGTAAACCATATTGCAAAACACAGTTTCGAAGTTTTTAAACTAGGCGATTGCAATCCAAACATTACGAGAATAAGCGATATCGAAGTTGCTATACAGATTGATTTTCCAAGCAATCAGGAAACACTCGAATTTAATTTACTAGGCTTATCTAAACATCTCTCTAAATGCACGTTTACGTTTTCCGAAGATAAATATAAATTTTCTGTAAGTATAGGCGTATTAACACTTGGAGTTTTTAACGAGCCAGCTGAACAATTAATTTTTATTGCTACTGCTGCATGCAAACAGGCAAGTGAGATAAAAGGTAATTCTTTTTACGTCTGGAAATCTGACGACGACCTTTCCAGGTACGTTGAAGAAGATGAGATTATCGATGACCAAGCAAGCAATAATGAAATAGCGACAAAAGCAATTGAAGAAAAAGAAAATCTTGAAGCCGAATTAAAAGCAGCAGAAGAGGCAAAAAACAAAGCTGAAACTGCAATACAAACAGAGCAAGAAGCTAAAAAAATGCTGCAAGCTGAATTAAAAATAGCAGAAGAAGAAAAAGAAAAAGCTGAATTACATATAGACCAACAGATACAACAACAAAATGAAGCAATATTAGTTGTTGAAGCAGAAGAGCGCGCAAAAGTTCAGGCTGAAATATTAGCTGAGCAAGAAGCCCAGCAGAGAATTGAAGCAGAATTAAAAACAGAGGAGGAAATAAAAGCTAAACTTCAAATCGAATCAGAAATGAAGCTAATGACAGAAGAAAAGAAAAAATTAGAAGCCGAATTAAAGATAGTTAAGAAAGAAAATGAAAAACTAAAAGCTGAATTAAAAGTAGTTATGGAAGCAGCACCAAATAATCAAGTAGCTGAGATCAATGCGATTCACACTCATACAAAAACAGAAAGCAACAAACCTAAAGAAAACTCTGGAATATCAAGCAATAATGAAGAACAAGAAAGTGACGCTGATGAGACTCAAGCATCTGACCCATTTATTCATGAGGCAGAAATACAGATTAAAAAACTAATTGATGAAAAACGCATCATCCAGACTTATCAACCAGTCACTGCCATGTTTGATGATGAGCATGAAACAAAAGAAATTTATATGACTGGTCTCCAAGCAATAGCTGAAAGTGATAACCTCAATAAATATTTGTCCGACACTTCAATATTTTCACTATCATTACAACAAGCAATTAACGAATGGATATTAAGACAAGTTTTTTTACGTATTACCGAAAATGGCACTACAAAATGCCAGTACTTATTCCTAATCCGCGTTACTGAATCATGGTTCTCAAACTTTACATTAATTGACTGGTTACAAAAAATATTATCGCAAACAAAAAAATACAATCCCGGCTCATCAATAATACTAGATATACCTCTCGATATTTTTAATAATCACAAAAAACGTGCGCAAGAATTAATAAACTCGTTACATAGTTCACATCAATTCAGGATAGCCTTGTCTAACATAAAATCCATGGATAATGTTTTAGATAATTGTGAATTATTATCTTCAAATCTAGTCATTATAAACACAAAGCAATTAAAAAAATTAGCCACAATTCTCGCGCCTCATAAGAGGGAAGATACAGATGCTGAGAAAGATGAAGATGAAGATGAAGATAAAAATCTAAATATGCTCCGATACTTAAAACTAAAAAATATTAAGATCATTACCACCGGCATAGAAAACTCAACACTTTTAACCGATGCTATTACTGCAGGCACTGACTACACAGTCGGTAGTTTCATTGGTGAAATTCAGGACAACTTAGTTGAATCACATACTGTTGAATCATTTGAATTAACTTAGTCATGAAACTTAGTTGTTCAATAATATTTATTTTACTCAGTTATCCACCCTACGGCTATGCAGATTTCAAAGAAGGAGGCTATGCTTATATAGATGGTGATTATGAAACAGCAGCAAACGAATTTATTCCACTTGCAGAACGAGGTGACCATCGAGCAATGTATGCTCTTGGCTCTATGTATGCTGCTGGACATGGTGTCGAAAAAGACCTAAAGAAATCATTCGAGCTGTTTTCTGAAGCAGCAAAATATGGCCGAGCGGACGCAATGTATAAATTAGGCTTAATGTATGAACAAGGACAAGGCGTTAAAGAAAATCAAAAAAAAGCAATTCGCTACTATCAAAAATCTGCAAAAAAAGGCTATCCCTTAGCACAGTACAGATTTGGTTTAATGTATGAAAAAGGTTTGGGAGCACAACAAAATCTTATTAATGCCTACGCATGGCTTGTTATTGCAGGACATTATTTTATTTACGTGCCCATAAATTTAGAAAGTGAAAACAACGATTCTTTAGAAGGCAAAAAACAGCAAATTCTTTTTTTTCAGCAACAAGAAATGGACCGAGTGTTTGGTGATATAACAGAACATCTACAAAAGATAAAACAGAACATGAACGCTGAAGATATTGAAAAAGTAAAAATGAAAGTGATTGCTTTGAGTAAATACAGAAAAAGATATCATGCAAAAAAAATCAGAAGTCTTAAAATCGAATCCAGTATCGAAAGCCTGTTCTTGCCTGAAACACTTTATTAAAATTTAGAACTCTTTCCTTAATCTTTCTCATGATTTTATATTACAAAACATAATTTCTCGTGCTCCGCTACAATTTCATCTCCAAATATTTCATCAATCTTCTGCTCTGGTTGAAAATAATATTTATTTGCAAGATACCCCCTACTTGAAGCATGGAATCATTAATACATTCCTACAATACCAATAGCACCTGAGGCAACAGCAATAAGTCTTAACTCGATAGGAAATGCATTTTTTTGTGCCGCATATTTGAGTAAAAATGCCACTACAAAAAATAAGATAATAATGCCAACCTTTACAACGACATTACCGGTAGTAAAAAACTTCTTAATATAAGCAGTGAGTTTATCAACTGGGTAACTTTGATCTGAATTAAGCGCATCTGGCTCGCTCCAATCTGATGACTGCGAGGTGGTTTTTACATCAAGACCAGCATCAATCTCTTGAGTGACTTGATTTATTTGTGTCACTTCTTCTGTATCGATTTCCATATCATTTATGTCTTCTGCTATGGAAACTTCTTCAAGTTCCATATCTTCTTTATTGACTTGAATGTTTTCAGCGGTGGTTTCACCGACCGTGAAACCACTATCAACTAGCTTTGATTGAATAAGTGATAATTGTTCTTGAAGTATTCGGTGATGTTTTTTCAGTTCTATTATATAGGCAAATAAAATTCCAATTGCCGCACCGAAACAAAAGCCGTCAAATGAGTCGATAAGAGCACCTAAATAGGCGCCTATAATGCCGAAGATAATTTTCATACTGGATATTCAACCATAATATTGAATTGCATTGATAATATCGCATGAATGGTAGCAAATGATCATTCTAAGAGTATAAAAATACGCTGCTTTGTTATAAAAATAGTTATAATGTGATGCCATACACAACAAATAGATATTTCAGGAGTTATAACTAGTGGATTTTTTAACTGATTACGGCATGTTTCTGGCAAAACTAAGTACTGTATCAATCCTTTTTGTCATTATTGTTGGCGCACTTATATTTATCTTAATTCGTGCGAAAGGTGATAACGAACATCTCACTATTAAAAATATTAATGAAAGATATGAAGCTATGAGCTTTATGCTAAATTCACAAGTATTAAACAAAAAAGCATTTAAGAAGTATCTAAAAGGTCAGAAGAAAGAACATAAAGAAAGGGAAAAAGAAAGCTCAGATGAAAGAAAAAAAATCTTTGTACTTAATTTCATTGGGGACATTAGAGCCACCACCGTATCAGCGTTAAGAGAAGAAATAACCGCCATCTTAACTGTTGCTAGCAAAAAAGATGAAGTTGTCATTGTATTAGAAAGTGGTGGTGGAACTGTGCATGGCTATGGACTAGGAGCATCACAACTGAAACGCATACGAGATAGAGAAATAAAACTAACCGCTGCTGTTGATAAAGTTGCTGCTAGTGGTGGCTATATGATGGCCTGTGTTGCAGATAATATTATTGCGGCACCTTTTGCGATTATCGGCTCAATTGGTGTGTTAGCTCAAATACCAAACTTTAATCGTTTATTAAAAAAGATGGACATTGATTTTGAGCAAATAACAGCGGGTGATTACAAAAGAACCTTGACTTTATTTGGCGAGAATACAGATAAAGATAGAGAGAAATTTAAGGAAGAACTGGAAGACACTCATCGTTTATTTAAGGAGTTCGTCAAAGGCAGTCGCGAACAAGTAGATATCGATAAAATTGCTACAGGCGAACACTGGTATGGTAAACGCGCTATCGAACTTAAACTTGTTGATGAATTAATTACCAGTGATGATTATCTTTCTAATGCGGCAAAAGAAGCGGATGTCTTTGAAGTTAAATTCGAACGTAAAAAATCAGTATCGGAAAAACTATTTTCCTTTGGCGCAAACCTTTTAGGTTCTATCGATGGGCGTTAATTCACTATAGTCTAAAAATAGTGATTTTTTTGTGATAGCAAGACAGCACCGCTCGGACGACTACATGGATGTATGAGGTAGAGCGATGCAGGAAGCTAAAGCCGAAAATTTGAATGTATGAGTAACACATGATGATTTGAGCACGGAGCTAACGCAGCTTACCATCAATGATTTATACGGAACGGCATATTAACCGCGAAAAAAGTGCATTTTTAGAAAATAAATTTTAACTCTTTGGCTATTTTCTTAACCCCCTCTTCTACTACGGCCTCTTCCATAGAATAGGTAATACGGATGCATTGATGTTTATGTTCCCAATCATCTTCTAACCCGGGAAAAAAATACGAGCCTGAAATCACGAGAACATTTTTTTCTTTTAGTCGATCGTATAATTCATTTGATGATATTGGTAAATTAGGAAACCAAAGCCATAAGAACATCGCGCCTTCCGGCTTATGGATATAATAATCCAACCCTTCAAATTCTCTATGGATAACATCAACGGCATGCTCTACTTTTTCCTGATAATACGGTTTTATTAACAGTTTTGAAAAACGTAATATTTCACCGCTACTTATTAAGTCTTTCGCTATCATCGCACCGAAGTTAGCTGTAGATAAATTAATCACCGCATTCATATTGCGAATTAAATCAATGACCGGTTTATCGGCAATGACAATACCCGTTCGCGTACCAGGCAAACCTACTTTAGATAGGCTCATGCAATAAATTACATTTTCATTCCAGATAGGATTAGTCTCAGTAAAGATAATGCTTGGAAAAGGCTCGCCGTAAGCATTATCAATAATTAATGGAATATCATTTGATTCAGCTAATGTAAGTAGTTTAGAAACCTCTTCATCAGTCAATACATTACCCGTCGGATTTGTTGGCCTTGACGTGCATATTGCCGCTGTATTTTTTTTGATTTTCAAAGCATCAAAATCAACATGATATTTGAAAAAACGATCGTCCAGTTTTTCGATCAATGGACGGTAAGAATAAAACATATCATCGCTTAAACCCACATCAGAATAACCAATATATTCCGGCGTTAAAGGCAATAAGATTTGTTTATGATTCCCTTTATCATCTTCACCAGCCAACATATTAAATAAAAAGAAAAATGCAGATTGGCTGCCAATGGTTAATGCAACATTCTCAGCGGAAATCCCCCATTGATATTGCTTATTCATCATATCAACAATGGCATCAATAAATTCTCTATTACCCTGTGGCGATTCATAATTACCAACGGCATGAGAAAACAGAGAGGGGTTGTCGATCATTCGATGCAACGAATCACGAAAGTATTGCTGCACACCGGGAATGTGACTAGGATTGCCACCGCCTAACATTAAGACATCCGAATTTCCTGACATAGCATTGCCAAGATCATCCATGAGTTGAACGATGCCTGACTCACTACTAAAACGTGATGCAAACTTTGAGAATTTCATAAATGTATCTAATTAAATAATTCGTCTCAACATAAAACGAATTTTTAAACGCTACTTACGTTTTTTCGTTCCCATTTTTTTACCAATAAGAACCAAACGTATAACGCGCTCTGCGGCATTAGTAAGATGCGCTTTTGAATTGGCAATCGCCTCTTCTAATGACATATCACGCGCACATGCACTTTCTAATCCTTCAATACCATGTGCAAACACACCATTAGCATCATCAGTAATGCCGCCGCCTATGGCAACAGTAGAAATACGATGTTTGCGTGCTGCTTTAGCAACACCTGAAGGTGTTTTACCAAACGCCGTTTGAAAATCAACACGGCCTTCACCGGTAATCACTAGATCAGCACCTTTAAGATGCTTATGTAAGTCTGTCGCTTCGATAACGATATCAACACCACTTTTCATTTTCGCTTTGGTAAATGCAACTAAACCTGCACCAAGACCACCTGCGGCACCGGCACCTTTCACTTTAAGCACATCTTTCTTTAAATCCTTTTTAATAATAGAAGCTAGATGTTTCAAATTACTATCAAGCGTTTTTACCATTGCTGGCGTCGCGCCTTTTTGTGGTCCAAATACTACTGATGCACCGGTTTTGCCGCATAAGGGATTATTAACATCACAGGCAACAATAATTTTTGTCCTTTTAATTAAAGAATTCAGGCCTTTCATATCTATACCAGCAATTATATTAATCATACCGCCAGCGCCTAACTCGGTAATTTCCTTACCTTGTTTATTCAAAAAACGAACACCCAATGCTTGTGCCATACCAACACCACCATCATTCGTAGCAGAACCACCAATACCTATAATAATGCTCTTTGCACCACGTTTAGCTGCATCCAACATTAACTCACCAGTACCGTAAGTTGTCGTCTTAAGCGGATTCTTTTCCTTACCACTAACTTGAGGCAGGCCTGAAGCTTCCGCCATTTCAATAACGGCTGTTACACCATCGGCCAACATGCCATAACGTGCAGAAACTTTTTTACCCGCAGGACCAGTAACGTTTTTACGAACAAATTTACCACCGGTTGCATCTACCAAAGACTGTACGGTTCCTTCTCCGCCATCAGCCATAGGTACCTTGACACACAAGGCTTTAGGCAAGACACGCTTAATACCTTTTTCCAATGCAGCTGCAACTTGTAACGAGGTTAAATTTTCCTTAAAGGAATCCGGTGCAAGAATAATTTTCATTAAAAGCGTCCTCCAAAGACGGCAATTCTATAAATAGGGTTTTGACTGAATTAGATTATAATTTTTACTAAATGAGACATCTTGTCAGCTATTTGCTTAAGCCAGCACGTCAAACCGCATAGTTTAAAGCATTTGGGCAATATTCAAAATAGCTTTCTATTCCGCTATAGCTAATTGTTTAATCATAGAAATTAAGCCTGTAGTCACTCTGGCCATAGCGTCGTAATCTAGACTCTCAGGAACATCACCGTTGGTATGATAATAATAATTCCGATATGCAGCAGTATCCGTCACCATAAATGCAGGAACGTTATATCGCCAGAAAGCCGCCTGATCAGAACGCTGTACATCTCGAACCATTAACACAGGAGCGGTCAAGCCTTCAGATGGAAATTGCTCACCCTCTCGAAAAAAATTAATACTTTTCCTTACAAATGAACGGGAATTAAAATCGCTAACAAAGGCAACGAAATTGGCCGTATCCGGATAAAACCAATTAAATGGAGAGGGGTAATCTTGACTGTTGGCTTCGTTTGAATAATAGCCCAGCATCTCTAGTGAGATCATACCAATAATTTTATCACCACGATCATGACTACGCTTTGCATGAAATAAACTACCCATATTTTCGCTCATAAAATGGGGTTCTTCTTCATTAGCAAAGGCGATAAATCGAACCGTACGGTTTAGCTGTTTTTTCTTTAGTTGTTTAGCGATTTCCAACATTACAGCCACACCTGAAGCATTATCGTCCGCACCTGATGACAACCAGACTGTATCGTAATGTGCACCAACAATGATTATTTCGTCCGCCAACGTAGTTCCATAATGCTCAGCAATGATATTGCGATACTGTAATTTATCCCCGAATTCATCTTCATAGGGAGTTAATTCACTCTGTTTAAAAACATTCGCAATATAATCAGCCGCACTATTGTATGCTTTTGGCTCGCCATAGTGACGCTCTCCAACCTCTTCAGCTAACTGCCAAACATGTTTCTGCAAGCGTTTTGATGATTCTTTTTGAGACTGTGTCAGTGGTGATAACTCAGAAGATAAGGTTTCACCCGGCATATTGACGCACATATAGACAAAAGCCATGACACCGTATAACAGTGTTAAAAGAACGATTTGTTCGGGTCGAGCGCTTATTTTCATCATTAATACCGGTGATTATTTACTTATGACAATAAACATAAAATCATATTTGAATTCAGCATGATATCTTTATATTTCGAGGACATATCAATACTAAAATAGACAATAATTTCTATGACTTAGAGTAATGGCTTGCATAAATTCGGCAATTTTACTGAATTTCAGCCATATCATAGCCATATTCAGGCGTAGCCATTAGACTATGCGACCTTGAACTTCACCTTGGTGGAGTCGTCTATGTGATAACAACAAGACAAAAATAATAACTCATTCGTAAACAGTGCAACGGAGATTAATCATAATGAATTACCTTAAGCTATGCCTATTAAGCATATTACTTATACCGTCATTGGTATTCGCCCATGGCCCAACCCCTCTAAAATTCGATATAGAAGTTGAAGTCAATGCCAGTCCAGACGAAGTTTGGGCAATGATAAAACAACCTTGTTCAATCAAAGAATGGAATAAATCCGTTACAGAATGTTCAGCTACCGGCGAAGGTTTAGGCGCTTTTAAAGAACTCAACTTAGACAATGGCGAGGTCATAAAAGAAGAAGTCACTAAACTTCAAGATGATCGAAAAAAGATGCTCACCACGTTAAGAGTCGAGGAAGGTAGAGTGATAAAAGGCATGCCAATCAAGTCTATGGGTTCTTTTATCTCTGTCAGTGAAAATGGCTCTGGTTCGAAGGTTAGAATTCGCGGTACGGCATACAGCGCATTTGTAGGAAAATCACCACCACCTGATCAAACTGACTCCGTATGTAAAGCCGCCGTTGAAGCGTTTCATACAAAAACTTTAGAGGGCATGAAAACATATTTTGATGCCAAGTAAACGATAAACAATGAAAGTTAAATTTAAAAAAATTGGTTTTATTTTAACTTTCTGGGCCTTGGCAAATATTGCCTGGGCCCAAAATTTGGCATTTATCACCAACCAACTCGAAAACACAGTATCGGTTATCGATACCACCAGTAAATCAGTCATAAAGACAATTGAGGTTGGAGATAAACCAGCCGGGGTTATAGCCAGCTTTGATAATAAGCATGTCTATATATCGAACCCTGGAAATCAAGAGATCAATGTTATCGATACTGATTCTCTTGAAGTTGTCAAAACCATAAAACTTGGTCAAGCGCCTCTTGCTATGACCCTTAGTCATGATAACCAGACACTGTTCGTTGCAGATTGGTATATGAATCGTGTTTTTTCTATTAACACTCAAAGTTTAGAAATAGAAAATCAATATGAAGTAGGCAAATCACCATCCGGCCTCGCTATATCAAGTGATGATAAACTCTTATTTGTCGCAAATAAAAACAACAATTCTGTGATGTTTATTGATATTGATTCAGGAAAAATTCAATCTGAAATTCAAGTAGGCACCGCTCCATTTGGAATTACCGTTGATTATTCTAAACAGCTTCTTTATACCGTAAATGTACAATCAGAAGATGTCACAGTAATTGATATCAAGAATGCAAAAGTTATTAACTCTTTTCCAGTTGATACTTTCCCTTACATAGTTTCAATTGATGAAGCCCATAATCAACTATTCGTAACGAATAAAAGAGATAATTCAGTTTCAGTTGTTGATAGAACAACTTTCAAAGAAATTAAAAAAATCGAGGTTGGAGAGTTTCCTGAAGGAATAAATATCCACCCGGATGGCCAAAGTATCTATGTCGCCAACTGGTTTGATGGCACCGTATCAGTAATTGATACAAATACCCTAGAAGTTACTGATACCATTGAAACGGGTGAGGGTTCGAGAGCCTATGGACAGTTTATTATAGAGCGTTAGTTATTTATTCTCTTCCTACTTAAATTTCTCTGACATAGACCTTCTGGCATAGACCTTACTGACTTCGACTGTACCTAGAAGAAACGTGGAAATAAATGATGAACCGATTATCTATCAGATATTGAAGCTTATTGGCACAAACGGTTTTCTGATAAAAGAAAAAATGGAGAATGGTTTAATTTGTCTAAATCAGATGTTAGAGCTTTTAAGAGGTGGAGAAAAATCTACTAAAAACAATTCAATCAAACTGATGCCTGGCAAGCACGGCTTATTGTGGCGTTAAAAAATCACCCCTGCTCCAACAAATATCGAAGATCAATCACTGCTGCATTTGCACGAGAAATATAAGAAGCCATTACCAGTGAATGGTTAGCAAGAAAACCAAAACCTGTTCCATTTAAAATCATCGGGCTCAAAACCGACTCCTGCGTTGCTTCAAGTTCTCGTCTTATTTGCCGTAAACTTACTAAAGCATTTTTCTTTTTTAATACATCATGCAGATCAAGCTCAATTGCGTGCATAAAATGTATCAACGCCCAGCAAGCACCACGCGCTTCATAAAAATTATCATCAATTTCTAACCACGGTGTTTTTACTTCCACCAGATCGGCATTACTAGTTGATTGCGTTGCTTCAGCATCGCCTTCCAAATCTGTATTTACTCTTGCTTGACCAACGCTAGCACTTAAACGTTGCGACAAACTACCTAAGCGTTTTTCAACTATCGCTAACCAATCTCGCAAATTATCCGCGCGCGCAAAAAATTGTGCATCCTGCTCGTTGGGGTCTGATAAGCGACTAAGGTATTTATTAAGCGCATCAATCCCTTTTTGATACTCTCGTTCTGTTGCCGGGAACATCCATGATGCCGAATCAAAGTGAAATTGCGGATCTGCCGTCATTAAATCTTTGTCTTCAATCGATTGCGTTTGCGAGCGACTAAAGTCATTACGCATCGCGCGGGCTAAATCTCGAACTTGCGTTAACACACCGAATTCCCACGAAGGAATATTATCCATAAAAATACTCGGAGGCATGACGTCATTACTAAGATAACCACCGCGTTTATTCAATAATGTTTCTGTCACTTCAATCATTGTTGCCGTAGTGACATAGCCGGTAACAAACTCAGCACTTCCTTGGTTACGATATTGACTTAGCTTTTGAACATCAAAAATTTCCGGCTCGCTATCCCAATAAAACATCAGAATCAACATAGTAATAATAATAAACAAAACAGCCGCTGCTGCTGATTTGGCGAGAGTTTTATTTTCTTCTAGAATATTCATACGGTTCCTTGTTCTTTATAGTATTACTATATTAGGACTAGTAATGAGAAATCAAGCCACCATTAAATCCATTAAATAAGATATGAGATTATTTTGAATTTCCGCAAACTTGTTTTTATTGCCTGTATGGCATTCTGCTTTGCCGCTTTTGCCGATAATAGGCTAACAATGGCCATGACAGCCTACGAACAAGGCAACTATCAACAAGCATATGAACAATTCAGTCAACTGGCACAGCAAGATAATGCTGAAGCACAATATAATCTGGCATTCATGTATTTTGGCGGTGATGGCATTCCTCAAGATGATGTAAAAGCCGCATTCTGGTTTGAAAAGGCGGCAAAATTAGCTCATGCAGGGGCACAGGATACATTGGCTTATATGCACTTAAACGGCCGTGCACTCGATGCCAGCCTAGTTGAAGCTTATGCCTGGTATCGCGTTGCCGCAGAGAATGGAATATTTCTTGCAAAAAACGTCAGTGAAAACCTTAAAAAACAAATGAATGTTGATGAACGACTTCACGCTGACTTGTTAAGCAGTGAATATATTAAAGAATATAAGAAAGAATAATTAATAACTTTCCCGTATTCCGCCGATAGTGTTCATATAAGCTTCATTTTAGGAATACTGACTATGAAATTATTAAAATACATTACATTAATACCTTTAGCGCTCTTCAGCGCACAAAGCTCAGCAATAAACCTGACAGAAATAAACCAAACTGGTGAAGAAAGCCTTTACGATAGTAGAAGCTGTAATGACCTATACATGCAAGCCTCAATTCTAGAAAAGCAATCCTATAATAATGCAGGCTATGGAGAAAGAACCCAAATTGCCAGTTTTATGAGCACTGTATTTGCTCCAGCAATCTATTACATGGGCTTTAGTGCTTATCAGGATTACAAAAATGGAATTCGCTTTTTGAATATACCTTCATTGGCATCATGGATAGCCCAATTGATTTAGGTTTATTAAGTGAATATCACTATGACGATCGCGGTGAATCAGCCAGTTCTACTTTTGAAGACGATATCGCCCTCGGTGCCCGCTTCGCTTTTAACGATGTCCAATCGACGGAAGCTTTATTCGGGATAGTTTGGGATCGCAGTAGCGGCGGTAAATTCATCAATATAGAAGCCAGCCGACGCATAGGAGATAGCTTCCTACTAGAAGCACAGGGACGATTTTTCATCAACCAAAAACCCAGTGACCCCGCATTTGCCTTCACGAAAGACGATTATATCGAATTATTTCTAAGTTATAATTTCTAGCATTATCAATTAGTTACCTAGTACACATATAGCTTTCAAAGCAAGCAGCTAATTACTCTTCTGGTTGAAAGTTCTCCTAATGTTCTCTTATACTTTGCAATTCTTAGTAGAGCCTTTATTAGAGAACAAAAATGACAATAAAAGACTGGCCCCGTGTTATTGCGCTAACTGATATGAATGCTTTCTTTGCATCCATAGAACAAGTGCACAATCCCGATCTTGCAGGTAAGCCTGTAGGTATCACCAATGGATTGACGGGTACTTGTATCATCACCTCATCTTATGAAGCACGTGCATTTGGTGTTCGTACCGGCATGCGCGTAAAAGAAGCAAAACGACTGTGCCCAGGCTTTATTCAAATACCAGCAAACCCCGTTCTTTATGCTCGCGTTTCAACCCAAATTATGGAATCACTACAAGACATATCACCGGATATCGAAATATTTTCTGTTGATGAAGCTTTTCTCGATCTCACTCGTTGTAAAAAAGTATGGGACACCACACCCGAAGTCATAGGCATGATGATCAAACGCAAAGTCTATAGTGTCTCCGGCATAAAATGTTCCGTCGGAATTAGTGGTGATAAATCAACCGCTAAGTGGGCGGCAAAATTAATGAAGCCGGATGGCTTAACGATTATCCCCCCTTGGGAAGCACAACAAAAATTAAGAGGTGTTCCTGTCACAGAGTTGTGCGGCGTCAACAAAGGTATCGGTTCTTTTCTTGCAAAACGCGGCGCATACACCTGCGGTGATGTTGCCAAACTTCCAATTAGTGTACTCGGTCAACGCTTTGGTAATCCCGGTAAACGCATCTGGTATATGTGTCAGGGAAAAGATCCGGATAAAGTAGAAAATAATATTCAGGCACCGAAATCGATTGGCCATGGGAAAGTTATGCCGCCGAATACAAAAAACAAAGATGTTATTTACATGTACCTGGTACACATGGCAGAAAAAGTCGGTCAACGTTTAAGACAACACTCGTTACGTGCGCAACAATTTTCTATAGGCTTAAGAGCCAAGGAAGGATGGCTAGGTAATCGATTTAAAACAGAAATACCAACGAATGATAGTCAGTCTATCATTCTAATTTGTAAATATATGCTGAATAGTTACTGGCATGGCGAAGGCGTATTTCAGGTTCAACTTACCGCTCAAGATCCGCACCCTGTAAAAGGGCAACTGGATATGTTTACAGAGGAAAACAACAAAACATTTTTAGTAAACAAAGTGATCGATAAAATAAATGAGCGTTACGGAGAGTTCACCGTATCACCTGCCAGTATTTTAAACCGATCAGAGATGCCAAATGTAATAGCACCAGCATGGAAACCGTATGGACATCGACAAACAATACAAGATGCTAATCTAGCGAAAAATTCTTGATTTTGCTAAATAATTAATTTGCCAATCGTATTCAAATTATTTTCGATAACATTCTAAAATAGATTACAACGATATAATTTTCCTACAGCATAAGTTTCTCACATAATATTTTCAAAATAGATCACTTCATAATTTGGAGATAGAGTCGCAATGCAAGAAAACAATAATATTAGTCAGAACAAATTTCATTTCTTATGAGTGCATTAGATGAAGCACAATCCAGCATACGAGCTTTTGATACCAAGGCTCAAATCGTCGGGATTGGTTATATATTTGCTATCGGTATCATCACAACGATTGGCGCAATGAATCCGAATGAAGCATCATTCTCATCAAACACAGTAATATTATCTTGGGGATTAGTCATGGTGCCTATCATTTTATTTGGGACAGTCTTACATCCATCACGAAAAATGGCACCAAAACTGGGTGAAAATTCAAGTCACGTAAAACGTTTGTTTCATGTATCAAATGAATACATTAAAAACGTCGATAGCTATTTATCTGATATTGAGCAGTGTGATATCAAGGCAGAAATAAGTTATGAGTTATTAAAAATTTCTGCCTTGCGTGAAATTAAACGAATTCGATTTTTACGGGCGTTATATGCTTCTGGTATTAGTTTTATAATTATCTTTGTGTTTCAATTCGCCCGCTCATTGGGAATAGTATTGCTATAATAAAGATACAAAACATTTTTTTCACAAGATTTCTAGTCGAATACAGTAAATGATTTCTGAATTTTCTTAACGTTCTCTTGCAAACGTTGTTGTCGAATATTATCTGGCATAGTTAAATTGACGACATCATATAAAGACTGCTTCCACACTCTTTTTCGATCAGTTATTGAGGCAGCACTTAAATACTTTTATTATTTTCGTAATTCTAGAATTATTATAGAAAATAATTAATGTCTGCTTTAGATCGGTAGCAATCATAATTATAATCCTACTGGCGTAATTAATTCAGCACCATTATTACTTGGCTTATTCACTGCTGACGAGACCATGTGCATACCCATTTCTTCACTAGCGCAAGGTTTTAATGATTTATAATCACCATCTTTTAACCAAGTATCGTAATCCTTTGAATCCAATATAACTGGCATACGATGATGCACTTCACTCATTAATTCATTTGCTGCTGTGGTGATTATAGTGAATGTTTCTAGTTCATTACGCTTTTCCCACAAGCCGGCGAAACCGAAACAGGGATCATTTAACGGATAGATACAATAGGGTTGCTTATTACCTTTACTTCCCTTCCATTCGTAAAAACCAGAAGCAGGAATGATGCAGCGTTGTTTTTTGTAGGCGCTGCGGAAATAAGGTTTTTCTTTTATTGTTTCGGCTTTGGCATTGATTGGCTTAATTTTAACATCGGATTTTGCCCATGACGGCACCAACCCCCAACTAAGATTAGCCAGTTCGCTCTCATTTTTTTTTAACCTAACAACTGTGCAGTTTTGCGATGGTGTTATATTATAGCTGGTTTTGCTATTAAGTGGATTTCCCACAGAAAATTGCTTGGCAATGTTTGCTTTGTCATTTTTAAGATAAAATCGACCGTACATAACTTATATACTACATTAACAATATAGAAATAGCTGAAAAGGCTGAAACTAATCGTTTTTTCATGTCTATTAAAAGTCATTTTTTAGTTTCAAATAATTATTTTTTGCATGAAACTTGAGACTATCGCATTTATTCAGTAAGGTTGCGTCTTTCTGATCACTCTTTAGATCCTGTTTGAACAATAATTGTGTGAACAAAAACTCAAAAAATTAGCACGCTTAAATATGAAAAATGCTTTTTTAGTTATTCACTATGGCAACAAAGTAAGAATTATTAATGTTTAAATTCCCCGAAGATCGATTCCCTGTCTCTATAATTCTTGTATTTACCTGTGTCGATTTTTGTCTCTATTTTCTCAGTGAGAGCATTTGGGTTTTAGCTACTTATTGGTTCGTTCTGATCATCCCAAAAGGAAAAATCTGTGCATGGAATCATCATCACCAGCACACACCTACTTTCAAAAGCAAGCCCATGAACCGGCTCCTTGAATCCTTTTATGCTCTGCATACTGGAGTAACAACTAATCTTTGGCTTTTACATCATGTTCTGGGTCACCATCTTAATTATCTAGATCAAACAACGGATGAAAGCCGTTGGAAAAGAAATAGTGGCGAAAACATGGGGGAATTGGAATACACCTTCAATGTTGCCGGAACTGCCTACTATCGTGGTTATCAAGCAGGAAAAGCCCATCCAAGAATACAAAAAGAGTTTTTAACTTTTTCTGCATTAACCTTTTTAATTGTCGCAGCGCTTGTTGCATATAATCCAATTGCGGGATTATTTTTATTTGTATTACCAATGATCATTGGTTTGCTACTGACGTCATGGGCGACTTATGACCATCATGCCGGATTGGACACTGACAACGAATTTGAAGCTTCAAGAAATAATTTACATCCTTTTTTCAATTTAATTACCGGAAATCTGGGGTATCACACTGCGCACCATTATAAGCAAGGTGTTCATTGGTCAAAATTACCAGCATTACACGAAAAAATAAAAGATAAGATTCCCAATAGCTTAATAACAACGATATCCTGGATTTAAAGTTAAGCCAAAGGTAATTAGTCTATACTTCTCTCACTAAACAAAGAGAAAAGTTTAATTGTTTTATATTAAGAAATTCGCTTTTATAAAGGAGTCATGGAAATAGTATTAATTTTAATTTGATTGTATTTCATCTTAATCTATATTATTAACTAGATTATTATTTTAAGTAATGTAAACAGGAGGATATATTATGGCTGTAAAAATTGTTAAAAATGCTGCTTTATCTAAAGTAGTTGATACGTCACTGGCTAATTTGGAGGCTGCAAATGCAAATGGAGCTAATGCATTGGCGACTGCGGCAAAGAGTAGTAAAAAATCATCTGCTGAAGGAAAACGTCTTAGTAAAAAGCGTATTGCTTTAATTAAGCGTGGCAAAACAGCTGGTGCAAAAGCTAAGAAAGATCCTAGCGCTGCAAATAATAATGCGGTTAAAGCTATCGCTAAAGAATTAGCTGCAGTTAGAAAAGAAGCGGCTAAAAACAAAAAAGTTAAAGCTGCTAACTTTGACGAATTATCTGGCTTACGTATTAGTTGTCGCCGACTAGTTGCTTATAACAAAGCACTCTCTGCTGCAGACAAAGTCTTGAATAAACCAAAGAAGAAAACCAGAAGACGCAAAAAAGCGAAAGCTTAGATATTAACTCTCGGCAACTACCCTATTCTTGGGTAGTTGCCTAGTTTTAATTACCAGGGTAATTGCCTGAGTATTCATCAGTTGCCAATGAGACACCGAAGCTCGTCAAATCACTAAAATATTCTTCACATTTAATTTATTAGTTCAAATAAATATTTCATATCACGATGGTCAAAAATATTTTAGGTACAAAACTCGAAGATTGTTGCCTAGAACTATCCACCGGCTATTTTCGTGATGGCAGTTGTAATACCTGTGAAGAAGATTTAGGTATACATACTGTTTGTGCAGAAATGACAAAGGACTTTTTAGCCTTTTCAAAAAAGAGTGGCAATGATCTTTCTACCCCGATGGAAGAATTTGGTTTCCCCGGACTTAAACCAAAAGATCGTTGGTGTATTTGTTTACCTCGCTGGATAGAAGCATTAGAAGCCGGTGTTGCTCCTAGAATTTTACCACGTTCAACACATGAATCAGTACTGGAACATATACCGCTTGAAGTGCTGGAGAAATATGCCGTCCAAGATAGTTAAACAAACAATATATTGAATATATGCCTAAATTACTGCAATGGCCTCTATCTTATCTATAGGGCTGCATTTTACTGCCCTGTTATTAACAACAAAAATTCTTGCGCACTTTCACGGCACACATCCAGGCACTATTGTCTTTTCACTATTACTTGCTGTTGTTGCACATCTGTTAGAAATATTGATTTTCGCGTATGCACTACGGTTCATGCTTTCACATGAAATGATAATGTTTTCAACAGCCACTCCAAACTTTTTTGATATTTTTTATTTTTCCGGCACAACTTATACCACTGTCGGCTATGGTGATATCGTACTTATTGGCAATGGTCGCGTTTTATCCGTTGTTGAATCGTTGATGGGATTAGTTTTAATTGCATGGACAGCATCGTTTACATATTATGAAATGAATCGCAAATGGATTGAAAATACTTAAACTGCTAATACTATTTTCTTTTATTTAAATACAGAGAACCAATAACAGCTATCAAAAAATTGAACACTAACCCGAATAAACCCGGATGAAAACCAGATACCTTTCCATTTTGCACAAAATTAAAACCTCCATAAGCTAGCCAAAGCGATAACAACACGCCTGCTGTTAAGCCTATAACCGTTGGCGTCGCACGCATTCCCTTCCAATGTATGCTCAACATAAACGCAGGGACTAATTGGATCAGCAAATCGAATTTTCGATCGAGTAATTTTAATAACGATGATTTATCACTTAAATAAATTGCTAGCCATACAAGAAAAATAATCAAACACCAGGAAAACAATTTTCCCAACAAAGTTAAACTGGCTTCGGATGCATCTGGAGCAAAGAAACGTCCATAAATATCTTTACTCAACATGGAAGAAATAGAAAGTAAAGCCGAGTCTGCTGTTGACATCATTGCTGCTAAAATCGCTGCAAATAAAATAACGACTAACCAATAACCAAAAATCGAATTTCCTTGCACAAGCGCCAACATTCGAGTCAACACTTGATCGGATTGAACTCCTTCTAAACCTGGCATATATGCTATGGCATAGATTCCAGTAACAACAGCAATCAAAACCGTAAACAAAGGTGCGAAAGCCATAAAGGCTAAACCTTGCCTTAACACTTTTTCAGTACGAGCTGCATAGATGCGTTGTATCGCTTGTGGATACAATGCCGAACCTAATCCCACAATAACGATGTAGCTCAACCATTCACGTAAATGGTTTGCATCAGGTATTGAGGCCTTTGTTGACTCGGGCATTTTTAAGATAGCTTCGGTTGCTAATGAGATAGGGCCAAATTGTTTGAACAGCATAAACAATAAAATCATAAAGCCGGTCATTAACACCAACCCCTGAATAACATCAGTCCAGGCAACGGCACGAATACCACCGAGTGTGCCATAGATCAACATAATTAAGGTCAATAATACGACGCCTTGTTGATATGCTACAGCTGGTTCAACCGATGATAAGCCCTGCATTGCACGTCCCATTGCCATTAGTTGTGCTAACAAATAATTACTTAAAACTACGATCATAATTATCGTCGCAATAATATTTAGCCAGTTTGAATTAAATCGATGTTGTAAATAATCAGTGGGCGTTATGTAATTATATTTTTTTGCACGCGCATATAAACGAGGTGCATAAATCATAAAACAGGCAACAATAGCGGTCATGAAATGAACCGACATGATCCAGGCATAACCAACACGATAAGTTTTTCCGGAATAACCCAACAAGGTATTACCACTATATTGAGTGGCATATAAGGTAAGAAAAATAACAACCAGACCAAAACCATTGCCGGCGAGATAAAAATCTTTCAACGTATTTTCTTTTCGCGCTTTGTAACCAACAAAGCCAACCAGAATGAGTGAGCCAAGATAAAGACTAATAAAAATCCAGGCATCAAGACCAAATGATTGAAAACTATTCATCAGCATCTACTTCCATCTTCCACGGATAACGCAATAATAGAAACGCAGTAAAAATTGAAGTACATATAGAAACCAGAATGGCGACAAACACCCATGCAGGTAGTCCCAAAATGATCAGGCTATTATCTTTAGACCAATACCAAGGAATTGCTGC